>NZ_JAARMB010000001.1:0-648656 GCF_012985615.1 Pseudomonas sp. WS 5412
TGAAACGATGCATCGCCGATGGTAGTGTGGGGTTTCCCCATGTGAGAGTAGGTCATCGTCAAGATTAAATTCCAGAACCCCTGTTTGCTAACGCAAACAGGGGTTTTGTTTTGGGCGGTCGAAAAGGTTCTGGCCTATCGCCATTGCATAGAAAGCAAGCTGTCCCTGCGCTCTCGCCATAAGCCAGCTTGCTTTCTATGCAATGGCTCTGCGCATGGCTATCATGCGTGCCTCATTGTGAGGCGAGACTTGCATGCTGACGTTGTTAAAACTTCTGAAAGATGGCCGATTCCACTCGGGTGAAGCGCTAGGCGCCGCCCTGGGCGTCAGTCGTAGTGCTGTGTGGAAGCAACTCCAGCATCTGGAGATCGAGCTGGATCTGACAATTCACAAGGTCAGGGGGAGGGGCTATCAATTGGCGTCCCCGCTGGTTCTATTGAGCGCTGATGAGATCGCCCTCAAGTCGCAGGTCTGCGCAGGTTCAGTTTTTATATCCGAGACCATCGGCTCCACTAATGCCGAGGCTTTGCGCCGTATTGAGGCGGGGCAGGTGGCGCCGTTCCTTGTTCTCTCAGAACAGCAGACCGCAGGAAGGGGGCGTCGAGGGCGTAAATGGGTCAGTCCATTTGCACAGAATGTTTACTACAGCCTTGTGCTTCGTATCGATGGCGGTTTACGACAGCTAGAAGGGCTGAGTCTCGTCGTGGGCTTGGCGGTGATGCAAACGTTGCGCGACTTTGGTGTCCACGGTTCGGGTTTGAAGTGGCCTAATGACGTGCTCGTTGGTTCGAAGAAGATAGCTGGCATCCTTCTTGAATTGGTAGGGGACCCTGCTGACGTATGCCATGTAGTGCTCGGTATTGGTATCAATGCGAACATGCAGAGCGCCGCGGAAGTGGATCAGCAGTGGACATCAATACAGCTCGAAACAGGTCGTGCGGTAGACCGAAATCATCTGGTCGCACACCTGAGTCAGGCGTTACAAGGTTATCTCGATCATCATAGAGATTCCGGCTTTTCAGTAATTCGCCAGGAGTGGGAGCAAAATCATCTATGGCAGGGAAAGGCGGTGTCATTGATCGCAGGTGTTAACCAGGTGGACGGGGTTGTGCTGGGTATTGATGATCAAGGCGCTCTACGTCTCGAAGTAAACGGTGTTGAGAAAATATACAGTGGTGGTGAGCTAAGCCTGAGGTTGCGTGATGATTCTTGAGCTCGACTGTGGGAATAGTTTCATCAAATGGCGAGTACTCAAGGCAAGTCACTCAGCCGTTTTTGCTGAAGGGGTTGTTGATTCCGATGTGGCGTTGCTGGGTAGCCTTCATTCGTTGACTGGACTGTCGCTGCAGCATTGCAGATTGGTCAGCGTTCGCGCGCAGGAAGAGACGAACCGCCTGGCGGGTGTGTTGGTTGCGGCCTTTGGTGTTTCTATCAGCTGTGCTGCGCCGTCGCGTGAAATGGCCGGCGTGCGCAATGGGTATGAAGACTACGCCCGTCTAGGGCTGGATCGTTGGCTGGCGATGCTTGGAGGCTTCCAGCTAGCCTCGGGAGCATGTCTGGTGCTTGATTTTGGTACGGCGGCCACTGCCGATTTCATCACGGCTGATGGCGAGCATCTTGGAGGATTTATCTGCCCGGGCATGCCCCTGATGCGCAATCAGCTGCGAACCCATACCCGTAAAATACGGTATGACGATGTTGCTGCTGAGCGTGCGTTGGAAAGCCTGGTGCCTGGCCGTACCACTGCCCAAGCCGTTGAACGAGGTTGTACGCTCATGCTCCGCGGTTTTGCTCAGTCACAGCTGGAGCTGGCTCGCAGTTATTGGGGGGAGGACTTCTCGGTGTTTCTTACGGGGGGGGATGCGGAGTTGGTCGCTGACGCCTTGCCGGGCGCTCGCTTCGTTCCGGACCTGGTATTTGTTGGCTTGGCGATGGCGTGCCCTTTGTCCTGAGGTTTTTATGCGTTGGTTGTTTCTGTTGCTGCTGGTCCTCAATGTTTTTTATTACGTCTGGCACCAGCAAGAGGCTCCGCTGCGTGCGAAGGATGTCACTCCGTTGGCGCTGTACCGGGGCTCCCAGCAGGATATTCAGCTGCTGAGCGAGTCGGCGGACTCTGTGTCGCGGCGTGACAAGGCCAGGGCTCCGGAGGCGCCTGCTGGCTGCTTGTATATCGGAGGGTTTTCGAGTCATGAGCAAGCGCAGTTCCTGGAGCAGCGGCTTATCAGTCTGGATATCAGGGTCCGGATCCAGTCGTTGGTCTCAGCGGGTGCGCCTTCTTTCTGGTTGCGTGTAGCGCCTGAAAGCCGCCGTCTGGCTGACGATCTGCCTTTTGAAAGCCTTGCTAATGAATTCAATGAGTTAAAACATAAAATAATGCCGTGCGAAGGCATTGCAACTGTCGAATAGTTTGCATAGAATGGCGCCCGCTCCACAGTGATGACCCTCTTGGGAAGTTGGTGTGAAGCGATCGTCACGCAGCTAACCTCATATTTTTAATGAGAAAATGCTTGACAGAAGGTCGGCGTAATGTAAAATGCCGGCTCGCTTAGGAGGGGTTCCCGAGCGGCCAAAGGGATCAGACTGTAAATCTGACGTCTACGACTTCGAAGGTTCGAATCCTTCCCCCTCCACCATTTTTAGCGTGAGCTGCAAGCTCCGCGGGTATAGTTTAGTGGTAGAACCTCAGCCTTCCAAGCTGATGATGCGGGTTCGATTCCCGCTACCCGCTCCAAGTTTGCAGGTTGTGCAAGGTGTTTCGCTCTTGTAGCTCAGTTGGTAGAGCACACCCTTGGTAAGGGTGAGGTCAGCGGTTCAAATCCGCTCAAGAGCTCCATATAACAAGGCAGATATGAAAATATCTGCCTTTGTTTTAACAGCTGCCTCGGCTTGATCTTGTTTTGCCTGGTGTTATCGGGTTGTTTCAAGTCTATTGGGGTTGGTTGTTGTAAAGTCTTTTTCAGGCCTGCATAATGGTCGGCCTGATTTTGTTTTAGGTCAGTAGCTCAATTGGCAGAGCGACGGTCTCCAAAACCGTAGGTTGGGGGTTCGATTCCCTCCTGACCTGCCAGATTCACGTGGTGTATCTGGCTTTCTTTTCACAGGATCTTCATAGATGACTCCTAAGGCTGAAGCTCAAAGCTCTCGTTTCGATCTGGTTAAGTGGCTCGCTGTCGTCGCTTTGGTGGTCGTAGGCGTTGTTGGCAATCAGTATTATTCTGCTTCGCCGATCCTGTACCGCGTACTCGTATTGCTTGCTCTTGCTGCTGTGGCCGTTTTCATTGGTCTGCAGACAGTAAAGGGTAAGTCTTTCGCTGTGCTGGTAAAGGAAGCTCGCACCGAAATACGTAAAGTCGTTTGGCCAACTCGCCAAGAAACCACGCAGACCACGCTGATTGTTGTGGCTGTTGTTCTGGTTATGGCGTTGCTGTTGTGGGGTCTTGATTCCCTGCTCGGCTGGCTTGTTTCCTTGATTGTTGGCTAAGGGTGTCCCGTGGCTAAGCGTTGGTACGTTGTGCATGCTTACTCGGGTTACGAGAAGCATGTTATGCGCTCTTTGCTAGAGCGCGTAAAGCTGGCAGGCATGGAAGATGGCTTCGGCGAAATTCTGGTTCCCACTGAAGAAGTGGTTGAAATGCGTAATGGCCAGAAACGCAAAAGCGAGCGCAAGTTCTTCCCTGGCTATGTGCTGGTACAGATGGACATGAATGAGGGTACTTGGCACTTGGTCAAGGACACTCCTCGCGTCATGGGCTTCATTGGCGGTACCGCTGATAAGCCTGCACCGATCACTGACAAAGAAGCAGAAGCGATTCTGCGTCGTGTTGCTGACGGTAGCGATAAGCCGAAGCCGAAGACGTTGTTCGAGCCGGGTGAGGTTGTTCGTGTCACTGATGGTCCGTTTGCTGATTTCAACGGTACTGTCGAAGAAGTTAACTACGAAAAGAGCCGGATCCAAGTGGCGGTGCTCATTTTCGGTCGCTCTACTCCGGTAGAGTTGGAGTTCAGCCAGGTCGAAAAGGTCTAGCTGACAAAGCATCCCAACCCCGCAGCCTTAGGCTGTGGGGTTTTGTCGTCACTGGGATAAACGCGCAAGTAACCGGGGAGCCTTTCGAGGCGCTTGAACCCGTAATTGGAGTGCCTCATGGCCAAGAAGATTACCGCTTACATCAAGCTGCAAGTGAAGGCCGCTCAGGCCAACCCTAGCCCACCCGTCGGTCCAGCTCTGGGTCAGCACGGCGTGAACATCATGGAATTCTGCAAGGCCTTCAACGCCCGTACCCAGGGTATTGAGCCAGGTCTGCCGACTCCAGTGATCATCACTGTATACAGCGACCGTAGCTTCACTTTCGAAACCAAGTCGACCCCGGCTTCGGTTCTGTTGAAGAAAGCTGCTGGTCTGACTAGCGGTTCCGCTCGTCCGAACACCGTTAAGGTTGGCACCGTAACTCGTGCTCAGCTGGAAGAAATCGCGAAAACCAAAAACGCGGATCTGACTGCAGCTGATATGGATGCAGCCGTGCGTACCATCGCCGGTTCTGCTCGTAGCATGGGCCTTAACGTGGAGGGTGTGTAATGGCTAAGCTGACCAAGCGCCAAAAGGCTATCGCCGGCAAAATCGAAGCGGGCAAGTCCTACAACTTTGTAGACGCTGCTGCTCTGCTGACCGAGCTGTCGACTGTCAAGTTCAGCGAGTCCGTTGACGTTGCTGTAAACCTGGGTGTTGACCCACGTAAATCCGACCAGGTCGTTCGTAGCGCTACTGTGCTGCCACACGGTACTGGCAAGACTGTACGTGTTGCTGTCTTCACCCAAGGCCCGGCAGCTGAAGCTGCTCTGGCTGCTGGCGCTGATCGCGTTGGCATGGACGACCTGGCTGCCGAAATGAAAGGCGGCGACCTGAACTACGACGTAGTTATTGCCTCCCCGGATGCAATGCGCGTTGTAGGTCAGTTGGGTCAGATCCTGGGTCCACGTGGTCTGATGCCTAACCCGAAAGTCGGTACCGTAACTCCAGACGTAGCTACCGCGGTTAAAAACGCCAAGGCTGGTCAGGTTCGTTATCGCACCGACAAAAACGGCATCATTCACACTTCCGTTGGCAAGGTCGGCTTCGACGCCGTCAAGCTGAAGGAAAACGTTGAAGCCCTGATCGCTGATCTGAAGCGTATCAAGCCAGCTTCTTCGAAAGGTATCTACGTCAAGCGCGTTACCCTGAGCACCACTATGGGCCCAGGTCTGGTCATCGACCAGGGTTCGCTGGACGTATAAGACACAGGTTGGCGCAAGTGATTGCGCCAATTGAAAAATTGGGGTCCCTGCCTGGCGGGGGCTATCCAAGACCGTAGGCGACGCAAGTCTTAAACCATCAAGCCTACGCAGATGGTGCTCCCGGTTCCTTACCGAATCAGACACCAAAACGACATCCGGCCTAGGCCAGATGAAACGGTAACAAGCAGGAGTTAAACCCGTGGCAATTAATCTCGAAGACAAGAAGGCCATCGTCGCTGAAGTCAACGAGGCTGCCAAAGCTGCTCTGTCCGCTGTCGTGGCTGATGCCCGTGGTGTGACAGTAGGCGCTATGACCGGACTCCGTAAAGAGGCTCGTGAAGCTGGCGTATACGTACGTGTTGTACGTAACACCCTGCTCAAGCGCGCTGTTGCTGACACTGAATACAGTGTCCTCAACGACGTGTTCACCGGCCCGACTCTGATCGCGTTTTCCAAGGACCATCCAGGCGCTGCTGCCCGTTTGTTCAAGGAATTCGCCAAGAGTCAGGATAAGTTCGAGATCAAGGCAGCTGCGTTCGAGGGCAAGTTCCTCGCAGCTAACCAAATCGACGTACTGGCAACACTGCCGACCCGTAACGAAGCTATTTCGCAGCTGATGAGCGTGATTCAAGGCGCTACCAGCAAGCTGGCTCGTACTCTGGCCGCAGTTCGCGAGCAAAAAGAAGCTGCAGCAGCCTAAGGCTGAGCAACGTCTCTCGCGTTTTTTTGTTTATTTCGATGGCCGCGTAGGCCGTCCCCCAATTCAGGAAATACAGCAATGTCTATCTCCCAAGACGATATCCTCAACGCCGTAGCTGAAATGTCGGTTCTGCAGGTTGTTGAGCTGATCAAAGCTTTCGAAGAAAAATTCGGCGTTTCCGCTGCCGCTGCTTCCGCTGGCCCAGCTGTTGCTGCTGTTGCTGCTGAAGAGCAAACCGAATTCAACGTCATGCTGCTGGAAGCTGGCGAGAAGAAAGTAAACGTGATCAAGGCAGTACGTGAACTGACCGGTCTGGGCCTGAAAGAAGCCAAGGCTGTAGTTGACGGCGCTCCTGCCCAGGTTCTGGAAGCTGTGTCCAAAGACGCTGCTGACAAAGCCAAAGCAGTACTGGAAGAAGCAGGCGCTAAAGTCGAGCTGAAGTAAGCATCGACCTTGCGTTTCCAGCCCAAGCGTTAAGCTGAAGGCTGATGGCTGGTGGCTCTTGCCACCGGCCTTTTTCCGTTCTTGGCTGTCGACTCGGTCGCCGCCACTAACGCGCTGTAGCCACCCGATGCGGTGGTGCAAACCAAGGGGTTTGCAAGATTTTCTGGCTGCTCCCGTCGGGGGGGCCAAACAAGCAGGTGACCAAGCTGGGGAACGCTGATGGCTTACTCATATACTGAGAAAAAACGTATCCGCAAGGACTTTAGCAAGTTGCCGGACGTCATGGATGTCCCGTACCTTCTGGCTATCCAGCTGGATTCGTATCGTGAATTCTTGCAGGCGGGAGCGACCAAAGATCAGTTCCGCGACGTGGGCCTGCATGCGGCCTTCAAATCCGTTTTCCCGATCATCAGCTACTCCGGCAATGCTGCGCTGGAGTACGTCGGTTATCGCCTGGGCGAACCGGCATTTGATGTCAAAGAATGCGTGTTGCGCGGTGTTACGTACGCCGTACCTTTGCGGGTAAAAGTTCGTCTGATCATTTTCGACAAAGAATCGTCGAACAAAGCGATCAAGGACATCAAAGAGCAAGAAGTCTACATGGGCGAAATCCCATTGATGACTGAGAACGGTACCTTCGTTATCAACGGTACCGAGCGTGTAATCGTTTCCCAGCTGCACCGTTCCCCGGGCGTGTTCTTCGACCACGACCGCGGCAAGACGCACAGCTCCGGTAAGCTCCTGTACTCCGCGCGGATCATTCCGTACCGTGGTTCGTGGTTGGACTTCGAGTTCGACCCTAAAGACTGCGTGTTCGTGCGTATCGACCGTCGTCGCAAGCTGCCGGCCTCGGTACTGCTGCGCGCGCTCGGCTATACCACTGAGCAAGTGCTGGACGCTTTCTACACCACCAACGTATTCAGCCTGAAGGATGAAACCCTCAGCCTGGAACTGATTGCTTCGCGTCTGCGTGGTGAAATTGCCGTCCTGGACATCCAGGATGAGAAGGGCAAGGTCATTGTTGAGGCTGGCCGTCGTATTACTGCGCGCCACATCAACCAGATCGAAAAAGCCGGTATCAAGTCGCTGGACGTGCCTCTGGACTACGTCCTGGGCCGCACTACCGCCAAGGTTATCGTTCACCCGGCGACAGGCGAGATCCTGGCTGAGTGCAACACCGAGCTGAACACCGAGATCCTGGCAAAAATCGCCAAGGCCCAGGTTGTTCGCATCGAGACCCTGTACACCAACGATATCGACTGCGGTCCGTTCGTCTCCGACACCCTGAAGATCGACTCCACCAGCAACCAATTGGAAGCGCTGGTCGAAATCTATCGCATGATGCGTCCAGGCGAGCCACCAACCAAAGACGCTGCCGAAACCCTGTTCAACAACCTGTTCTTCAGCCCTGAGCGCTATGACCTGTCTGCGGTCGGCCGGATGAAGTTCAACCGTCGTATCGGTCGTACCGAGATCGAAGGTTCGGGCGTGCTGTGCAAGGAAGACATCGTTGCGGTCCTGAAGACTCTGGTCGACATCCGTAATGGTAAAGGCATCGTCGATGACATCGACCACCTGGGTAACCGTCGTGTTCGCTGCGTAGGCGAAATGGCCGAGAACCAGTTCCGCGTTGGCCTGGTACGTGTTGAGCGTGCGGTCAAAGAGCGTCTGTCGATGGCCGAAAGCGAAGGCCTGATGCCGCAAGACCTGATCAACGCCAAGCCAGTGGCTGCGGCGGTGAAAGAGTTCTTCGGCTCCAGCCAGCTTTCGCAGTTCATGGACCAGAACAACCCGCTCTCCGAGATCACCCACAAGCGCCGTGTTTCTGCACTGGGCCCGGGCGGTCTGACCCGTGAGCGTGCTGGCTTTGAAGTTCGTGACGTACACCCGACGCACTACGGTCGTGTTTGCCCGATCGAAACGCCGGAAGGTCCGAACATCGGTCTGATCAACTCCCTGGCTGCCTATGCGCGCACCAACCAGTACGGCTTCCTCGAGAGCCCGTACCGCGTGGTGAAAGACGCCCTGGTCACCGACGAGATCGTCTTCCTGTCCGCCATCGAAGAAGCTGATCACGTGATCGCTCAGGCTTCGGCCACGATGAACGACAAGAAAGTCCTGATCGACGAGCTGGTAGCTGTTCGTCACTTGAACGAGTTCACCGTCAAGGCGCCGGAAGACGTCACCTTGATGGACGTATCGCCCAAGCAGGTAGTTTCGGTTGCAGCATCGCTGATCCCGTTCCTGGAACACGATGACGCCAACCGTGCGTTGATGGGTTCCAACATGCAGCGTCAAGCTGTACCGACCCTGCGCGCTGACAAGCCGCTGGTAGGTACCGGCATGGAGCGTAACGTAGCCCGTGACTCCGGCGTTTGCGTCGTGGCTCGTCGTGGCGGCGTGATCGACTCTGTTGATGCCAGCCGTATCGTGGTTCGTGTTGCCGATGACGAAGTTGAAACTGGCGAAGCCGGTGTCGACATCTACAACCTGACCAAATACACCCGCTCGAACCAGAACACCTGCATCAACCAGCGTCCGCTGGTGCGTAAGGGTGATCGCGTTCAGCGTAGCGACATCATGGCCGACGGTCCGTCCACCGATATGGGTGAGTTGGCTCTGGGTCAGAACATGCGCATCGCGTTCATGGCGTGGAACGGCTTCAACTTCGAAGACTCCATCTGCCTGTCCGAGCGTGTTGTTCAAGAAGACCGTTTCACCACGATCCACATCCAGGAACTGACCTGTGTGGCACGTGACACCAAGCTTGGGCCAGAGGAAATCACTGCAGACATCCCGAACGTGGGTGAAGCTGCGCTGAACAAGCTGGACGAAGCCGGTATCGTTTACGTAGGTGCTGAAGTTGGCGCTGGCGACATCCTGGTCGGTAAGGTCACTCCGAAAGGCGAGACCCAACTGACTCCGGAAGAGAAGCTGCTGCGTGCCATCTTCGGCGAAAAAGCCAGCGACGTTAAAGACACCTCCCTGCGCGTACCTACTGGTACCAAGGGTACTGTCATCGACGTACAGGTCTTCACCCGTGACGGCGTCGAGCGTGATGCTCGTGCACTGTCCATCGAGAAGACTCAACTCGACGAAATCCGCAAGGATTTGAACGAAGAGTTCCGTATCGTTGAAGGCGCGACCTTCGAACGTCTGCGTTCTGCCCTGGTAGGCCACAAGGCTGAAGGCGGCGCAGGTCTGAAGAAAGGTCAGGATATCACCGACGAAATCCTCGACGGTCTTGAGCACGGCCAGTGGTTCAAACTGCGCATGGCTGAAGATGCTCTGAACGAGCAGCTCGAGAAGGCCCAGGCCTACATCGTTGATCGCCGCCGTCTGCTGGACGACAAGTTCGAAGACAAGAAGCGCAAACTGCAGCAGGGCGATGACCTGGCTCCAGGCGTGCTGAAAATCGTCAAGGTTTACCTGGCAATCCGTCGTCGCATTCAGCCGGGCGACAAGATGGCCGGTCGTCACGGTAACAAAGGTGTGGTCTCCGTGATCATGCCGGTTGAAGACATGCCGCACGATGCCAATGGCACCCCGGTCGACGTCGTCCTCAACCCGTTGGGCGTACCTTCGCGTATGAACGTTGGTCAGATCCTTGAAACCCACCTGGGCCTCGCGGCTAAAGGTCTGGGCGAGAAGATCAACCGTATGATCGAAGAGCAGCGCAAGGTCGCAGACCTGCGTAAGTTCCTGCACGAGATCTACAACGAGATCGGCGGCCGCAAAGAAGAGCTGGACACTTTCTCCGACCAGGAAATCCTGGATCTGGCGAAAAACCTGCGCGGCGGCGTTCCAATGGCTACCCCGGTGTTCGACGGTGCCAAGGAAAGCGAAATCAAGGCCATGCTGAAACTGGCAGACCTGCCAGAAAGCGGCCAGATGCAGCTGTTCGACGGCCGTACCGGCAACAAGTTCGAGCGCCCGGTTACTGTTGGCTACATGTACATGCTGAAGCTGAACCACTTGGTAGACGACAAGATGCACGCTCGTTCTACCGGTTCGTACAGCCTGGTTACCCAGCAGCCGCTGGGTGGTAAGGCTCAGTTCGGTGGTCAGCGTTTCGGGGAGATGGAGGTCTGGGCACTGGAAGCATACGGTGCTGCATACACTCTGCAAGAAATGCTCACAGTGAAGTCGGACGATGTGAACGGTCGTACCAAGATGTACAAAAACATCGTGGACGGCGATCACCGTATGGAGCCGGGCATGCCCGAGTCTTTCAACGTGTTGATCAAAGAAATTCGTTCCCTCGGCATCGATATCGATCTGGAAACCGAATAACACGTGACGCGAATCGAGAGCGGGGCAGTGATGCCCGCTCTCTGCTCCGCCAGGAGGAAAGGCCTTGAAAGACCTACTGAATTTGCTGAAAAACCAGGGTCAAGTCGAAGAGTTCGACGCCATCCGTATTGGATTGGCATCGCCTGAGATGATCCGTTCGTGGTCGTTCGGTGAAGTTAAAAAGCCGGAAACCATCAACTACCGTACGTTCAAACCTGAGCGTGACGGCCTGTTCTGCGCCAAGATCTTTGGCCCGGTAAAGGATTACGAGTGCCTGTGCGGTAAGTACAAGCGCTTGAAGCACCGTGGTGTGATCTGCGAGAAGTGCGGCGTTGAAGTTGCACTGGCCAAGGTTCGTCGTGAGCGCATGGCGCACATCGAGCTGGCTTCGCCGGTTGCCCACATCTGGTTCCTGAAATCGCTGCCGTCCCGTATCGGCTTGCTGATGGACATGACCCTGCGTGATATCGAGCGCGTTCTCTACTTCGAGAGCTATGTCGTTATCGACCCAGGCATGACCACCCTTGAAAAAGGTCAGCTGCTCAACGACGAGCAGTACTTCGAAGCGCTGGAAGAGTTCGGCGACGATTTCGATGCCCGCATGGGTGCCGAAGCTGTCCGCGAACTGCTGCACGCTATCGACCTGGAGCACGAGATTGGCCGCCTGCGTGAAGAAATTCCGCAAACCAACTCCGAAACCAAGATCAAGAAGCTGTCCAAGCGTCTGAAGTTGATGGAAGCCTTCCAGGGTTCCGGCAACCTGCCAGAGTGGATGGTGCTGACTGTTCTGCCGGTTCTGCCGCCAGACCTGCGTCCGCTGGTACCGTTGGACGGTGGTCGTTTCGCGACGTCCGACCTCAACGACCTGTACCGCCGCGTGATCAACCGTAACAACCGCTTGAAGCGCCTGCTTGATCTGTCCGCTCCGGACATCATCGTGCGCAACGAAAAGCGTATGTTGCAAGAAGCGGTCGACGCCTTGCTCGACAACGGTCGTCGTGGCCGCGCTATTACCGGTTCCAACAAGCGTCCTCTGAAATCCCTGGCTGACATGATCAAGGGTAAGCAAGGTCGTTTCCGTCAGAACTTGCTCGGTAAGCGTGTTGACTACTCCGGTCGTTCGGTAATTACCGTAGGCCCGACCCTGCGTCTGCACCAGTGCGGTCTGCCTAAGAAGATGGCGCTTGAGCTGTTCAAGCCTTTCATCTTCGGCAAGCTGGAAATGCGCGGTCTCGCGACCACGATCAAAGCGGCCAAGAAAATGGTCGAGCGCGAACTGCCAGAGGTTTGGGACGTTCTCGCTGAAGTGATTCGCGAACACCCGGTCCTCCTCAACCGTGCACCGACCCTTCACCGTCTGGGTATCCAGGCGTTTGAACCGGTACTGATCGAAGGTAAGGCTATCCAGCTGCACCCTCTGGTCTGTGCTGCGTACAACGCCGACTTCGACGGCGACCAAATGGCCGTGCACGTACCGCTGACACTGGAAGCCCAGTTGGAAGCGCGTGCGTTGATGATGTCGACCAACAACATTCTGTCGCCAGCCAACGGTGAGCCAATCATCGTTCCGTCGCAGGACGTTGTATTGGGTCTGTACTACATGACCCGTGAAGCGATCAACGCCAAGGGCGAAGGTCGTGTGTTCGCTGACCTGCAAGAAGTTGACCGTGTGTTCCGTGCCGGCGAAGCCGCACTGCACGCCAAGGTCAAAGTGCGCATTCACGAAACCGTCAACGACCGTGACGGCGGCAGCGTGAGCAACACCCGTATCGTCGACACCACTGTCGGCCGTGCGCTGTTGTACCAGGTTGTGCCAAAAGGTCTGTCGTACGACGTCGTCAACCTGCCGATGAAGAAAAAGGCGATCTCCAAGCTGATCAACCAGTGCTACCGCGTGGTTGGTCTGAAAGAGACCGTGATCTTCGCTGACCAGTTGATGTACACCGGTTTTGCTTATTCGACCATTTCCGGCGTTTCCATCGGTGTTAACGACTTCGTTATCCCGGATGAAAAAGCCCGCATCATCAGTGCTGCTACTGACGAAGTGAAAGAGATCGAGAGCCAGTACGCCTCCGGCCTGGTAACCCAGGGCGAGAAGTACAACAAAGTGATCGACCTTTGGTCCAAGGCCAACGACGAAGTGTCCAAGGCAATGATGGCCAACCTCTCGAAAGAGAAGGTTATCGACCGTCATGGCGTGGAAGTCGATCAAGAGTCTTTCAACTCGATGTACATGATGGCCGACTCGGGCGCACGGGGTTCTGCTGCGCAGATCCGTCAGCTCGCCGGTATGCGTGGCCTGATGGCCAAGCCGGACGGTTCCATCATCGAAACGCCGATTACTGCGAACTTCCGTGAAGGTTTGAGCGTACTTCAGTACTTCATCTCTACTCACGGTGCTCGTAAAGGTCTGGCGGATACCGCGTTGAAAACCGCTAACTCCGGTTACCTGACTCGTCGTCTGGTAGACGTTGCACAAGATCTGGTTGTAACCGAGATCGATTGCGGCACCGAGCACGGCCTGCTGATGACTCCGCACATTGAAGGCGGTGACGTTGTAGAGCCGCTGGGTGAGCGCGTATTGGGTCGTGTTATTGCCCGTGACGTGTTCAAGCCAGGTACCGAGGAAGTTATCGTTCCTGCCGGCACCCTGGTGGATGAGAAGTGGGTCGAGTTCATCGAACTCAACAGCATCGACGAAGTGATTGTTCGCTCGCCGATCAGCTGCGAAACCCGCTACGGTATCTGCGCCAAGTGCTACGGCCGTGACTTGGCTCGTGGCCACCAGGTGAACATCGGTGAAGCGGTCGGCGTTATCGCTGCCCAGTCCATCGGTGAGCCGGGTACCCAGCTGACCATGCGTACGTTCCACATCGGTGGTGCGGCAAGCCGGACCTCCGCAGCCGACAGCGTTCAGGTGAAGAATGGCGGTACTGTCCGTCTGCACAACCTGAAACACGTTGAGCGAGTGGATGGCCACCTGGTTGCTGTGTCCCGTTCCGGTGAGCTGGCGATTGCTGATGACTTCGGTCGTGAGCGTGAGCGTTACAAGCTGCCGTACGGTGCTGTGATTTCGGTTAAAGAAGGTGACAAGGTCGACGCTGGCGCAATCGTGGCCAAGTGGGATCCGCACACTCACCCAATCGTTACCGAAATGAAAGGTACCGTGACCTACGTGGGCATGGAAGAAGGCATCACGATCAAGCGTCAGACTGACGAATTGACCGGTATGACCAACATTGAAGTACTCGACGCCAAAGATCGTCCAGCTGCCGGTAAAGACATCCGTCCTGCCGTGAAGATGGTCGATGACAACGGCAAGGATCTGTTGCTGCCAGGCACTGACGTTATCGCTCAGTACTTCCTGCCAGCCAACGCCCTGGTCGGTGTAGCGGATGGTGCGAAGATCGCGATCGGTGATGTTATCGCGCGTATCCCGCAAGAAACTTCGAAGACCCGTGACATCACTGGTGGTCTGCCGCGTGTTGCCGACTTGTTCGAAGCTCGTCGTCCGAAAGAAGCGTCGATCCTGGCTGAAGTCAGCGGCACCATCGCGTTCGGTAAAGAGACCAAGGGCAAGCGCCGTCTGGTCATTACCCCGAACGACGGTAGCGATCCGTATGAAGAGCTGATTCCGAAGTGGCGTCACCTGAACGTGTTCGAAGGCGAACAGGTAAACCGCGGCGAAGTTATCTCCGACGGTCCGAGCGATCCACACGACATCCTGCGTCTGCTGGGTGTGAGTGCGCTGGCCAAGTACATCGTTAACGAGATCCAGGACGTTTACCGTCTGCAAGGCGTGAAGATCAACGATAAGCACATCGAGACCATCCTGCGTCAGATGCTGCGTAAAGTTGAAATCGCTGAGTCCGGCGATTCGAGTTTCATCAAGGGCGACCAGATGGAACTGACTCACGTACTGGTAGAAAACGAGCGTCTGGCAACCGAAGAGAAATTTGTTTCCAAGTTCACTCGCGTGTTGCTGGGTATCACCAAGGCGTCGTTGTCCACTGAGTCGTTCATCTCGGCGGCCTCCTTCCAGGAGACCACTCGCGTACTGACCGAAGCAGCGGTAACCGGCAAGCGCGATTACCTGCGCGGCCTGAAAGAAAACGTGGTTGTGGGTCGACTGATCCCGGCCGGTACCGGCTTGGCCTACCACAGCGAGCGTAAGCGTCGCCGTGAACTCGACAAGCCGCTGCGCGTAAGCGCCAGTGAAGTGGAAGCTGCACTGACCGAAGCGCTGAACTCTAGCGGTAACTGAGTTCTGCGATAAATAAGTCCGGGCCCTGGCAGCCCCGTTCGTCGGAACAAGACAGTTTTGTCGGGTTTCGATGGAGGGGGAGGTCGGGGCCTTGCCTTGACTGGGGGCAAGATCCTCTTTAGACTCTTGTACCCCTAAATTTGGCGGGAATTCGTTCCTGCCATTTTGCTTTTCTTGCAAGACAATAGCGTCGCAAGACAACAGTGGAGCTAGTAGATGGCAACTATCAACCAGCTGGTACGTCAGCCGCGTAAGCGTATCGTCGAGAAATCCGACGTACCTGCGCTGCAGAACTGCCCGCAACGTCGTGGCGTATGCACTCGCGTGTATACCACTACGCCGAAAAAACCTAACTCGGCACTGCGTAAAGTATGCCGTGTGCGCCTGACCAACGGTTTCGAGGTTTCCTCGTACATCGGTGGTGAAGGTCACAACCTGCAAGAGCACAGCGTGGTACTGATCCGCGGCGGTCGTGTAAAAGACTTGCCAGGTGTTCGTTACCACACCGTACGCGGCTCCTTGGATACTTCCGGCGTTAAAGGTCGTAACCAGGGTCGTTCGAAGTACGGTACCAAGAAGCCTAAGTAGTAGCGGCTTTTTGTAAACTGAATCATCTTATTTTCTGAGTCGATAAGAGTAAGGTCGGAGGCGTCCCGCAAGGGCACCGATTCCGAACGAACCTGAAGACCGTTTGAGGGCTTATCCATGCCAAGAAGACGCGTAGCAGCCAAGCGCGAAGTGCTTGACGATCCAAAATACGGAAGCCAAATTCTGGCCAAGTTCATGAACCACGTGATGGAAAGCGGCAAGAAAGCCGTTGCCGAGCGTATCGTTTATGGCGCGCTGGAAAAGGTTAAAGAACGCAAGAACAGCGACCCCCTGGAAATCTTCGAGAAAGCTCTCGACGCCATCGCTCCGCTGGTCGAAGTGAAGTCGCGCCGTGTAGGCGGTGCTACTTACCAGGTTCCGGTCGAAGTTCGTCCGTCCCGTCGTAACGCCCTGGCAATGCGCTGGTTGGTAGACTTCGCCCGTAAGCGCGGCGAGAAGTCTATGGCTCTGCGTTTGGCCGGCGAGCTGTTGGACGCTGCTGAAGGTAAAGGTGCTGCTGTTAAGAAGCGTGAAGACGTGCACCGTATGGCTGAAGCTAACAAAGCTTTCTCGCACTACCGCTTCTAATCTTAGCTTCACTAATTTTGCGAGGGCTTTATGGCTCGTACTACTCCGATTAGCCGCTACCGTAACATCGGTATCGTTGCTCACGTGGATGCTGGTAAAACCACCACCACCGAGCGCGTACTGTTTTACACCGGCAAAAGTCACAAAATGGGCGAGGTGCATGATGGCGCCGCGACCACAGACTGGATGGTTCAGGAGCAGGAGCGTGGTATTACCATTACTTCTGCTGCTATTACCGCCTTCTGGAAAGGTTCTGCCAAGCAGTACAAGGACGAGCACCGCTTCAACGTAATCGATACCCCGGGCCACGTAGACTTCACCATTGAAGTTGAGCGTTCCCTGCGTGTACTCGACGGCGCGGTCGTTGTGTTCTGCGGTACTTCGGGCGTTGAGCCTCAGTCGGAAACCGTATGGCGTCAAGCCAACAAGTACGGTGTTCCGCGTCTTGTTTACGTAAACAAGATGGACCGTGCTGGTGCGAACTTCCTGCGCGTGATCGGTCAGATCAAGCAGCGTCTGGGTCACACTCCGGTGCCAATCCAATTGGCTATCGGTTCCGAAGACAACTTCCAGGGCCAGATCGATCTGATCACCATGGAAGCCGTCTACTGGAATGACGCCGACAAAGGTATGGTTCCTGTTCGTAAGCCTATCCCTGCAGAATTGCAGGAGCTGGCTGACGAGTGGCGCAATAACCTGGTTGAGGCTGCTGCCGAAGCCAGTGAAGAGCTGATGAACAAGTACCTCGAAGGTGAAGAACTCACCAACGTGGAAATCAAGGCTGCTCTGCGTCAGCGTACTATCGCTGGTGAGATCGTCTTGGCTGTTTGCGGTTCTTCCTTCAAGAACAAGGGTGTTCCCCTGGTTCTCGACGCCGTTATCGACTATCTGCCTGCTCCAACTGACATTCCTGCTATCAAGGGTACTAACCCTGATAACGAGGAAGAAGAGATGGAGCGTCACGCTGACGACAGCGAGCCGTTCTCGGCTCTGGCGTTCAAGATCGCTACCGACCCATTCGTGGGTACCCTGACTTTCGTCCGCGTTTACTCGGGCGTGTTGGCCTCCGGCGACGGCGTGATCAACTCGGTCAAGGGCAAGAAAGAGCGTGTGGGTCGTATGGTGCAAATGCACGCAAACGCCCGTGAAGAGATCAAGGAAGTACGCGCTGGTGACATCGCGGCCTTGATCGGCATGAAGGATGTCACCACTGGTGAGACCTTGTGCGACGCTGCTAAGCCAATCATCCTGGTTCGCATGGACTTCCCGGAGCCGGTTATCTCGGTTGCCGTAGAGCCTAAGACCAAGGATGACCAGGAAAAAATGGGTATTGCACTGGGCAAACTTGCTCAGGAAGATCCATCTTTCCGCGTCAAGACTGATGAAGAGACTGGTCAAACGATCATCTCCGGCATGGGCGAGTTGCACCTGGACATCCTGGTTGACCGGATGCGCCGTGAGTTCAACGTCGAAGCCAACATCGGTAAGCCTCAGGTTTCCTATCGTGAGCGCATCACGAAGAACTGTGAAATCGAAGGCAAGTTCGTTCGTCAGTCCGGCGGTCGTGGTCAGTTCGGTCACTGCTGGATCCGTTTTGCTCCTGCTGACGAAGGTCAGGAAGGTCTGCAATTCGTGAACGAAGTAGTAGGTGGTGTTGTTCCTAAGGAATACATCCCTGCTATCCAGAAGGGTATCGAAGAGCAGATGAAGAACGGTGTTGTTGCCGGCTATCCGCTGATCGGCCTGAAAGCAACCGTTTTTGACGGTTCTTACCACGACGTCGACTCCAACGAGATGGCGTTTAAGGTGGCTGCTTCCATGGCAACCAAGCAACTGGCCCAGAAGGGCGGTGGTGAGTTGCTTGAGCCAATCATGGCGGTAGAAGTTGTTACACCTGAAGACTATATGGGTGATGTCATGGGCGACCTTAACCGTCGTCGCGGCATGATCTTGGGTATGGAAGACACGGTTTCCGGCAAAGTGATTCGCGCCGAGGTTCCGTTGGGTGAGATGTTCGGTTACGCGACCGACGTTCGCTCCATGTCCCAGGGTCGCGCAAGCTACTCTATGGAATTCAAAAAATACAACACAGCTCCGGCGCACATCGCTGAAACTGTATCCAAAAAACAAGGCTGATTCAGTCCTTTAGGCAAGGAGTTAATTGTCGTGGCTAAAGAAAAATTTGATCGTTCCCTACCGCACGTCAACGTTGGCACTATCGGTCACGTTGACCATGGTAAAACCACTCTGACTGCTGCTCTGACTCGCGTTTGCTCCGAAGTATTCGGTTCCGCAATCGTTGATTTCGATAAAATCGACAGCGCGCCAGAAGAAAAAGCTCGTGGTATCACCATCAACACCGCGCACGTTGAATACAACTCGCTGATCCGTCACTACGCTCACGTTGACTGCCCAGGTCACGCTGACTATGTGAAGAACATGATCACCGGTGCTGCCCAGATGGACGGCGCAATCCTGGTTTGCTCGGCCGCTGATGGTCCGATGCCACAAACCCGTGAGCACATCCTGCTGTCCCGTCAGGTAGGCGTTCCGTACATCGTGGTTTACCTGAACAAGGCCGACCTGGTAGACGACGCTGAGCTGCTGGAACTGGTTGAGATGGAAGTGCGCGATCTGCTGAGCACTTACGACTTCCCAGGCGACGACACTCCGATCATCATCGGTTCTGCTCGTATGGCTCTGGAAGGCAAAGACGATAACGAAATGGGCACCACGTCCGTTCGTAAACTGGTTGAGACTCTGGACAGCTACATCCCAGATCCAGTTCGTGTTATCGACAAGCCGTTCCTGATGCCAATCGAAGACGTATTCTCGATCTCCGGTCGCGGTACTGTTGTAACTGGTCGTATCGAGCGCGGTATCGTCAAGGTTCAGGATCCACTGGAAATCGTTGGTCTGCGTGACACTACCGTCACCACCTGCACCGGTGTTGAAATGTTCCGTAAGCTGCTCGACGAAGGTCGTGCTGGCGAGAACTGCGGCGTTCTGCTGCGTGGTACCAAGCGTGACGACGTTGAGCGTGGCCAGGTTCTGGTTAAGCCAGGTTCGGTTAAGCCGCACACCAAGTTCGAAGCTGAAGTGTACGTGCTGAGCAAAGAAGAAGGCGGTCGTCACACTCCGTTCTTCAAAGGCTACCGTCCACAGTTCTACTTCCGTACTACTGACGTGACTGGTAACTGCGAACTGCCGGAAGGCGTTGAAATGGTAATGCCAGGCGACAACATCAAAATGGTTGTCACCCTGATCAAAACCATCGCAATGGAAGACGGTCTGCGCTTCGCAATCCGTGAAGGCGGCCGTACCGTTGGTGCTGGCGTTGTAGCTAAAATCATCGAGTAAGTATCTCTTCTGAGATAGCTTCGATGCTTTGAAAAGCCCCCGCTCAGCGGGGGCTTTTTTATTGGGTTGACACCTATCTGGGGCGTCTATAGAATTGCGCCTCCTTTTAACGGGCGCAGTGCGCTCGGTGGGAATAGCAGCCGGAGTCTGAAATCCAATGCAAAATCAGCAAATCCGTATCAGGTTGAAGGCTTTTGACCATCGCCTGATCGACCAATCCACCCAGGAAATCGTGGAAACCGCGAAACGTACTGGGGCACAAGTGCGTGGTCCTATTCCACTGCCTACCCGCAAAGAGCGGTTCACCGTTCTGGTCTCCCCGCACGTCAACAAAGACGCGCGTGACCAGTACGAGATCCGTACTCATAAGCGCGTTCTGGACATCGTCCAGCCAACGGATAAAACCGTTGATGCACTTATGAAGCTTGATCTGGCGGCCGGTGTGGAAGTACAGATCAGCCTCGGCTAAGACTCGGGTCTTAGTCGTGTAACGCTCTGAAATGGGCGGCCATAGCGGGTGAAAGCCCCGTACACTCATGAGGTTTACAACATGACTATTGGTGTAGTCGGTCGTAAATGCGGTATGACCCGTATTTTCACCGAAGAAGGTGTCTCCATTCCGGTCACGGTCATTGAGATCGAGCCGAATCGCGTCACCCAGTTCAAAACTGAAGAAACCGATGGCTATCGTGCAGTGCAAGTCACTGTCGGCGAGCGTCGTGCTTCGCGCGTGACTGCTGCTCAAGCAGGTCACTTCGCTAAAGCAAACGTTGCAGCTGGTCGTACTGTTATGGAGTTCCGTCTTGAAGATGGTGACTACCAGGCTGGCGATCTGATCAACGCTGAAATCTTCGCCGCTGGTCAACTGGTTGATGTAACCGGTCAGTCCAAGGGTAAAGGCTTCCAGGGTACGATCAAGCGTTGGAATTTCCGTGGCCAAGACAACACTCACGGTAACTCCGTTTCCCACCGCGTCCCGGGCTCTATTGGCCAGTGCCAGACTCCTGGTCGTGTATTCAAGGGCAAAAAAATGTCCGGTCATATGGGCGCTGAGCGCGTGACCGTGCAGTCCCTCGAAGTAGTGCGCGTCGACGCTGAACGCAATCTGTTGTTGGTCAAGGGTGCTGTTCCTGGCGCTACTGGCGGCAACCTGGTTGTACGTCCAGCGGCCAAGGCTCGCGGTTAAGGGGAAGCTGACATGCAATTAAATGTAAATGACGCTCAAGCGATCGAAGTTTCCGAACTGACATTTGGCGGCGAATTCAACGAGACGCTCGTTCACCAAGCAGTCGTGGCCTACATGGCCGGCGGCCGTCAAGGTAGCAAGCAGCAAAAGACCCGTTCCGACGTTCGTGGTGGCGGTAAGCGCCCTTGGCGTCAGAAAGGTACTGGCCGTGCTCGTGCCGGTACTATCCGTAGCCCAATCTGGCGTGGCGGCGGTACCACTTTCGCAGCTCGTCCACAGGATCACTCTCAGAAGCTCAACAAGAAGATGTATCGCGCAGCACTGCGCTCCATCCTTGCTGAACTCGTGCGTACTGATCGTCTGGTCGTGGTTCAGGACTTCGCTGTTGAAGCGCCGAAAACCAAAGATCTGCTGAACAAGCTGAACGGCATGGGTCTGACTGATGTCCTGATCGTGTCTGAAGCTGTTGATCAGAACCTGTACCTGGCTGCTCGCAACCTGCCACACGTTGATGTACGTGACGTGCAAGGTTCCGATCCAGTTAGTCTGATCGCATACGACAAGGTGTTGATCACCGTGTCGGCCGTGAAGAAATTCGAGGAGCTGCTGGGATGAACCAGGAACGCGTATTTAAAGTTCTGCTTGGCCCGCACGTTTCCGAAAAGGCTACGGTTCTGGCTGACAAGAAAGGCCAGTTCGTTTTCAAGGTTGCAACTGACGCAACCAAGCTGGAAATCAAGAAGGCCGTCGAAAGCCTGTTCAGCGTGAAAGTAGAGCGTGTTACTACCCTGAATGTTCTGGGTAAGAGCAAGCGCACTGCTCGCGGTCTGGGCAAGCGTAATGACTGGAAGAAGGCAGTTATCTCCCTTCAGCCAGGCCAAGATCTCGATTTCAGCAGCAGTGCTGAGTAAGGAAGGGGTGCATCATGGCAATCGTTAAATGCAAACCGACTTCCCCTGGCCGCCGTTTTGTGGTCAAGGTGGTCAACCAGGAGCTGCATAAAGGCGCTCCTCACGCACCGCTGCTCGAGAAGAAATCGAAGACTGGTGGTCGTAACAACAATGGTCGCATTACCACTCGTCACATCGGTGGTGGCCATAAGCAGCATTATCGTCTGGTCGATTTCCGTCGCAACGACAAAGATGGCATCTCTGCCACTGTCGAGCGTATCGAATACGATCCAAACCGTACTGCTCACATCGCTCTGCTGCTGTACGCAGATGGCGAGCGTCGCTACATCATCGCGCCTAAAGGCGTGAGTGCTGGCGACCAGCTGATCGCAGGTGCCCTGGCACCGATCAAGCCGGGCAACGCTCTGCAACTGCGTAACATTCCAGTTGGTAGCACCGTACACGGCATCGAATTGAAGCCAGGTAAAGGCGCACAGATCGCTCGTTCCGCTGGTGCTTCGGCTCAGCTGATCGCTCGTGAAGGTGTCTACGTGACCCTGCGTCTGCGTTCTGGTGAGATGCGTAAAGTACTGGCTGAATGCCGTGCGACCCTGGGCGAAGTCTCGAACTCCGAGCACAGCCTGCGTTCGCTGGGTAAAGCTGGTGCCAAACGCTGGCGTGGCGTTCGCCCAACCGTTCGTGGTGTTGCCATGAACCCGGTTGACCACCCACACGGTGGTGGTGAAGGTCGTACCTCTGGTGGTCGTCATCCGGTATCGCCATGGGGCTTCCCGACTAAGGGCGCGAAGACTCGTGGTAATAAGCGTACCGACAAAATGATCGTCCGTCGTCGCAAGTAAATAGAGGGATACGACAGTGCCACGTTCTCTGAAAAAAGGTCCTTTTATTGATCTTCACCTACTGAAGAAGATCGAAGTGGCGGCGGAAAAGAACGATCGCAAACCAGTTAAGACCTGGTCGCGCCGTTCTATGATCCTGCCACAAATGGTCGGTTTGACCATCGCAGTACACAACGGTCGTCAGCACGTCCCAGTTCTCGTTAACGAAGACATGGTCGGCCACAAACTGGGCGAGTTTGCCGGTACCCGCACTTATCGTGGGCACGTGGCAGACAAGAAAGCCAAGCGTTAAGGGGTTAGGAAATGGAAGTAGCCGCTAAGTTGTCGGGCGCTCGAATCTCCGCCCAGAAAGCCCGCTTGGTCGCCGACCAGATCCGCGGGAAGAAGGTGGGCGAAGCGCTCAACCTGTTGGCTTTCAGCAGTAAGAAAGCCGCCGAGATCATGAAGAAAGTGCTGGAGTCGGCCGTAGCCAACGCCGAGCATAACGAAGGCGCAGACGTTGATGACCTGAAGGTCAGCACCGTTTTCGTCAACGAAGGGCGTTCGCTGAAGCGTATCATGCCGCGTGCCAAAGGCCGTGCTGATCGCATCGTCAAGCGGTCTTGCCATATCACTGTCAAGGTTGCTGACAAGTAACGGAGTCGAAGAGATGGGTCAGAAAGTACATCCCATTGGCATTCGCCTGGGAATCGTCAAGGAGCACACCTCCGTCTGGTACGCAGACGGTCGGACTTATGCGGACTATTTGTTCGCTGATCTGAAGGTGCGTGAGTATCTCCAAGACAAACTAAAAAGCGCGTCCGTAAGCCGTATCGATATCCATCGTCCGGCGCAAACTGCACGTATCACCATCCACACCGCTCGTCCAGGTATCGTTATCGGGAAGAAAGGTGAAGATGTTGAGAAACTGCGTCAGGACCTGACCAAGCAAATGGGTGTGCCTGTGCACATCAATATCGAAGAGATCCGCAAGCCGGAGCTCGACGGTATGCTGGTTGCGCAGAGCGTAGCTCAGCAGCTGGAGCGCCGCGTAATGTTCCGTCGTGCTATGAAGCGCGCTGTACAGAACGCCATGCGCATTGGTGCCAAAGGCATCAAAATCCAAGTGAGCGGTCGTCTCGGCGGTGCTGAAATCGCACGTACTGAATGGTATCGCGAAGGTCGTGTGCCATTGCACACCCTGCGTGCCGACATCGACTATGCCAACTACGAAGCTCACACCACTTACGGTGTGATCGGTGTAAAGGTTTGGATCTTCAAGGGCGAAGTAATTGGTGGTCGCCAAGAAGAACTGAAACCACAAGCACCAGCGCCTCGTAAAAAAGCTGCTAAGTAAGGGGTACGCCAAATGTTGCAACCTAAGCGTACGAAGTTCCGCAAGCAGATGACAGGCCACAACCGTGGTCTGGCTCAGCGCGGTAGCAAAGTCAGCTTCGGCGAGTTCGCGCTGAAGTCTGTAGCTCGTGGTCGTCTCACCGCTCGTCAGATCGAGTCAGCGCGTCGTGCTCTGACCCGTCACGTTAAACGTGGCGGCAAGATCTGGATCCGTGTATTCCCGGACAAGCCGATCTCCAAAAAGCCTCTCGAGGTTCGGATGGGTAAAGGTAAGGGTAACGTGGAATACTGGGTAGCCCAGATTCAGCCAGGCAAAGTCCTGTATGAAATCGAGGGTGTAACTGAAGAGCTGGCGCGTGAGGCTTTTGCCCTGGCTGCTGCAAAGCTGCCGCTCGCCACCGCCTTTGTTAAACGGACGGTGATGTGATGAAAGCGAATGAACTTCGTGAAAAATCCGCACAGCAGCTGAACGAGCAACTGCTCGGCCTGCTGCGCGACCAGTTCAATCTGCGTATGCAGAAAGCAACTGGCCAGTTGGGGCAGTCTCATCTGCTCTCGCAAGTTAAGCGTGACATCGCTCGCGTGAAGACTGTGCTCAACCAGCAGGCAGGTAAGTGATCATGGCTGAAGCCGAAAAGACTGTCCGTACGCTGACTGGCCGTGTTGTCAGCGACAAGATGGACAAAACCATCACCGTTTTGATCGAGCGTCGCGTTAAGCACCCGATCTACGGTAAATATGTTAAGCGTTCGACTAAGCTGCACGCGCACGACGAAACCAATCAGTGCCACATCGGCGACAAAGTCACTATTCGTGAAACTCGTCCGCTGGCCAAGACCAAGTCTTGGGCACTGGTTGATGTTCTCGAACGCGCTGTGGAAGTCTAAGGACTAGGGGTCGGAGAAATTATATGATTCAGACTCAATCCATGCTCGATGTGGCCGATAACAGCGGCGCTCGCCGTGTTATGTGCATCAAGGTGCTGGGTGGCTCCCATCGTCGTTACGCTGGTATCGGTGACATCATCAAAGTTACCGTGAAGGAAGCAATTCCTCGCGGTAAAGTGAAAAAAGGCCAAGTGATGACTGCTGTTGTAGTCCGCACTCGTCACGGCGTACGTCGTGCTGATGGCTCCATTATCCGCTTTGATGGCAACGCTGCTGTTCTTCTGAACAACAAGCAAGAGCCGATCGGCACCCGTATCTTTGGGCCAGTGACCCGTGAACTTCGTACTGAGAAGTTCATGAAGATCGTCTCGCTCGCCCCAGAAGTGCTGTAAGGAGATCCGACATGCAAAAGATTCGTCGTGACGACGAGATCATCGTGATCGCCGGCAAAGACAAAGGTAAGCGCGGTAAGGTGCTGAAGGTTCTTGCTGATGACCGTCTGGTCATTGGTGGTCTGAACCTGGTCAAGCGTCATACCAAGCCTAACCCCGCGTCGGGCGTACAGGGCGGTATCGTCGAGAAAGAAGCGCCATTGCACGCTTCTAACGTCGCCATCTTCAACGGCGAAACCAACAAGGCTGACCGCGTTGGTTTCAAAGTAGAAGACGGTAAGAAAATTCGTGTCTTCAAGTCGACCCAAAAAGCGGTTGATGCTTGAACACTGCTAGGTAGATAAGACCATGGCACGACTAAAAGAGATTTACCGGAAGGAAATCGCTCCGAAGCTTAAGGAAGAACTTAAGCTTTCGAACGTGATGGAAGTTCCGCGCGTTACCAAAATCACCCTGAACATGGGTCTGGGCGAGGCGATCGGTGACAAAAAAGTCATCGAGCACGCTGTTGCTGACCTGGAAAAGATCACCGGTCAAAAAGTCGTTGTGACTTACGCTCGGAAATCCATCGCTGGCTTTAAAGTCCGTGAAGGTTGGCCGATCGGTGTCAAAGTGACTCTGCGCCGTGAGCGTATGTACGAGTTCCTGGATCGTCTGCTGTCGATCTCCCTGCCTCGGGTTCGCGACTTCCGCGGCCTGAATGCCAAGTCCTTCGATGGTCGTGGTAACTACAGCATGGGCGTGAAAGAGCAGATCATCTTCCCGGAAATCGACTACGACAAGATCGATGCTCTCCGCGGTCTGGACATCACCCTGACCACCACTGCCAAGAACGATGATGAAGGCCGCGCTCTGCTGCGTGCGTTCAAATTCCCGTTCCGCAACTGATTGGAGTAGGACCATGGCCAAGATGAGCATGAAAAACCGCGAGCTGAAGCGTCAGCTCACGGTTGCCAAGTACGCCAAGAAGCGTGCAGCACTGAAAGCTATCATCGTTGATCTGAACGCAAGTCCAGAAGCGCGTTGGGAAGCTACAGTAGCTCTGCAGAAGCAGCCACGTGACGCAAGCGCTTCGCGCATGCGTAACCGCTGCCGCCTGACCGGTCGTCCACACGGCGTTTACCGCAAGTTCGGCCTCGGCCGTAACAAACTGCGTGAAGCGGCAATGCGTGGTGACGTACCTGGTCTGGTTAAAGCCAGCTGGTAAGTACTTTCGAAGTCTCGGTGGCCAGGATCGCAAGATACTGACCGCCGGTGGCCTAGAATCTGGAACAAGCCCCTTTTGGGGCTTGTTTCATTTCCGGAGTGTGTCTAAAATACGCGGCTCGCCTGAGCCCGTGTGTTTTATGCCCGGAGATTCTCGGTGACATATGTAGCCGCAAGGCTAATTTTTTTGTATTAGGAGCGTCTAGCCCATGAGTATGCAGGACCCGTTAGCGGACATGCTAACTCGTATCCGTAATGCCCAGATGGCTGAAAAGTCCGTCGTAAGCATGCCATCTTCCACGTTGAAGGTAGCTGTTGCCAAAGTCCTGAAAGACGAAGGCTACATTGCGGGTTATCAGATCAGCAGCGAAATCAAGCCACTGCTGTCCATCGAGCTGAAGTACTTCGAAGGCCGTCCGGTCATCGAGGAAGTGAAGCGCGTTAGCCGTCCAGGCCTGCGTCAGTACAAGTCCGTTGAAGATCTGCCGAAAGTTCGTGGCGGTCTTGGCGTGTCTATCGTCTCCACCAACAAAGGTGTGATGACGGATCGTGCTGCGCGCGCTGCCGGTGTCGGCGGCGAAGTTCTTTGCACTGTGTTCTAAGGGGGGATAAGCATGTCTCGCGTCGCTAAGAACCCCGTTAAGCTGCCAGCCGGTGTCGAAGTAAAATTCGCAGGCCAACAGCTTTCGGTGAAGGGTGCCAAGGGTACTCTTGAACTGAACATCCATTCGTCCGTTGAGATCGTTGAAGAAGCTGGTGAGCTGCGTTTCGCTGCTCGCAATGGCGATCAACAAACTCGCGCAATGGCCGGTACCACGCGTGCGTTGGTAAACAACATGGTCCAAGGCGTAAGCCAAGGCTTCGAGCGTAAGCTCCAGCTGGTCGGTGTTGGTTACAAAGCGCAAGCAAAAGGCACGGTTTTGAACCTGGCCCTTGGCTTCTCGCACCCAGTGGATTACGAACTGCCGGAAGGCATCACCGCTGAAACTCCTAGCCAGACCGATATCCTGATCAAGGGCATCGACAAGCAGCTGGTAGGTCAAGTGGCTGCCGAGATCCGCGACTTCCGTCCACCAGAGCCGTACAAAGGCAAAGGTGTGCGCTACGCGGACGAAGTCGTCCGTCGTAAAGAAGCCAAGAAGAAGTAGGGCATAGCAAATGACCGACAAAAAAGTTACTCGACTGCGTCGCGCTCGCAAAGCACGCCTGAAAATGCACGAACTCGAAGTCGTGCGTCTCTGCGTGTTCCGCTCGTCGCAGCACATCTACGCCCAGGTCATCTCGGCCGACGGCAACAAAGTCCTGGCAAGCGCCTCGACTTTGGATAAAGAACTGCGTGATGGTGCCACTGGCAACATCGACGCGGCCACTAAGGTTGGCCAGCTGGTCGCTACGCGTGCTAAGGCCGCTGGCGTCTCGCAAGTGGCTTTCGACCGCTCTGGCTTCAAGTACCACGGCCGCGTTAAAGCGCTGGCTGATGCTGCTCGTGAAGCTGGGCTGGAGTTCTAAGTTATGTCAAATAACGACCAAAAGCGCGACGAAGGCTACATTGAGAAGCTGGTTCAAGTTAACCGCGTAGCCAAAACCGTTAAAGGCGGCCGTATCTTCACCTTCACCGCGTTGACCGTGGTTGGTGATGGTAAGGGCCGTGTTGGCTTCGGCCGTGGCAAGTCGCGTGAAGTGCCTGCTGCGATCCAGAAGGCAATGGAAGCTGCTCGTCGCAACATGATCCAAGTTGACCTGAACGGCACCACTCTGCAGTACGCAATGAAGTCCGCTCACGGCGCTTCGAAGGTGTACATGCAGCCTGCTTCTGAAGGTACCGGTATCATCGCTGGCGGCGCTATGCGTGCTGTCCTCGAGGTTGCTGGTGTTCAGAACGTTCTGGCCAAGTGCTACGGCTCGACTAACCCGGTAAACGTGGTTCACGCCACTTTCAAAGGTTTGAAAGCTATGCAATCTCCTGAATCCATTGCCGCCAAGCGTGGCAAAAGCGTCAAGGAGATCTTCTGATCATGGCTACCGTTAAAGTAACGCTGATCAAAAGCATGACCGGCCGCATCCCTAACCACAAATTGTGCGTTAAGGGTTTGGGTCTGCGTCGCATCGGTCACACTGTAGAAGTCCAGGATACTCCCGAGAATCGCGGGATGATCAACAAGGCTTACTACATGCTGCGTGTCGAGGGTTAATCGATGAAACTCAATGATCTGAGTCCAGCGCCGGGTTCCCGTCGCGAAAAGCATCGTCCGGGCCGTGGTATCGGTAGCGGTTTGGGTAAGACTGGTGGCCGTGGCCACAAAGGTCAAACCTCCCGCTCCGGTGGCACCATCGCTCCAGGCTTTGAAGGCGGTCAACAGCCGCTGCATCGTCGCCTGCCGAAGTTCGGTTTCGTTTCCCTGAAGGCCATGGACCGCGCAGAAGTGCGTCTGTCCGAGCTGGCTAAAGTGGAAGGCGACATCGTTACCGTGCAGACCCTGAAAGATGCCAACGTGATCAACGTCAACGTACAGCGTGTGAAAATCATGCTGTCCGGTGAAGTGACTCGCGCTGTCACTATCGGCAAGGGAATCGGCGCCACCAAAGGTGCGCGTTCGGCTATCGAAGCAGCTGGCGGCAAGTTCGAGGAATAAATGGCTAAGCAAGGTGCTCTCTCAGCGCTCGGCAAAGGCGGTATGTCTGAACTTTGGGCTCGTCTGCGTTTTCTGTTCCTGGCGATTATCGTCTACCGAATAGGCGCACACATCCCGGTTCCAGGTATCAACCCGGACCGACTCGCAGACCTGTTTCGACAGAATGAGGGGACCATTCTTAGCTTGTTCAACATGTTTTCCGGCGGCGCGCTGGAGCGGATGAGCATCTTTGCACTGGGGATCATGCCGTACATTTCGGCATCGATCATCATGCAGTTGATGAGCGCCGTCAGCCCGCAGCTGGAGCAGTTGAAGAAGGAAGGTGAAGCTGGTCGTCGCAAGATAAGCCAGTACACCCGCTACCTCACTGTCGCTCTTGCTCTTGTCCAGGCTATTGGCATGTCCATTGGTCTGGCAGGGCAGGGCGTAGCGTTCACTGGTGACTTTGGCTTCCATTTCGTCGCGGTAACCACATTTGTGGCTGGTGCGATGTTCATGATGTGGCTGGGTGAGCAGATTACTGAGCGTGGTGTTGGCAACGGTATCTCGATGTTGATTTTCGCAGGTATCGTCGCCGGTCTTCCGAGGGCAATCGGGCAGTCTTTCGAGTCTGCACGTCAGGGTGATATCAATATCTTCGCCTTGGTTGCCATCGGTTTGCTGGCAGTAGCGATTATCGGTTTTGTGGTGTTCATTGAGCGTGGCCAGCGTCGTATTGCTGTTCACTACGCCAAGCGTCAGCAGGGCCGTAAGGTCTTCGCTGCGCAGACCAGCCACTTGCCGCTGAAAGTGAATATGGCCGGTGTTATTCCTGCTATCTTCGCGAGCAGCATTTTGCTGTTCCCGGCTTCGCTGGGTGCCTGGTTCGGTCAGTCTGAAGGTATGGGCTGGTTGCAGGACATCTCGCAGTCGATCGCTCCTGGTCAGCCGTTGAATATTCTGCTGTTTAGTGCAGGGATTATTTTCTTCTGCTTCTTCTATACGGCGTTGATGTTCAATCCGAAAGACGTAGCGGAAAACCTGAAGAAGTCCGGTGCCTTTATTCCGGGTATTCGTCCAGGCGAGCAGTCGGCGCGCTACATTGATGGCGTTCTGACCCGTTTGACCCTGTTCGGTGCTCTATATATGACGGCCGTGTGCTTGTTGCCCCAGTTCCTGGTGGTTGCAGCAAACGTTCCGTTCTACCTTGGCGGGACCTCGTTGCTGATCGTGGTCGTGGTTGTGATGGACTTCATGTCCCAAGTACAATCGCACCTCGTTTCGCACCAGTACGAATCCCTGATGAAGAAAGCCAACCTGAAGGGCTACGGCAGCGGCATGTTGCGCTGAGTACCCCATAAGGTTCGAGGAGTTGGTGATGAAAGTTCGTGCATCGGTGAAAAAGCTGTGCCGTAACTGCAAGATTATTCGCCGCGAAGGTGTTGTTCGAGTAATTTGCAGCGCGGAACCGCGTCACAAACAGCGCCAAGGCTGAGTGTGATCCGCTTGAAGCCCGGCAGCTAGTGCGCTGCCGGGTTGATTATTTGTTATTACAGCGATATTATCTCGCGCCCTATTTCTTGGCTTCCGGGGCGTAGGTAGCTGTCAATTGGAGTCCCACTGAATGGCCCGTATTGCAGGCGTTAACATTCCAGATAACAAGCACACTGTTATCTCGCTGACCTACATCTATGGTGTTGGTCGCACTACTGCGCAGAAAATTTGCGCAGTTGCTGGGGTAAACCCAGCCGCTAAGATCAAGGATCTGAGCGACGAGCAGATTGAATTGCTGCGTGGCGAAGTGGCGAAGTTCACCACTGAAGGTGACCTGCGTCGCGAAATCAACATGAAAATCAAGCGTTTGATGGACCTCGGTTGCTATCGCGGTCTGCGTCATCGTCGTGGTCTTCCAGTGCGCGGTCAGCGTACCAAGACTAACGCGCGTACCCGTAAAGGTCCGCGTAAGCCGATCCGCAAGTAATCGCCCCAGCGAATCGACAGGAAAATTATCATGGCAAAACCTGCTGCTCGTCCTCGTAAAAAAGTTAAAAAGACAGTGGTTGATGGCATCGCCCACATCCATGCATCTTTTAACAACACCATCGTGACCATCACCGACCGTCAAGGTAACGCGCTTTCTTGGGCTACCTCCGGTGGTTCGGGTTTCCGCGGTTCCCGCAAGTCCACCCCGTTTGCTGCTCAAGTAGCTGCTGAACGTGCTGGTCAAGCTGCGCTGGAATATGGCCTGAAAAACCTCGACGTTAACGTCAAGGGTCCAGGTCCAGGTCGTGAGTCTGCTGTCCGTGCTTTGAACGGCTGTGGCTATAAGATCGCCAGCATCACCGACGTGACGCCAATCCCGCACAACGGGTGCCGTCCGCCGAAGAAGCGCCGCGTGTAATCCAGGAGATTGTAAAGAATGGCTCGTTACATTGGTCCAAAATGCAAACTCGCTCGTCGCGAAGGCACCGATCTCTTCCTGAAGAGCGGCGTGCGCGCGATCGAATCGAAGTGCAACATTGAAGCAGCACCTGGTATCCACGGCCAACGCCGCGGTCGCCAGTCCGATTACGGCACCCAACTGCGTGAAAAGCAGAAGGTCCGTCGTATCTACGGCGTTCTCGAGCGTCAGTTCAGCGGCTACTACAAAGAAGCTGCTGGCAAGAAAGGTGCAACCGGTGAAAACCTGCTGCAACTGCTCGAATGCCGTCTGGACAACGTTGTATACCGTATGGGCTTTGGTTCGACTCGTGCCGAATCCCGTCAGCTGGTATCGCACAAATCCGTCAGCGTAAACGGCCAAACCGTTAACGTTCCGTCCTACCAGGTTCGTGCTGGTGACGTGGTCGCGATTCGCGAGAAAGCAAAAAACCAACTTCGCATTGTCCAAGCTCTCGATCTGTGTGCCCAACGTGGCCGCGTAGAATGGGTAGAAGTAGACACTGAGAAGAAGTCGGGCGTTTTCAAGAACGTTCCTGCTCGCAGTGATCTGTCCGCCGACATCAACGAAAGCCTGATTGTCGAGCTCTACTCCAAGTAAGGGCTAGAAAATAGGTGCATCCATGCAGATTTCGGTAAATGAGTTCCTGACACCCCGCCACATTGATGTGCAGGTTGTCAGTCCAACCCGCGCCAAGATCACTCTCGAGCCTCTCGAGCGTGGTTTTGGCCACACCCTGGGCAACGCGCTGCGCCGCATCCTGTTGTCCTCAATGCCCGGCTGTGCAGTAGTCGAGGCCGAGATTGACGGTGTGCTCCACGAGTACAGCGCCATCGAAGGTGTACAGGAAGACGTAATTGAAATCCTGTTGAACCTTAAAGGTCTGGCTATCAAGCTGCACGGCCGTGACGAAGTTACGCTGACCTTGTCGAAGAAGGGTTCGGGGGTGGTTACCGCTGCCGATATTCAGCTGGATCATGATGTCGAGATCGTTAACCCCGATCACGTAATCGCTAACCTGGCGTCTAACGGCGCTTTGAACATGAAGCTCACCGTAGCTCGTGGTCGTGGTTATGAACCGGCCGACTCGCGTCAGAGCGATGAAGACGAAAGCCGCAGCATTGGTCGCTTGCAGCTTGACTCTTCGTTCAGCCCGGTTCGCCGTATCGCATACGTGGTGGAAAACGCCCGTGTCGAGCAGCGTACTAACCTGGACAAGCTGGTTATTGATCTGGAAACCAACGGTACTCTGGATCCTGAAGAGGCTATTCGCCGCGCTGCAACCATTCTGCAACAGCAGTTGGCTGCGTTCGTCGACCTCAAAGGTGACAGCGAACCAGTGGTAATCGAGCAGGAAGACGAGATCGATCCGATCCTGCTTCGCCCGGTTGACGATCTGGAACTGACTGTACGTTCGGCTAACTGCCTTAAGGCGGAAAACATTTACTACATCGGTGACCTGATTCAGCGTACCGAAGTAGAACTGTTGAAGACTCCGAACCTGGGCAAGAAATCCTTGACTGAAATCAAGGACGTTCTGGCCTCCCGCGGTCTGTCCCTCGGCATGCGCCTCGACAACTGGCCGCCTGCAAGTCTTAAGAAGGACGACAAGGCGACTGCCTGATCGTCGTAATCACCGAACGTGAGTTTGGTAAGGAATGAACCATGCGTCATCGTAAAAGTGGTCGTCACCTGAGCCGTACCAGCTCGCACCGCAAGGCCATGTTTCAAAACATGGCGGTGTCGCTGTTCGAGCACGAGCTGATTAAAACTACACTGCCGAAAGCCAAAGAACTGCGTCGCGTTGCTGAGCCGCTGATCACTTTGGCCAAGACAGACAGCCTGGCTAACCGCCGTCTGGCTTTCGACCGTACTCGTTCGAAAGCTATCGTTGGTAAGCTCTTCAACGACCTGGGCAAGCGTTATGCTACCCGTGAGGGTGGCTACCTGCGCATCCTCAAGTGCGGTTTCCGCACTGGCGACAACGCGCCTATGGCGTACGTCGAGTTGGTTGATCGTGCTACTGCTGGCGAAGCTGTATCCGCCGAGTAAGACGACAGTCTGCTACGAAAAACCGGGCCTTGTGCCCGGTTTTTTGTGGGCGATTGAAAAGCAACGTGATGTTCACTCATTGCCCTTTGGCTATGCGGGTCGATTGGTTGTTAGTAAAAATCTATTGAGTGGCATGATTTAATACATTTGAAGGTGTCATCTTCCTGGTCAATACTGCCTCCAAGCCGATTAGCCGGCAGTTCCAAGACTGACCTGAGGAGATTGAGCATGAGCCAGAATAAAACCCTTACAACCGCCAGCGGTGCTCCCGTTGCGGATAACCAGAATTCCCGTTCCGCAGGCCCGCGTGGCCCGTTGTTGCTCGACGACTTTCACCTGATCGAGAAGCTTGCCCACTTCAACCGTGAAAACATCCCAGAGCGCCGCGTACACGCCAAAGGCTCGGGAGCGTATGGCACCTTCACGGTTACCAAAGACATCACCCAATACACCAGTGCCAAACTGTTTGACGCTGTCGGTAAGCAGACTCCGACCTTTCTGCGCTTCTCTACCGTAGGCGGTGAACGCGGCTCGGCAGACACCGAGCGCGACCCACGTGGCTTCGCGCTGAAGTTCTACACCGAAGAAGGCAACTGGGACATCGTTGGTAACAACACCCCGGTGTTCTTTATCCGTGACCCGCTGAAGTTCCCCGACTTTATCCACACTCAAAAGCGCCTGCCGCAAAGCAACCTGAAAAGTGCACAGATGATGTGGGACTTCTGGTCGCACTCGCCTGAGGCGCTGCACCAGGTCACCATCCTGTTTTCGGACCGTGGCATCCCTGACGGCTACCGTCATATGCATGGCTTTGGTAGCCACACCTACAGCTTGATCAACGCCAATGGCGAGCGTCATTGGGTGAAGTGGCACTACAAGACCAAGCAAGGCATCAAGAACCTGGCGCCTGCCGATGCAGCGCGTCTGGCTGGTACCGATCCGGATTACGCCCAGCGCGATCTGTTTGGGGCCATTGAGCGTGGTGACTTCCCTAAATGGCGTGTGTGCATCCAGATCATGACTGAGGCCCAGGCCAACGCTCACTACGAGAACCCCTTCGACGTAACCAAAACCTGGTCGCAGAAAGAGTTCCCGTTGATTGAAGTGGGTGAGCTGGAGTTGAACCGCAACCCGCAGAACTACTTCGCCGAAGTGGAGCAGGCCGCGTTCGGCCCAAGCAACATGGTGCCAGGCGTCGCTTTGTCGCCGGATCGCATGCTGCAGGGCCGTGTATTCGCTTACGCCGATGCGCACCGCTACCGTATCGGCACTAACCATCAGCATCTGCCAGTGAATGCTCCACGCAGTCCGGTCAACACCTATCAGCGTGACGGGTCCATGGCGTTCGGCACCAACGGCGGTGCGGCTCCCAACTACGAGCCAAACAGTTACGCCGATGCGCCAAAACAGGCACCGCAGTACGCAGAACCAGCCTTGGCGCTCAGTGGTGCGGCCGATCGTTACGACCACCGCGAAGACACTGATTACTACAGCCATGCCGGTGCGCTGTTCCGCCTGATGAACGCTGAGCAAAAAGCGCTGTTGATTAACAACATCGCCGGCGCGATGGCCGGGGTTTCCAGTGATGTGGTTCAGCGTCAACTGCAGCACTTCTTCAAAGCTGATCCCGCTTATGGAGAAGGAATCGCAACAGCGCTGGGTGTATCGCTTAACTGACTCTAAGTGATAAGCAGAACCGCCCTCATTTGGGCGGTTTTTGCGTTATTTCAGCTACTTTTCTCTGAAAATCTTCACTTTTCTGCCGTTCGTCTCGTGACCTGCAGGTCAGCATGGTTCAAACTAGGGCCTTTCAAGCAGGGAGATGTAGGGCGATGCAAGGTCACCCCGACGTAATCGATTACCTCAACACGTTGCTGACGGGCGAACTGGCAGCTCGTGACCAATATTTCATTCACTCGCGGATGTACGAAGACTGGGGCTTTACCGAGCTCTACGAGCGTATCAATCACGAAATGGAAGAAGAGGCACAGCACGCCGACGCGCTGATGCGCCGTATCCTGATGCTCGAAGGAACGCCGCGTATGCGTCCTGACGACCTGGATACCGGTACCACCGTGCCTGAGATGCTCGCCAGCGACTTGCGCCTGGAATACAAGGTCCGCGCGGCGCTGTGCAAAGGCATCGAGCTTTGCGAGAAGCACAACGACTACGTGACCCGGGAAATCCTGCGCGTACAGTTGAACGACACTGAAGAAGATCACACCTACTGGCTGGAAAAGCAGCTGGGTCTGATCAAGTTGATCGGTCTGGAAAACTACCTGCAATCGCAGTTCTGATTTTGCCGGCATAAAAAAGCCCCTGTCACCGTAGCGGTGACAGGGGCTTTTTGTTGGGCCCGAAAACTCAGGCCCGGTCGCGCGCCAGCAACGGCTTCAGATAGTAGCCAGTGTGGGACTGCGGCATCTCGGAAACCTGCTCCGGCGTACCCACCGCAATAATCTGCCCACCCTTGGAGCCGCCTTCCGGCCCCAGGTCCACCAGCCAGTCGGCCGTCTTGATTACATCCAGGTTGTGCTCAATCACGACTACCGTGTTGCCGTGGTCGCGCAGGCGGTGCAGCACGTCGAGCAACTGCTGAATATCCGCAAAGTGCAAGCCGGTGGTCGGCTCATCGAGGATGTACAAGGTCTTGCCGGTATCGCGCTTGGACAGCTCGCGAGACAGCTTCACCCGCTGCGCCTCACCACCGGACAGCGTAGTCGCCGACTGCCCTAGCTTGATATACGACAAGCCCACGTCCATCAGGGTCTGGAGTTTGCGTGCCAGGGCCGGCACTGCGTCAAAGAACACCCGCGCCTCCTCGATGGTCATCTCGAGGGTTTCATGGATGTTCTTGCCCTTGTACTTGATCTCCAGGGTTTCGCGGTTGTAACGCTTGCTCTTGCACACATCGCACGGCACGTAGATGTCCGGGAGGAAGTGCATCTCGACCTTGATCAGGCCATCGCCCTGGCACGCCTCGCAGCGCCCGCCCTTGACGTTGAAGGAGAAGCGCCCTGGCCCATAACCCCGCGAGCGGGACTCCGGCACACCGGCGAACAGTTCGCGAATCGGCGTGAACAGCCCGGTATAGGTTGCAGGGTTGGAGCGGGGCGTGCGACCGATCGGGCTCTGGTCGATATCCACCACTTTATCCAGCAGCTCCAGGCCCTTGATGCTGTCATGGGCGGCAGCTTCCAGGGTGGTGGCACCGTTCAGTGCCGTGGCACTGAGGGGGAACAGCGTGTTGTTGATCAGCGTCGACTTGCCAGAGCCGGATACACCGGTCACGCAGGTCAGCAGGCCCAGGGGGATTTCCAGGTCGACATTGCGCAGGTTGTTGCCGCGCGCGCCCTTGAGGTGCAGCGCCTGTTTTTTGTTGCGTGGCGTACGTTTGGCCGGCACTTCGATTTTTACCCGGCCAGACAGGTATTTCCCTGTCAATGAGTCCGGATGGGCCATGACTTCCGCGGGAGTGCCCTGGGCCACAATATGGCCGCCATGCACGCCGGCACCAGGGCCGATATCGACCACATAGTCCGCCAGGCGAATGGCATCCTCATCGTGTTCGACCACGATCACCGTGTTGCCGATGTCCCGCAGGTGCTTGAGCGTGCCCAGCAGACGATCGTTGTCACGCTGGTGCAGGCCGATGGACGGCTCGTCGAGAATGTACAGCACGCCCACCAGGCCGGCGCCGATCTGGCTGGCCAGGCGTATGCGCTGTGCCTCGCCGCCAGACAGGGTGTCGGCACTGCGATCCAGGGACAGGTAATCCAACCCCACATTGACCAGGAACTGCAGACGCTCGCGGATTTCCTTGAGGATCTTGTCGGCAATTTCGCCGCGTCGCCCGGTCAACTTCAATACGCCGAAGTATTCGCAGGCATCGCCGATGGGCAGGTTGCTCACTGCCGGCAGGGTTTTCTCGCCGACCCAGACGTGGCGGGCCTCGCGACGCAAACGGGTGCCGCGGCAATCCGGGCAGGGCTGGGTGCTGAGGAACTTGGCCAGCTCCTCGCGCACACTGGCTGACTCGGTTTCCCGGTAGCGCCGTTCCAGGTTAGGCACGATGCCTTCGAACGGGTGGGAGCGCTTGACGATGTCGCCACGATCATTCAGGTACTTGAAGTCGACGTTCTGCGAGCCGCTGCCGTGCAGGATGACTTTTTGTTGCTCGGCCGGCAGCTCGTTGAAAGGCACTTCCAGGCTGAATTTATAGTGGGCAGCCAACGACCCGAGCATCTGGAAGTAGTACACATTGCGCCGGTCCCAACCACGTATCGCGCCCTCCGCCAGCGTCAGGTCGCCATTGACCAGGCGCTTGATATCGAAGAACTGCTTGACCCCCAGCCCATCACAGGTCGGGCAGGCGCCAGCCGGGTTGTTGAAGGAGAACAGCTTGGGTTCCAGCTCACTGATGGCGTGGCCGCAGATCGGGCAGGCGAAGCGCGCGGAGAAGATGATTTCTTCGCCCGGCTCGTCGTCCATCGGCGCCACCAGGGCAATACCGTCTGCCAGCTTCAGCGCGGTCTCGAACGACTCCGCCAGGCGTTGCTGCAAATCGGCACGCACCTTGAAACGGTCGACCACCACATCAATGGTGTGCTTCTTCTGTTTATCCAGCTTCGGCGCTTCATCCAGCTCATACAGCTTGCCGTTGATCCGGGCGCGGACAAAGCCCTGGGCGCGCAGCTCTTCGAAGACCGACAGGTGCTCGCCCTTGCGCTCACGAATCACCGGCGCCAGCAGCATCAGCTTGGCGCCTTCCGGCTGGGCCAGCACCAGGTCGACCATCTGGCTGACGGTCTGGGCTTCCAGCGGGATATCGTGATCCGGGCAGCGCGGAATACCGACGCGTGCATACAGCAAGCGCAGGTAATCGTAGATTTCGGTAATGGTGCCCACGGTGGAACGCGGGTTGTGGGAGGTCGACTTCTGTTCGATGGAAATGGCTGGCGACAGGCCTTCGATGGTGTCGACATCAGGCTTTTCCATCATCGACAGGAACTGCCGGGCATAGGCCGACAGCGACTCCACATAACGACGCTGGCCTTCGGCATACAGCGTGTCGAACGCCAGCGATGATTTGCCGGACCCGGACAAGCCGGTGATGACAATCAGTTTGTCCCGGGGCAGGGTCAGGTCGATGTTCTTCAGGTTGTGGGTTCTAGCCCCACGAATCAGGATCTTGTCCAAGATGGCCTCGCACGGCGGGCGTATAAATAATGCAGGAGTATACGGTTAAAGACTGGATGAATATACACTGTCAGTTTGCCCATTTCAGCCTTACATGAAAGCTGCGCGGCAAAGCGCCGCATATACCCTCTCAAACGATGGGACTGGTAGAATCGCCGCCGGTTCACACGAGGTTTTTCCATGCACGATCCCCACAGCGAACGCATGAGTAGCGGCGAGACCCGAGCAGCAAGCGGTCTGGCCCTGGTGTTCGCCTTCCGTATGCTGGGCATGTTTATGGTGTTGCCGGTACTGGCGACCTATGGCATGGACCTCGCAGGCGCGACCCCGGCCCTGATCGGCCTGGCGATTGGCGCCTATGGCCTGACCCAGGCGATTTTCCAGATCCCGTTCGGGATCATTTCCGACCGCATTGGCCGCCGACCGGTGATCTACCTGGGGCTGATCATCTTTGCCCTGGGCAGTGTGCTGGCGGCCAATGCCGATTCGATCTGGGGCGTGATCGCCGGACGTATCCTGCAGGGCGCCGGGGCGATTTCTGCGGCGGTGATGGCGCTGCTGTCGGACCTGACCCGCGAACAACATCGCACCAAGGCCATGGCCATGATCGGCATGACCATCGGCCTGTCGTTTGCCGTGGCCATGGTGGTGGGCCCCTTGCTGACCCGCGCCTTTGGCTTGCACGGCCTGTTCCTGGCCACTGGCGGCATGGCCCTGTTGGGTATCGTGATCGTGGCCTTTATGGTGCCGCGCTCCACCGGGCCGCTGCAGCACCGTGAATCGGGCGTGGCGAAGCAGGCGCTGCTACCGACCCTCAAGCACCCGGATCTGCTGCGCCTGGATTTAGGTATCTTCGTATTGCACGCGATGTTGATGTGCAGCTTCGTCGCCTTGCCCCTGGCGCTGGTGGAAAAGGCCGGGTTGCCCAAGGAGGAGCACTGGTGGGTGTACCTGACCGCATTGCTGATTTCGTTCTTTGCCATGATCCCGTTCATCATCTATGGCGAGAAGAAACGCAAAATGAAACGAGTTTTGCTCGGCGCCGTCGCGACATTGATGCTCACTGAACTATTCTTCTGGCAGTTCGGCGACAGCCTACGGGCACTGGTAATCGGCACGGTGGTGTTTTTCACCGCGTTCAACCTGCTGGAGGCGTCACTGCCTTCGCTGATCAGTAAAGTGTCACCGGCAGGCGGCAAAGGCACGGCAATGGGGGTGTATTCCACCAGCCAGTTCCTCGGTTCGGCGCTGGGCGGCATCATGGGCGGCTGGATGTTCCAGCATGGCGGTTTGTCGGTTGTGTTCCTCGGATGCGCCGGGCTGGCTGCACTTTGGCTGGTCTTTGCTGTTACCATGCGCGAACCTCCCTACGTCACAAGTCTGCGTTTGCCGCTATCGCCCGAGGCGATCCGTGAAAGCGGTCTGGTAGAACGCCTGAAGGCCGTCGTAGGGGTAACAGATGCAGTCGTGGTCGCGGAAGAAGCGGCCATTTACATCAAATTGGACACCGAACTATTGGATCGCGCGACGCTCGAGCAACTGGTCAACCCAGTGCCGACAGCGCGCCCAGCCTAGGAGAACGTTATGGCCCGTGGGGTTAACAAAGTCATATTGGTCGGTACATGCGGCCAGGATCCCGAAGTTCGCTACTTGCCTAACGGTAACGCCGTGACCAACCTGAGTCTGGCGACCAGCGAACAGTGGACCGACAAGCAGACCGGCCAGAAGGTCGAGAAAACCGAATGGCACCGTGTGTCGATGTTCGGCAAGGTTGCAGAGATCGCCGGTGAATACCTGCGCAAGGGTTCGCAGGTCTACATCGAAGGCAAACTGCAGACCCGCGAGTGGGAAAAAGACGGCATCAAGCGTTACACCACAGAAATCGTGGTCGACATGCAAGGCACCATGCAACTGCTGGGCGGCCGTCCACAGGGCGACCAACAGGGCCAGGGCGGCATGTCCAACTCGGCACCGCGTCCACAGCAGTCCCGTCCGCAGCCAAGCCAGCAGCCACAGCGTGAGTCGCGTCCAGCGCCACAGCAGGCGGCACCACAGCCAGCCGCTGACTTCGACAGTTTTGATGACGATATTCCGTTCTAAGGCCACCTTGGCCCGGACTATCCCGTAACACCAGGAACCCCCGCTGGCATTTGCCTCGGGGGTTTCTTGTTTTTAGGTAGGGAAACTCCCCGGCTCTGGCATTTGTCCCTAGGCGTCACAAGATTTAGGCTGTAGCGCACTCCCTTACCCAAGAAGGAAGCCCCGATGACCTGGTCTGCCCAGCAGTATTCGATGTTTGAACAACAGCGCACCCGTCCCGTCCGGGATCTGGTTGCCGCCATTCCCGCAGGCGACGTACGAACTGCAGTCGACCTGGGGTGTGGCCCCGGCAACTCCACCGAGGTATTGGCCCAGCGTTTCCCCCAGGCGACGATTACTGGCTTGGACAGCTCGCAGGACATGCTGGTCAGCGCCCGTGAGCGGCTGCCGGCACTCAACTTTGAATTGGCCGATATCGGCGCCTGGAAGCCTGCGCGACAGTTTGATGTGATCCTCGCCAACGCCTCGCTGCAGTGGGTACCGGACCACGCCACCCTCTATCCGCACCTGGTGGCGCACTTGACGCCGGGCGGGACGCTGGCGGTGCAAACCCCGGACAACCTCAACGAGCCCGCCCACCGCCTGGCCCGTGAAGTGGCAGCGCAAGGGCCGTGGGCGGACAAGATCGGTGCGGTCAAGCACAACGAGCGCCACGGGGCACGTGATTACTACGAGATGCTGAACAAGCATTGCAGCACCGTCGATGTATGGCACACCACCTATTACCATCCGCTGAGCGGCCATGAGGCGGTGGTGGAATGGTTCAAGGGCACGGGTTTGCGGCCATTTCTGGCGCCGCTGGATGAGGCCGAGCAAGGTGCTTTTCTCGACGTCTATCTGGCGCGTATCCGCGAGGCTTACCCGGCCCTGGCCGATGGCACGGTGTTGCTGCCATTTCCACGGCTGTTCGTCCTCGCGACACGCTGACAGTCAGCCTTCAGGCCCTCAGGAACTCGTCCGCCGACACCACGCTGGCGTAGGCAAATGCCAGTGACGCCATGTAGGCATCATGCACCTGCGCCGCCGGAACGGTCTTGCCATTGAATTCCTGATCGCGGGTAGCACAGGCGTCGTGGATCACCGTCACGTTGTAGCCATAGTCCGCCGCTGCGCGAACCACGGCGTCGATGCACATGTGGCTCATGCTGCCGACGACCACCAGGTCGGTGATGCTGTGTTGTTCGAGCAACTCGCGCAGGTTGGTTTGGCGAAAAGCGTTTACGAAGTGCTTGAGCACCACCGGCTCGTCGTTTTCGTTCTGCACCTTGGCATGTATATGGGCGCCTTCAGAGCCTGGGGTGAAGAAGGGCGCATCTGCCGAGGTGAACTCATGGCGCACATGGATCACTGCATCGCCGGCCTGACGAAATGCGTGGAGCACCTGTTGCGCCTTGTCGGCCGCCGCTTCCACACCGGCTAATGGCCACTTGCCTTGGGGGAAGTAGTCGTTCTGGATATCAATTAGGATAAGTGCTTGCTTGGCCATGTGTGTTTTCTCGTGAGGGGTTGATGCGCCCAGTATCGTAGCTGGCGCATGGCGCGGGGATTGGCTCTACCGACAATAACAGGGGGAAAACTGACAATGGCTGTGGAACGCGCGATCGTCGAGCTCGGCGTGCTGATCTACCGTGGCGCGCAGATGGCGGCAGTACACGGTTTGACCGACCTGTTCGGCGTCGCCAATCGTATCGCCGCCGAGCATCAGAGCCAGCAGCTACCCTTGCTGCGTGTCAGCCACTGGCAGGTCAATGCCGAGGGTACGCCTGTTCGGGCATTTGACAGCCAGCCGGGTCCCGATCAACCGTTGATGGCTGTGCTGGTGCCGCCGTCGATTGGCGAGTTTTGCGAAGAACAGGCGCCGCCCGCGTTGTTGCACTGGCTGCGCCAGCAACATGCGGCCGGCACCGTGCTGGGAGGCGTGTGCATCGGTTCGATCATGCTGGCGCGCAGCGGCTTGCTCGATGGGCGTAGCGCCACTGCCCACTGGTCTTCGGCCAGCGCCTTCGCCAGTCGTTTTCCTGCGGTGCGCCTGGAGGCCGATAAGCCTATCGTCGACGATGGCGACCTGATTACCACTGCCGGGCTGATGGCCTGGTCCGAGCTGGGCTTGCGCCTGGTCGACCGCCTCATGGGCCCGAGCATCGCCGCCGACACCGCGCGCTTTCTGGTGATTGAGCACAGTGACAGCGCCAGCCAGTGCGGCAGCAATTTTGCGCCGATCCTCGGCCATGGCGACGCGGCCATTCTCAAGGTCCAGCACGCGTTACAGGCCAGTGGCGCGGTGGATGTCTCCCTCGCGGCGATGGCTCAGGCCGCCGGCCTGGAAGAGCGCACTTTCCTGCGCCGGTTTCGCACTGCCACCGGCCTGAAACCCACCGAGTACTGTCAGCACCTGCGGGTGGGCAAGGCGCGACAGATGCTGGAGTTCACCACTACCACCATTGATCAGATTGCCTGGACTGTGGGCTATCAGGACCCCAGCGCCTTTCGCGGGATCTTCAAAAAAATCACCGGCCTTGCGCCCAGTGATTACCGCAACCGATTCGGCGTCAGGGCCCCGACCTGAATCCCGAACACGCCAACCCCCTATGTGTGAGTGGGCTTGCCCTAATGCCGATCAGTTAAGCGAATGCAATGCTCAAAGCAGTGAGGATCAAATGTGGGAGCGGGCTTGTCGGATCGCCGCATCGCCGCGAAGACGTCGGCCCAGCCAACATTGATGTTGACTGACCCACTGCTTTCGCGAGCAAGCCCGCTCCCACAGGGGATCTGCGTTTAACTGACTGGCATTAGGGCTAGCCCGCGATAGCGGTGGACCAGTCAGAGCGGTACTCACTGATAGACCGCTATCGCGGACAAGCCCATATTTTTAATCGCCCCGCGCCCTGGATCGTGCAGAACGCCGGACCCTCCTCGGCCCGTCGTGCAGAATGATGCAGGCCAAATGCTACTGCTTGCCCCCTAACCACTTGATCCGCCAACCCTTTGCCCCGACTGCGCCTTGGCCTGATCCCTGCAACCCTTGCACTACACACCTGCAAGCCTTGCCCAAGGGGGACGCATGACCCCGACCAACCGCAAAAAAGCCGTGGTGGCGCACTCGGTCCGGCCCGATGCACCGTTGCACGAAGTGGAAACCAACCGCGCCCTGGCCCGTTGGCTGGCGCAGATCCTCGGGCTCGACTACGGCGCCAGCTACAGCGCCGACCTGCATGCCCCCGCCGATCTTTACCTGCTGCCAACCCAGACCCTGATAGGCGCGGCCCAGGCACTGAGCCTGGGCGTGAAGGGGCCGGAGGACTTGTGGGGTGGTTATGTGGACCACGATTTTATCTGCACCAAAGCCATCACCCATGGCCTGCACGCCCCTGATGCAGTGGCCCCCGAGGGCTGGTCGCCGCTGTTTGCCGAGCGGGTACGCGGGGTAGTTCTCGATGGCTTGAGCGTGTTTGCCATGGAGGATGCCCGCATCGCCGCCACACAGTTGCTGGACAGTGGGCCGATTCGCCTGAAGCCGGTGCATGCCTGTGCCGGTCGTGGTCAGGAGGTGATCGAAAGCCTCAAGCAATTGGAGCTGATCCTCGCCCGCCCGGACATGCCAGAGCTGTTCGCTCAAGGCGTAGTACTGGAGCAGGATCTACAGGAGGTCGTCACCCACAGTGTCGGCCAGAGCTTTATTGGCGGTCGTGTATTCAGTTACTGCGGCGAGCAATACCTGACCCAAGACGGGCGGGGCGAAGCGGTCTATGGCGGCTCCAACCTGCTGGTGGTACCGGGGTATTACGACGCGTTGCTGGCCCTGGCGCTGGACGATGACGTGCGCCTGGCCATCGAGCAGGCACAAGTGTTCGATAACGCCGCCGATGAAGCCTATCCTGGGTTTTATGCCTCGCGGCGCAATTACGATATCGCCCAGGGCCTGGACAGCCAAGGCACGCGCTGCAGCGGGGTGCTGGAGCAGTCCTGGCGCATGGGCGGTGCCAGTAGCGCCGAAGTCGCGGCGCTGCAGAGTTTTATCAATGATCCCGGCCTGCGCGCGATTCGTGTGTCGTCCGTCGAAACCTATATCGACCAGCCACTGCCCGCCCATGCGATCGAGATCTATCGCGGCCCGGCAGAGCAAGGCGACTTTCTTCTCAAGTACGTAACGGTCCAACCTTATGACGGCTAGAAGCGAAACCATCACCATTGATATCGACGACGAACAGATGAGCGGGACCTTCCTCAGCCCCAAATCAAAAGTGCCAGGTGTGTTGTTTGTGCATGGCTGGGGCGGTAGCCAGGAACGGGACCTGGAACGGGCCAAAGGTATCGCCGGCCTGGGCTGCGTGTGCCTGACCTTTGATCTGCGCGGGCACGCGGGCAACGGCATCCCCTTGTCGCGGGTCACCCGCGAAGACAACCTGCGGGACTTGCTGGCGGCCTATGATCGATTGCTGGCGCACCCGGCCATCGACACCTCGGCGGTAGCGGTGGTGGGCACCAGTTATGGCGGCTACCTGGCGGCGATCCTCACGTCATTGCGCCCGGTGCGCTGGCTGGCGCTGCGGGTACCGGCGCTGTACCGCGACCAGGAATGGCACACGCCCAAGCGCGACCTGGATAAAGTCGACTTGATGGATTACCGCAGCACCCTGGTACACGCCCAGAGCAATCGCGCATTGCATGCGTGTGCGGCGTTTACCGGTGATGTGTTGATTGTCGAATCGGAAACCGATGACCACGTGCCCCACGCCACCATCATGAGCTACCGGGCTGCATGCCAGCAGACCCATTCGCTGACCCACCGGATCATCGACGGTGGCGATCACTCCTTGAGCGACCCGGTGTCCCAGCAGGCCTACACCTCGATCCTGGTGGACTGGATCACCGAGATGGTGGTGGGCGAGCGCTTGAGCATCATCCAATCCTGATGACGGGTTTCACGCGGGTGTTTTCTTCACCCGCAAGGCCTTGGCCTTCGCCTCCACCGTGAGGTACATCAGCAGCGCTACCAGCAGCGGCAAAATAAAATAGATCGCCCGGTAGGCAATCAATCCGGCGAGCAGGCTGCCCCGTGACGCTTCATGTTGCAGCAGCGCGATAAACACCGCTTCCAGCACGCCAAGGCCGGCCGGAATATGCGTCAGCACGCCGGCGATCGCGCTGATCAGCAACACCCCCAGCACCAGCGGGTAGTCCAGCTTCGCCGGCAGCAAGGTGAAAATCACGGCCGCCATCAGCGACCAGTTCAACGCGCCGAGCGCCAGTTGCAGACACGCCATGCGCAGCGACGGCAGGTTGATCTCGATCCCGCGAATCGACCAGGCGCGCTTCTTCGAGAGCTGACACGCAGCCAGATAGCCGAGGCTCGCAACGATCAGCAACACGCCAACCCCTTGCAGCGCGCCACTACTGAGCTTCCAGCCCGGCGGCATCGTCACCAGGCCGCTGCTGAACACCACGCCGGCTAGGGCCATATAGCCAAACCAATTGGTGGCCAGGCTCAAGCCGAGGATTTTTGCGATGTTGCCGTTGCTCACCCCCAGCCGCGAATACAGCCGATAGCGCATGGCAATCCCGCCGACCCAGGCGCTGAGGTTGAGGTTGAACGCATAGCTGATGATGCCCACCGGCAGGATCTGCTTCCAGCGCAAGGGCTGGCGGATGTAGGTGCGGCCGATCAGGTCAAAGCACGCATACACCAGGAAACTGCACAAGGTCAGCCCGGCGGCGATCCACAAGGTGCGCAGCTTGAAGTCGCCGAGGGTGTCGAACACCTCGCTCCAGTCGATACGCCGGGCGAGCAGGGTGAAGAGCACGATCAGCAGCAGAAAGAACGCGATGGTCAGCGGTTTCTTCCAGCGCTTGAAACCGCGGGGGCTGGCATCAGCCGTGTGGGCTTGGCTCATGGTCCTGGCTCCGGTCATGGACAAAGGGTTTCAAGCGCGGTTTATGGGCAGGCAACCAGCCGGTCCAGGCCGGGAAATGCCGCAGCACATGGAACACCACAAACCCCACGGTCACCCGCCATAACCAGCCGCGTGGGGTACGGTTTTCCGGCATGGTTTTGCAGTGGTTGCGGCTCAAGTCTTCCAGGCGCTCGAACAACTGTTGATTGAACCCCCGATCATGAATCAGCACGTTGGCTTCCAGGTTCAACGACAGGCTCAACGGGTCGAGGTTGCTCGAGCCCACGGTGCTCCAGGCTTCGTCCACCAGGGCCACCTTGCCGTGCAACGGGCGCTGGCAATATTCGTGGATCACCACGCCTTCCTTGAGCAGGTAGTCGTAGAGCATGCGAGCCGCCAGCTTGGCCAGCAGTACATCGGGCTGGCCCTGCATGATCAGTTGCACCTGCACCCCACGCCGCGCGGCATTGCGCAGTTCGCGCAGCAGACGATAGCCGGGAAAGAAATAGGCATTGGCGATCACCACGCGCTGGCGGGCGTTGCGCAGGGCGTGCAGGTAGGCTTCTTCGATATCGGAGCGGTGTTGCAGGTTGTCGCGGTAGATCAGGCGTACCAGGCCATCACCTTCCTCTGTAGCCCAGGCAGGCCGTTGCTGACGTCGCCAGCCACGCCGCGTACGCACCGGGCGCCCGCTTTGTGCCAGGGCAAAGTGATGCAAGTCGGCCACGGCCGGCCCGATCACCTGCACCGCATAATCCTGCTTGGCCTCGGGCCCGAAGTCCGCCAGGTGGTCGGCGGAAAAATTGATCCCGCCGATAAACCCCACCGTGGCATCTACCACCACGATCTTGCGGTGCAAGCGGCGAAACCAGTTGGTGCGAAACCCCAGGGTCTTGGGCGCCGGGTCAAACATCTGCACCGTGACCCCGGCCTGGGCCAGTTCGCCGAGAAACCCCGGGCTCAGTTCGCCACAGCCAAAACCATCAAGGCTGACCACCACCTTCACCCCACGCTGCGCGGCCGCGATCAGAATCCCGTGCAGTTCATGACCGACCTTGTCCTCGAACAGAATAAAGGTCTCCAGGAGGATTTCCTGGCGGGCCTGGCGCAGGGCCTCGAACACCTTGGGGAAGTACGCCTCACCGTTTTCCAGCAACTCCACCTGGTTGCCGGGCTGCCAGGCGTAGTCCAGATCCCTAGCCCTGGTGTCATCTGGTGGCTGATCGGTGGCGATGTGTTCCACGGCGCCGTTCATAACTCAATCTCCACCGACAGCGGCGCGTGATCCGACAGGTGCGACCAGGGGCGAGTTGTCAGCACTTGCGGCTGATGGACCTTGAGGTTGCGCACATAAATGCGGTCCAGTGCCAGCAGTGGCAGGCGCGCCGGAAACGTACGGGCCGGTTTGCCGTGGGCTTGCACGAACACTTCTTGCAGGCCGCTGTGGCTCAGGTCGGCCTGCTGGCGCCAGTCATTGAAGTCGCCGGCGACGATCAACGGTGCTTCGCTGGGGATCTCGGCGATCCGCTGCGCCAGCAGTTTCAGCTGCTGTTGGCGGTGAACCTCGCGCAGTCCCAGGTGTACGCAAATGGCATGCACCTCCCGGCCGGTGCCGGGCAGGCGCAACACACAATGCAACAGCCCGCGGCTTTCGTGACCGCTCTGGGAGATGTCAAGGTTGTCATAGCGAATGATCTGGAATTTCGACAGCAATGCATTGCCGTGGTCGCCATGGGGGTACACCGCGTTGCGCCCGTAGGCGAACTGCGGCCAGATACTGTCGGCGAGAAACTCGTACTGCGGCATGCTTGGCCAGTTGCTGTAGCGCCGCGGGTGGTGCTCATGGGTGCCATGCACCTCCTGCAGGAACACCACATCGGCAGCCACGCCGCGCACCGCCTCGCGCAATTCCGGCAGGATGAAGCGTCGATTGAGGGCAGTGAAGCCCTTATGAGTATTGACCGTCAGCACCTTGAAGCGGGTGATGGCAGCGCTGGGCGTGACAGGCACCCATTCTGGAATCACAGCCATGGTGGCTCCCGTGGGTTGGCGAGGCAGTGGCCTCCGTTCGTTAATGGCTGACTGTGGTGTTCGAAGGAAAGTTTCGACGGTCCTACAAACGGCACATCCATGGCGTGAACGGCGCTGCGCAGGATTTTCATGGCCCACTGCGCAGGATTGGTTACAAGCCAAACCGAACTTGCCCGGCATATATCCGTCAGTTCCTTACAGACCCTTCTGAAAGGAGCCCGGAGTTTTGCTGAATTTTAAGACTGCACTGCTACTCGGCGCGCTGCTGATGGGTGGCAATGGCGCGCTATTGGCCGCCGATCCCGCCCCCGAGCCGCAAGCACCGGCCAAGCCGGAACTGCTGGTCGAGGGCGGCCTGTTGGGGGCGATCAGTTCCAGCATTGATGACGTCCAGGAAAAGCTCGACCTCAACCAGAACCTGGTGGCTGCCTGGCGCCTGCGGGCCGATCGGGCCGCCGCTGAGGTAGGGCGTCTGGTCGACCAGACGTCGGAACGCTCGCCGTGGAGCGTGGCCAGGGACTTCCTGATGTTGTCCGGCGTGTGGATCGGCGCCTTCGCCCTTCTGACCCTGGCAGGACGCTGGTTGGTCGCCCGCTTGAGTCGACAGCGCTTTATCCAGCCGCGTCAGCGCCTCCAGGCGTTATTGGGCTATGTGATTCCCTACACGGTTCCGGCGCTGATCTGTCTGCCGCTGACTCTGTACTTTAGTCATTTCCTGCAAGCTTCCGTGGGCCGCGCGCTGGCGCTGTGTTTTGCCTACGCCACCAGTAGCGGTATTTTCTCCACTTCCGTTTTGCTGTGCGTAATCGTCATGTTCAACGTCGGACACAAGCGCCCAGCGGTACGCATAATTCGTCAGTACTGCCCCGCGCCACTGTTTCTGATCGGCTTCCTGGCCGCCCTCAGCGATGCCCTGACCAGCCCGCAGATCGCCCGCCAGTTGGGCGGCAATATCACCAGCAGCATCGCGGTGTTTACCGGCTTGGTGGCGTCGGTGATTTTTGGCCTGATGGTGGTGCGCCTACGCAGGCCCGTGGCGCACCTGATCCGCAATCGGCCGTTGGCCCAGCGTTTGAAGCAACCGGCGTTGCAGGAGTCGCTGCGGATTTTTTCCGGGTTGTGGTTCTGGCCGATCCTGCTGATGGTGCTGGTCTCGGCGATCAATCTGATCGGCGCTGGTGAAGACAGCCAGAAAGCCCTGCGTTGCGCACTGTTCACCACTGTTTTGCTGATTGGCACAGTGTTTCTCAGCACCGTGTTGCAGCATTTGTTCAAGTCCCGCAGCGCGACGACGATCCAGCGCAGCAGTGCCTACAAGGAACGCTTCCTCAGCTTGCTGCACGCACTGTTGCGCATGGTGATGGCCATCGCGTTTATCGAGATCCTCGGGCGCATCTGGGGCGTGTCGCTGTTCGAGTTTGCTCAACGCAACGCCGTGGGCCGGGCGATCAGCGACTCCCTGAGCAGCATCGGCCTGATCCTGTTGATGACCTGGTTGTTCTGGGTGGTGCTCGACACCGCTATCCAGGAAGCACTGAAGCCACCAGCCAGCAAACGCTCCAGCCGCCAACCGAGCACGCGGGTCAAGACCATCCTGCCGCTGTTGCGCAATGCGGTGAAGATCATCCTGGTGGTGATTTGCGCCATCACCACCATGGCCAACCTGGGGATCAACGTCGCGCCCCTGCTGGCCGGTGCCGGAGTGGTCGGGCTGGCCATCGGTTTTGGCTCCCAGCAATTGGTGCAGGATGTGATCACCGGGTTGTTCATCATCATCGAAGACACCTTGTCCATCGGCGACTGGGTAGTGCTCGACTCCGGCCACGCCGGTACGGTGGAGGGCCTGACCATCCGCACCCTGCGCCTGCGCGACGGCAAGGGCTTTGTGCATTCGGTGCCGTTTGGCCAGATCAAGGCGGTCACCAACCAGTCGCGGCAATTTGCCTATGCGTTCTTCTCGGTGCAGTTCACCTATGACACCGACGTGGACGAGGCCGTGGAACTGATCCGCGAAGCCGGGCAGTCGATTCGCGACGATGTGTTCCTCAAGTACAACCTGCAAGGCCCGCTGGAAGTGTTTGGGGTCGATAAGATGGACCTCAATGGCGTGGTCCTGACGGCGCAGTTCCGTACGGTGTCCGGTGGGCAGTACGCGGTCAGTCGCGCTTTCAACCAGCGTCTGAAAAAGCTTGTGGATAACTGCCCCGCAGTACACTTCGCGCAAACTTATCCACAGCCGGTGCTTTTGCCGCAGCGTGTGGCGCAGATTGAGGAGGAGGGCGCGCTACCCAAAGCCACTTAGTAAGTGACGGTTGCGCTACAAACCCGCAAAATGCAACGATTCTGGCAAACACCTACGGCATGGCATCACCGCCTGTCGATACTAGCCATCGTTCCAAACAGACCGGGCCTGCTCAATCTATGCGAATGCGCCTTATGTTACTGGGCGGCGGGAATGCTCTCGGGCAAGCGCTGATTCGCCTCGGTGCGGAGGAAGATATCGGTTTCCTCGCCCCGCGCCCGCCCCAAGACGGCTGGGATGCCGCCAGCCTTACCCAGTTGCTCGACGACACCCGTCCCGATGCCTTGATCAACCTCGCCTACTATTTCGACTGGTTCCAGGCCGAGAGCGTGAACGAGGTTCGCCTGGCTGGGCAGGAATCCGCCGTCGAGCGCCTGGCGGAATTGTGCCAGCACCACAGCATCACGCTGCTGCAACCGTCCAGCTACCGGGTGTTTGATGGCTCGCGCGCCACCGCCTACAGCGAAAAAGACGAGCCGGTACCCCTGGGCCTGCGTGGCCAGGCGCTATGGCGCATTGAGCAGAGTGTGCGCGCTACCTGCCCGCAGCATGTGCTGCTGCGTTTTGGCTGGTTGCTCGATGACAGCGTCGACGGCACGCTGGGACGTTTTCTGGCGCGTGCCGAGAAAACCGAGGAATTGTTGCTGGCCGACGATCGACGGGGCAACCCGACACCGGTGGACGATGCGGCACGGGTGATCATCTCGGTGCTCAAGCAACTCGATTGTGCGGCACCGTTGTGGGGCACCTACCACTATGCGGGGCAAGAGGCGACCACGCCTGTGGCCCTCGGCCAGGCGATCCTCAGCGAAGCGCGTAACTTCCATGCGCTGGCGGTCGAAGCGCCGACGGCCCAAGCCCATGCCGCGCGGCCGGATGCCGCCGACGAACCGCAACATGCGGTTCTGGCCTGCAAGAAGATCCTGCATACATTCGGCATCAAACCACGGGCGTGGCGTGCGGGACTGCCGGCGTTGCTCGATCGCTTCTACCGGCATCACTAGCTGACTGAACACAAAAAAATGTGGGAGCCCGGCTTATGTAGGAGCTGGCTTGCCTGCGATGCAGACACCTCGGTCTATCAAAGACACTGAGGTGATGCTGTCGCAGGCAAGCCAGCTCCCACACAAGCCCGCTCCCACATTGTTGTGTGGCGTTTGTTACGTCGGGTTTAGAACTTGTAGCCGATACCGACCATGTAGACCATCGGATCCACGTCCACATTGACCTTGGCGCGGGTACCCGCTGGCAGAGCACTGTTCTCTACGGTGGCCTTGGTGCTGATGTCGATATAGCGCACCTGACCGTTGATCATCCACTTGTCGTTGATCATGTAGTCCATGCCGACCTGCGCGGCCCAACCCCAGGAGTTCTCGGCCTTGAAGTTGTTGAAACCTTGGCCCTGGGCGCTGCTGCCAACGTGTTCGTCATAGATCCAGGTGTAGTTGATGCCGGCACCGACGTAAGGCTGGAACGCCGACTTGCTGTCCAGCGGGTAGTACACCACGCTCAGGGTTGGTGGCAGGTGCTTGAGGGTACCGAGCTTGCCGTTGGCAGCGTCGAGGCCGGTGTTCTTGATCTTCACATCATGCTCGAACGGGGTGGCGGCCAGTAGCTCGATACCGACGTGGTTGGTCAGCATGTAGGCGAAGTTCAGACCCAACTGCGTGTCGCTGCTCATGGTCGCCTTGCCACCCAGGTTGGTGCCGGCCAATGGGCCCTGGTCAACCTTGACGCTGCCGCTGTCGGCCTTTGGGTTAACGGTGATAGCACCGGCGCGAACGAGGATGTCGCCAGCCTCGTGGGCGTGGGCGATAGGGGCGGCGAGTGCAAGCGCGAAGAGGGAAGCGCTGAGCAGTGACTTGTGCATGAGTGGCTCCAAAGGACGTTTTTAGTTGGCTGTGTCCAATGGTAAAGATCGTTGCGGCCGGGCCTTTGACTCAGCTCAATGAAACGGCGATCAGCCAAATACACCGCGCCCACATTGCAATAGCGGTGCTATTGAGGGCGGGGTTTAGTTCGGCAACTCGTAGATGTAGATCTTCTCGGCGTCCATCTGATAGCCAGCATCCGCCAGTTCGCTGGTAGACGGCTTGACCTGCATCTGGCCTTCGATCCAGTACGGCTGGTACAACTCCTCCAGCTTCACACCAATCTCACTGCGCACATGCACGATCTGGTTCGACGGCGGGGGCGGCACGTGGATGCAGGCGCCGAAGTACGGCACCAGCAGAAACTCAGTGGTGCGGCCTTCCTCGCTGACCTCCAGCGGCACGATGTAGCCCGGCAGGCGGATATGCTGGCCGTTGAGGGTGGCTACCACCGGCGCGTTGGGCAAATCCTGTTTGGCCGCTGGCGCAGCTTCCGCCGCCAGGGCGTCGGCCATGTTCGACAGGTTGTGCAGCGGTGTCATGTTCGGCACTTCCACCGGGGCATCCGGCGGAATCATTTCTTGCCATGACAAGTCTCGGGGCGCCTCGGCCCAGGCGGGCAGGGCCACCATCAGTAACAGCGCAAGCAGGGCACGGCGCATCAAAGCCTTCCTTATAAACGGATCGACAGACCATCGGCCAACGATTGGCGATAGGCGCGCCAGGCCGGCACGCTGCCCATCAGCAGGGCGGCGACCAGAATACCGGCGAGCAGCGTCCATTCATACGGGCTGGGCAGCGCGAGCGGCAGATCCAGGCCGTAATTGGCCTGCAAATAGCCACGGGACGCGGCGATGCACACATACAGCAGGCCAACCCCCGCGACCACTCCGGCCAGCGCCAGGGCGAAGGCCTCGAAAATCAGCAGGCTCGCAATGTGCCACGGTCGTGCGCCCACCGAGCGCAGGATCGCCATTTCCCGGCGGCGCTCATTGAGGCTGGTGAGGATCGCGGTGAGCATGCCTATCAATCCGGTCAGCACCACAAACAGCGAGATCACGAACAGCGCCTTTTCTGCGGTGCCCATCATGCTCCATAACTCTTGCAAGGCCACGCCGGGGAGGATCGCCAGCATCGGCTCGCCGCGAAATTCGTTGATCTGCCGTTGCAGGGCAAAGGTCGAGATCTTGTTATTCAAACCCAGCATAAACGCGGTAATGGCTTGCGGCGTGAGGTCCATATTGCGCGCCTGGTCGGCACTGATCCGGCCTTTGCCCTGGGCGGGCACGCCGTTGTGCCAGTCGATATGGATCGCTTCCATGCCGCCCAGGCTAATGTGCAGCGTGCGGTCCACCGGGGTGCCAGTGCGTTGTAGGATACCGACCACGGTGAAGGGTTTGTCATCGTGCTTGACCAGGCTGACCACCGCCACGCCGTGGGCCAGTACCAGCTTGTCGCCGAGCTTGTAATGCAGGGCGTCGGCCACTTCGGCGCCGAGCACCACTTCAAACGGGTCGGTATCAAACGCGCGGCCACTGGCCAGTTGCAGGTTCTGTTTGCGGCCGTACTGGTAGTGTTCGAAGTAGGCTTGGGTGGTGCCCATCACCCGGTAACCGCGATGGGAGTCGCCCAGGGACATGGGGATCGCCCATTTCACCTGCGGGCTGGCGGCAAAGTGCTCGAAGCTGTCCCAGCGGATGTTGTTAGTCGCGTTGCCAATGCGAAACACCGAATACAGCAGCAGGTTGACCGAGCCGGAGCGGGCGCCGACGATCAGGTCGGTGCCGCTGATGGTGCTGGCAAAGCTGGCGCGGGCCTCGGTACGCACACGCTCTACCGCCAACAGCAGGCACACCGACAGGGCGATGGCGAATGCCGTCAGGATCGCGGTAAAGCGGCGGTTTGCCAGGCTGGCCATGGCTAGACGGAACAAATACATCTCAAACCTCGAGCGGCGTGGCGGCGCGATTAAGCTCGGCCAACGACAGGTTGCGGTCAAACAGCGAAGCCAGGCTCTGGTCATGGCTGACGAACAACAGGCTGGCGCCCGCTTCGCGGCATTCGGCGAACAACAATTGAAGGAAGGCTTCCCGGGCGTCGTGGTCCAGGGCCGAGGTCGGTTCGTCGGCGATCACCAGTTCCGGCTGGCCGATCAATGCCCGGGCGGCGGCCACCCGTTGTTGCTGGCCGATCGACAGCGCATCGGCGCGTCGCCCAAGCAAATCAGGGTCCTTGAGGCCCAGGTGTGCGAGCAAGGTAGCGGCGGCCTGGTCGACACTGCCGTGGCGCTGGATCGCCCGCTGTGCGCGTAGCTTGGAGAAATGGCAGGGCAGTTCGACGTTCTCGCGGACTGAGAGAAACGGCAGCAGGTTGAACTGCTGGAAGATATAGCCGGTGTGGTCGACCCGAAACCGATCGCGGGCGCCGGCCGACAGTTTGGTCAATTCCTGGCCCAGCAGGCGAATGCTGCCGCGATTGGGGATCTGCACTCCACCCAGCAGGCCGAGCAAGGTGGTTTTGCCACTGCCGCTGGGGCCTTTCAGAAACAGGGTTTCCCCTGGCTCCAGGCGAAATGCCGGGATGTCCAGCAACTGGGGGTGACCGGGCCAGTTAAAGCCCAGGTCGGACAGTTCGATCAGTGCTTGGGTCATGGGAACTCAGTATCACCTGCAGAGCGCGGTCAACTGTGGAGGCGGGCTTGCCTGCGATGGTATCGACGCGGTGTCACTGATCCACCGCGTCGTCTGCATCGCAGGCAAGCCCGCTCCTACATCAACCGTGTGGAGTCAGAATTTCAGGGTCGCGGCCTGAGGCGTCGCTTCAACACCCTGCTGGCCGCTCGGGCCGATCAGTTGTACCTGAATTTTCTGGGTGGCGGGGAAGGTCTTGAAGATGTTCGCCAGATCGAGGTTTTTCAGCGCTGCGGGGCTGGCGCAGGTGAACTGGTAGTGGGCGTGGATTTCGCTGTGATCATGGTCATGGGCGGCCGCGCCTTTGCCATCAGTGGCGTGGTCATGATCATCGTCTGGCTTGTCGCCAAACAGCGGGCTTTCCAGCTCCTGGCTACTGACCACGCAACCGGCGGCCTTGGGCAGGCTGAACAGCACCAGCGGTTGTTCCAACTGCTTGCGGGCGGCGGCGAGCTTGGCTTTGTCGGCGTCGGTGGTGGCCAGGTGCTCGAAGCCCACCAGATTCATCGCCGGGCTTTCCAGCTCCAGTTCCAGCGCCTTGCCGTCCAGCACCGCGTTCAGGCGGCCAACACCGTGCTCGTGGGCGTCCAGGCTGCCATGTTCATGGTCATGATCGTGGTTATGTTCGTCAGCGGCCTGGGCGGCCAGTGGCAACAGGGCAAACGGCAAAGCGAGCAACAGGCGGCGCATAGCGAGACTCCAGGGCGTGAATGAAGATTTTGTTATGTGATCTTATAACAAAAGAGTCGAGAGTTTGACCGCCTGCTTGGCGTTGCGCAAGGCACATGGGAGCATGCTCGTCAGAAAAGTGCTGGAGGACGAGCAATGATGCGAATTCGTGGAACCATCGGCGAGCTGCCTGTGGATTTGACTCTGGAGCTGGACGACAGCGATTGGGCGCGGCTGGGCGTGCACCTGCAGACGGCCACGCCGGTGACGGGCGAAGTACCGGCTGCCCCGGCGCCGGTCAACCAGGACGAGAGCCTGTGGCAGGCCGCCCAGGACCTGCTGCGTGAGGCCGGGCAACTCAGCGGGTTGGAATTGTCGGATCGCCTCGAAGGGCTGGCCGGCAGCGCCCCGGCGGGCAAGCGCCTGTTGGTGCGCCTGCGCCATAGCGCCAAGGTGAAGGTGTCCAGCGGCGGGGATACGCCGCAGTACAGTTGGATCGCTGATTAGTACAGCGCGGCGAACAACTTGCGGCGATACACCGTGACCAGCGGGTGGTCGTTGCCCAGCAACTCGAACACTTGCAGCAGCGTCTTGTGCGGCAGGCCTTCGTTGTAGCTGCGGTTGCGGATAAACAACTTGAGCAAGCCTTCCAGCGCCGCGTCGTATTGCTGGCGAGCCAATTGCTGCACGGCCAGTTGATACGCCGCTTCATCGTCCTGCGGGTTTTGCGCCAGGCGGGCCTTGAGGTCAGCGGTATCCGGCAGGTCGGCAGCCTGGCGCAGGAACGTGATCTGCGCCTTGGCGCCGGCGAGGGCGGCCTTGTGAGCATCGCTCTTGACCGCATCCAGCACGGCCTGCGCCTCGCCCAGTTCACCGCGTTCGGCCAGGCAGCGGGCGTAGAGGATCAGCGCGGCGGCGTTGGTGTTGTCTTCACCGAGCAAGGCCACCAGCACCGCCTCGGCCTCACTGATGCGGCCTTCGGCAAACAGCGCCTGGGCCTGTTCCAGCGGGTCCGCCTCAGCCGGTGGCGGCATCTGCACATGGGGCTCCAGCAGCGCGCGAATCTCAGACTCCGGCTTCGCCCCGGCAAACCCATCCACCGGCTGGCCGTCCTTGAACAGCACCACGGTCGGCAGGCTGCGAATGCCAAAGCGCGCGACAACATCCTGCTCGGCTTCGCAATCGACCTTGGCCAGCAGCAACTCGCCCTGATAACTCTCGGCAATCTGCGCCAGCAGCGGCATCAACGCCTTGCACGGCGCACACCACTCGGCCCAGAAATCCACCAGCACGGGTTTGTGGAACGAATTTTCGATGACAGCCTGGTCGAAGGTGGCGGTGGTGACATCGAAAATGTACGGCGTGGGCTCACTCATTGGGAATCTCGAAGAAAGCGGGAATGGGGCAACTATAAGGCTTGGCGGGGTTGGCTGAAAGCGTGGGCGGGTCAACCAGGCTTTGTAGGAGCCGGTTTGCCGGCGATGGCCTTAAGGCCTGCGCGAATGGTACAGACTCACCCTGCGAAACTCCCAAGGCTCCGCCAGGTCCGGCAGGGTCAGCGCCTCGAGGATGCCTAGCCGCTGATAATCCGCATGCTGGAAATCCCGTACCCGCGAGTCGGCGACCAGCGCTTCGCGCCCACGGGTGAGGAATTGATCCAGCAGCGGCAGGTTCGCCCGGTCGTACAGCACGTCGGCCACCAGGATCAGGTCGAAACGATCGGCTTCGGCAAAGAAGTCCGCCGAATAGCCCAAGGTCACGCCATTGAGTTCAGCATTCGCACGGCAGGCGCCGAGCGCCAGTGGGTCCAGGTCACAGGCCACCACTTCCAGGGCGCCGGCTTTCACTGCGGCAATTCCCGCCACGCCGGAGCCGGCGCCAAAATCCAGGACGCGCTTGCCCGCCACCCACTCGGGGTTGGCGGCCAGGTAGCGGGCCAATGCCAGGCCGCTGGCCCAGCAGAAGCTCCAGTAGGGCGGCTCATGCAGGATGCGCCGGGTTTCCTCGCGGCTGAAGGCGCGGTCCATGTTGTCGGCGTCCAGCAGCCACAACGACAGGTCGGTGCCGGGCAACGGGCAGGGCAGCAGTTGCGCGTCGCCGATCAGTTCGCTCAAGGCCCGTTGCAGGTGCAGCGGTGGCGTCATGGGGCGCGCACGAGTTGCAGGGGCCCGGTGGTCTGGGTGATAGCTTGCTCGATACGCACCGCCGGCAGGTGCAGGATCAACTGCCCGGACTGGCTGGCGCGGCCACGCAGTTCAACGCGGGCGCCGGCGGGAAACGCTTGCGGGTTGAAGCGCAGGCGGAAGGCCAATGGTTTGTTGTTGCCGATCAGCACGCTGCTGGCGAGCAGTTGTTGCGGGCGGCTGCGCTCGTCGATCACCAGCAGTGCCAGCTCCACTTCAGCGCCGGCGGGCACACCCGTGAGGGTGCCGCTCACTTCACGCTGGTAGGCCGGCAATGGCCCCAGCGGTTCCTGGCCGGGGATTTTTTTCTCTTGCTGCGGCGTGGGTTGCGGGGCGGCTGGTTTTGGCGCTTCGCTGCTGCAGGCGACCAGAAAACTGAACATTGTGAGTAAAACCAGCGGTCGTAACGGCATGTACGGCTCCAAAAAGGGCAAAAATCCGTGAACTGAACATAAGAAACATAATAGTCAGCCTATATACCGTAAAGGCTATGGCTTGTCTTGCCACGGGGATGCGCTACCATGGCCCTCCCTTTTTTTGTTGCCTGCCACCATGCACTGTCCCTTCTGCGGTGCCAACGACACCAAGGTCATCGACTCGCGTCTGGTCGCCGAGGGCGACCAAGTGCGTCGCCGGCGCGAATGCCTGGCCTGCGGTGAGCGTTTCACCACCTTTGAAACCGCCGAACTGGTACTGCCCCGTCTGATCAAGTCCGACGGCAGCCGCCAGCCCTTCGACGAAGATAAACTGCGCGCCGGTATGCAGCGCGCCCTGGAAAAACGCCCGGTCAGTGTCGAGCGGCTGGAAGCGGCGCTGGCGCATATCAAGCACAAGCTGCGGGCGACCGGTGAGCGTGAGGTCAAGAGCCTGGTGGTTGGAGAACTGGTAATGGGCGAGCTGCAAAAGCTCGACGAAGTTGCCTACATTCGTTTCGCCTCGGTGTATCGACGCTTCCAGGATCTCAATGAGTTCCGTGAAGAGATCGACCGCCTGGCCCGTGAGCCGGTCAAAGAATGAACCCTCCTTCTGCAGAACAGGCCGTGCTCGACGCCCATTACATGGCCCGTGCCCTCGAACTGGCGCGCAAGGGCCTGTACACCACCCATCCCAACCCTCGGGTCGGCTGCGTGATTGTGCGCGACGGGCAGATTGTCGGTGAAGGCTGGCATGAACGCACCGGCGAACCCCATGCCGAGCCCAACGCCTTGCGCGCCGCAGGCGATAAAGCCCGTGGTGCCACGGTATATGTGACGCTCGAGCCGTGCAGCCATTATGGCCATACGCCGCCCTGCGCCGATGCGCTGGTGACCGCCGGCGTGGCACGGGTGGTCGCGGGTATGCAGGATCCGAATCCGGAAGTGGCTGGGCGTGGCATGCAGCGTCTGGCCCAGGCCGGCATCGAGGTGCTCAGCGGCGTACTGGAAAGCCAGGCACGCGCCCTGAACCCCGGCTTCCTCAAGCGCATGGAGCATGGCCTGCCGTTTGTGCGGGTCAAGCTGGCGATGAGCCTGGACGGGCGCACCGCGATGGCCAGTGGCGAGAGCCAGTGGATCACCGGCCCCGCCGCCCGCGCCGCCGTGCAGCGCCTGCGGGCCGAGGCCAGTGTGGTGCTGACCGGCGCCGATACTGTGCTGGCCGATGGCGCGCGCCTGACCGTGCGTGCCGCCGAACTGGGCCTGGATCCGCAAACCACCGCCCTGGCCATGTCGCGCCCACCGTTGCGCGTGCTGATCGACGGCCGCCTGCGGGTGCCGCTCAACGCGCCGTTCTTCAAGGCCGGGCCGGCCCTGGTCATCACCTGTGTGACTGCGGAAAACCAGTTTCCCCGTGGCCCCGAATGCCTGGTGGTGCCGGGTGTCGACGGCCAGGTCGACCTGCGCTCGGCGCTGGTGGCACTGGCGGCCCGTGGCGTCAACGAGGTGCTGGTGGAAGCCGGGCCAAGCCTGGCCGGCGCGTTTGCCCAGCAAGGCCTGGTGGACGAGTACGTGATTTTCGTCGCCGGTAAATTCCTCGGTTCCGCTGCCCGCCCCTTGCTGGACTGGCCGCTTGAGAAACTGGCCGACGCCCCCCAACTCAAGATCATTGAAATGCGCGCTGTAGGCGACGACTGGCGAGTCACTGCCATTCCGCTCCCCCCAGCGAGCGTATAATTGCGACCGGTCGCCCCGGCGCCCGCACTGTTTTCCAGGAGAAGGCCATGTTCACCGGCATTATCGAATCCATCGGCAGCATCCGCGCCATGACCCTCAAAGGTGGCGACGTGCGCCTGCTGGTTGAAACCGGCAAGCTGGACCTCGGCGACGTCAAGCTGGGCGACAGCATCGCCGTCAGCGGCGTATGCCTGACGGTCGTCGAACTGCCGGGCAATGGCTTTGCTGCCGATGTCAGCCGGGAAACCCTGGACTGCACCGCGATGAATGACCTCAAGGCCGGCAGCCCGGTCAACCTGGAGAAAGCCCTGACCCCGACCACCCGTCTGGGCGGCCACCTGGTCAGTGGCCATGTCGACGGCGTCGGCGAAGTGGTGGCACGCAGCGAAAACGCGCGGGCCGTGGAATTCCGCATCCGTGCGCCGAAAGAACTGGCCAAGTACATCGCCCACAAAGGCTCGATCACCGTCGATGGCACCAGCCTGACCGTGAACGCCGTAAATGGCGCCGAATTCGAACTGACCATCATTCCCCACACCCTTAGCGAAACCATCATGGCCTCGTACCAGCCGGGTCGCCGGGTGAACCTGGAAGTGGACTTGCTTGCCCGTTACCTGGAGCGCCTGCTGCTGGGCGAAAAGGCCGCAGAGCCTGCAGCCGGTAACATCACCGAAAGTTTTCTGGCCGCTAACGGCTACCTGAAATCCTGACCAAGGGGGTGCCGCGTGGCGCTCAATAGCATCGAAGAACTGGTTGACGATATCCGCCAAGGCAAGATGGTCATCCTGATGGATGACGAAGACCGCGAGAACGAAGGCGACCTGATCATGGCCGCCGAGTTGTGCCAACCTGAGCACATCAACTTCATGGCCAAGCACGCCCGTGGCCTGATCTGCATGCCCATGAGCCGCGAGCGCTGCGAACTGCTCAAGCTGCCGCTGATGTCGCCGCGCAATGGCTCGGGGTTTGGCACCAAGTTCACCGTCTCGATTGAAGCGACCACCGGCGTGACCACCGGCATCTCTGCCGCTGACCGCGCCCGCACCGTGCAGGCTGCTGCCGCGAAAGATGCCAAGGCCGAAGACATTGTCAGTCCTGGCCATATCTTCCCGCTGATGGCCCAGCCGGGTGGCACCCTGGCCCGTGCCGGCCACACCGAAGCCGCCTGCGATCTGGCGCGCATGGCCGGGTTCGAGCCGAGCGGGGTGATCTGCGAAGTGATGAACGACGACGGCACCATGGCCCGTCGCGCTGAACTGGAAGCCTTTGCCGCCGAACACAACATCAAGATCGGCACCATCGCCGACCTGATTCACTACCGGATGATCCACGAACGTACCGTTCAGCGGATTGCCGAGCAGCCGCTGGACAGCGAACTGGGGCATTTCAACCTGGTGACCTACCGTGATTCGGTGGAAGGCGACGTGCATATGGCCCTGACCCTGGGCAACATCTGCGCCGAAGAGCCGACCCTGGTGCGGGTGCACAACATGGACCCGTTGCGCGACCTGTTGATGGTCAAGCAGCCGGGCCGGTGGAGCCTGCGAGCCGCCATGGCTGCGGTTTCCGCGGCGGGCAGCGGTGTCGTGCTGTTGCTGGGCAATCCGGTGGATGGTGATGTGCTGCTGGCGCATATCCGCGAAAGCGCTGACCAGGTGCCGGTGAAAAAACCGACCACCTACAGCATCGTCGGCGCCGGCTCGCAGATCCTGCGTGACCTGGGCGTGCGTAAAATGCGCCTGATGAGCGCGCCCATGAAATTTAATGCGATATCCGGTTTCGACCTGGAAGTAGTAGAATACGTGCCCTCCGAATAAAGGCCGGCGATTATCGCTCCTTGTTCGCGGTTCAAATATCACTAAGGGGCGCGTCATATACGCGTCCCGGCTCTTTAAGAGATTTGTCGAATGACCCTGAAGACCATCGAAGGTACCTTCATCGCCCCCAAAGGCCGCTACGCCCTGGTGGTTGGCCGCTTCAACAGCTTCGTGGTTGAAAGCCTGGTAAGCGGTGCCGTGGACGCCCTGGTTCGCCACGGTGTGAGCGAAAGCGATATCACGATTATCCGTGCCCCTGGCGCCTTCGAAATTCCACTGGTTGCGCAGAAAGTTGCCCAACAAGGCGAATACGCAGCAATCATCGCCCTGGGCGCGGTCATTCGTGGCGGCACCCCGCACTTCGAATACGTGGCTGGCGAGTGCACCAAGGGCCTGGCCCAGGTGTCCATGGAGTTCGGCGTGCCAGTGGCCTTCGGCGTACTGACTGTTGATTCTATCGAGCAAGCCATCGAGCGCTCCGGCACCAAGGCCGGTAACAAAGGCGCTGAAGCTGCCCTGTCTGCCCTGGAAATGGTCAGCCTGCTGTCGCAGTTGGAGGCCAAGTGATTTCCGACGAGAGCGATCGTTTCAACCCGCGCGACCCCCGTCCTGCAGACGCCGGCAAGCCATCGAAGAACGAAAAGCGCCGTGCTGCCCGTCAGTTGGCGACCCAGGCGCTGTATCAGCGTCAGATGGCGGGTACTTCGTTGAACGAAATCGAAGCACAGTTTCGCGTCGACAACGATTTTACCTTCGCCGACCTGCCGTACTTCCACGACATCCTGCACGGCGTGCATGCCAACCTGACCGAGATCGACACGGCCCTGGCACCTTGCCTGGACCTGGCCCTCGAAGAGCTGGACCCGGTTGAACTGTGCGTGATGCGCCTGTCCACCTGGGAGCTGCTCAAGCGCGTTGACGTGCCGTACCGCGTAGTGATCAACGAAGGTATTGAGCTGGCGAAAGTCTACGGTTCGACCGACGGTCACAAGTTCGTCAACGGCGTGCTCGACAAGCTGGCCCCGCGCCTGCGTGAAGCCGAAGTGAAGGCGTACAAGCGCTAACCTGCGCTTGACTCCCTGATGGGCGAGTTCGAGCTGATCCGCACCTACTTCGCCGCCGCGCCCTGTGCGCAAGGCGGCGAGGGCATTGCCCTGGGGATCGGCGACGACTGCGCCTTGCTGGCAGTTCCCCCCGGGGAACAGCTGGCGATTTCAACCGATACCCTGGTGGCCGGCGTGCACTTTGCCGACCCCTGCGACCCGTTTTTGCTCGGCCAGCGTTCGCTGGCGGTGGCAGTCAGCGACTTGGCGGCCATGGGCGCCCATCCCCTCGCATTTACCCTTGCACTCACTACACCGACGGTCGCGGCCGATTGGTTGCAGCGCTATGCCCAGGGTTTGAATGCCATGGCCCAGCGCTGTGGTGTGGGCCTGGTGGGCGGTGATACCACCCGTGGGCCGCTGAGCCTGACCGTCACCGTGTTCGGCCGTGTCCCGGCGGGGCTGGCGTTGACCCGCAGTGGCGCGCAGCCCGGCGACCTGCTGTGTGTCGGCGGCGAGCTGGGCAATGCGGCCGGGGCCTTGCCGTTGGTGTTGGGGCAGCGTAGCGCTGCTGCGCAGATCGCCGAGCCGCTGCTGGGCCATTACTGGTCGCCGCAGCCGCAACTGGCCCTGGGCATGGCGTTGCGTGGCAAGGCTACGTCTGCGTTGGATATTTCCGACGGTCTGCTGGCAGATTGTGGGCATATCGCCAAGGCTTCAGCCGTAAGCCTGGTGATCGAGCGGCACCGTTTGCCGCTGTCGGCGGCGTTGCTGGCCTTTCTGGGGGATGATCAAGCGCGTTCCGCAGCCTTGAGCGGTGGCGATGATTACGTCCTGGCGTTCACCTTGCCGCCCGCTGAGCTGGCGCCATTGCTGGCCGACGGTTGGCCGGTGCATATTGTCGGGCGCGTAGAGGCGGGGGCCGGCGTGCGACTGCTGGATGCCGGTGGCCATGACATCACCCCGGCCGTGCGCGGTTATCAACATTTTCGCGAGACGCCGTGACCCGCCGGGCTGCGCTACCCTTTACAGCGTTGTAGAAACGATCGCTTTACCATGGAGGGCGTCATCATGGGGCTACGACGCTGGTTGCTGATTCTGCTGTGTGTGGTCGCGTCTCCCGTGTGGGCCGATGACACCCCCGAAGTGCCCGGCCAGATCCGTCTGGCCAGTGAAACCTGGAATGACTACACCAACGCCGATGGCAGCGGCCTGGCCTGGGATGTGTTGCGAGAAGTCTTCGAGCCGGCCGGGGTCAAGGTCAAGATCCGCAGCGTGCCCTACACCCGTTCGGTCGGTCTGGCCCGGCGGGGCGAAGTGGATGCCTGGGTCGGCTCCTATCATGATGAGACCGAGGGCGTGCTGTACGCCCGCTGGCACTACGACTCCGACCACATCTACGCCCTGGGCCTGGCGGGCAGCCCGGCGCCGACCCTGGTGACCCTGGGCTCTTACCGCCTGACCTGGGTACGTGGCTACAAGTACGAGGAATACCTGCCCAATATTCATCGTTTCAACCAGATCGAACGACGTAGCGGGATTTTGCCGATGCTCCAGCATGGGCGGGCCGACTTCTACATTGATGCCCTGGCCGAACTGCAGTACATCCTCGGCCAGGCTGACGACCCATCGGCGTTCAAACTCACGCACATTGCCGAATTGCCGTTGTTCCTGGGGTTTACCGACAGTGAGCGAGGGCGGTCATTGCGGGGGGTATTTGACCGGCGCATGGAGTTGTTGGTGAAAAGCGGCGAGTTGAAACCGATTTTCCAGCGCTGGAACCAACCGTATCCGTTTTGACGCCCATAGAACCAAGGCAAAGGCCAATCGAACCTATTGATCTTTATCAGCGATAATTCAGCTTAAGCGTCTGTAGGAACGTGCTGTTACAATGCCCGCCTCTGTGAAATCTGAAATCAGGAGCACACGGTGCCCGTCGTTTTCGTCGCTGCTTCCAAGCTGCCTACCCCTTTTGCCACGTTCACCATGCATGGCTTTCTTGAAAAAGCCTCCGGGCGCGAGCACGTCGTGCTCAGCCTGGGCGATGTGGCCGATGGCGCCCCGGTCCTGGGCCGCTTGCACTCTGAGTGCCTGACCGGTGACGCACTGTTCAGCCAGCGCTGCGACTGCGGCTCGCAACTGGAAGCCGCCATGCAAGCCATTGCCCGTGAAGGCCGTGGCGTGCTGCTGTATCTGCGTCAGGAAGGCCGTGGCATTGGCCTGCTGAACAAGATCCGCGCCTACGAACTGCAAGACGGTGGCGCCGATACCGTCGAGGCCAACGAGCGCCTGGGTTTCGCCGCCGATCAGCGCGATTACGCCATCTGCCTGCCGATGCTTGAGCACCTGGGCATCCAGTCCCTGCGCCTGATGACCAACAACCCGCGCAAGGTCAAGGCCTTGACCGAGATGGGCATCACCGTCGCCGAGCGTGTGCCGCTGCACACCGGGCATAACCCGCACAACAAACTCTACCTGGCGACCAAGGCCAGCAAGCTCGACCATATGATGGGCAACGAGCATCAGGGCGAGGCAGACCGGGCGTGACGCGCGGCCAGGTCAAGCGGCGCCTGTCCTTCAGTTGGTGGCAGTACCTGGCGCTGGCGTTGTTGCCGTTATTCGTGATCAATCTGGTATTTGGCCAGGGCGAGCCGTTGTTGCCGGTGCTGGCAATGCCATTCTTTATCGCCGGCGTTGCCTCGATGTTTGCCAGCCTGCGTTACTTCCATGCCTATAAACATGCACTGATCGCCACCTCCAAGGCCCTCGATACGCCTGAAGAGCCGGCCGCGTGGATCACCCTCGCGGCCCGTCGGCGTACGGCGCTGCTGGTCGCGGCGTTTCCCGCCTGGATCGGTGCACTGGCAGTGTTCGTCGGCCTGGAAGCGGTGCCGCTGTTTCTGCTGGCATTGTCGACCCTGGTGCTGTTCTACCTCTATCGCATCCCGCGTCAACTCGGCTGATGCGCCTCTGGCTGGCGGGTCTGCTGCTGGCCGCCAGTGCGTCGGCGATGGCGGTCGAGCGGGTGGTCAGCCTCGCGCCTTCCTTATCTGAAATCGTCGTTGAACTGGGTGCCAGCGATCTGCTGGTGGGCGTACTCGACGGCGGTGAACGGCCTGACGCGCTGCGTAGCCTGCCCTCGGTGGGGCGTTATGGGCAGTTGGATCTGGAACGACTGCTCAGCCTGCAGCCTGACTTGCTGCTGCTCTGGCCCGGCAGCGTCGGCCCGGCCCAGCGCGAGCAGCTCAAGCGTTTGAACATCCCTGTTTACGTCGCCGAACCCCATAGCCTTGAACAACTGAGCAGCCAGGTCGAAGCCATCGCCCGACAGCTAGGCCGCGCTGATGAAGGTCGCCAATTGGCTGCCCGCTTGCGTCAACGCTTGGCCGAGTTGCGCCAGCGCTATCAGCGCAGCCAGCCGTTGCGGGTGTTCTATCAGGTGTGGAACCAGCCTCTGTACACCGTGGGCGGTGGGCAGATCATCAGCGATGCGCTTAGCGTGTGTGGCGCGCGCAATGTGTTTGATGACCTCAAGCTGCCAGCCCCGCAGGTCAGTATCGAATCGGTGTTGCAACGTGATCCCGAAGTGATCCTCGCGGCGGATCAAGCGCAACTGGACGATTGGAAGGCCTGGCCCCAGGTGGCGGCGGTGGCTCAGGGGCGTTTGCTGATCGTGCCGGACAAAGGCCTGGAACGGCCCAGTGGGCAGATGGTGGAGGCGGTGGGCCGGCTGTGTCAGGTGATTGCGCCGAACAGCTGAGAGCGCTATCGCAGGCAAGCCAGCTCCCACATTTGACTGTATTCACACATCAAAAGGTGGGCGCTCGGCAGTGCAGAATATTTTGGCCGCACCACAGAACACATGTGGGAGCTGGCTTGCCTGCGATGGCGTCGGCCCGGACAACCTCAGAGCTGCGGCGTCCACGTCACCCCAAGCATCCACGTCCGGCCTTCTTCGCGGTACGGCTGGTTGTTCTCGAAGTTTGGATCGTCATAGCTGTACCAGGCCCGCGTATAGCGGCGATCCAGCAGGTTATCGACCTTCAGCGACAGCGCCACTTCCCGATTCAGCGCCCAACCGCTGCGCAACCCCAGCAGGTAATAGCCCGAGAGGCGGTGCTTGTTGTCTTCGGCATCGTAGCTGCTGCTGATGGCCTGCCAACTGGCGCCCAGGCTCAATTGTTCGAACTGCCGATCCAGGTCCAGGTTCAGGGTGCGCCGGGCACGGCGTGCCAGGGTGTGGCCGCTGTTGCGGTCGCGTGGGTCGATGATCGACAGGCCGAGGTTGCCTTGCCAGCCGAACAGTTCTTGCTTGAGTGCGGCTTCGAAGCCGTTGATGCGGGCGGTGGCGACATTGTGCGGACCCGAATTGTCGTAGATGATCGCGTCCTTGATATCAGTCCGATATAGCGAGGCTTCTAACCGGCTGACGTCGCTGAGTTGGCTACGCCACTGCACCTCGTAGCTTTTTGAGGTTTCAGGTTTAAGGTCTGGATTGCTGCTTATAAACCCGTTTTCGTTCGGGTAGTACAGATCATTAAACGTCGGCGCACGAAAGCCTTCGCTGTAACTTAGCAACACGTCGTTTTCGCTGTTAACTGGCAAGGTCAGCGTACCGCTCCAACTGTTCTGCCCGCCAAATTGCTGGTTTTGGTCGCGGCGCAGCCCCAGTTCGGTGGAAAACCACTCGCCCTTGAAACGATGCTGGATAAACGCGGCGCGGTTCCAGCGGCTGTTTTCGCTGAGCGTGGTGCTGCCGTGAAAACGGTCTTCATACCAATCACCGCCCAGGATCAGGCTGTTTTGCTGATCGAGCGTCAGGTCGTTCTGCCAGTTGATCGAGTCGCGATAGGTGTTGAACACACTGAAGTCAGTGCTGAGCTTGTCGCGTTTGGTGTCGCGGTTTTCGCTGTGGCCCAGCTCCACGCGGGTCTGCCAGGCCTCGTTGAGTTGGGCGTCGATGTACGCGCTGGCGCTGCTGACGGTGTAGTCGGTATAGGGCTTCTGGCCGACACTTTGCCCGGTAGCGAAATCATAGCGACCAAAGCTGTTGTCATATTCCGACTTGCCCCGGCTATCCAGCAGGTTGAAACCCACCTCCAGCTCATCGCTGAACTCATGGCTCAGGTTCAAGCTCAGCGACTTATTGCGATAGGCATCATGGTCGCGGTCGCTGGGGAAGGAGGTGTGGCTCCAGTCGATACCGGCGGTGTCATCCAGGCTCGCACCCAGGTTGAAGCGCGTGCGTTCATCGCCGCCCGACAGGCCCAGGCTGCGTTCCCAGGTGTTGTGGCTGCCAAAGCCCAGCTTCAAGCGCGGCTGCAGGCCTGGCCCGGCATTGCGGCGGGTAAATACCTGGATCACCCCGCCAATCGCATCGCTGCCGTAAATCACCGAGCGCGACCCGCGCAGCACTTCCACCCGCTCAATCTGATCAATATTCAGGTATTGCAGGCCGCTGTCGCCGGACGTGCTATTGGCAATCCGCTGGCCATCCACCAATACCAGGCTTTGCGCGGACTTGGTGCCACGTATGAAAATCCCCGGCAAGCTGCCCCGGCCACCGGTGCGCGCCACTTGCACGCCGGGCACGCGGCTGAGCAGGTCGGTCAGGCTGGAGGGTTGCAGGCGGTCGATATCGTCCCGGGTGAACACGGTGTTGGCAGCACTGCTGTCATTGCGTGCCTGCACCTGGCGGTTGGCGCTGATCACCACATCGGGGAGCTTCAGGGCAGCGTCGCGGGTGTCGGCGAGCAGGTCCACAGTGGGCAAGAGCAGGAGTGGCAGGGCAAGTCGAAGGTGTTTCATGGGCCGTCCATGGATTCCAAGGCAATACAAAACAAATGTGGGAGCTGGCTGGCCTGCGATTGCGTCGCCCCGGTCTCTCTGAAAGACCGAGGTGTTTGCATCGCAGGCCAGCCAGCTCCCACAGTTTGGTCCGGTTTACAGGCCGAGCAAAGCCATGCGATGGCGAACCGCAGCCTCGATCCCCGCTTCATCCAGCCCACACTCAGCCAGCATCTGCGCGGGTTTGGCGTGCTCCACATAAATGTCCGGCAAGCCCAGGTGCAGCACCGACTTGAGGATGTTCTCCCGCGCCAGGAATTCGCTGACGGCCGCACCGGCGCCGCCCATGATGGCGTTTTCTTCAACGGTCACCAGCAATTCATGGCTGCCGGCGATCTCGCGCACCAGGGTTTCGTCGAGGGGTTTGACAAAGCGCATGTCGATCACGGTGGCGTCGATTTTCTCCGCCACTTTCAGGGCTTCGGCCAGTTGCACGCCAAACACCAGGAACGCGGTCTTGCTGCCCTGGCGCCGCACGATGCCCTTGCCGATCTCGATCGGTTCCAGGTCTTTCTCGATCACCGCATTCGGGCCGTTGCCACGGGGGTAACGTACCGCTGCCGGGCCGTTGTACAGGTGGCCGGTGCTGAGCATCTTGCGCAGCTCGTTCTCGTCGCTCGGGGTCATCACCAGCATGCCGGGGATGCAGCGCAAGTACGACAGATCGTAGCTGCCGGCGTGTGTCGGGCCGTCTTCGCCCACCAAGCCGGCGCGGTCGATGGCGAACAGCACGTCGAGGTTCTGCACCGCTACATCGTGAATAAGCTGGTCATAACCGCGTTGCAGGAAGGTCGAGTAGATCGCCACCACCGGTTTGGCGCCTTCGCAGGCCATGCCGGCGGCAAAGGTCACCGCATGTTGCTCGGCAATCGCCACATCGAAGTAACGCAGCGGGAAACGCTCGCTGAACGCCACCAGGTCCGAGCCTTCCTTCATCGCTGGGGTAATGCCCACCAGGCGCGGGTCGGCGGCGGCCATGTCGCACAGCCATTCGCCAAATACACCGGAGTACTTCGGCCCGCTGGCCTTTTTTGGCGCCGCCACGGGCGCGTCCAGCGGTTCGAGCTTGGTGATGGCGTGGTAACCAATCGGGTCGACTTCCGCCGGGGCGAAGCCTTTGCCTTTCTTGGTGACGATATGCAGGAACTGCGGGCCCTTGAGGTCGCGCATATTGCGCAGGGTGGCGATCAGGGTCGGCAGGTCGTGGCCGTCGATCGGGCCGATATAGTTCCAGCCCAGCTCTTCGAACAGGGTGCCGGGGACCAGCATGCCCTTGGCGTATTCTTCGGTGCGGCGGGCAATTTCCCACGCGCCGGGCAGGCGTGACAGCACTTTTTTGCTGCCTTCGCGCATGCTGGCATAGGTGCGGCTGGACAGAATTTTTGCCAGGTAATTGGACAAGCCACCGACATTGCGCGAGATCGACATGTCGTTGTCGTTGAGGATCACCAGCATATTGGCGTCCACTTCCGGCGCATGGTTCAACGCTTCAAACGCCATGCCGGCTGTCAGCGCGCCATCACCGATCACGGCAATCGCCTTGCGATCACTGTTTTGCAGACGGGCGGCAATCGCCATGCCCAGGGCTGCACTGATCGAGGTGCTGGAGTGGCCGACGCCAAAGGTGTCGTATTCGCTCTCGGAGCGGCGCGGGAAGGCGGCGATGCCGTCCTTCTGGCGCAAGGTAGCCATGCGCTCGCGGCGTCCGGTGAGGATTTTGTGCGGATACGCCTGGTGACCCACGTCCCACACCAGCCGGTCGTCCGGGGTGTCGAATACGTAATGCAGCGCGATGGTCAGCTCGATGACGCCCAGGCCTGCACCAAAATGCCCACCGGTCTGGCCGACCGTGTAGAGCAATTCCAGGCGCAACTCATCGGCCAGGGTTTCCAGCTCGGCTTCACCCAGACGGCGCAAGCCGGCCGGCGTGTTGGCACGGTCCAGCAGCGGCGTGGTCGGGCGCTTGCGGGGAATCTCTTGAAACGTCGTGGGCATCAGGCGAATCGTTATAGGTATAGAAGAGGCGGCAGTTTACCTCAAGCATCGCAAACTGCCCACGCAGAGCACCGAACTTGGCCGATATGCGGCGGTAATCGCCGCCGTAATCAGTGGCGGCGTTCGACGATATACCGCGCCAGGTCACGCAGCGGCTCGGCTGCCGCGTCGAATGGTCGCAGGGCGGCCAGGGCCTGGTCGCGCAGCTCCAGGGCATAGGCCTTGGCGGCATCCAGCCCTAACAGCGACGGATAAGTCGGCTTGTCACGGGCAATATCGGCGCCCTGGCGCTTGCCGAGGGTCGCGGTATCGCTTTCCACGTCGAGAATATCGTCCTGCACCTGGAACGCCAGGCCGATGGCCCGGGCATAGATCTGCAAAGCGGCCAACTGCGCCGCTTCGGCGCGACCACTGGCCAGGGCGCCGAGGTGCACGGCAGCCTCGATCAGCGCCCCGGTCTTGTGCCGGTGCATATATTCCAGGGCTTGCTGGTCCAGCTTGAGGCCGACCGAGCCGAGGTCAATTGCCTGGCCCCCGACCATACCGGCCGGGCCTGCGGCGGCGGCCAACGCAGTGACCATGCGCAGGCGGATCTCGGCATTCACACCGCTCAAACGCGGGTCGAGCAGGGCACTGAACGCCAGGCTTTGCAGGCCGTCGCCGGCGAGGATCGCACAGGCTTCGTCAAAAGCCTTATGGGTAGTGGGCTGGCCGCGACGCAGATCGTCATCGTCCATGGCTGGCAAATCGTCATGCACCAGCGAATAGGCATGAATCAATTCCACCGCACACGCCGCGCCATTGGCTTGCGCGGCATCCACGCCCAGCGCCTCACAGGCCGCATAGGCGAGCAAAGGCCGTACGCGCTTGCCGCCGTTCATCACGCTATAGCGCATGGCTTCATACAGCCTGGCCAACTCCGGGCTTGGCGCCACAAACAGCGGTTCCAGCGCAGCATTGACCCGGGCCTGACTGCTGGCCTGATAAACGTCGATCATTGCGCTTGTTCCGCGTCGAAAGGTTCTTCGGCCAACTCCCCATCCCGTTCCAGCAACACCTGGACCTTCTGCTCCGCCTGCGCCAGAGCGCTCTGGCAATCGCGGGTCAGGCCAATACCTTGCTCAAACGCCGTCAACGAGTCTTCCAGCGACAACTCGCCGTTCTCCAGACGCTCGACCAGGGTTTGCAGATCGGCGAGGGATTGTTCGAAATCGAGTGCAACTTTTTTGCGGGCCATGGCGGCTATTCCGGTTGACGGTAAACGGGCGCGACACTAGCAGATAGGGGGGGTAGGGGCAAATGAGGGGCGCTTGAGCGCACCGGGGTTTTTCAGTCATACAGCCAAGGCTTCAGCTCCTAAGCAGCTCAATGAAATGGTCAGGAAGATGCTGGATGAGCATAAGGACGTGGCCAAACCCGGCGACTTCGAGCTCGATGACATCATGCTGCTGCTGCGTGAAGCCAATGGGTTTGCCCAGCAATGGGTTGACAGCATGACGCGGGAAATCCTGGCAGAAGAGCGCGCCCTGCAAAACAAATGGGGCGATCTGCTGAACTAGCCGTTGCGCGCAGTGCCGGTTTCCACCAGACGTGCAAACTGGCATTGACCCTGGGCCTGCTCCAGGCTGCCCTCAAACGCCACCAGCCCTGCATGCACCTGTTGCAGGGCTTGGATCTGCGTCATCAACTCGAGCTTCTTTTGCGCGATCGCCTGGTTGGCGCGCTGCCACGGCAGCTCATCGCCACGGTGCCCGTGGAGAATTCCCTGCAACTCCTTGAGCTTGAAGCCCAACTGCTGCGCGCACTTGATAAACGTCAGCAGCTCAACGCTCTGCGCCGAGTAAACCCGATACCGCCCCTCGCGTTGCGGCGGTGGCAGCAAGCCGATGTCCTCATAGTGACGAATCGCCTTGATCGTCGTGCCTGACAACTGCGCGGCTTTACCGATGTACATGCAGATCCATTCCTAAAAGAGTGTGCCAGCCTTTTTCAGCCACTTGTCGCGCTGCGCCGCAGTAGAGCCCAGCACAGGCCCGAACATGATTGTCTTGATCGGCTTGATACCACACAACTCAAGGGTGGTCTTGCGCATCTGGTGCAGGCCGGGCATGTGGTAGAACCAGCGGTAATACCACGGCGGCGTATCCAGGGCCACCAGCAGATGGGCGGTACGGCCCTTCAAGAGCTTGTCGGGGAATGCTTTGCCCTTGCGGTATTTGAAGGCGAAACCGGGCAGGAACACGCGGTCGATGAAGCCTTTCATCAATGCTGGAATTCCCCCCCACCAGATAGGGAAAATAAACGTCAGATGATCGGCCCAAAGGATGTCGGATTGCGCCATGAGCAAGTCCGGCTCCAAGGCTTGTACCTGAGCGTAACCGTGGTGCAGGACAGGATCGAAGCTCAACTCGCCCAGATACAAGGTGCGCACTTCGTGGCCGGCGCGGCTGGCTGATTCGCGATAGGCAGAGGCTAAGGCGTAGCAGAAACTGGTGCTGGCGGGGTGGCCAAGAATGAGCAGGATGCGGCGGGTCATGGGTGGGGAGTCCTGAGGTCGGGGCCCGCAGGATGGCGTGTGACCCTAGGGGGAGAGTCAAGTACCCAGGAATGGCCTGATCGGGCGCTATCGCAGGCAAGCCAGCTCCCATATTTGATCTTCGTTGTGTTGAATACCGGGTTCACTCTGTTTGGTCAGGACCTGAAATGCAGTCCCCCAAACCCTAACTGCCCCGATGGGTCTGCCGATACTCGCCCGGCGGCACGCCGGTGCGGCTCTTGAAGGTGCGGTGGAACGAGCGGGGTTCGGTGAAGCCCAGGTATTGGGCGATGTCCTGGATCGGCAGGTCGCTGTGCAGCAGGTAGTGCTCGGCCAGTTCCTGGCGCAGGTCGTCGAGGATCTGCTGGTAGGACGTGCCGGCCTGCTGCAGTTGGCGTTGCAGGGTGCGCACCGACATGGCGAACTGTTCGGCCACCTGTTCCTTGCGCGGCAGGCCTTCCTTGAGCAACTGGCGCAGGGCGTTTTTCACCCGCAGCGCCAGGCTTGAATCGTCCAGCGAGGCCATCAGGGCCAGGGCATGTTCTTCCAGGGTGCGCAGCAATTGCGCATCGGCCTGGCGCAGGGGGGTCTGCAGGTAACTCAAGGGCGCCACCAGGGCCGAGCAGGGTTGCTCGAACAGCACCGGGCAACCGAAGAAGTCCTCGTATTGGCTGAGCTGCGCGCCGTCCGGCAATGGGTGTTCGAGCAACACCTGGCTTGGCGACAGTTCGGTGTCGGCGATCCAGCGGGCATACACCAGCCAGGACGCCAGCACGTTCTCCACCATATGCCGGCGGATGCGCGGCTGCTGGTGGCGGCAGTTCCAGATCAGGCGGACTTGGTCATGGACCATTTCGGCGCGGCTGGTGCCCATGTCGCCCACCAGTTTTTCGAACGGCATGATGCGGTTCATTGCCTCGCCCAGGGTCGCGCAGTTCATGGTGATGTAGCCGAGCACGCTCCACGAGTTGGGCAACACGAAGCGCGCTGAATTGAGCCCGAACAGCAGGTCCCCGGAATGTTCGCAGAAATACTCCAGCAGGCGTTCGTGGGCTTCCACAGGCAGGCGCAGGCTGTTGTCGTCCAGTTGGCCGGCAGTGATCCCGGCCGCCTCCAGTGCGGGGGCGGTTGCCACGCCGAGCTGTTCGGCATGGCGCAGGTACTTCAGCAGAGGAGGGACGGAGGTAGAGCCGAGTGTCTGCATGATCGGGTTCCTGGCGGGGTGTTGCCGGCGGCAGTGCCTTGCGCGCGTCGATGGCACGCAAGGTAATTTGAAATCGTGACTAAAGTAAATGCTCCCGTGGATACATCCGGTAATACAGCGAGTGACCCAATTGGCTACTCCATCTGTCCCGATGCGACCGTGACAGCCAGCGCCGGCTGTTTAGTATGGGAGCACTGAAAATCACAAGATCTGCTGGGAGAAACAGGCATGCGACGCTGGAACGGCTGGGGCGAAGAAACCACGCAGATGGAGATGCCCGCCCATGGCGCAGCGTTTCTGCGCGAGCGATTGGGCGACGGGCACACCCTGCCGGACGCCAGCCTGGACAGTGCCCTGGCCGCAGTGCCCGCGTCGCGGCTGGCGCCCCACACGCTTTACAGCATCGAGCCCCGGGACCGTCTGATGCATGCCCGCGGTCAGAGCCTGCCGGACTGGCTGGCCCTGCGTGAAGGTGCCCTGGGTCGGTACCCGGATGCTGTGGCCCTGCCGGAAACTGTCGAGCAGATCCGCCAGCTGCTGGCCCTGGCCGACAGTGCCGACCTGTGCCTGATTCCCTATGGCGGTGGCACGTCCGTGGCCGGACATATCAACCCGCCGGCCTCCACGCGCCCGGTGCTGACGGTGTCCCTGGCCCACATGAACCGCCTGCTCGACCTCGACGAACAAAGCCTGATCGCCACGTTCGGCCCCGGTGCCAGTGGCCCCCAGGTGGAGAGCCAGTTGCGTGCCAAAGGCTACACCTTGGGGCACTTCCCGCAGTCCTGGGAGTTGTCGACCCTGGGCGGCTGGGTGGCCAGCCGCTCGAGCGGCCAGCAATCGCTGCGCTACGGGCGGATCGAGCAACTGTTCGCCGGCGGCACCCTGGAAACGTTCGCCGGGCCCCTGGAAATCCCGAGCTTCCCGGCCTCGGCCGCCGGCCCTGACCTGCGGGAAGTGGTGTTGGGCAGCGAAGGGCGCTTCGGCATCATTTCCACGGTCAAGGTCCGGGTCAGCGCGCTGCCCGAGGACGAGCGCTTCTATGGCGTGTTCCTGCCCGACTGGCCCCAGGCCCTGCAGGCGATCCGCCGACTGGTGCAGGCACGGGTGCCGCTGTCGATGCTGCGTCTGTCGAATGCCATGGAAACCCAGACCCAACTGGCGCTGGCTGGTCATCCCCATCAAATCGCCTGGCTGGAGCGCTACCTGGCACTGCGCGGGGCTGGCGAGGGCAAATGCCTGCTGACTTTCGGCGTCACCGGCAATCGTCGGCAGAATGCGCTGTCGTTGCGCCAGGCGCGCCAGCACCTCAAGGCTTTTGGCGGGGTGTTCACCGGCACCCTGCTGGGCAAGAAATGGCAACAGAACCGCTTTCGCTTCCCCTACCTGCGGGAGAATCTCTGGAATGCCGGCTACGTGGTCGACACCCTGGAGACTGCGACCGACTGGTGCCATGTCGACGCCTTGTTGCACGCGATCGAGGCCAGCCTGCGTGACTGCCTGGCGGCCGAGGGCGAGCGGGTCCATGTGTTTACCCACCTGTCCCATGTCTATGGCGAAGGTTCGAGCATCTACACCAGCTACGTGTTCCGCCCGGCGGCGGACTACCCGGCCACCCTGGAGCGCTGGAAGGCCCTGAAGCAGGCGGCCAGCCGCACCATCGTCGACAACCACGGCACCATCAGCCACCAGCATGGCGTGGGCAAGGACCACGCGCCCTACCTGCCGAGGGAGAAGGGCGAACTGGCGATGGCTGCGCTGCACAGCCTGAGCCGGCATTTCGATCCGGCCGGGCGTCTGAACCCCGGCACCCTGCTGGAAGACTAGGCCCATGAGCGATGACTGGAATGCCCAGTGGCGCGCGGCCGTGCTGCCGCAACTGGCGAATGAAACCTGGGACTTGATCGTGATTGGCGGTGGTATCAGCGGCGCAGGGATCCTGCGCGAGGCGGCCCGGCGCGGTTGGCGCTGCCTGCTGTTGGAACAACGGGATTTTGCCTGGGGCACCTCCAGCCGCTCGTCGAAAATGGTCCATGGCGGCCTGCGCTACATCGCCAAGGGCCAGTGGCGCCTGGCCCGTGATTCGGTACGCGAGCGCCAGCGCCTGATGGGCGAAGCACCGGGGTTGGTGGAACCCGTGAGTTTCCTGATGCCGCACTATCGCGGCGGGTTCCCCGGACCGCGGGTCTTCGGCGGCTTGCTGCGCCTGTATGACGCCCTGGCCGGTTGTCGCAGCCGCCAGTTTCATAAACCTGCGCAACTGCGCTACCTGGCGCCGGGGTTGATGGAGCCGGGGCTGCTGGGGGCTTCGCAGTTTCGCGATGCCCTGACCGACGATGCGCGCCTGGTCATGCGTGTGTTGGCCGAGGCCCGCGCCGATGGCGCCTGGGCGCTGAACGGCCTGCGGGTGCGCCAGTTGCTGCGCGAGGGCGGGCGGGTGTGTGGGGTCGAGGTCGAGGACACGCAAGGCGCTGCCGTTATGCAAGTGCGTTGCGCGGTGCTGGCAGTGGCCACCGGCGCCTGGGCTGAACGCCTGCAACCGGGTGGTGGGCAGCGGCAGTTGCGGCCCTTGCGAGGCAGCCACTTGTTGTTGCCGGGCTGGCGCTTGCCGGTGGCCCACGCCTTCAGTTTCATGCATCGGCGCGACGGTCGCCCGGTATTCGTCTTTCCCTGGGAAGGGGCCACTGTGGTGGGCACCACCGACCTGGATCATCGCGAGGACCTGGACCTCGGGGCGAGCATTACCCGCGAAGAGCTCGACTACCTGCTGGAGGCCTGCGCCCAGCCATTTCCCCAGGCCGAGGTAACGGCGGCGGACGTGCTGTGCACCTGGTCCGGGGTGCGCCCGGTAGTGGGCGCCGCTGACTCCCAGGCCAAGCCCTCCAATGAAACCCGCGAGCATGTGCTGTGGCAGGAGCCGGGCTGCGTGACGTTGGCGGGGGGCAAGCTGACCACCTTCAGGCCCCAGGCCATCGAGGTGTTGCGGGCCTGTGCCGGGATGCTCGGGAAGACCCTGGAGGATGACGGCACGCCAGTGTTCCAGGCCGTGCCACTGCAGGCGATTCCTGGGCTGAGCGCCGCCGGCCTGAGGCGTCTGGCCGGGCGCCATGGCCGTGACCTGCCACGTTTGGCCCGGCTGATACGCAGCCTGGGCAGCGAGTGTGTCGGCGCCAGCGATACCTTGTGGGCGGAGCTGGCGTTTGCCGCCGAGGCCGAGATGGTCCTGCACCTGGACGACCTGTTGTTGCGGCGCACCCGTCTGGGGTTGTTACTGCCCGACGGCGCCGCTCACTACCTGCCAGACATCCGCCGGCTATGTCAGCCGCGCCTGGGCTGGGACGACACGCGCTGGGAACAGGAACAGCAGCGCTACCTGCAACTCTGGCAACGCCATCACAGCGTCCCGTCCGCCTCGATCTGAAGAGCGCGTCATGAATAAAGAGAGCTTCGTGGATAACAATTCCCCCGACAAACACTATGTGCTGGCGATCGACAACGGCACCCAGAGTGTCCGCGCGCTGTTGTTCGACTTGCAGGGCAATCTGCTGGGCAAAGGCAAGGTCGAGTTGCAGGCCTACTACTCCACGCAGCCCGGCTGGGCCGAGCAGGATCCGGATTACTACTGGCGCAAACTGGGCGAAGCCTGCCAGCAATTGTGGGCGCAGACCGGCATCGACCGCAGCCTGATCCGTGGCGTGTCCCTGACCACCCAGCGCGGCACTTTGATCAATGTCGATGCCCAGGGCCAGGCCTTGCGCCCGGCGATCCTCTGGCTCGACCAGCGTCAGTGCGAGCCCGAGGGCGGGATCAAGGGCCCGTGGGGCTGGCTGTTCAAGTTGATCGGCGCCGAGGCCACGGTGGACTATTTTCGCGCCCAGGCCGAGGCCAACTGGATCGCCCAGCATCAGCCGGATATCTGGGCCGCCACCGACAAGTTCCTGCTGCTCTCGGGCTTTCTCAGCCATCGCCTGACCGGGCGTTTTGTCGACTCGGTGGGGTGCTGCGTGGGCTACTTGCCCTTCGACTTCAAGCACCTGCGCTGGGCCGCGCCCCGGGACTGGAAATGGCAGGCCCTGGCGGTGCGTGCGCAGCAGCTGCCGCGCCTGTATAAGCCAGGAGAAGAACTGGGCCGCATCACCGCCGAGGCCAGCCGCCACACAGGGATCCCCGAGGGCCTGCCACTGATTGCCGCTGGCTCCGACAAGGCCTGCGAGGTGCTCGGTTCCGGCGTGGTGGAGGCGACGACCGCGTGCCTGTCCTACGGCACCACGGCGACCATCACCACTACCCGCTCGCGCTACCTGGAGATAGTGCCGCTGATCCCGCCGTATCCGGCGGCGATCCCCGATCACTACAACTGTGAAGTGATGATCTATCGCGGCTACTGGATGGTCAGCTGGTTCAAGAACGAGTTCGGCCTGCGGGAAATGCAGCAGGCCCGGGAGCAGGGCCTGGAACCGGAGCAACTGTTCGATGCGCTGGTCAACGCGGTGCCGCCCGGCTCCATGGGCCTGACCCTGCAACCCTACTGGTCGCCGGGCATCCGCGAGCCGGGTGTAGAGGCCAAGGGCGCGATGATCGGCTTTGGCGACGTGCACACCCGTGCCCATATCTACCGGGCGATCCTCGAGGGGCTGGCCTATGCCTTGCGCCAGGGCAAGGAGCGTATCGAGCGCCGGTCGAAACTGTCGATCAAGCGCTTGCGCGTGGCCGGTGGCGGTTCCCAGAGCGACGCGGCGATGCAACTGACCGCCGATATCTTCGGCCTGCCCGCCGAGCGTCCGCATGTCTACGAGGCGTCCGGGCTGGGGGCGGCGATTGCCTGTGCGGTGGGGCTTGGGCTGTACCCGGACTTCGATACCGCCATCGCCGCCATGACCCGCACCGCCGAGGTGTTCATGCCCCAGCCCGAGGCGCAACAGATGTACGACCGCTTGTACCGCGAGGTCTACCTGCACATGTATCGCCAGCTCAAGCCGCTGTACCAGAGCATCCGCGAGATTACCGGCTACCCGGCGTAGGCCCAGGCTGTATGGCGCTATTGGAGAGTCGTTTTGGCAAGATCGGACAGTGTCGGGGGATACCCGGATTGTTAGGCTGAACGCATCTAAAAAAAGAGCGTAAAGCCATGAAGTTGCCGTCGTTGCTGCTGTGCCTGGGGCTGTGCAGTCTGTCGCCTGGGGCCGGTGCATGGTCCAATCACAGCGTGGGCAGCTACCTGGCCCTGCGGGATTTGCCCGCGTTGCGCGAGGCGCCCGAGGTGGCGGTCGAGTCCCTTGAGCAGTTTGTGTCCGAGCAGTACCCAGGGCTGGTGGCCTTGCTGGACGAACAGGAAAACTTCGCCCGCAAGCACTTTCCCGACTACCCGCCGCGCCCCGACAACCTGCGTCTGGCGCCGCAGCCTGGGGCCGATCTGCGCCGGGACTTGCTCATGGCCCTGCGGGTCAACCCACAGATCCACCTGGCCCAGGTGATCCAGCCCATGCCCGGCGAGGACCTGGCTGGGCGCCCGCAGCTCAAGGCCACCGAAGTGATGGTCGAACAGACCCTCTCGCCGTGGAATCGCCAGCGCTTTATCCAACTGCAGTCGGGGCAGACGGTCGCGCCGCTGGCCGTGCTGGCAACCGCCGCGGACGAGCCGGACTACGGCCACGATATCAACCTGTTCAGCGATAACCCAGGGGCGGTCGGCGCACTCTATGGCTTCGGTGTGCAGTCGTTTGGCGACGCGCGCTTCCAGTACAGCTCCCAGGCGCCGTTTCATATGGGCTTCTTTCACGAGAGCGCGGTGGTCTATGTGGCGGCGCCTTTCCTGTTGCGCAACTGGCCGGACTGGCGGGCCTACCAGTACTTCGGTCTGGCGCGTTTTGCCTTCGCCAATGGCCATCCCTACTGGGGCTATCGCTTCCTCGGCTGGGGCATGCACTACCTGCAGGACCTGACCCAGCCGTATCACGCCACCACTCTGCCGGGCGATGACTTGACCAGCATGCTGCTGATGGAAGGCAAGGCCCTGGCCGGCTACGACAGCGACAAGCGGGCGGCGATCGAACGTGTCGCCACGCGCCACAACGAGGTGGAGCGCTACCAGTTCGCCTGGCTGCGCCACCTGCTGCTGACGGGGGCGGATAACCCGATGCTGGCGGCCTATGCCGACGCCACTCAGGACGCCGATTACCCGGCTTACTCGACGGACTACCTGCGCCAAGTGGTCAGTGCCCAGGCGGATGCCCAGGCCGTGGCGTTCGACGAGGCCATCGGCCAGTGGCTGACCACGCCCGGGGCGACCCAGAGCTTCAGTGCCGGCAACCAGTTGTCCGCCGAACGCTACGACCATGCCCGGCTCAACGAACAGTTGGTGCAGTTGCTGCGCCACTTTGGCGCCCACAGTCGCAACTACGTCAGGGCTGGTCTCGACCGCCCGGCGCAGTAACAACAGACAACGCAGTGCAATAACAACAAAAAAGGTTGCAGGGGAGAGACGGTAATGAGCACCACAGTGCGCGCGCAAGGCTCGGGATCCGAGGGTAAATGGTCCATCACATCCACTGGGGCGGGCGTCGGCCTGGTAGGTCTGTTGCAACTGTGCAGCGGCGGGACCGTGCAGGCCATGGAGTTCAGCGTGCTGGACAACCAGGTCACCGGCTCGTTCGACAGCACCCTGTCTTATGGGCGTCTGTGGCGGGTCCAGGGGCGTGACAAGGGCAACGACGACGTCAACACCAACGACGGCAATCGCAACTTCGATACCGGGCTGGTTTCCGAGGTGTACAAGATCACTTCGGAGCTGGAAGCCAACTATCAGAACTACGGGCTGTTCGTGCGTGGCACGGGGTTCTATGACACCCAGATCATGGACAAGCGCAACGACTACTACCGCAACAACAACCCGTCGCAACCCAGCCAGAGCCATCCCCAGGATGACCACTTCACCGACCAGACCCGCGACATTGCTGGTAGCCGTGTAGAGATTCTCGACTCCTACATCTATGGCAACTGGGACGTTGGCCAGATGCCCCTGACCGCGCGCCTGGGGCGCCAGGTGTTCAACTGGGGCGAGGGCATTTTCTATCGCGGCGGGGTCAATACCACCAACCCGGTGGACGCGGCCAAGTACCGCCTGCCGGGCGCCGAGGTCAAGGAAGTGCTGATGCCGGTGGAAGCCATCAGCTTCAATATTGGCTTGAGCGACAACCTGTCGATGGAGAGCTTCTATCAGTGGAACTGGAAGGAGACCCGCATCGACCCGGTCGGCACCTTCTATTCCCAGAGCGACCTGTTCGCCGATGGCGGCCGCACGGGGTACAACAACTTCACCGGCAGCGCCCTCGACACCCCGACGCCCATCGGCGGCAACGTCATCGGGTTATACGACGCCCTGGGCAACAACCCGATGTTCGGCGGCATGCTGCGCAGTACCGGGCTGTATGCCAACGGCATGACCCCGGCCTACGGCAACACCCTCAAGGTGGCGTCCATCGGCAAGGACTACAACGCGCGCAACGATGGCCAGTACGGCTTTGCCTTCCGCTACATCGCCGAGGAACTCAACAGCACCGAGTTCGGCCTGTACCTGGTCAACTACCACGCCAAGGAGCCGACCATCGCCGCAGACCTGGCGGGTTACAAGGGCATCGACATGGCGGCGCTGACCAGCATGCTGTCGTCGGTGGCCGGCAGCCAGGCCGCGGCCTTGGCCAATGGCCTGGCGACGGTGGATGTAATGGGCAATATCCAGGCGCACCGGCGTTATGCCGAAGACATCCGCATGTATGGCTTCAGCTTCAACACCACCCTGGGCAAGGCCTCGGTGTTTGGCGAGCTGGCCTACCGGCCGAACCTGCCGATTGGTATCGCCGCGACCAACGACCTGATCGGCGACCTGGCCAATGGCGCCGGCGCGGCGGCGGGCGGGCAGTTCATCAATGTCGGCGGGCAGATGGTCAACCTCAACAGCCAGATCGACAACTCCGAGCGCGTCGAGGCCTTCAACACCTCGCTGGGCAGCATCTACAACTTCGGCCCGGGCCTGAGCTTCGACTCGCTGTTCGGCGTGTTCGAACTGGCCTCCGAGCACCTGCGTGGCAGCAGCCTGAAGTACCAGGCCTACGATGGCAGCACCCGCTACTACGCGGGCAGCGGCAACACCTCTTATGTGTCTGGTGGTGAGCGTGATGACCAGGTCAGCCGTGATTCCTACAGCTATACGGTGATGTTCAACGGCACCTGGAACGACGTGTTCGCCGGGGTCAACCTGTCGCCCTACGCGGTCTACAAGGACGACTTCAAGGGCAACTCCTATCAGGCCGGCAACTACATCGAGGGACGCAAGGCTTACACCCTGGGGCTCAAGGCCAACTACCAGAACAAGCTGGAAGCCGAGCTGCAATACACCGAGTTCTTTGGTGGCGGCCAGAACAACGTGATCCGCGACCGCGACAACATCGGTTTCAACCTCAAGTACTTCCTGTAAGCCGCTGCCGTGCTGCGGCGCGAGGGCGGCTGCCCGCCCTCGTTTTTTTGGAGATTCGCCATGTTCCACACACCTCGAATACTCACCGCCAGCCTGGCCCTGGCCCTCGGCCTGGCCGCCGGCAACGCGCTTGCTGCGCTCTCGCCCCAGGATGCGCAACAGCTCAAGGCCCAGCTCACACCGCTCGGCGCCGAGCGCGCGGGCAATGCCGCCGGCACCATCCCGACCTGGGAAGGTGGGATCACCCAGGCCCCCAAGGGCTATGAAAAGGGTAAACACCATGTCGACCCTTTTGCCGGCGACAAGCCGCTGTTCACCATCACCAAGGCTAACCTGGAACAGTACAAGGCCAACCTGACGGCGGGCGAGATCGCCTTGTTCAACAGCTACCCCGACACCTTCCAGATGCCCATCTACCCAAGCCGGCGTTCTGGCTCGGCGCCCCAGTGGGTGTATGACAACACCTTCAAGAACGCCACCAGCGCCAAGCTGCTGGACGGCGGCACCGGCTTCGCCGACGCCTTTGGCGGCGTGCCATTCCCCATTCCGCAAAACGGTGTGGAAGCACTGTGGAACCACATCACCCGCTATCGTGGCACCTACGTGGTCCGCCGTGCTTCGGAAGCGCCCGTGCAGCGCAATGGCAGCTTCGCCCTGGTCACGTCGCAGCAGGAAGGGTTGTTTAACTATTACCGGCAGGGCGGGCAGTACGCCGACCTGAAGAACATCCTGTTCTACTACCTGACCTTCGTAAAAAGCCCGGCCCGCCTGGCCGGTGGCGCGACCCTGGTGCACGAGACCCTCGACCAGATCAAAGACGCGCGCCAAGCCTGGATCTACGACGCCGGCCAACGCCGCGTACGCCGCGCGCCGAACCTGGCGTACGACACGCCGATCTCGTCCTCCGATGGCCTGCGCACGGCAGATGACACCGACATGTTCAACGGCTCGCCGGATCGCTACGACTGGAAACTGCTGGGCAAGAAGGAAATCTACATCCCCTACAACAACTACAAAGTCGCCAGCGCCGACGTGAAATACGCCGACCTGCTCAAGGTCGGCCACCTCAACCCGCAATACACGCGCTACGAGCTGCACCGTGTGTGGGTTGTCGAAGGCACCCTGAAACCGACGGCGCGTCACCTGTACTCCAAACGCGTGCTGTACCTCGATGAAGACAGCTGGGGCGCAGCGGTAGTTGACCAGTACGACGGTCGTGGCGAACTGTGGCGGGTGTCGATGGCCTACCTGAAGAACTTCTACGACCTGCCCACGACCTGGAGTGCATTGGATGTGTTCCATGACCTGCAGGCGCGGCGTTATTACGTGCAGAACCTGGATAACGAAGAGCCGCAGACGGTGGATTTTGGCCAGGCGATTCCTGAGGATTCTTACTTTATGCCGTCGGCGTTGCGCTTGCGGGGCACGCGGTAGGTCTACCGGGATTTGAGAGAGCTGCGCAGGTGAGCGCAGCTCTGTGAGGGACCGCCGAGGCCGGGGCTATTCGAACAGCGCTGGATCTACTTTCTTGCGCCGAGCCTGTTCCAGGTGTTTGCGCATTTGGTCGGCTGCTGCAAGGCGGTCTCCTCGTTCGAGGCAATCGAGAATGGCCAGATGCTCCTGGGCCTGGCCTTTGCGTGGCGCTCGCGTGCTGGCTTGGCGGTATTCCACAAGCCTACGCAATTGGTTTAAACGGCGGACCGTTTGCTGCAGGAAGCGATTGCCGGAACACCCCGCCAGTGTCTCGTGAAACTGGGCGTTCGCTTCGAACAACTCCTGAGGCGTCATGCTCAAGTACCCGCCGCCGGCAATGAACTCTTGCTGCTTGCGACAGGCCGCCAGCGTTTCACCATCGATCAGGAATGTGGGGGAGAGCAGGCCGGATGGCTCGATGGTCGCGCGCAAGGCATAGCTTTCTTCATACGCCTCCACTGAGTCGATCATGGGGAGAAAACGCCATCCTTGGCCGGCACGCTGTTCAATCCATCCTTCCTGCTGGATGCGTGATAGAACGGCCCTCAGCGCCGCCCGTGACACATCAAACTGACGCATGAATTCAATCTCGGTGAACAGCTCCGGGAGCTGCCTGCCCAGACGCAATTCGGCAAATTTCAGGTACAGCGGATCGTCACTGCCTTCCATGACTTGCGAGGCCAGATCGACGAGATCCTCGCTGGACCTGGCCAGGAAAAAGCCGCGATTGCGGTCGTAAGTGAGCATGCCTTTTTCGACCAAATGGCCCATCGCAAACTTTACCGGCGTGCGCGATACGTTCAGCGCCGCCGCCAACTGCGACTCAACCAGGTGATGTCCGATAGCAAAGCGTTCACGACGCACGAGAGAAACAATGTCACGCGCAATGCGTGCTTGCAGCGGGCTTAGGGGCATCGGATCGAGACCAAGTAGAGCTGACCATGGAAGCCCCATTCTAGCGTGCCGGTAAGCTTAACCACACCGTAGAAATCGTGGGCGTGGGTGGGCGCCCGATTTGACCGGTACGATGAAGCGGATAAAGCTTGGATTGATCTATATCGCGATAAAGTTCAATATGCGCCTCACAAAAACATTGCCCGTGCAGCCTGTGAGGATTAGCCAATGCCTATGTCAAAGCGTCGAACCGTTAGCGCCAACGGAGTCGAGTACCGTGTCAGCGATATCCGTGGGGTTGTAACTGATCTGGGGGGTGATTACGCAACGCTGCCCTACAGCTTGCGAATCCTGGCCGAGAACGTTTTGCGTGGCGAGACTGATCCTGAAGCCGCACTGAAAGTGATTTGTGCACGCTCCAAAGAATTCGACATTCCGTTTCGACCGGCCAGGGTTGTGCTGCAGGATTTGTTGGGCACGCCGGCACTGGTCGACCTTGCCGGGTTGAGAGATGCCGTCGCCGAGAAAGGTGGCAACCCGCGCCTGGTGAACCCTGTCACCCCCACTCACCTTGTTGTGGATCACTCACTCAATGTCGAGCGTTGGGGCGATGCCAGCGCGCAGGCCGATAACGAGGCCATCGAGCGCGTACGCAATGCCGAGCGTTTCCAGTTCCTGGACTGGTGCAACAAGGCGTTCAGCAATCTTTCGATCATTCCCTCGGGCAAAGGCATCCTGCACCAGATCAACCTTGAGCGCCTGACCACCGTCGTGGGTACTCAGCGCCGTGGCAATGAGCTGTGGGCTTTCCCGGATACGCTGGTAGGTACCGACAGCCATACAACGATGATTAACGCCATTGGCGTGTTGGGCTGGGGGGTTGGGGGGATCGAAGCCGAAGCTGCGATGCTGGGCAAATCGCTGATGCTGCGATTGCCGGACATTGTCGGGGTACGCCTGGAGGGCAACTTGCCTGGGGGCTATCTTGCGACCGACATCGCGCTAGCGTTGACTGAGCAACTTCGTAAAGCGGGGGTTATCGGTGCTTTCCTGGAGTTCTTCGGCCCGGGTGTCGCGCAACTGTCGCTGGCAGACCGGGGAACCTTATCGAATATGGCGCCGGAATTCGGTGCGACAGCGGCAATGTTCGCAATTGATGATCGCACGCTTCACTACCTTCGTATGACCGGGCGTGGCGGTGAGATTTCCGGCCTCACCGAGGCGTATGCGCGTGCACAGGGGCTGTGGCATGACAGTCTCGCGGGCGTTGAGTACAACCGGGTCGTGACCCTTGATCTCAGCACCGTCGCGCGCTCGATTGCCGGGCCGAAGCAGCCTCACCAGCGTATTGTCCTGGGGCAAAAGGCGCCTGCTACCCAACTGCCTGGCGGCCTGGACAATGGTTCTGTGGTGCTCGCCGCCATCACCAGTTGCACCAATACGTCCAACCCCCGTGGAGTGATTGCTGCTGGACTGGTTGCACGTAACGCCCGCAAGCGTGGACTGAAAAGAGCGCCTTGGGTTAAGACGTCCTTCGCCCCGGGCTCGAGGGTGGTGTCGGACTATCTTGAGCGGTCTGGCTTGAATGAGGACCTGGATGCGTTAGGTTTCAACCTGGTCGGCTATGGCTGCACGACCTGCAACGGTATGTCCGGCCCGTTGCTCAGTACCGAAATCGAAGACGAAATTCGGGCTCGCAAGCTGGAAACCGTGGCCGCTACTTCCGGCAACCGTAACTTTGAAGGGCGTGTTCACCCGTTGGCCCGCGAAGTCTTCATCATGTCTGCGCCGCTGATCGTTGCGTACGCGATTGCAGGTACCTACCTGATCGACCCGGAAAAAGATGCATTGGGTCTCGACGACGATGGCGTGCCGGTCTATCTCCACGAATTGTGGCCGAGCGATGAGGAACTGACGCAAATCGAAGCCGATAATCTGACTGCCGATTTGTTCGACAAGGCCTACGAAGATGTTCCCCGTGAAGCGGGCTTGATTGCCAGCGACCTGCGCGCCGGCGTCAGCGATCAGTATCCCTGGCAGGCCAACAGCACCTACATCCGCAAACCTCCCTACTGGAGTGATGCGGTGAGTGCGACAGACACCACCCAGGACCTCAGCAACATGCGTGTGCTGGCCATGCTCTCGGACAACATCACCACCGATCACATCTCGCCCTCTGGCGCGATTCTTCCAGAAAGCGATGCGGGTCAATACTTGCAATCCCACGGCATCGCGGTACAGGACTTCAACTCATATGGCACTCGCCGTGGCAACCATGAGGCCGCGCAGCGTGCGACCTTCGCAAGCCCCCGCCTGAAAAACGAACTGTTTGAAGATGGCCGTGAAGGCCCGTGGACATTGCTTCTGCCCGAGAAAAAAGTCACCACGATTTTCCAGGCCGCGCAGATTTACGCACAACGCAAGCAGCCGCTGATCGTTGTGGCCGGCAAAGAGTACGGCAGCGGTTCTTCCCGTGACTGGGCGGCAAAGGGCCCGCGCCTGTTAGGCGTGCGGGTGGTCGTGGCCGAAAGCTTCGAACGCATTCACCGCACCAACCTGGCGGGTCTCGGCATTCTGCCTTTGCAGTTTGAAGACGGTGTTTCTCGCCAGAGCCTGGGCTTGAACGGACGCGAATTATTCAGCGTTGAAGGCATCACCCAAGACTTCCAGCCGGGCGCAACAATCACCCTGGTGATCGAGCGTGAGAATGGCGAGAAAGAGCGGGTGTCGGTCTTGAGCCGCCTGGACACCTTCGAAGACGTTCGCTACTTGCGCAGCGGTGGTTTGCTGCCGCAGTTGCTGATTGAAAGTATGCAGAGCGCCTCCCTCAACTGATGCAACGCTGATTCGCTGGAGTAAAACTAGAATGACCCAAAGACGTATTCCTGCCGTTTACATGCGTGGTGGCTCGAGCAAGGGCGTTTTCTTTCTTGAGGAGCACCTGCCGCCCGCAGGTGCTGAGCGGGATGCCATCCTTCTGCGGGTGATCGGCAGCCCCGACGTGTATGGCAAGCAGATAGATGGCATGGGCGGCGCGACTTCCAGTACCAGTAAGGTGGTGATCATCGGTCAATCCAGGCGTGACGACTGTGATGTCGACTATCTGTTTGGTGCACCCGCCGTCGAGACGGCGGTCATCGACTGGTCTGGTAACTGTGGAAATCTGAGCGCGGCGGTTGGCCCCTACGCGATATCCGAAGGTCTCGTCGAGGCACCGCTTGATGGCATGGCCGTTGTTCGTATCTGGCAGGCCAATATCCAGAAAAGAATCATCGCTCACGTTCCGATGCGCAACGGCGAAGTCCAGGAAGAGGGCGACTTCATGCTCGACGGCGTGGCATTTCCGGCAGCGGAAGTCGTTCTGGAGTTTCTCAACCCCGGTGGTGCGGACGGCAGCCTTCTTCCAACGGGGAATGCCGTCGACGAACTGCACGTACCGGGCCTTGGTAAGCTTGCAGTGACATTGCTGAATGCCGGCAACCCGACAATCTTTATAGACGCGCAGCAGGTGGGCTTGAAGGGAACCGAGACACAAGACCAGGTCAACGGTGATGCGCAGCTACTTACCCGGCTGGAGACCATTCGCGCGCATTGCACTGTAGCCATGGGCTTGGCCGCGAGTGCTGACGAAGCAACGCGGTGGCGTCCTCACACGCCGAAGCTTTGCCTGGTTGCCAGGCCGCAACCCTACAAAGCCGCCGGGGGTAAGCAGGTTGAGCCTGAGGACATTGATGTGATTGCGCGAATACTTTCAATGGGCAAGCTTCACCATGCGATCACTGGCACCGGAGCGGTTGCCGTGGCAGTTGCCGCAGCGCTTGATGGCACCTTGGTCAATCGCATCGTCGGCAATATCGGCGATCGCCAGGTGCGCATGGGGCATACCGCCGGCAGCGTCGCGGTCGGCGCGAAAACCGTCCTGGAAGATGGCGCCTGGGTGGTTGAAAAAGCAGTGATGAGCCGGAGTGCACGCCGACTGATGGAAGGCTGGGTATGCCTCCCCGAACTCCTTGTTGACCCTATGCATCGACGTGCTCAGCCATGTTCCATGGCGGCTAAGGCGAGCAACCATGAACGTTGATATGGCTGCAGTACGAAATGATTTAGCGCCAAGTGGTGAACTGCGAGTGGCGATCAACTTGGGTAATCCCGTTTTGGCCCAGCGCGATGCGGTCACTGGCCGATTGGGAGGCGTCTCGGTTGCACTCGCGAACGAGTTGGCCAAGGAGTTGGGGATTGCAGTCAACCTGATGCCCTACGACGCGGCTGGGAAAGTGTTCGCGGCCTTGGAGGAGGGGGTTTGGGATTTGGCGTTTCTGGCTATCGAGCCTGTACGAGCGCAAAAGATCTGCTTCTCCAGTCCCTATGTGAGCATCGATGGCACCTACCTCGTTCATGCAGCAAGCCCTTTCGAACGTGCATCTGATTTGGATATGCAAGGCCACAGAATTTCTGTCGGCCGAGGTGCTGCGTATGACCTGTACCTGTCACGCACCCTGCAACATGCTGAGCTTGTTCGAGCGGACACCTCTGCAAGCGCCGTCGACCTCTTTTTACAGCGGGGGCTGGAAGCAGCGGCCGGGGTCAGACAGCCTTTGGAGCGGTTTGCAAACTCAACCACTGGGGTCAGGGTACTGAAAGACAACTTCACGGAAATTCGCCAGGCGATGGCTGTTCCGAAGGCACGCAGAATTGCGGCTGAATACATCGAAGACTTCATCTGCCGTCTTGTGAGGAGTGGTTTTGTGGCCAAGTTGTTAGCTGATAGTGGGCAAGGCGATGTACGTGTTGTGGTGCCGATTATTTGAACTGTGGCTAGTTAGCGAGGGCATCTTTGTTGGCGCCAAGGGGGTGGGCAAATCGAGGTTTGGGGGGAGGCTGAATGTCTCGGAGGAGGGGATAGGTACGCGCTTCTCGGTGCGGCGACACCGACGCAATCACTGCGTTTGCAACGCGAAGCTTCGCGCAAACTCATCCGCTCAACGCAAGTACTTCGTTCCGAACAGGACTTGATGTGGCCGCAAACACTGGATGAACATGTCGAACTGTTTATCCAGCATTTCCCGTGTATGTGCATGCAGATCTGCTTTTTCTTGTCCCAGACAAGGAGCCCGGACGCCAAGTCGAAAGAATTTATCGCGCAACTACGTAGTTTTCTGATCTGGATGGCCTCAGAAACCGGTTAAGTCCAGATTGGAACGATTACATCCTATCGGCCTGCCCAAGGCAGGCCTTGGCAATGCTCAGGCAACGCCCTCCACCAATACCAACGCCCCCACCACCAACGCCTCCATCCCCCGCGCCAACTCCACCTCCATCTCCGCTTCTTCCGTATCCCGCGCCGTTTCCACCACTGGCTCCCGCTGCGTCACCGTATACACCGTATCCGCCACCGCCATGCAGTGAAACGCCACCGTCGCCAGTAGCCACCGCGCCTGTTCCTTGCTCACCCCAAACCCCTGCGCAATCAACGCTTGGTGCCCATCAATCTTGGCCAGCATCGGCGCGGTTGCTGCCGCGCGGCGGATCACGTAGGGAGTCAGCCCGGGGTGGGTTTTGACGAACTCGCGTACCGAGGTGGCGAACACGATCAGGTAATCCTTCAACCCACCGTCGGCCTCGCCGCAGTCCTGGGGGATCTGCCAGCGGGTGAAGATTTCTTCAGCAACCATGGCCTTGAGCGCTTCGAGGTTGGCCACGTGTTTGTACAGCGCCATATGGCTGACCCCCAACGCCGCCGCCAGGCCGACGAAGGTGATGTTGGGCAGGCCCATCTCGATGCCGGCGTCGACGATGCGCTCGCGGGTGATGCTCGGCGGGCGGCCGCGGGTGGCGGTTTTTTTTGCGGGTTCCATGGGTATTCCTTAATCACTGAACACAAGGTTGTAGCTGTCTTGTCGGCTTTGCGCAAATTAGTTTATAGTCATGCAACTAAATATGATTCTGATTCTCAAACGGACCTTTTCTGTCAATGGACTCTCCTGAAGCGGCTTCGGCCAACCCTCAAGTCGCAGGCACGCTTAGCCGGATTCTGACGCCTATCCGTGGGCGTCTGTATGTCGCCGCAGGGCTTGCCGCTGTCGGCGGCATGCTGACGCTGGTGCCGCTGGCGGCCATCGCCCATATCGCCGCACGTGTCCTCGGCGCTGGCGGTCAGCTGTCGAGCGAAGTGTGGTGGGTTGTTGGCCTTAGTGCTTTAAGCCTTTTCGCGGGGATGGCATTGATTTTTACCGCTGAGCTGCTCGCCCACCTGGCCGACAATCGCCTCACTCACCATTTACGCCGCGCGATCACCCAGCGCCTGAGTCGTGTGCCGCTGGGTTGGTTCAGCAGCCGAGCATCGGGCGAAGTGAAACGGGCGATGCAGGACGATATCAATACGCTGCACAGCCTCACCGCGCATTTCTACACCACCGCCGGGCGCGCGGGCGGAGCGGTGTTGGTGTCGATGGTTTACCTGTTTGCGATGGACTGGCGTTTGGCGCTGGTGTCGCTGTTGCCGTTTGCCGGGTATTTCCTGTTTTTCTCGCGGGCCATGGGCGCCAGCGGCGCGAGTATGCAGGAATTTGTCAGCGGGATGGCTCGCATCGACAACGCGGTGGTGGAGTTCGTCAACGGCATTCCGGTGGTCAAGGCTTTCGGCGCCAGTGGCAAAGCGCACGGGGCTTATCGCAGCGCCATCGACACCTTTGCCACGACCTTTATCGACTTCACCCGCCCGCTGGTGGCGTCGATGGCGAATGCCAACGCGATGATCGCGCCGGTCACTGTGCTCGGCGTAGTGCTGGCAGCGGGCACGCTGTTTGTTAGCCTGGGTTGGATCGCGCCAGTGGACGTGCTGCCCTTCGTATTGGTGGCGCCGGGTCTGAGCGCGCCGTTGCTGCTGTTGCACTACATCACCCACGATTTGAACAACGCCACCGGCGCTGCGCAGCGCGTGCAGGGGTTGCTGGACACGCCGACGCTGACGCAATCGGCCGTGCAGTTGCCGAGCGGCAACGCAATCTGCTTTGAGCAGGTCGGCTATGCCTATGAGCCCGACCACGCGGTGTTGAGGGACATCAACTTCACCCTGCAACCGGGCACCACCACGGCCATCGTCGGCCTGTCCGGCGCCGGCAAGTCAACGCTGGCGCGCCTGCTGCTGCGGTTTTTCGATCCCAGCAGTGGGCGCATCACTTTGGGCGGTGCGGACCTGCGCCATATCGATACGCCGCTGTTGTACCAGCGCATCGGTTTTGTGCTGCAAGAGGTGCGCCTGATCAACGCCAGCGTGCGCGACAACATCGCCCTCGGCCGACCGTCCGCCACCGCGCAACAGATCGAAGATGCCGCCCGCGCGGCGAATATCCACGAGCGCATTCTGCGCCTGCCGCGTGGTTACGACTCGGTGATCGGCGAGGACGCCCAGCTCTCCGGCGGCGAGCAACAGCGCCTCAGTATCGCCCGTGCAGTGCTGCTGGACCCGCCAGTGCTGGTGCTCGACGAGGCCACCGCCGCTGCCGATGCCGACAACGAAGTGGCGATCCAGGAAGCACTGTCACGCTTCGCCCAGGGCCGCACATTGTTGGTCATCGCCCATCGGCTCGACACGGTGATGCACGCCGATCAGATCCTCGTGATCCACGACGGCACCCTGCACGAGCAGGGCCGTCACGCCGACCTGCTGGCCCATGGCGGGCTCTACGCGCGGTTATGGCAACTGGGCGATTACGCCCGTAGCGAATCACAGGTGGTGCAACCATGCTGAAGACTTTTGTGCGCCTGCTCGGTGAAGACGCGCCCACGCTGCGCCGCTATGCCGTGATGGCGGTGTTCTACGGCCTGCTCAGCGGGCTGACCCTGATCACGCTGGTGCCGCTGATCAGCCACCTGTTGGCCGGTGATGCGCTGGAGGCAGGGCGTTGGTTGGTTGCGCTGCTGTCCGGCGTGACCGCTTGCGCGCTGTGGCGTCGCACCCTCGACAAAGCCGGTGTAGCCGTCGGCGTGGCGGTGCTGCAAGGTGCGCGACAACGCGTCGGCGATCACGTGGCGCGCCTGCCGGTGGGCTGGTTCAGCGCGCAAAACAGTGCGCGGCTCGGCCATCTGATCACCCAGGGCATGATGGCGCTGGCGCAGTTGCCGGCGCATGTGTTCACCCCGGTGATCAGCGGCGCGGTGACGCCGTTGGTGCTGGTTGCCGCGCTGTTTGCCTTGCACTGGCCCTTGGGTGTTTTGGCGTTGCTGGCGCTACCGGTGTTGGTGGGCGTGATGCTGCTCACCGCGCGCCTGGGCCACAGTGCCGACAACACCTATCAGCAGAACTTCGCCCAGACCAGCCAGCGCATGGTCGAGTTCGCGCAGGCCCAGTCGGTGTTGCGCGCGTTCAATGGTAGCGGCGGCGCCACGCGTTTGCTGGACCAGGCCATCGACCAGCAACGCCAGTCCGGCCAGCGTTTGATCTATCGCTCCTCATTGTCGGCGGTGTTCAATGCCTGGGCGGTGCAAGGGATCTTCTGCGCGTTACTGGTGGCGGTCGCGCTGTGGTGCGACGCTCTGGATGCCCACGAAGCTATCGCCGCCTGCGTGGCCTTGGTGCTGGTGTGTCGTTATATCGAACCGTTGCTGGAAGTGGCCAGTTATGGCGAGATCCTGCGCAGAGCCAACGCCCAGCTCGATGAGGTGCACAGCATTCTTGCCGAGCAGCCGTTACCGGTCGCCGCGCAAGCGAAAATGCCCATGGATAGTTCGGTGGAATTGCGCAACGTCAGTTTTCGTTATGCTCCCGACGAACCCCAGGTGCTGCGCGGGGTGAGCCTGCGTATCGAGCCGGGCAGCATGACCGCGCTGATCGGCCCGTCGGGCTCGGGAAAGACCACGTTGGTGCGGCTGCTGGCGCGCTTCTTCGATGCGAACCGGGGCCAGGTGTTGATCGGTGGCGTGGAGGTGCGCGAGATGTCCGAAGCGGTGCTGGCCGCGCAGATCAGCCAGATTTTCCAGGACACCTACCTGTTCCAGGGCAGCATTGCCGACAACATCCGCCTCGGTAAACCGGGCGCCAGCCTGGCCGAGATTGCGGCGGTGGCGCAGCAAGCCGGCGTGGCCGAGATCATTGCGCGTTTGCCCCTGGGCCTGCACACGCCGGTGGGCGAGGGCGGGGCGCGGTTGTCAGGGGGCGAGCGCCAACGTATCGCCATTGCCCGTGCGTTGCTCAAGGACGCGCCGATCCTGCTGGTGGACGAAGCCACCGCCGCCCTCGACACCTACAACCAAGCCGCCATCGCCGATGCGTTGGCCAGGTTGCGCGGGCGCTGCACGTTGATTGTTATCGCGCATCAGTTGTCGACGGTGGCCATGGCCGATCAGATTCTAGTGCTGGATGACGGCGAGATTGTCGAGCAGGGCACGCCAGCGATCCTGGCGGCCAGCGCTGGGCGGTACGCGCAGTTTCTCGCCCAGCGCCGGGCGGCCCGTGGTTGGCGGATTGCATGATGCGTCTAGTGGGCTGCGGCGTGTTGCTGGTGCTGTGCGGCGTGTCGCTGCTGGTTGGCGCCCGCGAGATCGACCTGTTGGCAATCGACGGCGACGCGTGGCTGACGCTGACGGCCAGCCGCTTGCCGCGCTTGGCCGCGCTGGTGCTGACTGGCGTGGGCTTGGCGGTGTGCGGGGTGATCTTGCAGCACATCCTGCGCAACAAGTTCGTGGAGCCGGGGACCACCGGCGGCCTGGACGCGGCCAAGCTTGGCATCCTCGTCTCGCTGGGCGTGGCGCCGGCCGCCAGCGCCGGCGTGCGCATGCTGTTTGCGCTGCTGTGTTGCTTCGCGGCGAGCCTAGTGTTCCTGGCGATCATCCGGCGCCTGCGTTTTCACCATACCTTGCTGGTGCCGGTGATTGGCCTGATGTACGGCGGTGTGCTCAGCGCCATTTCCGAGTTTTATGCGTACCGCCACAACATCCTGCAAAGCATGCAGGGCTGGCTGCTGGGGGATTTTTCCAAGGTGGTGCAGGGCAACTACGAGATCATTTATCTGATCCTGCCCATCGTCGCGCTGGCGTACCTGTATGCGCAGCGTTTTACCGTGATGGGCATGGGCGAGGGCATGGCCACCAGCCTGGGCCTGAACTACGCGGCCACGGCGGCGCTGGGCCTGTTGCTGGTGGCCGTGACCGTGGCGGCGACGGTGATCACCATCGGTTCGATCCCCTTTGTCGGCCTGATGATTCCCAATTTGGTGGCCTTGTATTACGGCGAAAACCTCAGCCGCACTCTGCCCATCGTCGCCCTCGGCGGTGCCGCGTTGCTGCTGGCCTGCGACATTCTCGGGCGCCTGCTGATCTTCCCGTTCGAAGTGCCGATTGGCCTCACCGCGGGCATCGTGGGTGGCGGGTTGTTCCTCGCGTTGATCGTCTGGAGGCAGCGATGAAGCGGCTGTGGGCCTTGGTATTCGCCCTGGCGTTGGGCTTTGTGCTGTTCCGTTCGGGACTGGATTTTGACTACGTGATCCCCAAGCGGCTCGCGCGGTTGGCGGCGATGTGTATCGGCGGGGTGTGCGTGGCGTGGTCGTCGATCATTTTCCAGACCCTCACCGGCAACCGCATCCTCACGCCGGCGATCATGGGTTATGAAGCGGTGTACCTGTTGTTCCAGGCGTTGTTGGTGTTGTTGTTGGGCACCGCCAGCCTGATGCTGCTGGGCAGCCAGGGCAACTTTGTGCTGTCGGTGCTGCTGATGCTCGGCTACTCCTGGGCGCTGCAACGCTGGTTACTGCGCGAGGGCAACAGCAACGTGTACTTCCTGTTGCTGCTGGGCCTGGTGTTGAGCCTGGTGATCGGCACGGTCACGCAGTTTGTGCAGTTGAAGATCAGCCCCGGCGAGTTCTCGATCCTGCAAGACTTCAGCCAGGCCTCGTTCAACCGCGTGCAGCCGCAGCAACTGCTGTTCTCGGGGTTGTTGGTGGCGGCGCTGTGCGTGGGCTTTGCACGCACGTTGCCGACCCTCGATGTGCTCGCCCTGGGCCGCGACCAAGCCATGTCGCTGGGGGTGGATTACCCGCGCGTGGTGCGCCTGCAGCTGGCGTTGGTCGCGGCGTTGGTGGCGATTTCCACTGGGCTGCTGGGGCCCACGACGTTCATGGGCGTGCTCGTGGCCAACACCACCTATGCGTTGGCGCGCACGTTCCGCCACCGGGTCACGTTGCCCATGGGCAGCACGATTGCCATCGCGATTTTTATCGCGGCGCAACTGCTGGTCGAGCACGTCTTCAACTACAAGACCACCGTCAGCATTCTTGTGAACCTGCTGTGCGGCACGTATTTCCTGGCGCTGATGCTGCGCACCCGAGGCACCCGATGATAGCTGTGCACAACCTCCACAAAACCTACGGCACCCAGACCGTGCTGGCCGGCGTCAACGCGAACTTTGCCGCTGGGCGCCTGACCTCGCTGATCGGCCCCAATGGCGCCGGCAAGACCACGCTGTTGATGATGATCGCGAGGCTGATGGCACCGAGCGGCGGCGACATTCGCCTGGATGGCCGCCAGGTCGGCGATATCCCGCTGCGCGACTACGCCAAGCGCGTGGCCACCTTGCGCCAGGCGCCGGATTTCAACCTGCGCCTGACCGTCGAGGAACTGGTGGCCTTCGGGCGCTTCCCTTACAGCCGTGGCGCGCTGACCGGCGAAGATCACCGCGTGATCGATGACGCGCTGAGCTTTCTCGCGCTGCAACCCCTGCGCCGCGCCTACCTCGACGAGCTCAGCGGCGGCCAGCGGCAAATGGCGTTCCTGGCCATGACCATCGCCCAGCAAACCGACTGCCTGCTGCTAGACGAGCCGTTGAACAACCTCGATATCAAACACGCCGTGCACATCATGCGTGCGCTGCGCCGGCTGTGTGACGAGCAGGGCCGTACGGTGATCCTGGTGGTGCACGACATCAACTTCGCCGCCCATTACTCCGACCACATCCTCGCGATGAAAGGCGGTGCCGTGCATTGCGCTGGCAGCGTGGCCGAGGTGGTCAACGAAACCCGCCTGGGCGAACTGTACGACCTCGACTTCGAGATCACCCACGGCGCCCGTGGCCGCCTGTGCAACTACTTCAACCCCGCATGAGAACTCCCATGAACCGCATACACACAGCCTGGGCCTGCGCCCTGTTACTGGCCGCGCTTGGCGCAGGGCCGGCTTCGGCCGCCGCCCCGATCAGCGTGACCCACGCGTTGGGCAGCACACTGATCCAGCCGCCCGTACAGCGCGTGGTGGCCCTGGACATGAACGAAGTGGATTTTCTCGACCAACTGGGCGTACCGGTGGCCGGTATGCCCAAGGACTTCGTGCCGCAGTTCCTGCAACGCTACAAGAACGACGCGGCGGTGGTGGACACCGGCGCCATCGTCCAGCCGAACCTGGAGCGGGTGCACGCGGCCAAGCCGGACCTGATCCTGATCACCTCGCTGCAGGCCCCGCACTACGGCGAACTCAGCGAGATCGCGCCCACCGTGCATTTCGACGTGGATTACCGCGACAGCCAGAAGCGCCATATCGAAGTAATCAAGCAGCACCTGCTGACCCTCGGGCAGATCTTCGCCAAGCCGGCCCTGGCGCAACAACAGGTTACCGCCCTCGACGCCAAGGTTGCAGAAGCGAAACGCATCACCGCCGACCGCCCCGAACGCGCCCTGGTGGTGCTGCATAACAACGGCGCGTTCAGCTCGTTTGGCGTGCAGTCGCGCTACGGCTTTGTGTTCACCGAGCTGGGGGTGAAACCGGCCAGCCCGACCGCCGAGGCCGGCTTGCATGGCCAGCCGATTTCCAGTGAATTCATCCAGCAGGCCAACCCGGACATTCTCTACGTAGTTGACCGCACGGCCGTCATGGAGCATCGCCCGTTGCTGAATGCGCAAACCCTAGGCAACCCGTTGTTGCGCCAGACCAATGCCTGGAAAACCGGGCGCGTGGTGTTTGTCGATGCCGATGCCTGGTACGTCATGGCGGCCAGCCCTAGCTCGATCAAGCAAGTGATCGCCGATGTGATCCAGGGCTATCAACCCTGATTCCAGGCGTTAACCCCGCTTCAAGCTGCCAATACTAAAAAACATTCCACCTTACGGAGCCTTCCATGACTCACCGTACACGTACCCCTGTGCCCGCTCGTCCGGGCTTTACCTCCATGGTCTTGCTCGGCCTGGCAATCAGCAGCGCCTCCGCGTTCGCCGAAGAACTCGCGCAAGCCGAAGAAAACCGCGTGTCCACCTTGCCGGCGATTCGCGTCGAGGGTGAAATGCCGGCCGCTGACTTGCCGCTGAGCTACGCCGGTGACCAGGTGGCGTATGGCAGCCGGCTCGGCCTGCTGGGCAACAAGGACTTTATGGAAACGCCGTTCAGCACCATCAGCTACACAGAAAAGTTCATTGCCGACCGCCAGGCCCAGACCGTCACCGATGTGATCGCCGCGACCGACCCTGCGGTGTTCAGCAATGGCCTGAAGGGCACCTACAGCGAGAACTATTCGATCCGTGGTTTTGCCACCAGCATCAGCGACGTGACCATCGACGGCCTGTTTGGCGTGGCGCCGTACTACCGTATTTCGCCGGAGATGTACGAGCGCATCGAAGTGTTGAAAGGCCCGTCGGCGCTGCTCAACGGCATGCCGCCAGGCGGTTCGGTGGGAGGCATGGTCAACCTGGTGCCCAAGCGTGCCGGTGCTGAGCCGCTGACGCGCTTTACCACCACCTACATGTCCGAGGCGCAGTTTGGCGGTCACCTCGACGTAGGCCGTCGCTTTGGCGATGAGCAGCAATTTGGCGTGCGCTTCAACGGTGTGTACCGCGATGGCGACACAGCGACCGAGCGGCAACAGCAGAAAGCGCAGTTGAATTCGTTGGGCCTGGATTGGCGCGGTGAGCGGGCGCGGCTGTCGGCCGACCTCTACAACAGCGAAGACCGCGTGCGTGGGCAAAACCGTGGGATCAGCCTGGCGGCGAATGTGGCCGTGCCCAAGCCACCGAAGTCGGACACTTTGCTCAACCCGGACTGGGCGTTTGTCGATACCAAGGATCAGGGCGCGATTGTGCGCGGCGAATTCGACCTGACTGAGCAACTGTTGGCCTATGCGGCGTTCGGCGCCAGCGAGACCCACTACCGCTACAGCGGCGCGATGTCGGCCCAGGTGATCAACAATGCGGGGGATTTGAAGACCAGCATGGGCCAACTGAAGATGGACATCGAGAAAACCTCGGGCGAGGCGGGGCTCAAGGGCAAATGGCAGACCGGGCCGATCGGGCACCAGTGGGTGGTCAATGCCACGCGGTATGCCGACAAGCAAAAGGACTATGGCCGGCGTTGGGTACCCGGTGCGGATTGGCTGACCAATATCTATCACCCGACCTGGGGGCCGGAGGCGCCGCGCAGCTTTGCGCCGGTGGCACACACCGAATCCACGCTGACCAGCTACGGCGTGGCGGACACCTTGTCGGTCCTTGACGACAAGGTGCAACTGACCCTTGGCGTGCGCCGCCAGAACGTGGTCACGGACACCTTCAATACCACCACCGGCGCGCGTAACAAGCCCGGCTATGACGAAAGCGCAACAACACCCGCCGCAGCCGTGGTGGTCAAGCTCACGGAACAGGTTTCGGTGTATGCCAACTACATCGAGGGCCTGAGCAAAGGCGAGATGGCGCCGATGACGGCGGCTAACTACGGCGACGTTTTTGCCCCGTACAAATCCAAGCAGAAGGAAATCGGCCTCAAGCTCGACCTGGGCGCGTTCACCCACACCCTCAGCCTGTATCAGATCGAGCGCCCGGGCAGCTCGACCGATCCGGTGACCAACGTGTTCTCCTTTGGTGGCGAACAGCGCAACCGAGGCATCGAGTGGGGCTTCTTCGGCTCGCCCATCGACGACGTCCGCCTGATGGGCGGCGTTGCCCATGTTGATCCGAAGATCACCAAATCGCCAGGCGGCGATGACGAAGGCAAGACGGCCACCGGGTTGCCCAAGCTGCAAGGCAAGCTCGGCGCGGAATGGGACACGCCACTGGTGCCGGGCCTGACCCTGACCGCCAACGCGACGGCGGTTTCCCAGCAATACATCAGTGATGACAACTCGCAGTCGATCCCCGGCTACACTATTTTCGACCTGGGCTCGCGGTATGCAATGCAGGTCGCCGGGCGACCGGTGACCCTGCGTGGCACGGTGACCAACGTCACTGACAAGGCGTACTGGGGCATGCCGCTGACGTCCAGCCTGGGCCTGGGCGCGCCGCGCACGTACGAGTTGTCGGCGACCGTGGATTTTTGACGCTTTAGCAAGAGTAAAACTTCAACCTGTGGCGAGGGAGCAAACTCCCTCGCCACACAGCTATTCAGAATGCGACTCTTTTATCCCCCCACTTCATCGTCGGATGAGGTCAAATGGCGTTGAACACAATCGGACAGGGGGAATGCCTGAATTCCCCCGGAATAGCTAAGCTATCAGGAAGATTTTCAGATGGGATAGGATTATTTCGGGCAATTAAAAAGCCGGCTTGTGGTTAGCTTTTAATCGATCTATATGTTTGAAAAACAATAAGTTAAATAGTTTGAAAAGCGCTCTGATCCCCCATTTGTTCCCCCACTTTTTTGTGGTTTTTGCACGGCATTTGACCGACTTTTTTGTGGTTCAGCCTACGGTTTTCGTGAGGCTGAACCCGAATAGTGACATCCAACCCGCGGGGCCATCAGTCGTTGCTGTACCCGGCAAGTCGACTCTCAAAGTATTGCGCGGTCTCCTGATCTGTACAGTATAGGTAGCAGCCCTTCATCCCACGAGTCATCAATGTTCGGTACGTGTTTTTGATGATCAGGTCTGTCTCTTGCTGCGCCAGAGCAGGTTGTTCCTTCATCAACTTCTTCCAGCCACGAATCGATTTGTCGTGCTTGTCTCGCTCATGCGGCGAAGTCACCACCTGCCCATCACGCACGACTAGATCCGGTCCGATGATCACTCCAATATAATCAACTTCCAGCCCTTGGCAGGTGTGGATACAACCGACCTGTTCAATGGAATTTTCAGCGATGATCCACAAGCTGCCATCCTGATCCAGATTCCATTGGCGTGCGTAGTCATTGCCGATAACGATGTCAGCGGCCTTGGAGTCTTTCTTGCTGAGCCAAGACCAGCAGTAACCCGCGACAACGCGAGCCTTGTTTCCGTGGTTTTTCTGCTCGATAGCCGCATGCATCGCCTGAGGGGAGTCGAACACCTTGAACTCATACTCGCTGGTATCGAGTAGCGGGTTGGCTGTCGCGTGAATCCCCAATACGTCATCCAACCACGCCAGGTAGCCATCAGAACCACTGCAACGGAACTGGGAAGACAGTATGTATTCCTCCACGGTTGCGCCTTTGGCTTTGGCAAAGGCGCGGATAGCCTGCTTGCTACCAATGTCGTTCAAGGTCACGCGCTGGTCTTCGTCGATGAAAAAAATCGAGCATTTTGCTGATTCGATCAGCTCCTTTATCTGGTTTTCACCCAGGTTTCCATAAAGCCCGCTTTTCTCATTGAGCCTGTGGGCTTCGTCAACGATGAGCGCGCCATACGTATTGGGCTCGGTATCGATGAAGGCTCCCGAACCGGAAAAAAAGTTGGAGAAGTGGCTACGTTTGACGGTGCCAACCAACTTGCTCTCGTACACCTTGCGCGGCGCAGCATTTTTTGAGACGTACTTGCTCAACAGCTTCAAGGCGGTGAGCCTCACCAGCAAGTTGATCGCTAATACTGTTTTTCCGGTACCCGGACCTCCTTCGATGATCAGCACCTTCGGCGCTTCAACAGAGGCCTCACTTGCCGCAGCGAGCGCCGACTCGAAGATTGACTTTTGATCATCAATCAATACGAACTCAGGCTTGCCTTTCATTAGCCCGCTCAGCGCCTCCGCCAGTGCTTTGGACGGGCGAATCTTCCCGTTGGCGAGTTCGTAAAGAACCTCCTTGTTGTCGCCATGAATGATGTGTTTCTTGAGGAAACTTCGCAGCTTTGCTAGCTCTTCGGGGCCCTTGAGGAACAAAGGGGCTTTGCTGGTATAGGCTTCGTAGTGAGCAGAGTCGATGACGCCATCACTGACATAGTTATGGAGGTAGGCACAGGGGCGTACTTCGATGCTTTTGTCGTAGACGGCTTCGTTGAAGCCCTCCAGCAGCGCGGCGTATGACCAGACTTGGTAGGACGGATGAATGGTTTCGACAAGACCTCCACCCAGCGTCGTTTTGACAATCGCATCCTTGGTGGTTGCGCTGGCCTTGCTCCATTGCTTCAGTTCGATCAATACCGCATTTTTGGCCTGATTCTCATCGCGGCCTGTCAGCAAAAAGTCGATTCGTTTCGATGACTGAGGGATATGCAGCTCAATTGCCAGGCCGGCGCTGTTGGGCAGGCCGTCGTCTCGAAGCACCTTGGCCATATAAGTCAGTGAACCCTGCCAGGATCTAATCTCCGAAGCTCCTACCTTCTTACCGGTGGCCTCTTTGAAGTGCCTGAGGATCACGTCTTCAATATCGTCGTTATCGCTGTCTTTGAGGAATTGCTGTTTGGTCGCAGCGTAAACGATCACGAGTGGTCCTTAGAACCCAATGGGTCAGAGTTGGTCGTACTTTTTGCTGGTGCTTTTAGCTTTGTCGACAGGGTATTTCTGCCCGTTCAGGGTGAGCTTGCTTGTCACTGCTTCGTTGAGGTCGACGCCCAGCACACTGCCCAAGCGGACCAAGTACATAAGCACGTCAGCCAGTTCGTCCTTCACAGCTTGAGCGGTTTCGGGACGCTTTGCTGCACCCGTTGAATCGGCCTCGCTCATCCATTGGAAAATTTCGCAGAGTTCACCTACCTCGCCTGTGAGTGCCATGAGGAGGTTCTTGGGTGAGTGAAATTGCTGCCAGTCGCGATCATCCGCAAAGCGTTGCAGCGATGCTTCAAGATTCTTCACGTCGACCAACTGCTCGGGTGTTCTATCAACCTTGCTCACAGACTCGCCTCTTGGTGCCAGCAGTTAAGGTGACCGAACAGCTGGTTCAGAAATCCAGGTCGAGATTGTAAGAGCTTTCCTTTTTTGTGGCAGATTTTTCGCTGATTTTCCTCGGCTCGTTCGTTTGCTACGAGGATCTTGCTTGAAATGACTAACGGCGACGGGCCGCAATCGACCGGTGCGGTTGATAAGACCCGAGCAGTCCGGCTCTCGCCACAGTGAGTTTGCAGAGCGCCCTTGTTCAACACTGCTACGTGAAATTTGAGCCAGTTTTTCTTTACGTCAAGATCAAGTGAACATTTCAAATTCAGGCGGGTATTTTTTTGCCGCAGAAACTATCAACGACTGTTTTCAGCAGAGCTCACGCCACTCAGAGCAGAGCACGAATAAGATGCGCAGTTTATAAGTGGCTGCTCTCATTGAGGGGTGGCATTATGCTATCCTTGGCATGGTTAGTAAATTAATCTCATAAAAGCAGAAATCTGCCTTTGTAAATTATAAGTTTTAACGTACAGGGAGGTATATGTGAGCATTAAAATTTGTGGCTTTCCACTGAATGCGGAATTGTGGAGCGGATTGAGGGAATGTCAAAAGCGAAGTGTCGAGACAGCTCTCACCTATATTAAGAGGCCGGTGGAGGCGCTAGGCTCAAAATCTTGCCTAATCAGCTTGCCAACCGGAGCCGGAAAGTCTGGTGTAATAGCTGTAGTGGCACATACATCACCGCAACCTAGAGTATTGGTTTTATGTCATCGCAGAGCTGTATGCGACCAGTTGATAAAAGAAATTAGTGGGGGTTTTTTTGAGGCTCTAGTTCCTGGTTATGAAGGGGCTAAGAAAGAGGTTTACGAAGATGTCAATGATACAAGCGCTCCTGGAGTTTACGTATCAACTTTTCAAAAGCTCGTAAGTTTTACGCCCGAGCAGCTTGCCAGACTTAAGAAAGAAATTGACTTGATTATAGTGGATGAAGGTCACTCCGAACCCTCTCCAATCTGGAAAGGTCTAGTTCGTGACGCTGGAGCACATAAGATTGTAATTACAGCTACCCCGTATCGGAATGATTTGTTCCAGTTTGACGTTGATGATAGCTCCAGCTACATCTATACATTTGAAGAGGCGCTGGAACAAAAAATATTGATGGATCCCGTCTTCTGCTTGGCAGAAGGTGACGAGTTAATTAAAAGCATAACGATGTTCTTACAAGACTATCCTAGTGCGAAATGCATAGTAAAGTGTAAAGAGTTCGGGGATATCGAATACTATTACAAGCTTTTGAATGAAAAGTTCTCCGTTCTAGCAGTGCATGAACAGTATGTTCGCGACCCAAGGCATAATGTAAAGGTTGATGTGCCTGCAAATCTTCGCGACTCTGAATATCAAGTAATAATACATCAGCGTAAACTCGATGAAGGGGTTGATATTCCTCAGGCAAAGCTGCTGATTCTCACCTATGCAGTAAATTCAGGGCGTGAACTAGTACAAACAGTTGGGCGAATCGTAAGGCTTTATCAAGATATTAATCCGATAGTGATTGAATGTAATGTAAACGCTAACGAAAGGATGTGGGTTAACTATAGGTACTTTGATAAGTCACTAAGCACCCCCGCGGCGGCAAGTAAATTTATATCTTCTTTAGATGTAAATAAGCTGATCGAAATATATCTTGATTCGTTTCCTGATGCTAGTTATTACGGTAATAGGTTTCTAAAAAAATTTGATATAAATGCTTTCAATCCTGAAGACTCATTGATAATACCAACCGCATCTATCTGCTTTCTTAATACGCTCGATAATTTTGATATTCAAGCTGCGGCCGACGTTCTGTACTGGCGGAGCAACCAAGCGGGGGAGTTAGCTAAGCACTTTGAGGTTGCAGGAGGTATAAATATAATTATTTCAATAGCCTTTAATAGATCTAGGTTTTTAAAAGATGAGTTTTTCTTTGAGCCGTCATTAGAGGTTACTCTCCTGAAAAAGCTTCAACCAAGCGTCGTTGCTATCTATGACAGTAGAGGGCGCAGATTTAACTATGATGCGGAAATGTGCATAGGAAGCCCCATAGGACAAGATAAATTATTAAATGTAATGGCTCTAGGGGCTTCGGCCGTAACTAAGGAAGCAAGTAGTAGGTCGGTTGGTACGACCAATAAACGGCCAGAAAGCGTTTCGATGAAAGGCCGTAATCTTGAAAATATAGCTGATCTTCAGCGAAACTCTTCCTATCGTGTTGCGACATTGAAATGTGACAATCTTGATCATTTAGGCGCAAAACAGAGCAGCTATTATATAGGCATCGATTCTGGAAGAATATCCGATCAAAAAGATGGTCAATATATGTTGGATGAGCTAGATCAATGGCTACAAAATATGGAGGCGACCATTTCTGCCGATAAGATTATAAGTAGTAATCTCTTGCATTCATTTGCGAAGCCTATTCCTGTTGATCTTAACCTGAAAATTGAAAGTGTAATTTTTGATTTTAGCGATTTGCCTCAGCCCGTACACATCCTCATCGATGGGCACAAAGCTGTTATAGATAATAGTTTTGTGTACCTAGAAAATAGCGGTGGAGTGATTTTAGATCCAGCTTTTCCAAAGTTGAAAATAAATATTTCACTTTGCGATCAAAGTCCATTCGTGATCTTTGAATCAGAAAGCAATTTTTTGTGTGATGTATACGGAGACGGTCAGCAATATGTAGACCTTTTCCCATTTCTCTTTGAACACTTGCACAAAATTCTTCTAGAAGATGGGGTTAGTTATTCCCAAGGGAAATTCTACGAGCTAAAACTTCCAGTTGAAGGTGATTTTCGAATTGCGAGCTCAAGTCTTGAAAATATAGTCATTGGGTTGCCAGAGTTGCTCAGTCCGTTGCTCGATGAGAAAGGTTATGTGGAACTCGATAAGGATGAGAAAAAAGTTATTCAAGTAGTCAATGAAGAATTTAATGAGGGTTCTTTGTTTCATTTGCTTGATAAGCTAAAAGACAATTCACAACCCAATCCAACTCGATCCCAGCTTGGCCCTTTTCATAAGTATATTCCGGATGTCGATCTTGTTTTTTGTACGGATATGGATACCGAGCCAGCAGATTTTATACTTTCATCGGTAAGTAAACTTATTTACGTTCACGTTAAGTGCGGCAGCGCCAAAGTAAAGCCTCACTCCTCAGCCGGTGCATTAGCAGAGGTGGGAGGGCAGGCTATCAAGAACATTGAAATGCTGATAACTGGTAATAAAAACCTCAAAGCGGCTAACTGGAATATTTTGGCATCAAGTTGGCCGACGCGAAACGCTCCACAGCAAATGACGGAACGGATTAGGCTTCTACGTGGTGCGCGCTTTTCAGCTCCTAATCAGAAAGCTCGTGAGCGAGCAGTTGAGCAGGCTTGGGAAATTGTAGCTCAACGGCGCAGATCAAGTCGTGTGCAAAAAGAAGTTTGGATAGTTTCCGCAAATAGCTTTTCGGCTACCCATTTTGAGATCCAACTGAATAAAGGTCACAATGGTAGTCAGGAATCGCTCCAAGCCTATCAGCTAATCCAGAGTTGGATATCCACAGCAAATAGTAATGATGTTGATTTAAAGATTTTCGTTTCTGTATAGTTCTTTGTGAAAGGCGATATTGAATTAATTTAGTGTCGTGTGTGTTTTAGAGTCTGATGAATGGGTGAGAGTTGCGCAGTAAGAGGGGCTTCAGTGAAGTGGTTGTTTTGCTGATGAAAAGTTTCTTAGAGAATAAAATTTTCAATTTGGCTTTGGAGTTAGAAATGTCATTTCCCGCAAAAGTTTATAGAGTGTTGATTGGTTCTCCATCCGATGTTGCTGAAGAGCGTAAAGCCATTCCATTGGCACTAAATGAGTGGAATGTTAAAAACTCATTTGATAAGAAAACAGTGTTTTTACCTACTAAATGGGAGACGGATACTGTTCCAATTATGGGGGGGCGTCCTCAGGAGCTTATAAATAAACAAATAGTCATAGGGTCAGATATTCTTATCGCGATATTTGGCTTAAGGCTAGGTAGCCCGACTGGAGAGGCCAGGAGTGGTACGGTCGAAGAAATTCAGACTTTTATGCAAATGGGTAAGCCTGTCATTGTTTATTTTTCAAACAAGCCTATGAATCCGAATGAATACAAAAAAAATGCAAAGCAGTTCGAAGAGCTTTGCGAGTTCAAAGAGGAGTGTATGAGAAACGGACTAATTGGTGATTATGCATCTGTTGATGAGCTTAATGCGAAAATTAAAGATCACTTGTCTCTCATTATTGGGCAATTTGAGGAGAGCGATATTCCACCACCGCGTACTAATGCAGGTTCACATGTTGTCGAGTTACCTAAGGTAACACCGACTTCGGTCGGCGATTTCACCGTTGCTCCAGTAATTATAGATTACAGTGAAAAAGCAATTTTGGTAAAAGGAAATACAACCTCTTATAAGGATAAGTTTGTCGAGCTTGGTGGTAAATGGAATGGTTCGTTAAAGGGCTGGATATTTCCAAAGAAGCGAATAGATAGTGTTAAGGCTGTCCTTGGGATGACTAAATAATTTTTAGTGTAATGTTAAGTATTCGTGCTGTGGCGGTGTGACCAGTCAGCTGCTCGTAACGCTCGCAGGCGTAGGCCGCCCACAGTTTATGAAAGCCTTTCAGTCCTTGGTCACGCAGTATTCCTCGGGCGGGGAGCACGGTCTGTTGCAGGACCGTAGCGTAACTTTCGTCTCGGGCCAGCAAGTTGCGGCTGCCGGTCGGCGACGCATTACGAGCAAACATCAGCGCCCCTTCACCTCTTCATTTGCCACGACCCATCGCGGCGCTGAAGCCCCTGAGCGGCCGCCTTTGGTGCCGTCTTGGATGGTTGATGATGCCTAAGTGTTTGGCTTCGCGTAGTAATCGTGGCAGGTCAGCCAGGATCGCGTCGCGCGGGCGAATTCTGGTTGCTCGGGTCAACAGGACAATCGCGGCCACCCAGTCGTTTGTTGTTCGACAAGTCCCTCCACCACTCGCCGCACCAGTTGGCGGTCTTGGTCATCCAGCGCGCGGGTGCGTACCGTCGAGCGCTGCAGTCCTAACGCCTGACTCGGACTAGCGATCCTGACGTACTGATCATCACGCAGCACAGCAAGGGTGCGGTTGACGCTGCTCAGGCGGTTCTGCGCAGAGGCGATGGCCAGCTCACCTTGTTCAATTTGTTGGCGCAGATGTCCGGCGTAGTCCAGCAAGGTCTGCTGATCAATTTCTCGCGCATCGTTAAACCCTGGTCCATCCTCCAACCGACACCAGCGCACAAACGCCTGCCGACGATCACTGTGCGCTTTGACCGTGCCGTAATGGCCGCCGCCAAACATGTCCCGCAACGCTTGTGGCCGGAATAACTCAATTGCCGGCCGTAGCCAAAGTTGCGCCCATCCCGTTTACCTATCAGTGCCATGATCGAACTGCTCGCAAAACCAAACCGTTGAAGCCTTTCCTCACGTCATCCCGCCAAGAATGTTGAGTGTTATCAGGGATCAAGGCCCCTGCGACCTGTGAGGGTTGTCCACTAACGCGGGACTGGCGGCTCTTTACGACCGGGAGCTTGGGCATCTCATGATCTGGCCTCCTGAGCACTTCCGAGGAAGTGGGCGGGTGGAGGCTGCACTGGCTGACGAGAACAGCGCCGCGAGATCCTGAGTCAGGTGAAGGCAGTGAAGCGATGACCGGGGCATGCCTGACTGTCAGTCAGGTGCAGTCCATTCCGTGAGCTGGCACCATCATCTGCATCGCTGTTGCTGGTGACTTCGGTGTTTGTCACGCCGATTGTCACGAGGGGGAATGCCGCAAAGCCTTGTACGAGTTGGGCTGCAGCAGCGGTAGGTGCGCCCGTCTCTTTCCTGAAGAAAGAGACGGGCGCAGGTTGGCGCAAGGAAATGGCCAAGCGGATAGGTTGCTGCAAGGCAGCTATGAAAGGGAATGAGTTGCCGCAGTGGGCACACTGGTAAAAGTAGGCATCCATCACATCGCTGTGACCGTGCGAGCCGCCGGACGCTAATCGCACTTTGGGAGAACCACCACCGTGTGGCGTAGCCTTAAAGGTTCTGGCTACCTGGGTTGCTGTCGACGACAGCGCTTTGCCCGATCTTTTTTACCCCTGTGGGTAATTCGGGTCAAGGCTCGAATTTTTGGGAGTTCTGCGGCTGTGATGAAATTATCCGCTGGTGGAGATCCGTGGTTTTCCACAGATAGTTGCGTGGGCTTTAGATTTTTTAAATGAGGTCCATCCAAGCAGGGCGGCTTTGCAGCCCTGTTTGGATGGACCCGGCTTGAAAGTCGATAACCAGAGACCTTGTGGCCTTACACCGACGTTAGTCGCGTGGTTGCGGCCTCATCAATCTTCAGAGGTTTCGCGTTGAACCTTATCAGCGCGTTCAGGTGTGGATGTAGCGTAGATGGCCCACGCGTTCATCAGCTCCCGTCGCTTATCAAAAAAGTCTGATCGAGAGTATGCGCTTTCCGTTTCCCCGCGCTCGTCATGGGCCAGTGCGAGCTCGCAGATATCTCTCGGGAAAGGAGTCTTTTCACCTGCCCAGTCCCGGAAGGTCGAGCGGAAGCCGTGACGAGTGATGTGCTCATAACCCAGTGTATGTAGCAGATTGCGAATGCCATTAGCGTGCATCACGCCGCTTCGGCCGTGGCCGGGGAAAACGTATGGACTTCTGATATTGATTTTCGGAAGGCCCTTCAGAAGTGAAAGCACCTCTGGGGCCAGGGGAATCGCGAACGCTTGTCGTGTTTTCATGCGCTCATCAGGCAGAGACCACCGACCCAACTCCAAGTCAAATTCATCCCAGCGTGCGAATCGGACCATATGCGAGCGAGCCCCGGTTAGGATCAGTAACTGAGCTGCGACAGAAACGTGGCTGGTATCCTTGCGTAAGGCTTCCATGAGCTTCGGCAGGTCCTGCCATTTCAATGCAGGATGATGTTGGCGTTTGCGAGCTTTCTTCTTCTCATGCCGGCTGAGCAGGTTTTCGAGATGGCCGCGCCAGCGTGCCGGGTTCTCTCCGGTTCTGAGACCTCGGGCTCTGGCGGCATCCAGGATCTGTTCGATTTGCCCACGTACTTCGTCAGCCGTCCGCGTTTTAGTTGACCATATTGGCTGCAAGGCTTTGATCAGATGCTTGGTCTCGATCTGGTCCGCTGAAAGCTTCCCTACCGTAGGGAATGCATAGAGTTCGAGTTTCCTCAGCCAGCCCTTGCGCCATTTCTCCGACCAGCTCGAGCCGTGGGCATCTCGATAGTCGGTGGCCAATTTCTCGAAGGTAATCAGATGTGCCAGTTCTCGGCGCTCTGCCTCCCGCTGAGCGGCTTGTTCAACCTGTCGTTTCGCGAGTGGATCAGTGCCGTGGAGGATCTGGACTTTATTTTCATAGGCGGCTGCGCGGGCTTTTTTCAGGTCGAGCTGAGGGTAGCTCCCCAGACCCATTTCCCTGCGTTTGCCGTTCAATTGAAAGCGGAGTACCCAGGTTTTTCGTCCTGAGGGTTTCACCAAAAGACGAAGCCCTTCACCGTCTTCATACGTCCCAGCCTCAACCAAATTTTTGATTTGATTGGCAGTCAGTTTGCCCATTTTTTCGCCCTCTGTTCCCCCACTTGTTCCCCCACTTACGCGTGGAACGCCTCGGATCAAAACGGAAGTCACAGGAACAAAAATAGGCTGAAACCCTTGATCTAGCAAGGCTCTCGCGGATTTTGGTAGATGAGAATAGCTTTCAAAAAGACATTAAAAAGCCGGCTTGTGGCCGGCTTCTCGGGGACTGGTTAAGCCTATTTTTGGTAAACCTCACCAGCCTTCAATCGTTCACTCAAGCGCTCGCCCAAGTGATAGAGGGGGGCATCAGCGGGAACTCCTCCGCATCGCCGGGCAGGGTGTGCTGGCTTCACGCCAACCCCTGCCAAATGTGCCGCGCATGATACTCACATTCCCCGCAGTTTCCCAGCGTCTAGTCTGATTTAGAGCCGTCGTAGCCTGTCAAGTGTTCGTCCAGCGGGACCGGTGGGCGGCGGTTGTTGAGGGTGGACCACCAGAATACCCAGCCCAGGATGTGTACGTTTTGCTCGAAGCGCTGGTCGTAGGTCAGGAATTCGTCGGGGTGTTCGCTGTTGTTGTGGCTGCGCATGCGCAGGCCGCCGCCGGGGCGGTTGTAGAGGTATTTGATGCGTAGCATGCCGTGGTGTTCGAGGGCGTAGATTTCGCCGTCGATGATTTGGGTGCGGCCGCGGTCGATGGCGAGGATGGCGCCATCCTGGATGATGTCGATCATGCTGTTGCCGACCATGTAGGCCCCCAGGGCGCGGTCGGCGGTGACGTTGAGTTGTTCCAGGGTGCGCAGGGAGAGGCGCAGGCTTTCCTGGGAGTTGAATGAGGCGTGGAGGGGGATCTCCACGTCGATCTTTTCCGGGCCGCTGTTGGGGCCGCAGAGGTAATGGCCGCAGTCTTCACGGGCGGCAGCGCTGTTTCCGTGGTTGGGGCCTTCCAGCTGGAGGTTGGTCGGCGGGTGTTTAGGGCCTTCGCCGGTACGTAGCCAGCGGCTGGTGACACACAGCAGTTCTGCTATTTCGTCGAGCCGGGCCAAGGGCACGCCGCGCTTGAACCAGTTGTTCACATGCTGGGGCGTGACGTCGCGATTCTTGGCGAAGTCGGATGCGGAAAGATGAACTTCCCGAAGTAACATTCTTAAGCGATCACCTGATGTATTCATAAACGCAGAGTTTACTGTCCGGAAAACAAGATCAAATAAACCATGCGTTGAGTTGGTGTATGTAGGTGTTTCCTTATTGCAAGTAAAATCTTGGCTAGATTCTGTCTAGTTAAACGTTAGTTGTTGTTTTGTTTATTTAATTGAACTTGTTGTTTATTTTTTCCCACAAAAAAGCCCCGAGTGATCGGGGCTTTTTTAGATTGCCGTGGCAATGAGTAGCGGTATCAGCCTTTGTAGGCAGCTACCGACTTCATGATCTCGGCACGGGCGGCGTCTGCGTTGCCCCAACCGTCGATCTTCACCCATTTGCCTTTTTCGAGGTCTTTGTAGTTCTCGAAGAAGTGCTTGATCTGCTCCAGCAACAGCGGCGGCAGGTCGGTGTATTCCTTCACATCGACGTACAGTTGGGACAGCTTGTCGTGTGGCACTGCGATGACTTTGGCATCGCCGCCGCCGTCGTCGGTCATGTTCAGGATGCCAACCGGGCGGGCGCGGATGACCGAGCCTGGGGTGACCGGGTACGGGGTCACGACCAGCACGTCGAGGGGGTCGCCGTCGTCAGCCAGGGTGTTGGGGATAAAACCGTAGTTGGCCGGGTAGAACATCGGGGTGGCCATGAAACGGTCAACGAACAGGCAGTCGCTGTCTTTGTCGATTTCGTACTTGATCGGCGCATGGTTGGCCGGAATCTCGATGGCGACGTAGATGTCGTTCGGCAGGTCTTTGCCAGCCGGAATCTTGCTGTAGCTCATTGGGCGTTGCCCCCGTAGTTGGCCAAGTAAATTGGCCGGATTGGCCTAAAAGTGGCGGCGATTATAGGCATATTCCTGCGCCGATGCCACGCGCCAGACGTCGTACGGTACTTAGCCTTCAGTCTGATAGCGCGGGTCGCTGGCTTGCAGATGTTTCAGGCGTGCCAGTGGATCCTGGCGGTAAAACTGGCTCAGTTGCCCGTAGACCTGTGGATAACTGTCCACCAGCAAATCCGGGGCGCTGAAAAAATATTCGCTGGTGACCGCAAAAAACTCTGCCGGGTTTTCCGCAGCATATGGGTCGATGGCAGTTTCTGCGTCGGGGTTGTGGTCGAGCTGGCGGTTGAGGTCATCAAACGCGCTCTGCATCACGCTGGCCCACTCCTGGACGCGCATGTCGCTGTGCAGCGGCGGCAGGCCGTTGGCATCGCCATTGAGCATGTCGAGCTTATGCGCCAGTTCGTGGATCACCAGGTTGTAGCCTTCCCAATTGCCGCTGGCCAGTACGCCCGGCCAGGCGAGGATCACCGGGCCTTGCTGCCAGGCTTCGCCGCTGTGCTCGCCATCCCATTCATGTTCCACGCCGCTGGCGTCGCGATGGCGCTGGGGGCTGCGAAAGTCATCGGGGTAGAGAATGATTTCATGGAAGCCCTGGTACCACTCCAACTCGCCCAGGTTCATCAGCGGCAGTTGGGCCTGGGCGGCGAGCAGCAGGCGTTGTTCCTGGTGCAGATCGACGCCGGGCAGGGCAGTCAGGTGTTTTTCGGCGAGGAACAGCACGCTGGCCTCACGTAACCATTGGTCCTGTTCGGCGCTGATGCCGTCGAGGAAGGTCAGGTGATGGCGCACCCGTTGCCACGTTTCATCGGCAACCGGGTGCTTGGCCAGGAGGCGCCGGCGACGCCAGGCGCTGAGGGACCACATGGCCGATCAGTGCGGCTTGGCTTCGGAGGAGGTGCGGCCAAAGCGGCTGCGGGCCACGCCAATGATCATCGGCACCAGCGACAGCAGAATGATGAACACCACCAGCAGCGACAGGTTTTTCTTGATGAACGGTACGTTACCGAAGAAGTAGCCGAGGGTGACCAGGCCACCGACCCAGAGGATGGTGCCCAGCACGCTGAAGCCGAAAAAGCGCGGATACGGCATTTTGGCGACACCGGCGACGAACGGCGCGAAGGTGCGCAGGATCGGCAGGAAGCGCGCCAGGGTCACGGTTTTGCCGCCGTGCTTGTCGTAGAAGTCGTGGGTCTTTTGCAGGTAGTCGCGGCGGAAGATTTTCGAATTGGGGTTGCTGAACAAGCGTTCCCCGGCGGTGCGGCCGATCACATAGTTGGTGCTGTCACCGAGGATCGCCGCCAGCATCAGCAGGCCGCCCAGCAGGACCGGGTCCATGCCGCCACCGGCAGCGACGGCGCCGGCAATAAACAGCAGGGAATCGCCGGGCAGGAACGGCATGACCACCAGGCCGGTTTCGCAAAAAATCACCAGGAACAGGATGGCGTAGATCCACGGACCGTAATTGGTTACCAGCAAGTCGAGGTACACGTCGAGATGCAGGATAAGGTCGAGCGGGTTGAAATCCATGGATGGCACCTGTGTGAATGGCCCGACTCAGCGGGCCCGTGCGGAGGCTTCGGGCAATAAGGCTACGTGTGTATGCCGTTTTTCCTACAACCCTAAAACGTCGGCATTATACGGACTGAGTGATGAAAAGCGTGCTGGTTTTGTAGCGGGGGATGTCGCGGCTATTCTGGCTAGCACTGATCCAAATGTGGGAGCGGGCTTGCTCGCGATAACGGTGGGTCAGTTAAAAATACATCAACTGAACCACCGCTATCGCGAGCAAGCCCGCACACATTTTTTGGGTGTTTGGGTGAATGGCTTCAGTCTTCGCTGATCGGCAATGTGTAGTTCTTGAACTCGGTATCTTCGCGAAAGCCCATGGATTCATAGGTCTTCTGCGCCACCGCGTTATTACTGCTGGTGGACACGCGCAAACGCACGGCATTGGTTTCCTTGGCCATTTTTTTCGCGGCGCGCATCAGGTTGTCGGCCACCAGTTGGCGGCGGGCGTCCTCGGCGACGTAGATGTCATTGAGGATCCACACCCGTTTCAACGACAGCGAAGAAAAGCTCGGATACAGCTGGCAGAAGCCCAGCAGCTTGCTGTCGTCGTCATCCGGCAGCGCCAGGTAGATTACCGACTCCTTGCGCCGCAGACGCTTCTCCAGAAACGCCCGGGAGGAGTCCGGAAAGGGCAGCGCGCCATAGAACTCGCGGTATTTGACGAATAATGGGGTCAACAGGTCCAGGTGTTCCAGAGTCGCTTGAGTAATCCGCATGCTAGGCCTCAACTTCTATAGGAATACAACGGCAAACGGTCCATTACTCGGGCGCCCGCTGCTTGATGCTGCCTAAAGCGGTGAAAAATCGCAATCGTGCCGGCATCAGTCCTTGGTTGGGCTGAGCAGGAAATTGCCTTTCATCAGGTCCGGATCATCCGATTCCAGGGTCTGAACCTGCGCCTCATCCTTGAGATTGACCCCCGACAACTGCCGCCGACAGGCCTCGCGCATCAGGTACAGCAGGCGGTGCGCGGCCATGCCGTAGCTCAGACCCTCCAGGCGCACATTGGAAATACAGTTGCGGTAGGCGTCGGTCAGGCCGACCTTGGGGTTATAGGTGAAGTACAGCCCCAGGCTGTCCGGCGAGCTGAGCCCTGGCCGCTCGCCGATCAGGATCACCACCATTTTTGCCCCAAGTAACTGGCCGATCTCATCGGCCACCGCCACCCGGCCTTGTTCCACCAGGATCACCGGCGACAAGGACCAGCCTTCGGCGTGGGTCTGTTCTTCCATGCGTGTGAGAAACGGCACGGTGTGTTTATGCACCGCCAGCGCCGATAAACCATCGGCCACTACCACCGCCAGGTCCACACCGCCCGGGTTGGCCTGGGCGTAGTCGCGCAGGGTCTGGGCCGACTCATCGCTCAGGCGCCGCCCCAGGTCCGGGCGTTGCAGGTAGCTGTGGCGGTCGGGCGCGGCGCTGTGCAGCAACAGGCTATCGCGGCCGCGCTCGGCCATCTGGCTGCTCAGGCCGGTATGGTCAAACGGTAGGTGTACCGCGTCGCGGGCCTGGGCATGGGCGAACTGGAAGTCCAGTTGCGCGCCGGTGGGAATACTGGTGCCGGTGCGGCCCAGGGCGATTCGCGCCGGGGTCAGGCGCCGCAGCTCCAGCCAGGGGTTATCGCTTTCAGGTGTGTCGATTTGCACTGGAGGCTCCTTCATCCCAATTGCGCCAAGGCGTGGCGGAAGGCTGGTGGCAGGTTGTTACCAAACCGCACCTTGCCATCGGCTTGCGTGAAGATGCCCATTTTCGCCAGCCACTGCTCAAACTCCGGCGCGGGCTTTAAACCCAGGGTTTGCCTGGCGTACAGCGCGTCGTGGAAGGATGTGGTCTGGTAGTTGAGCATGATGTCGTCGGAACCCGGGATGCCCATGATGAAGTTGATCCCGGCTACGCCCAGCAAGGTCAGCAGGGTGTCCATATCGTCCTGGTCGGCTTCGGCATGGTTGGTGTAGCAGATGTCGCAACCCATGGGCACGCCGAGCAGCTTGCCGCAGAAATGGTCTTCGAGGCCGGCGCGGATGATTTGCTTGCCGTTGTACAGGTACTCGGGGCCGATAAAACCGACCACTGTGTTGACCAAAAATGGCTTGAAGTGCCGCGCCACTGCATAGGCACGGGTTTCGCAGGTTTGTTGATCAATCCCGAAATGCGCGTTGGCCGACAGGGCGCTGCCCTGGCCCGTCTCGAAATACATCAGGTTTTGCCCCAGGGTCCCGCGATTCAGGCTCAGGCCTGCGTCGTAGCCTTCCTGCAGCACATTCAGGTTGATCCCGAAGCTGGCGTTGGCCGCCTCGGTGCCGGCGATCGACTGGAACACCAGGTCCAGCGGCACGCCGCGGTTGATCGCTTCGATGGAGGTGGTGACGTGGGTCAGCACACAGGCCTGGGTCGGGATCTCGTAGCGCTGGATGATCGCGTCGAGCATTTCCAGCATGGCGCAAATCGAGGCGATGCTGTCGGTGGCCGGGTTGATGCCGATCATGGCGTCGCCGTTGCCGTACAGCAGCCCATCGAGGATGCTCGCGGCGATGCCCGCCGGCTCATCCGTCGGATGGTTAGGTTGCAGGCGCGTGGACAAGCGCCCGCGCAGGCCCATGGTGCCGCGAAACTGGGTGACGACGCGGATCTTCTGCGCTACCAGCACCAGGTCCTGCACACGCATGATCTTCGACACGGCGGCGGCCATTTCCGGGGTCAACCCCGGCGCCAGTGCACGCAGGCTGTGTTCGTCGGCCGCGTCACTGAGTAGCCAGTCCCGCAGGCCGCCGACGGTCAGGTGGCTGACCACGGCAAAGGCCTGCTGGTCGTGGGTGTCGATGATCAGCCGGGTGACTTCGTCGCTTTCGTAGGGGATCAGCGCCTCTTCCAGGAAGTGCTTCAACGGGATATTGGCCAGGGCCATTTGCGCCGCCACACGTTCGCCGTCGTTCTGTGCGGCGACGCCGGCGAGAAAATCCCCGGAGCGGGCGGGACTGGCCTTGGCCATCACGTCCTTGAGGCTGTCGAAACGGTAGGTCAATGCACCGACCGAGTGGGAAAAACTTGCCATACAGACTCTCCATGACGACGCGGGCGGTGGCCCGCGCCGTGGTTTACGGCGTTAGTGCAAGGCGGCCTCTGCGGCCTGGATCGCCGCGAACTCCTCTTCCGGCGTGCCTGCTACCAAGTGATGCCGACTGTAGAAAGCGAAGTAAGCAATTAATACTCCATAGATGATCGCCGCGCCAATCACCACGCGCGGATCCACCAGGAAGCCCGCCACCACGGCGATGCAGGCCAGTATCAGGGCCAGGCCCGAGGTGAAGATGCCGCCCGGCGTGCGGTATGGGCGCTCCATTTTGGGGCGACGGATGCGCAGGGTGATGTGCGCGGCCATCATCAGCACGTAGGAAATGGTCGCGCCAAACACCGCCACTAGGATCAGCAGGTCGCCCTGGCCGGTCAGCGACAGGCCAAAACCGATGATCCCGGGAATGACCAGGGCCAGCACCGGTGCCTTGCTTTTATTGGTTTGCGACAGTTTGCGCGGCAGGTAGCCAGCGCGGGACAGGGCGAAAATCTGCCGGGAGTAGGCATAGATGATCGAGAAGAAGCTCGCGATCAGTCCGGCCAGGCCCACCAGGTTGACGAAGCTGCCCATCCAGGTCGAGCCACCGTAGGCCAGGGCCAGGGATTCCACCAACGGGTTGCCGGACTTGATCAGCGCCAGGGTGCCGGCGCCGCCGGGGGCAATCACCAGGATCAGCAGGGCAAAGCTGGTGAGCACCACAATCGCGCCGATCAAGCCGCGGGGCAGGTCGCGCTTGGGGTTCTTGGTTTCTTCGGCGGCCAGGGGCACGCCTTCGACGGCGAGGAAGAACCAGATCGCATAAGGAATCGCGGCCCACACGCCGACATAGCCGAACGGCAGGAAACTGCTGGCGCCCTTGGCTTCGGTCACGGGAATGTCCAGCAGGTTGGCGACGTTGAAGTGCGGCACCATCGCCACCAGGAACACGCCCAGGGCAATTGCGGCGACGGCGGTAATCACAAACATCAACTTCAGCGCTTCACCGACGCCAAAGATGTGGATGCCGATAAAGATGATGTAGAACGCCAGGTAGATCATCCAGCCGCCAATGCCGAACAGTGATTCGCAATAGGCGCCGATAAACACCGCGATGGCGGCGGGGGCGATGGCGTATTCGATCAGGATCGCCGTGCCGGTGAGAAATCCTCCCCAGGGGCCGAAGGCGCTGCGGGCAAAACCATAGCCGCCACCGGCGGTAGGGATCATGGAGGACAGTTCGGCCAGGGAGAAACACATGCACAAGTACATGGTGGCCATCAGGAGTGTGGCGAGGAACATCCCGCCCCAGCCGCCTTGGGCCAGGCCGAAGTTCCAGCCGGCGTAGTCGCCGGAAATGACATAGGCAACGCCGAGGCCGACTAATAGCACCCAGCCGGCGGCGCCTTTTTTCAATTCTCGTTGTTGGAAGTATTCGGAGCCGACTTTTTCGAAGTCGACGGAGGATCCTGTCGGTTCGCTAGGCATGGGAAAGTACCTTGTTTTTATTGTTTTAACTCGGCGGATGTCTGCCGAATGCACGTCGCAACTATTGATGAAGATCCAAGTGTGGGAGCGAGCAAGCCCGCTCCCACATTTAATTGCATTTCAAGTGTGGGAGCGGGGGAGGGTTAGAAGAAGCCCAGTGGGTTGATGTCGTAGCTCACCAGCAGGTTCTTGGTCTGCTGATAGTGATCCAACATCATCTTGTGCGTCTCACGGCCCACACCGGACTTCTTGTAACCACCAAACGCGGCATGCGCCGGGTACAGGTGGTAGCAGTTGGTCCACACACGCCCGGCCTTGATCGCCCGGCCCATGCGGTAGGCGCGGTTGATGTCGCGGGTCCACAAGCCGGCACCCAGGCCAAACTCGGTGTCGTTGGCGATCGCCAGGGCTTCGGCTTCGTCCTTGAAGGTGGTGATGCTCACCACCGGGCCAAAGATTTCTTCCTGGAACACACGCATCTTGTTGGTGCCCTTGAGCAGGGTCGGCTGGATGTAATAGCCGGTTGCCAGGTCGCCGGTCAGTTTCTCCACTTTGCCGCCCGTCAGCAGCTCGGCGCCTTCGCCCTTGGCGATTTCCAGGTACGACAGGATCTTGTCGAACTGTTGCTCGGACGCCTGGGCACCCACCATGGTGTCGGTGTCCAGTGGGTCGCCACGCTTGATCGACTCGACCTTCTTCATCACCACCTTCATGAAGTCGTCGTAGATCGACTCTTCCACCAGGGCGCGGGATGGGCAGGTGCACACTTCGCCCTGGTTGAAGAACGCCAGCACCAGGCCTTCGGCGGCCTTTTCGATAAATTGCGGTTCGGCTTTCATGATGTCGGCGAAGAAGATGTTCGGCGACTTGCCGCCCAGCTCAACGGTGGACGGAATAATGTTTTCGGCCGCGCAATGCATGATGTGCGAACCCACCGGCGTAGAGCCGGTAAAGGCGATCTTGGCGATGCGCTTGCTGGTCGCCAGGGCTTCGCCCGCTTCCTTGCCGAAGCCGTGCACCACGTTCAGCACGCCCGGTGGCAGCAGGTCGCCGATCACTTCCATCAGCACGTTGATGCCCAGCGGGGTCTGCTCGGCAGGCTTGAGTACCACGCAGTTACCGGCGGCCAGTGCTGGCGCGAGTTTCCAGGCGGCCATCAGCAGTGGGAAGTTCCACGGGATGATCTGCCCGACCACACCCAAGGGCTCGTGGAAGTGATAGGCGGCGGTGTGTTCGTTGATCTCGGCGCTGCTGCCTTCCTGGGCACGGATGCAGCCGGCGAAGTAGCGGAAGTGGTCAGCGGCCAGGGGGATATCGGCGTTGAGGGTTTCGCGTACGGCCTTGCCGTTGTCCCAGGTTTCGGTAATGGCCAGCAGTTCGAGGTTCTGTTCGATGCGGTCGGCGATTTTTAGCAGCACCAGCGAGCGGTCCTGGGCCGAGGTCTTGCCCCAGGCATCAGCGGCGGCGTGGGCGGCGTCCAGTGCCTTGTCGATATCTTTGGCAGTGGAGCGTGGGAATTCGGCGATGGGCTTGCCGTTTACCGGCGAAGTATTGGTGAAGTAGTTGCCATCTATCGGGGCCACAAATTCGCCACCGATGTAGTTGCCGTACTTGGCCTTGAACGAAACGATAGCGCCTTCAGTACCGGGGTGTGCATAACGCATGGTGGGTATCTCCTGACTTCTTATGTTTATTGGAGTGCAGCGTGGCTGCGCTTGATAAAGCGTAGAGCAAAGGTCGGGCCAGTGCCTTGCAGGCCAGGTAAATCAAGGCTTTAGGGTTTGTTGCAAGGCGTTGCTGTGACAGCTTTGGGACAGTCGGGGTGACAGTTTGTACCACCGGCGATACAACCTGTGACCCATGGGTCGCCCTGGGATTGCAATGCGCCAAGGCGTGGAGGATGCTGGGCGTCCCGGTCCGCGGTGTGTCCCACGCAACAGGAGAACAATAAGAAGATGCAAAACGATCATTTCAGCCGCCATGCCCGGCAAGTCCTGACGGTCACCCGTGGGCAAGACCCGCTGCACGGTCCCGGCAGCGATCCCTCGATAGCCCGTTCCTGGCTGCGCTGCCTGGAGGACTATCACCTCGACCCGGCACTGACCATTGCCCCCACGGTGCTGGAGCATGATCGCCTGCTGGAAAGCCGCGAGCGCCTGCAGCAGGTGCTGCACATCGCCGGCACTGAAATGAACAATTTGCATCAACAGCTTTCCGGCGCCGGGCACGCGGTGCTGTTGACCGATGCGCGTGGGGTTATCCTCAACTGCGTCACCGCGCCTAGCGAGCGCAAGGTGTTCGAGCATGCCGGCCTATGGCTCGGCGCTGACTGGAGCGAGGCCTGCGAAGGCACCAACGGCATCGGCACCTGCCTGGTGGAGCGCCAGGCCCTGACCATTCATCGCGACGAACACTTTCGCGGGCGCCACACCGGCCTGACCTGTTCCGCCAGCCCGGTATTCGACCCCCATGGCGACCTGCTGGCAGTGTTGGACGTGTCCTCGGCCCGTGAGGCGGTATCGCGTCAGAGCCAGTTCCATACCATGGCGCTGGTCAATCTGTCGGCGAAGATGATCGAGAGCTGCTACTTTCTGCGCCACTTTGAAAACCACTGGTTGCTGCGTTTCCACCTGCAGGCCGAATCCGTGGGCCTGTTCAGCGAAGGGCTGCTGGCGTTCGACGGTGAAGGGCGGATCTGTGCGCTCAACCAAAGCGCTCAGAACCTGCTGGGGCTGCCACGCGGGCGTTTGCTGGGCCTGCCGGTGGAGATGTTTTTCGACTGCCGCCTGGATGACTTGCTCGGCCGCGCCAGTGCCAACGCCAGCGCCAGTTGGCCCCTGCGCACCCGCGATGGGCGCAGCCTGTTCGCGGTGTTGCGCGGCGAGGCCCGGCGGGCGCCCGGCCCACGGGTTCCGGCGCCGGCCAAGGTCGAGCGGCCGCGCGTGCCGGGCATCTGCCTGGGCGATGAGGCGCTGCAGAATGACTTTCGCAAGGCCCTGCGGGTCTTTGAGCGCGACGTGCCGCTGCTGATCAATGGCGAAACCGGCTCCGGCAAGGAGGCATTCGCCAAAGCCGTGCACCATGCCAGCCAGCGTGCCGACAAACCCTTCGTCGCCCTGAACTGCGCGGCCATCCCAGAGAGCCTGATCGAGAGCGAATTGTTCGGTTATCGCGGTGGCAGTTTCACCGGCTCCCGCAAGGAAGGCATGCGCGGCAAGCTGCAACAGGCCGATGGCGGCACCTTGTTCCTCGATGAAATCGGCGACATGCCGCTGGCGTTGCAGACCCGGTTGCTAAGAGTGTTGGAAGACCGGCTGGTGGTGCCCATTGGGGGTGAGCCGCAAGCGGTGGACGTGCGGGTGATCAGCGCGACGCACCGCAACTTGCAGGAACGTGTGTGTGACGCCAGTTTCCGCGAGGACTTGTATTACCGGCTCAATGGCCTGGAAATCGCCTTGCCGCCGTTGCGCGAGCGCAGTGACAAGTCGCAGTTGCTGGACTTTCTCCTGGCGCAGGAAGCGCAGGGGCAGACAATCGTACTTGATGACGATGCGCGTCAGGCACTGTTGGACTTCTCGTGGCCGGGTAACGTGCGACAGATGCGCACGGTGTTGCGTACGTTGGCTGCACTCTGCGAGGGCGCACGGGTCGGGTTGAGCGATTTGCCTGCGATAATTGGCCGGGTGCCTGTCCAGGCGCGAACTGTCGTCAAGCAGCCGTTGGAAGATGCCGAGCGGCTGGCATTGCTGAACATGCTGGAGCAGCAGCGCTGGCATATGACCCTTGCTGCAGAGCAGTTGGGCATTAGCCGCAATACGCTGTACCGCAAGCTGCGCAAGCATGGAATTGCGTTGCGTTCTGCGGGCTGAGCGAGGGTAAAGACCGCTCCTGTGCTTTGACGCCTGTGCTGATCAACTCGCCCTCATGATCTCTGTTCAATGGGCATGGGTGTAATAGGGGTTAATATATTTGTTGTGAAGTTGTGTGTGTTTGCTAGCGTGCTGGTTGCGACTTGGTGGGGTGATTATTTAATGCATTTATTGTTTTTAGGTGTTGGCATGATTCGTTGGTGTGAAAAGTGTTGCGGTTGAAGTGCGATGCTATTGGTTGTAATGGTTAATTTAATTTGTGTGTTGTGTGGAACTGAAGTCTGCCTATCTCATACTCAAGTGGAAAGGATGGTTCATCGTTTATGATGTTTTGACACTAGGGATGAATAAAATTGATAGTAATCACGTCGTTGACGTGTTTTTTACTATATAGGTGGCAATATGAATATTTCAGGTTTTCCTGTTTCGGTTCCGTTGCACGTGAATGATCCCGTGGATGGCTTGCCCCGGCAACAGGCATCAGCCGTTACGAAAAGTGCGTCCTACTTTGATGAAACGGCGCAAACTCCGGACACCCAGGCGTCCAGCGAGGCGAACAGTACGGGTGAAAATTCGGGTGAAGGCGCTGTGCGAGTCAGGCGCGGGTTTGGATCCCCTCGCCTTCCTCGACCGTTTTCCAGCGCAGGATCAAAGGCCCTTAAAGTCCCCTCTAACGGGATCGCCGGTAAATTTGTACAGACAGCGTCAGTAAAGCCCAATGTGGCTCCCCGTCCGACTGCAGGGGCCTCGAACAGCAAGGGGATAGCTAACTTCAGGGACATTGTGTTCAAAACGCAGCACCCTGGCGCCTCACTGCCCGTTGGGCCCAAGCCCGTGGTTGCGCAACCCAAGACATTTGGCGATGTTGCCACCAATCTGATTGCGGCTGATCGCCTGGTCAAGGCCGGTGTGTTTAAAACCGATACACCTTTGAAAACTGTAGCTCGCGATGCTTTTGTGAATGCGTCTGTAAATGGCCTGGTTAGTACTCCGTTGAGTATTGGTACTTATGCCGGATCGGTTTGGAGCGGTGAAACCATCAAGGGTAGCTTTAGCGCCACTACCCCATTATTGCCCCCGGCCCACCAGCCGGCTCCGAGTCAGCAATCCAATGGCGTTACGCCAGCGGCAGGCGGTACAGGAGAGCAAGACGCCACAATGATTAAGTTGCGGTTGGATAATGCCGAGACAAAGTTGCTGTACGCGGTTAACACTATTCAACTGCTGGCTGAGGGAGGGGATGGTGAGGCTCTTACGAAAGATCCGAACTGGCCAACCGAGACAAATGCGCGTATCAAAAAACTTGAGGAGCTGTACAGCGCAGCAGAGAAAAATATGGAGCTGACGGCTGCGGAAAACGGTTTTATTTTCAAGCCTTATAAAGAAGAATCAGTGGTCGAGCCTAAAACTGTTACCAGTCGCCTGGATGTACTTGATAAAAGGAACGAGACAATCAATAACTTCATTGCAAGGATGGTTGCCATTCGGGAAGTGGAAACAAAAGGCAAGAAAGAGATAGTTTGATAGTAGTCTGTCTGCTTTTGGTTCGGTGGTTTGAGTTCGGTTGTATGTTTTACTAAGTAGCAGCTGTCAGGCCCGGTATTTTGCGGGAGTTCTTAAATGCCGGGCTTGATTCCAGTGTACTGAATTGCAAAAAAGAGTAGAAAATTCCCTGGACTGTTTATCAGTGAGCGCCACGCTCAGTGGCGGAAAAGATCGCACGCTAATCGCTAAAAGAGTGCGAATTTTCCCACCCTACGCTAACCTGCCTCGATGTTTTACGAGGTCGACTATGCACATTCATATTCTCGGTATTTGCGGCACCTTCATGGGCTCAATGGCGGTCCTGGCCAAAGAGCTGGGGCATCACGTCACCGGCTCCGATGCCAATGTCTATCCGCCCATGAGCACGCAGTTGCAGGCCCAGGGCATTGAGCTGACCCAGGGTTACGACCCGGCGCAATTCGATCCGGTCCCGGACCTGGTGGTGATCGGCAATGCCATGTCCCGTGGCAACCCTGCCGTGGAGTACGTGCTGAACAAAGGCCTGCCCTATGTGTCCGGCCCGCAATGGCTGGCCGATCACGTGCTGCAGGGCCGTTGGGTGCTGGCGGTAGCCGGTACCCATGGCAAGACCACCACCAGCAGCATGCTGGCCTGGGTGTTGGAACATGCGGGCATGAGCCCCGGCTTCCTGATCGGCGGCGTGCCACAGAATTTCTCGGTGTCGGCGCGTTTGGGCGATACACCGTTTTTTGTGATCGAGGCCGATGAATACGACAGCGCCTTCTTCGACAAACGCTCCAAGTTCGTTCACTACCGCCCGCGCACGGCGATTTTGAACAACCTGGAGTTCGATCATGCGGACATCTTCCCTGATCTGCCGGCCATCGAGCGGCAATTCCACCATCTGGTACGCACCATTCCCAGCGAAGGCCTGGTGATTCACCCCACCACCGAGCCGGCTTTGCAGCGCGTGATCGAGATGGGCTGCTGGACGCCGGTACAAACCACTGGCGCCGGCGGGCAGTGGCAGGTCAAGTTGTTGAGCGAGGATGGCAGCCAATTCGAAGTGCTGTTTGAGGGCGAGGCCCAAGGCATCGTCGATTGGGACATGACCGGCCAGCATAACGTCGCCAACGCCCTGGTGACCCTGGCTGCAGCCCGGCATGTCGGCGTGGTACCGGCCATGGGCATTGCCGCGCTGAGCGCGTTCAAGAGCGTCAAGCGGCGTATGGAAAAGGTCGCCGAAGTGAACGGGATTACCATCTACGACGACTTCGCCCACCACCCCACGGCGATCGCCACCACCCTCGACGGCCTGCGCAAGCGCGTTGGCGATGCGCCGGTGATTGCGATTATCGAGCCGCGGTCCAACTCCATGAAGCTGGGCGCGCACCGTGATGGCCTGCCGGAAAGCGTCAACGATGCCGACCAGGTGGTGTGGTACGCGCCAGCCAACCTGGGTTGGGACCTGGCAGCCGTGGCCAGGCTTTGCACGGTGCCGTCGATTGTCAGCGACTCCCTGGAAGGCATCATCGAACGGGTCAAAAGCCAGGCCAAGCCCGGTACCCACGTGGTGATCATGAGCAATGGCGGCTTTGGCGGCCTGCACGGCAAACTCGCCGAGGCGCTGCAATGAGCGGGCCGGAGCGCATCACGCTGGCGATGACCGGCGCCTCCGGCGCGCCCTATGGCTTGCGTTTGCTCGATTGCCTGGTGCGCGAAGACCGCGAGGTGCATTTCCTGATTTCCAAGGCCGCGCAATTGGTGATGGCCACCGAGACTGATGTTTCGCTGCCGCCCAAGGTGCAGATGATGCAGGCCTTCCTGACCGAATACACCGGTGCGGCGGCGGGGCAGATCAAGGTCTATGGCAAGGAAGACTGGATGTCGCCCGTGGCCTCCGGCTCCGGTGCGCCGGCGGCAATGGTGGTGGTGCCGTGTTCCACCGGCACCCTGTCGGCGATCGCCACCGGTGCTTGCAACAATCTGATCGAGCGCGCGGCGGACGTGACCTTGAAGGAGCGCCGCCAGTTGATCCTGGTGCCGCGCGAGGCGCCGTATTCAAGCATTCACCTGGAGCACATGCTCAAACTGTCGAATATGGGCGTGACCATCCTGCCGGCGTCGCCGGGCTTTTATCACCAGCCGCAGACCATTGATGACCTGGTGGATTTCGTGGTGGCACGGATTCTCAACTTGCTGAACATCCCCCAGGACATGTTGCCGCGCTGGGGTGAGCATCATTTGAGCAGCGATGAATAAAGCCCTGCTGGTCTTGCTGGCCCTGCAACTGGCAGGCTGCGCCACCGTACGCACCCTGGATGCGGCGAAACCCGGTGCGCCAGTGGTGTATGCGGGCACGCGCCTGGATCTGTATGCGCTGCAGGGTGGTTGCTGTGCCATGGACCGTTTTGGCGCCGAAGCGCCGAGCTACCCGGGCCTCGACCTGCCGGCCAGCGCGCTGCTCGACACGCTGCTGTTGCCGCTGTCGGCGTTGACGGTATTGGGGGTTGGGTTTAATGCGACGGGTGGGTTGTAGCCTGTAGCGATGGTTGTGGTCTGGGCGGGCCCCATCGCAGGCAAGCCAGCTCCCCCATTTGATCGGTGAATGCATTCATGTGGGAGCCGGGCTTGCCCGCGATGAGGCCCGCCCGGTCACCGCAGATTCACTTGCCGAGCTTACGCAACTCATCCGACTCGACAATCCGCACCCCGTCCTGCTCCTCCAGTGCCAGGCGCCACATGGCCCGGGCCAGCTCACACACTTCGATGCCACGATACTTGCCGGGAATCAGCCGCGACAACGGCCCTGCGAGTTTCTCCGCCAGGCGTGTCTCCAGGCGCTCGCCCAGTAGCAGCGAGGGCCGCACGATGGTCAGTTGCGGCCAACCCTGAGCCTGCAAGGCCTGCTCCATCTCACCCTTGACCCGGTTATAGAACACCGAGGATTTGGGGTCGGCGCCTATCGCGCTGATCACGATCAGGTGTCGTGCGCCCATCTCCCGGGCGCGCTTGCCGAACGCCACCACCAGGTCCAGGTCTACGGCGCGGAACGCCTGCTCGGAACCTGCCTGCTTAAGCGTGGTGCCCAGGCAGCAGAAGGCCAGGTCGACCCGGCCGCTCAGTTGTGGCAGCAATGTGCTGGGGTCGCCGACCGGGTTTTCCAGGTGCGGATGTTCGGCCAGTGGCCGGCGGCTGGGCGCCAATACGCGGGTGACGGTAGGCTCGTTGAGCAGGCGGTCCAGCAGATGTTCCCCGGTCAAGCCCGAGGCTCCGGCAAGCAATATATGCTGAGGCGTCAAGTACATAGTGTTTCCCCCCTTGATACAGTTTCAGCTTAGTTGCTCTTTGCTTCCTTGCTATTGATAGAGACGCTTTCCAGCGCCTTTCGTGCCTGCTGTTTACGTAATTGTTGCCAACGGGCGATCACGCTCTTGGGGGCCCAGATCTGTGGTTCGGAGGCTTCGAAGTTGTCCGCTATTTCCCGTTCGGTCACATGCCGTTGGGCCAGCTTGAAGGCGTGCTGCAAATCGTCGGTCTGGGTCAGGGCCTGGGCGAACAGGGCGTCGCCAAAGTAGGTGAAGTCGGCTTCTTCCGAGCAGCCAAACGACACGCGGTCGGCGCGGGAGGCGGTCATGATCAGGGTGTGTTCATCCTTGAGCGCCGGGATGAAACCGCCGGAGTAGCAGGCGGAGATCACGATGACCTTGTCGCGGTTTTTCAGCGGCGCCATCACCGCCGCCAGTTCGTCGCTCGGCAGGTCGGCCAGCTCCATGCGCGGTTGGTCGAGCACCAGTTGGTGTTCGTGGGTGCCGTGGCTGGTCAGGTAGATAAACACCAGGTCTTCAGGCCCGGTGCGCTCGGCCAGGGTCTGCACTGCGCGGCGCAGGCTTTCGCGGGTCGCCATCGGGCGGTCGGCGATATGGTCGCGGTGGTTGACCAGGCGGATCTGCCCGCGGGCGCCGAAGCGGCTGCTCAGTAGGTTGCTGACGTAGTCGGCCTCGCGCAGGAATACGCTTTGCTTGCCGTCACCGGCCACCACCAGGCTGTACAGCTCGACAGCCGGGGTGGATGCCGGCACGGCGGCGAGGGCGTCGTCGAGCAAGCGGCCCTGGGCCAGTACCCCGACTTCCAGGGTGTCGGGCAACAGCTTGCCATCGGCATCGCGTACGCGCAGGCCGTTGGCCCAGGTCCCGGCTTGCACCGTGCCATCGGTGAGTACCAGGGTGCCTTGGCCGTGATAGCTGTCGTTGTCGAAGCCGCCGATGTAGAAGCTGCCATCGCTGAGGTTCAGGCGCCCCTCACCGGTAAAGCGCCAGTCGCTGAAGTACCCGATGTAATGGCTGCCGTCCACGCCGGTCAGCTCACCCTTGCCGCTCAGGGCGCCTTCGCGGAACTCGCCGGTCCACACGTCGCCGTCGGCGTTTTCGTAACGACCCTTGCCGTTGAGTTGGTTCTGCTTGAAGTGGCCGACGTACATGTCGCCTTCGGCGCTGTTGAAGGTACCGTTGCCTTCCAGTTGGCCATTGACGAAGCGTCCGCTGAACTGGTTGCCGCTGTCGTCGTTGCGCTGGCCTTCGCCGTTGGGCTTGCCGTGGGCAAACTGGCCCTGGTACTGGCTGCCGTCGGGCAGTTCCAGGCGGCCGAGGCCGGAGTATTGGTCGTCTTTGAATTCGCCGCGATAGGTCATTTGCCCCTCTTTGAGGGTGCCTTCGCCGTTGCGCCGGCCTTGCTTGAAGCCGCCAACGTAGGTGTTGGCCGCCGTGGTCAGGGTGCCCTGGCCATCGAACAGGCCCTGCTGGAACTGGCCTTTATAGACCTCGCCATTGCTGCCATGCCATTCGCCCTGGCCGTGCCATTGGCCTTTGTCGAATTGCCCGGCGTACCAACTGCCGTTGGGGTAGTCCACCCGGCCCTGGCCTTGCAGCAGCCCATCGACTACATCCCCGCGATAACGCCCACCGTCCGGCAGCCGGGCATCGGGCGGCAACAGGGATTCGCCGTCGCCGCAAGCGGTGAGCAACAAGGCGAGAGCAAGGGGGACGAGTGGGCGCATAGCGGGATCCGGGTAATTGAGCGCCGAGTATGCCGCAGCGGGGGAAGCTATACCTAGTGGTCTGTGTGCGAATAAGGGCTTGTCGGCGATGGCGCGGCTGCTGGCGCTATCGCCGGCAGGCCGGCTCCTACAGGTGTGTCAGACGAAGCACAGTGACAGCGACTCGGCGATGTAGGCCGGTTTTTCCTGGCCGTCGATTTCCAGGGTGCAGGTGGCCTTGAGCAGCCACTGGCCAGGCTTTTTCTCGGTGGCGTCGGTGAGGGTCACCGCCAGGCGTACCTTGGAGTTGACTTTCACCGGCTGGATAAAGCGCACGCTGTCCAGGCCGTAGTTGACCGCCATCTTCAAACCCTCGGGCATGATCAGGATGTCTTCGATCAATTTGGGGATCAGCGACAGCGACAGAAAGCCATGGGCGATGGTGCTGCCAAACGGAGTCTGGGCGGCTTTTACCGGGTCGACGTGGATGAACTGAAAATCGCCGGTCGCTTCCGCGAACAGGTTGATACGCTCCTGGTCGATGGTGAGCCATGCGGAACGTCCCAGTTCCTTGCCGACATATTCATTGAGTTGCGCTACAGGTACAAAGGGCATTGCGACTCTCCTTGGTTCATCTATCTCTCCCTGGCGGCACGGGCACGCTGGCGCCGGCAGGGGGTTGTTGTTTTAGGTGGTTTGCAGAGAACCAATGTAGATCATCATGGGCAAATGGCCCGGTCAACCCACCATGCTTTTGGCGAATGCCTGTTCATAGGAGCGGCGTGCTTATAATGCCCACGGGCTTTTGGGGGAGAAAAACCCATGTTGTTACGCGGTTTGACATGGCTGGTGTTGTTTCAATTGCTGGGCACGGCAATCAATCACTTGTTCCTGCCGGTTTTGCCGGGGCCGATTGTCGGCCTGCTGTTGCTGCTGGTGTATCTGGTGTGGCGCGGCGAGGTCGGTGAGCCACTGAGCCTGGCGGCCGGCAGCCTGTTGCGTTACCTGCCGTTGCTGCTGGTGCCGCCGGCAGTGGGGGTGATGGTGTATGCCAAGGACATTGCCGCCGACTTCTGGGCCATCGTCGGGGCGCTGGTGTTGTCGCTGGTGATTGCCATGGCCTTTGTCGGCGTGCTCATGCAAAAGCTGGTCAAGCGCCAGGCACAGCGGGAGGAGGGGCAATGACCTTCGATTGGCAGGGCGCGTGGGCTGCGGTGATCCACCATCCCTTGTTTGGCATCGGCATTACCCTGGGCGCCTATCAACTGGTACTGGCGGGGTTCGAGAAAACCCGCTGGATCTTCCTGCAACCGGTGCTGGTCTCGATGTTGCTGGTGATCGGCGTGTTGCTGGGGTGCGGCCTGACCTATGTCGAATACCGCAAAAGTACCGAGATCATGAGCATCCTGCTGGGCCCGGCCACCGTGGCACTGGCGGTGCCGCTGTACCTGAACCTGCGACGGATTCGCCAGTTGTTCTGGCCGATTTTTACTACGCTGGTGGTGGGGGGCGTGTTTGCCACTGGCCTGTGCATTTGGCTGGGTTGGTGGTTTGGCGCCGAACACATGGTGCTGATGACCATGGCACCCAAGTCGGTGACCTCGCCCATCGCCATGCTGGTGGCCGAGCAGATCGGCGGCGTTGCGGCACTGGCGGCGGTGTTCGTGCTGATCACCGGGGTCATCGGGGCAATGATCGGGCCGGCCTTTCTGTCGTACCTGGGCGTGCACACTCCGGAGGCGCGGGGCATGGCCCTGGGCATGACCGCCCACGCGGTCGGCACCTCGGTGGCCTTGCAGGAAAGCGAGGAGTGCGGCGCCTTTGCGGCATTGGCGATGAGTTTGATGGGCGTGGCCACGGCAGTATTCCTGCCATTGGCCGTGTCTTTGGCGATTTAAGTCGGGTTTAAGGAACGCTTTATGAGTCTGGCGTTGTTCCCTCTCAATACTGTGCTGTTTCCAGGCTGCACCCTCGACCTGCAGCTGTTCGAGGCGCGCTACCTGGACATGATCAGTCGCTGTATGAAAAAGGGCGAAGGCTTTGGTGTGGTGTGCATCCTCGATGGCCAGGAAGTCGGCCTCGCGCCGGACGGCTATGCATTGATGGGGTGCGAAGCGCTGATTCGGGATTTCAAGCAGCAGGACAATGGCCTGCTGGGGATCCGTGTCGAGGGTGGGCGCAGGTTTCGGGTGCGGGAGGCGCAGGTCCAGCGCGATCAACTACTGGTCGCCGATGTCGAGTGGCTGCAAGAGCAGCCCGAGCGCCCGTTGGATGAGGAAGACGCCGACCTGTTGGCCCTGCTGCAGGCACTGGCCGAGCATCCGATGGTCGCCTCACTGGATATGGGGGCCGACGTGCACGGGCAGCAGGAACTGGGCAACCGCCTGGCCTACCTGTTGCCGTTTACCGACGCCGACAAGATCGAGCTGTTGCAGCTCGACGATCCGGTGCTGCGCCTGGATGCGATTCAGGTGCTGCTGGATGAATTGCAGGGCGAGCTGTTCGCTTGAGTGTCGTTATCTCGGAATAATCCATGACCGCTTCGGATTTTTCATCGTTGCCGCGTGCCCATCGCCTGAAATAGTGGAGGCTCCGCCACCACTATCAGGGAATGAACATGATTCGATTATCGCCATCGGAGCAACTGGTCTGGGACGCATTTTTTGTCAGCGTAACCGCGCAAGTGATTCAGCAGGCCCGCGATCGCGGCCCCGAATACATTGCCGAGCGGGCTGCCGAAATTGCCGATGAAATGTTGCTGGAGCGCCGGGAACGCTGCGCCGAACGGCGTCACGCTCCCGTGGACTGGGTCGGCCCGGCCTAGCTCAGTAAGCGTAGCGCAGCAGGGCATGGGAGGTGCCGGTCAGGGCAAAGAACCCCAGGACCGCCACGCAACCCGGCACGATCAACCACCACACCTTCGGCGCCATGGGCGGCAGCAGGCTGTGGCGCTGGCTCAAGGTCAGGCTGAAGGCGCAGACCGTCATGGCCAGCAAGGTGCCGGCGAGGATATCGCTCGGCCAGTGGGCCCCCAGATATACCCGCGACAACGCAATGGCAGCGGCCGGAATGGCGCCCAATAGCAGCCATGCCAGGCGCATGCGGGTCGGTTGGCCGCGACCGGCCAGCACTGCCAGCGCGAGGAAGAACGCAAACGAGCCAGAGGCGTGACCGCTGGGCATGCTGAAGCTGGTCAGCGGGTCGACGAGGATTTCTGGCCGGCCGCGGGCAAAGAACAGCTTGCTCCCGGTGTTGATCAGCGCGGCCCCGAGCAGGGTGGCACCGACGAAAATCGCCTGGCGCCATTGTCGCGCCAGCAGCAGCAGGCCGGTCAGCACCGCGCTGGCGACGAACATCTTCTTGAACTCGCCCAACTGGGTGGTCATCACCATGATCCGGTCCATCGCCGGGCCTCGGTGTTCCTGGACCAGGGCCATCAAACCCTGGTCAAAATGGTTCAGGTACGGATAACCGATAAACATCGCGATCAACAACGCCAGGCTGGCGCAGCCCATCCACAACGTGGCCCGGCGATGGCCGCGCAGGGTGCTGTTGAGGGCGATGCCGAACAACACGGCCAGGCACGCGGCAACCACCCCGGCCTCGGGCCAGAACCCTTCGGGCAGCGGCAACCGAAACGCCGCGCCGGCGGCCCAGCCCGGCAACAGATAGGCGATTGACCAGCCGGTGGCGGCCAGCACGCTGACGGCGGCAAAGCGCGGGAACGGCATATCACACATCCCGGCGACCATGGGCAGCATGGGGCGCAATGGGCCGATGAAGCGTCCTACCAGCAAGCTGACGATGCCGTACTTCTGGAAGTAGGCCTCGGCCCCGTCCATCCACTCGGGATGATGGCGCAGACCGGGCAAGCGCCGGATGTTCTGGTGGAAATGCCGGCCCAGGTAGTAGGAAATCCCGTCGCCCAAAAGCCCGCCGAGCAAGCCCAGCAGCAGGGTTTCACTCAGGGACAGCGCGCCGCTGCCGGCCAGTGCGGCAATCGCAAACAGCAGCACCGTGCCTGGCACGATAATCCCGGCGATGGCCAGGCATTCCACAAAGGCGACGATAAACACCGCCGCGGCCAGCCATTGCGGGTTAAGGGTCAGCCAGCCAGTAATGCCATCGAGCCATGGGCCCATACAATCCTCTCCATCAGTGGTGATGTCCCTCTATAGGGGCGAGCTTGTGTGGGAGCGGGCTTGCTCGCGATGCAGGCGACTCGGTATGACTGACAGACCGAGGTGATGCTATCGCGAGCAAGCCCGCTCCCCCATAAGCCCATTCCTGCAGGGCATATTTCAAATCAAAACGTAATCGCGGCCTTCGACCTGGCCGCGTCGCAACGGGTTCCGTGTGCAATAGGGCGCATAGCCGCCATCGACAAAGCGATACATCAGGTGTTCATCGCGCCCGCCGGGAATGCCCAGGCGGGTGGTCTGGATAATCTGCGTGGGGGCCAGGCCCACATCCTCGACGTACAGCCGCTCCTGGTCGAAGCGCTTGGCGTCCCACATTGGCACCTTTAAACCCAGGGCCTTGCACAGCAGGGTTTGCCCGGCGCAAAGCTTCTGGGCCGGGCGCGGACGGCTGCTGACGTCGGGGTTGTTGAGGAGCATTTGCGCCAGGCTGGCAGGCCCTGATACCTCATCCACCCAGGGGTAGGCCGACTTGATCAGCACGGCATTGCCTGGCCCCTGGGCACTGAAGTTCAGGGAGTCACCGCCACGGGCGTAGTACATATAGATGTGGCCGCCATCCAGAAACAAAGCCTTACGCTTTTCTGTGTAGCCGAGGGACGCATGGCTGCCTTTTTCGGCCAAATAATAGGCTTCGGTTTCAATAATTCGCGCCGACAGCCACAACTCGCCGACCCGATGGCGGATGACTTTGCCCAGCAAATCTTTCGCGAGCGTTTGCGCGTCGCGGTCGAAAAAGCCATCAGGCAGGGGGTTGGCGGGGAGCTTTGGGTGAGAACTGGACATGACGATGGACGGTTGCGCAGGCCAAATGTGACAGGATGATATCAACTTCAGCCTTAATCACCGCTGAACGTCGAGTTTTTACAGTTCATTTCGACCATCCGCCCCTCACCGCTGTCCGTAGGACGGCGCGACAGCTATAATCTGCCGCTTTCCTCTTTGCCAAGATCCCACCAGACCATGACTGAGTCCGTTCTTGACTACATGACCCGCCTGGGTCGCTCTGCCCGTCAGGCCTCGCGGTTGATCGCCCGTGCGAGCACCGCGCAGAAGAACCGTGCCCTGCTGGCAGCCGCCGATGCTCTGGATGCCTCGCGCTCCGAGTTGACCGCTGCCAACGAGCTGGACCTGGCCAACGGCCGGGCCAATGGTCTGGAGCCGGCATTGCTGGATCGCCTGGCGCTGACGCCGGCCCGTATCGACGACATGATCGAAGGCTTGCGCCAGGTGGCCAAGCTGCCGGACCCCATCGGTGAGATCCGCGACATGCGCTACCTGCCGTCAGGTATCCAGGTTGGCAAGATGCGCGTGCCCCTGGGCGTGATCGGCATCATCTATGAGTCGCGGCCCAATGTGACCATCGACGCCGCGAGCCTGTGCCTGAAGTCCGGCAACGCCACCATCCTGCGCGGCGGCTCCGAAGCGATCCATTCCAACCGCGCCATCGCCGCCTGCATCCAGCAAGGCCTGGCCGTGGCCGAGTTGCCGGCTGAAGTGGTGCAAGTGGTGGAAACCACCGACCGCGCCGCCGTCGGGGCGCTGATCACCATGCCGGAGTTTGTCGACGTAATTGTTCCACGCGGCGGCAAGGGCCTGATCGAACGTGTCAGCCGCGATGCCAAGGTGCCAGTTATCAAGCACCTGGATGGTGTCTGCCATGTGTTTATCGACGTGGCGGCCGATCTCGACAAGGCGATCCGCATTGCCGATAACGCCAAGACCCACCGCTACGCGCCGTGCAACACCATGGAAACCCTGTTGGTCCACGCCGGCATTGCCGAGCGCGTGTTGCCGCCGCTGGCTGCAATCTACCGTGACAAAGGCGTGGAGTTGCGGGGTTGCGAGCGTACCCGGGCATTGCTGGGCAGCGACGTGATCGAAGCCACCGAGCAGGACTGGTACACCGAATACACGGCGCCGATCCTGTCGATTCGTATCGTCGATGACCTGGACCAGGCCATCGAGCACATCAATACCTACGGCTCCAAGCATACCGACGCCATTGTTTCCGAGCATTTCAGCGATGCCCGGCGTTTCCTCACCGAAGTAGACTCTGCTTCGGTGATGATCAACGCCTCGACGCGTTTTGCCGACGGCTTCGAGTACGGCCTGGGGGCGGAGATCGGGATTTCCACGGACAAGCTGCATGCCCGTGGCCCGGTGGGCCTGGAAGGCCTGACCAGCGAGAAGTACGTGGTCTTTGGCGATGGTCATGTGCGCACTTGATGGGTAAACGCATCGGGCTGCTCGGCGGTACCTTCGACCCCGTGCACATCGGCCATTTGCGCAGTGCCCTGGAAGTGGCGGATACCCTCGGGCTGCAAGAGCTGCGGCTGATCCCCAATGCCAGGCCGCCGCACCGGGACACACCGCAGGTCAGCGCGCAGGAGCGCCTGGCGATGGTGCAGTGTGCGGTGGCCGGGATTGCCCCGTTGGTGGTGGACGACCGCGAGCTCAAACGCGATAAACCGTCCTACACTATCGACACCCTGGAACAGACGCGGGCCGAGTTGGCCGCCGATGACCAGTTGTTTCTGCTTTTGGGCTGGGACGCATTTTGCGGACTGCCCACTTGGCATCGCTGGGAAGAGTTGCTCCAGCATTGCCACATCCTGGTTTTGCAACGCCCGGATGCCGACAGCGAACCGCCGGATGCCTTGCGCAACCTGCTGGCAGCGCGGTCGGTAAGTGACCCACAGGCCCTGACCGGGCCGAGCGGGAATATTGCATTCGTCTGGCAGACCCCGCTTGCGGTGTCCGCCACCCAGATCCGTCAACTGCTGGCCAGCGGTAAGTCGGTACGTTTCCTGGTGCCTGACGCGGTCCTGGCCTACATCGATGCGCACGGGCTTTACCGTGCGTCGAACTGAAAAGGCGCGCTTGAAGGCACGAATAGTCGTGTATTGAAGCGCCCGAACTAATGAGCAAAACGAGTTTTATATGACGAACAAAGACGTAAGCAAAGTTAAGCGCAAAGGCACGTTCAAGAGCGCACCGTTGCCAGTGGAAGCCCTGCTGGTCCCGGCCCCTGAAGGCGAAGCGCTGGTCGCGCTGGCCGTAGCCGCCCTGGAAGACGTGAAGGCCCAGGACATCCAGGTCCTGGACGTGCGCGACAAGCAAAGCATCACCGACTTCATGATCATCGCCACCGGTACCTCCAACCGCCAGATCGGCGCGATGCTGGACAAGGTTCGCGAAGCCGTCAAAGCCCAGGGCGTCAAGCCACTGGGTGAAGAAGGCAAGGGCGATAGCGACTGGGTGCTGGCTGACCTGGACACCGTGATCGTACACATGATGACCAGCAACGCTCGCCAGTTCTACGACCTGGAGCGTCTGTGGAAAGGCGCCGAGCAGAGCCGTGCTGCCGATGGCAAGCACCACAGCCCTGAAGTCGGTCACGCGCACTTCGACAAGCTCAACAAAGACCAGGAATAAGGAACGGCTGTGCGCCTGCGTCTGATCGCTGTCGGTTCACGCATGCCCAAGTGGGTGGAAGAAGGCTGGCATGAATATGCCAAGCGTCTGCCATCCGAACTTGCGCTGGAACTGGTGGAAATACCCCTCAACACCCGGGGCAAGAACGCCGATGTGGCGCGCTTTATCCGTCAGGAAGGCGAGGCGATGCTGGCCAAGGTCGGTGCCAACGAGCGCATCGTCACCCTTGAGGTGCACGGCAAACCCTGGAGCACCGAGCAGTTGGCGGTGGAACTGGATCGCTGGCGCCTGGATTCGCGCACGGTCAACTTCATGGTCGGCGGCCCCGAGGGGCTGGCGCCGGAAGTCTGTGCACGGGCCGATCAGCGCTGGTCGCTGTCGCCCCTGACGTTGCCCCATCCGCTGGTGCGGATTCTGATTGGTGAACAGCTGTATCGCGCCTGGACAGTCCTGTCCGGGCACCCTTACCACAAATAGTCTGCGCCCTGCCTGATGACCCAGCCGATCCGCATCAAGGACCACGAGAAAGACGCACGTCTTGTACGCGCGCGCGTGATCTTTGGCGCGATCGCGGTGGTGGCGTTGATGTGCGTGTTGATCGCCCGTCTGTATTACCTGCAGGTGATCCAGTACGAGTATCACTCCACGTTGTCGGAAAACAACCGGGTGCATGTGCAGCCGATCCCGCCAACCCGTGGCCTGATTTTCGACCGCAATGGCGTGGTGATTGCCGATAACCGGCCCAGTTTCAGCCTGAGCATGACCCGCGAACGGTCCGGTGACTGGCAGCAGATCCTTGATGTGATTGTCGAGGTGCTGCAACTGACGCCGGAAGACCGGGCGATCTTCGAGAAGCGCATGAAGCAGGGGCGGCGCCCGTTTGAACCGGTGCCGATCCTGTTTGAACTGACTGAAGAGCAGATCGCCAGGATCGCCGTGAACCAGTTCCGCCTGCCGGGGGTGGAGGTGGTGGCGCAACTGGTGCGGCATTACCCGCAGGGGGCGCACTTTGCCCACTCGGTCGGTTATATGGGGCGGATCAACGAAAAAGAGCTGAAAACCCTCGATCCGGTCAATTACAGCGGCACCCACCATATCGGCAAGACCGGTATCGAGCGCTTCTACGAGCCGGAGCTGCACGGCCAGGTGGGTTACGAGGAAGTCGAGACCAACGCCCGTGGCCGGGTGCTGCGGGTGCTCAAGCGCACCGACCCGATTCCCGGCAAGGACATTGTCCTGAGCCTGGATATCAAGCTGCAGGAAGCCGCGGAAATGGCCCTCGGCGGGCGTCGTGGTGCGGTGGTCGCGCTGGACCCGAACACCGGCGAGGTCCTGGCCATGGTCAGCCAGCCGAGTTTCGACCCCAACCTGTTTGTCACCGGGATCAGCTTCAAGGCCTATGCCGAGTTGCGTGATTCCATCGACCGGCCGTTGTTCAACCGGGTGCTGCGCGGTCTGTATCCACCGGGTTCGACCATCAAGCCGGCGGTGGCGATTGCCGGCCTGGATGCCGGTGTCGTTACCGCCTCCAGCCGGGTCTACGATCCGGGTTACTACATGTTGCCCAACTACGATCACAAATACCGTAACTGGAACCGTACCGGCGACGGCTATGTGGACCTGGATACGGCGATCATGCGTTCCAACGACACCTACTTCTATGACCTGGCCCACAAGCTGGGGATTGATCGTTTATCGACCTACATGGGCAAGTTCGGCCTCGGTCAGAAAGTGTCCCTGGATATGTTTGAAGAATCCCCAGGCCTGATGCCGTCCCGCGAGTGGAAGCGCGCCACCCGGCGCCAGGCCTGGTTCCCCGGTGAGACGCTGATCCTGGGAATCGGCCAGGGCTATATGCAGGCCACGCCCTTGCAACTGGCCCAGGCCACGGCGCTGGTGGCCAGCAAAGGCAAGTGGATTCGTCCGCACCTGGCCAAGACCATCGAGGGTGAACAGCCGGTGGATGAAAACCCGATCCCCGACATCGTCCTGCGCGACCCGTCCGACTGGGCCAAGGTCAACCACGGCATGCAACAAGTGATGCACGGCGCGCGAGGCACGGCGCGCAAGGCGGCCATTGGCGCGCAGTATCGGATTGCCGGCAAGAGCGGGACCGCCCAGGTGGTCGCAATCAAGCAGGGCGAGAAATACGACCGCTCCAAAGTCCAGGAACGCCATCGCGACCACGCCTTGTTCGTCGGTTTCGCCCCGGCCGACAACCCGAAAATCACCGTGGCGGTGATGGTCGAGAACGGCGAGTCCGGTTCCGGCGTGGCCGCCCCGGTGGTGCGCCAGATCATGGACGCCTGGTTGCTGGACCAGGACGGCAAGCTCAAGCCTGAGTTTGCCAACCCTTCAAGCGCGGAGGCTACGGCCCGTGAAGAGTAATTTCGACCGCATTCTCTCCAGTGAGGATGTGATGCGCCGCCGCGCCACCTTGTTGCAGCGCATGCACATTGATGGCCCGTTGCTGATCCTGCTGCTGACCCTGGCAGCCGGTAGCCTGTTCGTGCTGTATTCGGCCAGTGGCAAGAACTGGGACCTGCTGATCAAGCAGGCGTCCTCGTTTGGCCTGGGCCTGTTGTCGATGGTGGTTATCGCCCAGCTGGAGCCGCGCTTCATGGCGCGCTGGGTGCCGCTGGGGTATGTCGCCGGGGTGCTGCTGCTGGTAGTGGTGGACGTCATGGGTCACAACGCCATGGGCGCCACCCGTTGGATCAATATCCCGGGGGTGATTCGCTTCCAACCGTCGGAATTCATGAAGATCCTCATGCCGGCCACCATCGCCTGGTACCTCGCCAAGCGCACCTTGCCGCCGCAGCTCAAGCATGTGGGGATCAGCCTGATCCTGATCGGCATTCCGTTCATTCTGATCGTGCGCCAGCCGGACCTCGGCACCGGCCTGCTGATTCTTGCCGGCGGTGCATTCGTGTTGTTCATGGGCGGTCTGCGCTGGCGCTGGATCGTCAGTGTGCTGGTGGCGGCCGTGCCGGTGGCTGTCGCCATGTGGTTCTTCTTCATGCACGACTATCAGAAGCAGCGAGTCCTGACCTTCCTCGACCCCGAGAGCGATCCGCTGGGCACCGGCTGGAACATCATCCAGTCCAAGGCGGCCATCGGTTCCGGCGGCGTGTTTGGCAAGGGTTGGTTGCTGGGCACCCAGTCGCACCTGGACTTCCTGCCGGAAAGCCACACTGACTTTATTATCGCGGTGATGGGCGAGGAGTTCGGCCTGGTGGGCATCTGCGCACTGTTGCTGATCTACTTGCTGTTGATCGGGCGTGGCCTGGTGATTACCGCGCAAGCGCAGACGTTGTTCGGCAAATTGCTTGCCGGCGCGCTGACAATGACTTTTTTTGTTTACGTTTTCGTCAACATCGGTATGGTCAGTGGCCTGCTGCCGGTGGTTGGGGTGCCGTTGCCGTTCATTAGCTACGGCGGAACTTCGTTGGTGACATTACTGTCAGCGTTTGGGGTCTTGATGTCGATCCATACCCATCGCAAGTGGATCGCACAGGTTTGAATAAGGTGAAGATGTCAATGCAAGCAATGCGCGGCTGGGCTGCTCGGTATGCGTCCTGTCTGGGCTTGGTGGGCGCCTTTGGCGCTGCACAGCCAGCCCTGGCCGGCGATTACGACGGCTCGCCCCAGGTCGCCGAGTTTGTCGGTGAGATGACGCGTGACTATGGTTTCGCCGGCGAACAACTGATGGGCGTGTTCCGCGAGGCCCAGCGCAAGCAGTCGATCCTCGACGCGATCTCTCGCCCCGCCGAGCGCGTCAAACAGTGGAAGGACTATCGCCCGATGTTCCTCACCGACGCCCGGGTGGCGCGGGGTGTGGACTTCTGGCGCCAGCACGAGGCCGTACTGGCCCGTGCCGAGCAGGAATATGGCGTGCCGGCCCAGGTGATCGTGTCGATCATCGGCGTTGAAACCTTTTACGGGCGCAATACCGGCAGCTACCGGGTGATCGACGCCTTGTCGACCCTGGGTTTCGATTACCCGCCCCGTGCCGAATTCTTCCGCAAGGAACTGCGCGAGTTCCTGCTGCTGGCCCGTGAAGAGCAGGTCGACCCATTGACCCTCAAAGGCTCCTACGCCGGGGCCATGGGCCTGCCACAGTTCATGCCGAGCAGCTTTCGCGCCTACGCCGTGGATTTTGACGGTGATGGCCATATCAACATCTGGAGCAACCCCGATGATGCCATCGGCAGCGTTGCCAGCTACTTCAAGCGTCACGGCTGGGTGGCTGGCGAGCCGGTGGTGATTCGCGCCGATGTCACGGGCGATCGCGCCGATGAAGGCCTGACCCAGGGCATCGAGCCGGTGAAAACCGTCGGGGAGTTGCGGGCGCTGGGCTGGTCAAGTCATGATGCGCTGCGCGATGATATGCCGGTTACCGCCTTCCGCCTGGAGGGCGCAGACGGCCCGGAATACTGGATGGGCCTGAAGAATTTTTACGCAATCACGCGTTATAACCGCAGTGTGATGTACGCCATGGCCGTACATCAGCTGTCAGACATGCTGGTTCAAGCACGGGGCGTCAAGTAATGCGGGTATCGCCGATCAATAAACCGCTCAAGCTGGTGGCGCTTGCCGCATTGTCCTTGCTGGTTGTCAGTTGCTCCACCAGCCGTGCGCCGGTGCAGAAGGCCGGTGGCCCGGTAGTCCGCGCGCAGCCGGGCCTGGATATCAACCGGGCTCACAAGGACGGCGCGCCGTGGTGGGACGTCGACGTCTCGCGCATCCCGGATGCCACGCCGACCCTGCATACCGGCAACTATAAAGCCAACCCCTACACGGTACTGGGCAAGACCTACTTTCCGCTGCAGGAATCCAAGAACTATGTGCAGTCGGGCACCGCGTCCTGGTACGGCACCAAGTTCCACGGGCAGAACACCGCCAACGGCGAAGTGTATGACCTGTACGGCATGAGCGCGGCACACAAGACCTTGCCGCTGCCGGCCTATGTACGGGTGACCAACCTGGACAACAACCGCGTGGTAATCCTGCGGGTCAACGACCGTGGGCCGTTCTACTCCGACCGAATCATCGACTTGTCCTACGCAGCCGCGAAAAAACTCGGCTATGCCGAATCCGGCACGGCGCGGGTCAAGGTCGAAGGCATCGATCCGGCCCAGTACTGGGCCCAGCGCGGCAAGCCAGCGCCATTGATGCTCAATGAACCACAAAGCGCCCAACCGCAGATCACCGCTTCGGCGGGCAAGGTCGAGCAGTGGACGCCGCCGCCCCAGCAGCACGCCGCGCCAGTCGTGGCCGTGCCACAGGCGGCGCCGGGCAATGCAGCGGGCGGGCAGTACCTGCAAGTCGGCGCTTTCGCCAACCCGGATGCGGCAGAACTGTTAAGGTCCAAGCTCAGCGGGATGGTCAGCGCGCCAGTCTTTATCAGCTCTATCGTGCGTAACCAGCAGACCCTGCACCGGGTACGCCTGGGCCCCATCGGCTCGGCGGGCGAGATTGCCCAGGTACAGAACAGCGTGCGATTGGCCAACCTGGGTCAGCCCAGCGTGGTCGGCGCCGAATAAGCAGTAGCGGATCGAGGGTGCTGGCACGCTTGCGCGCCGGGGCCCTGGTTGCAGGCTCTTCGAATAATAAAAACCCGAAGGCAAGGGTTGAGCTGGCAACTGAATACGCGACAGCCTGGTGACGGGCTGTCTGAATGTTTTGCCCGCGAGGGCAAGTTTCCATAAGCAATTTCGAGAGACGGATGAACATCACCACCTTAGCCAAACGCCTGTGCCTGCTTGTCCCGCTGATCATTGCGCCCGCTGCCTGGGCCGTCGAAATGATGCCAGCGCCACCGCAACTGGCTGCCAAGTCCTACGTGCTCATGGATGCCGCCAGCGGCAACGTGCTGGTCGAAAACAACGGTGACCAGCGCCTGCCGCCGGCCAGCCTGACCAAGCTGATGACCGCCTATATCGCGACCCTGGAAATCCGTCGCGGCCAGATCGGTGAAAACGATCCGGTGACCGTCAGCGAAAACGCCTGGCGCACCGGCGGTTCGCGGATGTTCATCAAGGTCGGCTCCCAGGTCACTGTCAGCGACCTGCTGCACGGCATCATCATCCAGTCCGGTAATGACGCCAGCGTCGCCCTGGCCGAACACATTGCCGGCAGCGAAGATGCATTTGCCGACATGATGAACAAAACCGTGACTGACCTGGGCATGACCAACAGTCACTTCATGAACCCGACCGGCCTGCCAAACCCAGACCACTACTCGTCGGCCCATGACATGGCGATCCTGGCGCGCGCGATCATTCGTGTCGACCCGGTGCACTACGCCATCTACTCCCAGAAAGAATTCTTCTGGAACAACATCAAGCAGCCTAACCGCAACCTGTTGCTGTGGCGCGACAAGACCGTCGACGGCCTGAAAACCGGGCATACCGACGAAGCCGGCTACTGCATGGTGTCCTCGGCTGTGCGTGACGGCCAACGTCTGATCGCCGTGGTGTTCGGCACCAACAGCGAACAGGCCCGTGCGGCGGAAACCCAGAAGCTGCTGACCTATGGCTTCCGTTTCTTCGAAACCCAGACCTTCTACCAGAAGGGTGCCGAACTGGCCCAGGCTCCTGTGTGGAAAGGCACCGAGCGTCAAGTCAAGGCCGGCCTGGCTGACGACCTGACCCTGACCATGCCTAAAGGCCAGCTGAAGAAGCTGGCTGCCAGCATGACCATGAACCCACAACTGACCGCGCCAATCGCCAAGGGCGATGTGATCGGTAAAGTCGAAGTGAAGCTGGACGACAAAGTCGTACACAGCGCCGATCTGATCGCACTCGACGCCGTTGAGGAAGGTGGTATCTTCCGCCGCGTGTGGGATAGCATCCGTCTATTCTTCTACGGCTTGTTCAACTGATTGTGTGCACCCGCAAGGCCCCGCGTTGATCCGACGCGGGGCTTTGCCCGTCGCCACGGCTTACCGCTTACGAGGCCGTTTCGCCATGACCGATAAAGAAGTAAAGGCGCCAAAGATCGAATTCCCGGTGACGGACTATCCCGTCAAGGTGATCAGCGATACCGGTGTGGGCAACAAAGATAAGATCCTCGAGATCATGCGTAAACACGCAACGATCAACGACAACCGTGTGGATGAGCGCTTGAGCACCAACGGTAAGTACACCACGATTCAGTTGCACATCGTTGCGACCGGTCAAGACCAGCTTTACGACATCAACAGCGAACTGCGAGCCACCGGTTTCGTACATATGGTGTTGTGATGTCGCAGGTCCTGGGCTTTCGCGAGCTCGGCCAGATGGCGTACGAGCCGGTCTGGCACGCCATGCAGCGCTTTACCAATGAGCGCGGCAGCTCGGCTCCCGACGAAATCTGGCTGGTGGAACACCCGCCGGTATTCACCCAGGGCCAGGCTGGCAAGGCTGAGCATCTACTACTTCCGGGTGATATTCCGGTGGTGCAGGTCGACCGAGGTGGTCAAGTGACTTACCATGGGCCCGGACAACTGGTGGCTTATTTGCTGCTGGATGTGCGCAAGCTGGGTTACGGCGTGCGTGAGCTGGTCAGTCGCATGGAAAACTGCCTGATCGAGCTGCTGGCCAGTTATGGCGTGACAGCCGTGGCCAAGCCCGATGCTCCAGGTGTGTATGTCGACGGCGCGAAAATCGCCTCCCTGGGCCTGCGCATCCGCCATGGCTGTTCCTTTCATGGCCTGGCCCTGAACGTGGACATGGACCTGGCGCCGTTTCGCCGGATCAATCCCTGTGGTTACGCCGGTTTGGCCATGACCCAGTTGAGCGATCACGCAACACCCCTAGAATTTGCCGAGGTAAGTGCCCGGCTGCGCGCGCAGCTCGTCAAACACCTCGACTATGCTGAGCAGACGACCCTGACGGGCGGAATCGACTGATATGACTACTGATGTTGTGCAAACCATGATCCCGACGCTGGACATTACCGAGCGTCCGGCCCCGGCTCCGCGTGCCAAGGTGGAAGCCGGCGTCAAGCTGCGCGGCGCCGAGAAGGTTGCACGCATCCCGGTGAAGATCATTCCGACCACCGAACTGCCGAAAAAGCCCGACTGGATCCGCGTGCGCATCCCGGTCTCGCCGGAAGTCGACCGTATCAAGGCGCTGCTGCGTAAGCACAAGCTGCACAGTGTGTGCGAAGAAGCCTCGTGCCCGAACCTGGGCGAGTGCTTCTCCGGCGGCACCGCGACCTTCATGATCATGGGTGACATCTGCACCCGTCGTTGCCCGTTCTGCGACGTTGGCCATGGCCGGCCGAAGCCACTGGACGTCAACGAGCCGGAAAGCCTGGCCATCGCCATCGCCGACTTGAAACTCAAGTACGTGGTGATCACCTCGGTAGACCGCGATGACCTGCGCGACGGCGGTGCCCAGCACTTTGCCGACTGCATCCGCGAAATCCGCAAACTGTCGCCGAACGTGATGCTCGAGACCCTGGTCCCGGACTACCGTGGCCGTATGGACGTCGCCCTGGAAATTACCGCCGCCGAGCCGCCAGATGTGTTCAACCACAACCTGGAAACCGTGCCGCGCCTGTACAAGGCTGCGCGTCCGGGTTCGGACTACCAGTGGTCGCTGACCCTGCTGCAGAAATTCAAGCAGATGATGCCGCACATCCCGACCAAGTCCGGGCTGATGCTGGGCTTGGGCGAAACCGACGAAGAAGTCATCGAAGTCATGAAGCGCATGCGCGAACACGACATCGACATGCTGACCCTCGGCCAGTACCTGCAACCATCGCGCAGCCACTTGCCGGTGCAGCGTTTCGTGCACCCGGACACCTTTGCCTGGTTTGCCGAAGAAGGCTACAAGATGGGCTTCAAGAACGTCGCGTCGGGCCCGCTGGTACGTTCGTCGTACCACGCCGACGAACAGGCCAAGCTGGTCAAGGCTAGCCTGGTTTCCTAAACCTTGGCGCCGATCCATTTGTGTGGATGGGCGTGTAGGGGGGCTGGCTTGTGTGGGAGCGGGCTTGCCCGCGATAGCATCGCCTCGGTGCAACTGATACACCGAGGCGTGTGCATCGCGGGCAAGCCCGCTCCCACAGTTCGTTGTGCTGTACAGAATAGGGAGAACCAAGGATGACTAACCCGCTTGCCACCGCCGTACCCGCCCTGCGCGCCGAAGGTGTGATCGGCCTCATTGCCCCCGCTGGCCCCGCCGCGCTGGATGTTGAAAAGGCCGGGCAATGGATGCGCGCCCGTGGCTACGAGCTGCGGATTTTTTCGGGGGTGTATGAGCGCGATGGTTATCTGGCCGGCAGCGATAAAGTACGCCTGCGCGACCTGCACGCGGCCTTCGCCGACCCCGAGATCGACGCCATCTTCTGTCTGCGAGGTGGCTACGGCACCCCACGCTTGCTCGATAGCGTGGATTTCGAGCTGCTGGCAGCCAATCCCAAGCCCTTCGTCGGCTACAGCGATATCACCGCGCTGCACTTGGCGATCAGCCGCTACGCCGGCTTCGTGACCTTCCACGGCCCGATGCTCAATGCCGACTTGCTCGGTGACAAGCAACAGCCCACGGAGTCATCACTGTTCAGCCTGCTGCGCGGCCAGCTGGGCGCTGGCAGTGTGCTGGCGCACCCAGTGGCGTACCCGCTGACCACCATTGAGCCTGGCATCGCCTGTGGGCGCTTGCTGGGGGGCAACCTGTCGATGATCGCGGCGGTGATGGGCACGCCCTTCGAGCTTGATGCCGAGGGCATCATCCTGTTTATCGAGGACGTCAACGAGCCAATCTATCGCATCGACCGCCTGCTGACGCACTTGCGCCTGGCGGGCAAGCTGGCGCAGGTGCGCGGTGTGCTGGTGGGGGATGTGGCGGGAGTGGATAACGTCGCGCTGGAGCGGCTGTTGAAACAGACCTTCCAACCGTTCTGTATTCCGGTCCTGTCCGGCTGGCGCAGCGGCCATTGCGACCCCAATCTGACCTTGCCGATGGGCGCCTTGGTGCGCCTGGATGCGGGGGAGCAGCGGCTGGTGCTGGAGCAGGATGTGGTGTCTAGGCTCTGAGTGTTTTGCCGCCTGTCGGCACGCTATCGCGAGCAAGCTGGCTCCCACAGGGAATTGCATTCCAAATGTGGGAGCGGCAGTCGCCCTACACCGATCTAGCGGCTACGCAACGACTCCAACAACTTCACCGTCGGATACCCATCCGCCGGCCAGCCCAACGACTGCTGCGCCGCACGAATCGCCTTGCGCGTATTGGCGCCGATAATCCCGTCCGGGTTGCCGGCCTCATAGCCATTGGCGCTCAACACCGTCTGCAACTCGATGCGCTGGGAGCGGGTCAGTGGCAGTTCATCCGTTGGCCAATCGCCGCGAATCACCCCACCGCCGCCAAAACGCTCGGACAACAGGCCGACCGCCAGGGCGTAGGACGACGAGTTGTTGTACTTGAGGATTGCGCGGAAGTTATCCAGCACCAGGAACGCCGGGCCACGATGGCCGGCCGGCAGCAGCAGGGCGGCCGACAGCGTTTCTACGTTGGGCGGCACGCTGGCGCCGGCCGGCACCTGCAGGCCCAGCTTCAACCATTCGCCGACCGGCTTGCGCACCACGCCATCAGCCAGGGCGTAATCGAAGTTTGTCGGCAATTGCTGCACCTCAAAGCCCCACGGCTGGCCTTTCTGCCAGCCCGAGCTTTGCAGGTAGTGCGCAGTGGAGGCGAGGGCGTCGGCCGAGCTGTTCCAGATGTCGCGGCGACCGTCGCCGTCGAAGTCCACGGCGTGGGTGTTGTAGGTGGTCGGTATGAACTGGGTCTGGCCCATGGCGCCGGCCCACGAACCGCGCATCTGTTCGGCTGGAATGTCACCGTGCTGGATGATTTGCAGCGCGGCCAGCAACTGCGCCTGGGCGAATGCCGGGCGGCGGCCTTCATAGGCCAGGGTCGCCAGGGAGCGGATCACCGAGTTATTGCCTTGGAACGAACCGAAGTTACTTTCCATGCCCCACACCGAGACCAGCACCTGGCGATCAACGCCGTAGCGCTGTTCGATGCTTTGCAGGATATCGGCGTGCTTGATCAGCAAGGCCTGGCCATTGCGTACGCGTAGCGCCGACAAGGCACCGTTGAGGTATTCCCACACCGGGCGGGAAAATTCCGGCTGGCTGCGGTCGGCGCGGATGACCGCCATGTCGGGGGTGACGTTGGCGAAGGCGGTGTCGAATACCGTCGGGGTGATACCGGCCTTCAGGGCCTCGACGCGAAAACCTGCCTGCCATTCGGCAAAGGTCTGGGTCGGTTGGATATCGAGATTGGTCACGGCCAGGGGCGCAACTACGGCGGGGGCGGCAACCGGTGCGGTCTGGAGCGTGGGCAGGGGCTGAGCGTCGGCGGCGGTGGGTTTTTCGGCGCAGGCGACTAACAGGATCAGGCTGGAGGCAGCAATCAATTGGCGAAGGTGCCAACGACGGGAAAGACTAGAGGGCATGCACAGGTCCAGGAAATACGAATCAGGTGCAGACCTTATCATGCCAGAGGGGCGCTTGCCTTCAGGCAGCCAGAAAGTAAGAAGCCTCCCAGCTATTAGACTGGAAGGCTTCGCGGCGGTAGCTGCCTTTGCCTTTGCCGGCGCGTTCCTGGCGACTGCGGAACAACGGCTGGGCGATGATGGATTTGGCCTTGTTGGGGCCATGCTTGGATGGCTTTTTGCTCATGATCGGGACTCTCCGATGGGGTGGGTGATGCGGTGCAAATCATCTGCCGAAGTCTGCCGGCTGTCCAGCCCGGCGCGATGTAGGAAATATCAAAAACCTGAATACGGCGACGATCAAAACTGTAGGAGCTGGCTTGCCTGCGATGGCATCACCACCGCGTGACTGACACACCGAGGCGCCTGCATCGCAGGCAAGCCAGCTCCTACATTGGTTTTGTGGTGGTTGGGCGAGCGTGCTATTCGGCGGGCAGTGCCAGGCGCTGGCCGGACATCAGCAGCGACAAACGGATCAAGCTCATCCACGGCGACCCTGCGGCCTGGCCCTTGATCTGCGCGTCGATGCGTTGGGCTTCGAGCAACAATTGCGCCCAGCGTTGCGCCGAGTGCCGTTGCAGGGCCTTGCTCATCAGGGGCTTGCGCTTGTCCCACACCGGCGGGCGGGCCTGGCTGAAGGCCTTGTCCAGAGGGGTGCCCTGGCTGTACTGCAGGGCGATATTGGCCAGCAAGCGCAGTTCCCGGGCCAGGGCCCAGAGAATCACCGGCGGCTCGACCCCTTCACCGCGCAGCCCTTCGAGCATGCGCAAGGCGTGAGCCGCATCACCGTTGAGGATTGCGTCCACCAGCCCGAATACGTCAAAGCGTGCGCTGTCGGCCACGGCGCCCTGTACGGTCTCGACGGTGATCTGGCCACCTTCGGCCATCAGCTTGAGCTTTTCGATTTCCTGGGCCGCCGCCAGTAGGTTGCCTTCAACCCGGGCCGCGATCAGCTCGACCGCGTCCTGGCTGGCAGACAATCCGGCTTGCGACAGGCGTTGGCGAATCCATTGCGGCAACTGACTGCTGTCCACCGGCCAGATCTGGATGAACTGGGTCTGTGCCCCTTCCACCAGCGCCTTGCCCCATTTGGTTTTCTGCGCGCTGCCATCGAGCTTGGGCAGGCTGATCAGCAACAGCGTGTCCTCGGCGGGGCGGGCGCAGTATTCCATCAGGGCCGCCGCGCCTTTGTCGCCGGGCTTGCCCGAGGGCAGGCGCAGTTCCAGCAGGCGTTTTTCGGCAAACAGCGACATGCTGGCCCCGGCCTGGAGCAGGGTGCCCCAGTCAAAGCTGGCGTCGGCGCTGAACACCTGGCGTTCATCAAAGCCTTGCTGGCGCGCAGCCTGGCGAATGGTGTCGGCGGCTTCCTGGCACAACAGCGGATCATCGCCACTGACGATGTACACAGGCGCGAGGTTGCCTTGCAGGTGTTTGGCGAGTTGGGCGGGGGCGAGTTTCATAGGCTGGATGGACGGGGCGCATGACGCGCCCCGTCTGGTTTACTCGGCAGGGACTTCAACAGGCGATTGCTTGGGAATGCTGTTTTCATAGTCCTGCGCGGCTTTCAGCGCCTCGGCATCCGCCTTGGCCTTGGCGTCGGCAGTCTGCTGCAGGGCATCGAGCTGGGCCGGGCTGATCATCTGCAGGCGCAGGACCATACGCTGGACCAGGTCACGGCGCATTTCATTGCGAACCTGATTGACCTCAGTGTCGGAACCGACCAGGTTGTTGCCGTCGTGCGTCACGACTTTCTGCACTTGCAGTTTGTCGCTGATCAGCGGCAACTGGTCGTGGCCCTGGATCTGGAACATGAGCACGCTGCTCAACTCGATGTCCGAAGACCGGCCGGCACTGGCGTAGCTGAGGTTACGCTGGGTCTCTTTCTCGTCGATCAGCACCAGCTTGTAAGCCGCGCCGTTATAGACTTTGACGCCGCTGTTTTCCAGAGTTTGGCGCAGCTGGGTCACGGTTTCACCATAGGAGTTGCGCGCGCTGACATCCAATTCCTTGATCGCCAGTTCCGTGGTGCCGGTGCCGCGCAGCTGGAAGCCGCATGCGCTCAGCAGTACGGCAAGGCCCATAACCAGCAAGTTGCGTTTGATCATTTTATTGCTCCCCTTGAAACCATGTGGGCCTTATCGAGGCCCTGGAGGTTTTGTTCGGCGCCAGGGCTCTTGCCCTGGCGCCCGATCCGATTAGCTAGCGACGATATTGACCAGTTTACCGGGCACTACGATCACTTTGCGGATCGTCAGGCCTTCGGTGAAGCGCAGCACGTTCTCATTGCAGCGCGCGGCGGCTTCGACTTCTTCGCGGCTGGCGCTGGCAGGCATGTCGATCTGGCCGCGCAGTTTACCGTTGACCTGAATCACCAGTTGCAGCGTGTCCTGGACCAGGGCGCTGTCATCCGCGACCGGCCATGCAGCATCGATCACCGCGCCGCTGTGGCCCAACTGGCTCCACAGGTCGTGGCTGATGTGCGGGGTGATCGGCGCCAGCAGCAGGACGACTGCTTCCAGGCCTTCCTGCACCAGTGCACGGTCCTGTTCGGTAGCCTGCGGGGCTTTTTCCAGCACGTTCATCAGCGTCATCACCTGGGCGATGGCGGTGTTGAATTTATGGTGCTGGCCCACGTCCTGGCTGGCTTGCTTGATGGCCAGGTGGGTGCTGCGGCGAATGAGTTTCTGCTCGTCGCTCAACGACGCCACGTCCAGTTTGCCCGGCAAGCCCTGGCTGATATGGCCATGGGCCAGGCGCCAGACGCGCTTGAGGAAGCGGTGCGAACCTTCGACGCCAGAGTCCGACCATTCGGCGCTCATATCGGGCGGCGAGGCGAACATCATGAACAGGCGGCAGGTGTCGGCGCCGAACTGGTCGATCATCGACTGCGGGTCGACGCCGTTGTTCTTCGACTTGGCCATCTTCTCGGTACCGCCGATTTCCACCGGCAGGCCGTCGGATTTCAACTTGGCACTGATCACCTTGGCTTTGCTGTCACGCTCCAACTCGACGTCCGCCGGGTTGAACCAGGTGTAGGCGCCATTGGCTTCGCGGCGATAGTAAGTCTCGGCGATCACCATGCCCTGGGTCAGCAGGTTCTTGAACGGCTCGTCGGAGCTGACCAGGCCTTCGTCACGCATCAGCTTGTGGAAGAAGCGCGCGTACAGCAGGTGCAGGATCGCGTGTTCGATACCACCGATGTACTGATCCACCGGCAACCAGTGGTCGGCTGCGGACTTTTCCACCAGGCCGCCTTCATAGTGCGGCGAGGCGTAGCGGGCGTAGTACCACGAGGACTCGACGAAGGTGTCCATGGTGTCGGTTTCACGCTTGGCAGGCTGGCCGCATTTCGGGCAGCTGCACTCGTAGAACTCGGGCATGCGCGCCAGTGGCGAACCGGCGCCGTCCGGCACCACGTCTTCGGGCAGGACGACCGGCAGTTGGTCTTCCGGTACCGGCACGTCACCGCAGGTTTCGCAGTGGATGATCGGGATCGGGCAGCCCCAGTAGCGCTGGCGGCTGATGCCCCAGTCGCGCAGGCGGAACTGGGTACGCGAGGCGCCGAGGTTTTTCTTGATCAGGGCGACTTCAATGGCGTCGAAAGCGCCTACGAAGTCCAGGCCGTCGAACTCGCCGGAGTTGATCAGGGTACCGTGTTCGCCGTAGGCGTCTTGCCATGGGGCCGGGTTGGTATCACCGGAACTGGTACGCACCACAGACTTGATCGGCAGGTTGTACTTGGTGGCGAATTCGAAATCGCGCTCGTCGTGAGCAGGCACTGCCATTACTGCACCATCGCCGTAGTGCATCAGCACATAGTTGGCGACCCAAACCGGCAGTTTTTCACCGGTCAGAGGGTGCTCGACGAACAGCCCGGTCGGCAGGCCTTTTTTCTCCTGGGTGGCGACGTCGGCTTCAGCCACGCTGCCGCCTTTGCATTCGGCGATAAAGGCCTGCAGCTCAGGGTTGTTCTGTGCGGCTTGGGTGGCCAGCGGGTGTTCGGCGGCCACGGCGACGTAGGTCGCGCCCATCAGGGTGTCCGGACGGGTGGTGAAAACTTTCAGGGCGCCCGTTTCACCGATGGAATCGACGTTGTACGGGAACTGCACTTCCATGCCCTTGGACTTGCCGATCCAGTTGCGCTGCATGGTCTTGACCTGTTCAGGCCAGCCCGGCAGGTCGTCGAGGCTCGACAAGAGTTCATCGGCGTAGGCGGTGATCTTGAAGTAGTACATCGGGATTTCGCGCTTTTCGATCAGCGCGCCGGAACGCCAGCCACGGCCGTCGATCACTTGCTCGTTGGCGAGGACGGTCTGGTCGATCGGGTCCCAGTTCACGGTGCCGCTTTTTTTGTAGATCACGCCTTTTTCGAACAGGCGGGTGAACAGCCATTGTTCCCAGCGGTAGTAGTCCGGCTTGCAGGTGGTCACTTCGCGGGACCAGTCCACGGCCAGGCCCAGGCTGCGCAGCTGGGTCTTCATGTAGGCGATGTTCTCGTAGGTCCACTTGGCGGGCGCTACGTTGTTTTTCATCGCGGCGTTTTCCGCAGGCATGCCGAAGGCGTCCCAACCCATAGGTTGCAGGACGTTTTTGCCGAGCATGCGCTGGTAGCGGGAAATCACGTCGCCGATGGTGTAGTTACGCACGTGCCCCATGTGTAGTTTGCCGCTGGGGTAAGGGAACATGGATAGGCAGTAGTAAGTCTCCTTGCCTGGCTGTTCACTGACTTCAAAGGACTTTTGCTCGTCCCAGAAAGTTTGGGCGGCATTTTCTATTTCACGGGGCTGATATTGTTCGTGCATGGCTACTTTTGAACTGAATAGGGGTGGCCTAATCCTCTTCGGTGCATTGTCCGGGTTGAGCGACACCAAAAAGCGGCGCGTCCGTGCCCAAACCCTGCGGGAAGTGGAGTTACAGGAAGCGCCGTAGCATACATGACCCCACTCTATCGAGGGAAACCCTGATTGCGCCGCGCAGGCCGTTGGTCGCGGCGCGCGGTTGGTTGCGTCAGCGCAGCTACGCTGTTTATTGGGGAGTGAGACTTATCTTTAATGAGGTGAGGGGATGGTTGATTCGCAGCGAATGAGAACGAAACCGGAAGTGTATGAAGGACTGATCGACCGCTTGGGTCGAGCACTGGACGCAGCAAGAACCGCAGGCCGATTGCGTGACGAACGGCCTGATGAGCTGGAACTGCGAGGCTTGAGCCCTGCAGAGTTTGAAGTGATCAAGGCCTACCTGGACTTGAACGCGCGCCCTATCCCGCAATGGGTGGCTCCTGTGCCAGCCAGGGAAGCGGTGCGATCGTCCAAGGTGGTATGGCTCAAGGACTTGTCCGCCGGCCGCAGCCCGGAAAAGCTGCGGTCTGTGCGATTCAAGTAACCTGATCAGCGTTATCCACCGCTGGTAAAGATTGTCGCTAAACCCCGTTACACCTTAGGCTTCGGGCATCTTTGGAGATGCTCGATGCCTATTCGTTATTTCATCAAACAATTATTGCTGCCGCCCGGCATTCTCTTGCTGCTGCTGGCCCTTGCCTGGTGGTTTCGCCGCACCCGTCCACGCTTGGCCGGCGTGTGCTTTGCCCTGGGGTTTGGCGGGATGTGGCTGATCAGCTTGCCGGTGATGGTGGAGTGGGGCGCACGCGCCTTGGAAACCGAGCCGCCATTGGCCGTGGAAGACTGGGCCAGCCTGGCAGAACGGGCCGATGCCATTGTGGTGCTGGGCTCGGGCCGCGAGCGCGGTGATCCGGCCTGGGGCGCCGATCAGCCGACCGGTATCGGCCTGGAGCGCCAGCGCTACGCGGCGCGATTGGCCAAGGCGTCCGGGCTGCCGGTGCTGACCAGCGGCGGCCTGCACTACGGCACGCCGCCCAGCGAGGCGCAGTTGATGGCAGTGTCGATGCAGCAAGACTTTGGCGTGGCCGTGCGCTGGAAGGAAGAGCGCAGCCGCACCACCTGGGAAAATGCGCAAATGAGTGCCGAGATCCTGTTGCCCCAGGGCGTCCAGCGCGTGGTAGTCGTGACCCAGGCCTGGCATATGCCGCGTTCGGTGTGGAGCTTCGAGAAGGCTGGCTTTACCGTGGTGCCGGCACCGGTCGGCTTCCTGGGGGTGGACAATGCCCGGCCACTGGGCGGCTGGATGCCGGAATTCAAGTCGATCTGGCAGAGTGGACAGTTGATCAATGAGGCGGTGGGGCAGGTAGGTTACCGCCTGTTCTATCGTTAACGCCGCAAATCAACATGTGGGGCGTGTGTGGGAGCGGGCTTGCCCGCGATGGCGGTGGGTCAGTCACTAAAAATGCTGACGGATACACCTCCATCGCGGGCAAGCCCGCTCCCACATTGGGTCTTGGGTGTCTGTCAGACGGTCTTGGCCATGCGCCCGGCCAGCAGGGCCCAGCCAAACAGCCCCAGGCACAGGATGATCAGCGGCCACGAACGCCATTGCAGGTACGGCGTCAGGTTGTGCATCGGTACGACCTCGCCGTAGAGAATGCCGCGCTCGAACTGCGGGATCTGCTCGGTAATCTGCCCGAACGGGTTGATCAGGCCGGTCACGCCGTTGTTGGTGGCACGGATCATCCAGCGGCCGGCTTCCAGGGCGCGCATCTGGGCCATTTGCAGGTGCTGCAAGGGGCCGATGGAGGTGCCGAACCAGGTGTCATTGCTGATGGTCAGCAGTAAGTCGCTGCGGGCGGCGAGGCCGGCGGCGAACTCCGGATAGACCACTTCGTAGCAGATATACGGCGCGATCTGATAACCCTTGGCTTGCAGCATGGCCTGGTCCTCAGGCCCGCGGGCGAAGTCCGACATCGGCAGGTCGAAGAACGCGATCAGCCCGCGCAATACATCCTGCAGCGGCACGTACTCGCCAAAGGGCACCAGCTTCTGCTTCAAATAGGTGCCATCGCCTTGACCGACCACGGTGATGCCATTGAAGTAGCGCTTCTCATGGCGTACTTCCTGGCGGATCGGCACGCCGGTGATCATCGCCGCGTTCCGGTCGGCAGCGAATTTGCCCATCATCCCCAGGTAGCCCTCGACGGACTCCTTGAGCACCGGCACGGCGGTTTCCGGCCAGATCAGCAGGTCCACGCGCTTGGAGGCAAAACTCATGTCGCGGTACAGCGCCAGTTGCGCGTTGAGCTGGGCCGGATCCCACTTCATGCTCTGCTCGACATTGCCCTGGATCGCCGCGACGGTCAGCGGTTCACCGGCGGGGCTGGTCCAGGCGTAGTGCTTGAGCCCCAGGCCAATGGCCCAGGGCGCAACCAGCAGCACCAGGCCTGCGCCGATAAACGCGTTGCGCCTGGCTGCCAGCAAGCGCGGCAGGTTGACGAGCAGTGCCGCGCTCAAGGCCAGGGCAAACGAAATCAGCCACACCCCGCCCAGCGGCGCGAGCCCGGCCAGCGGGCCGTCAAGTTGACTGTAACCGGAGTACAACCAAGGGAAACCGGTGAGGAACCAGCCGCGAAACGCTTCCTGGCCCACCCATAGCGCGGCAAACGCCAGGGCATCGGCCAGCGGCGCTTCGTTACGGCGCAGCCAGCGCGCCCAGAGCCAGGCGGGCAGGGCAAAGAACAGCGCAATCGCGGCGGTGAACGCGAGCATCAACAGCCCGGCCAGCAACACCGACGCGCCGCCAAAGTGATGGATGCTGTAGTAGATCCAACTGGTGCCCGCGCCAAACAGGCCAAAGCCGAAACACCAGCCACGCCCGAAGGCCTGGCGGGGTGTCAGTTGGCGCATCCCGGCATAGAACACCCCGACCGCCACCAGCGCCAGCGGCCAGATATCGAACGGCGCCAGCGCCAGGGTGGTGATAGCACCGGCCACCACGGCCAGCAGGTTACCGGGCCAGCCGGGTGCGGTGAGACGGCGCATATCAGTCCTTAGCGGGCAATAGGTGTCAGGCGGATCAGGTGGATGCGACGGCTATCGGCATTCAGGATGCGGAAGCGATAGGCGCCGATCTCGGTGGTTTCGTTACGCTTGGGCAAGTGACCAAACGCACTCATCACCAGGCCACCGACAGTGTCGAACTCATCGTCGGAGAATTCGCTGTCGAAGAACTCGTTGAAGTTCTCGATCGGCGTCAGCGCCTTGACCAGGAAGTCACCGCTGGGCAGCGGCTTGATGTAGCTGTCTTCTTCAACGTCGTGTTCGTCTTCGATATCGCCGACGATCTGTTCCAGCACGTCTTCGATGGTCACCAGGCCGGCGACACCGCCGTATTCGTCAATGACGATGGCCATGTGATTGTGGTTGGCGCGGAACTCGCGCAGCAGCACATTCAGGCGCTTGGATTCAGGCACGAAGGTCGCAGGACGCAGCAGGTCCTTGATGTTGAAGCTGTCGCCGTTCTCCTTGAGGATCAGCGGCAGCAGGTCCTTGGCCAGCAGGACACCCATGACGTCGTCATGGCTTTCGCCGATCACCGGGTAGCGCGAGTGCGCCGAGTCGATCACGGCCGGGAGGAATTCCCGTGGGGTCTGGGTCGCCTTGATGCTGATCATCTGCGAGCGCGGGACCATGATGTCCCGAACCTGCAGGTCAGCCACCTGGATGGCGCCTTCGACGATGGCCAGCGCTTCGCTGTCCAGCAACTTGTTCTGATGGGCCTCGCGCAGCAGCTCCAGCAGCTCCTGGCGGTTTTTCGGCTCGTGGGCAAAAGCCTGGGTCAGTTTACCCAGCCATGACTTTTGCCCGTTGCTCGATCGGTCTTCGCTCATAGCGATTACTCTAAATCCTTGATTGTTTCAGTTGAGTGTCGATTAGTGTTCGTCGTCTGCATAGGGGTCAGGATGACCCAACTCTGCAAGCAACGTTCGTTCCAGTGCTTCCATTTCTTCGGCTTCTTCATCATCTATATGGTCGTAACCCAACAGATGCAAGCAGCCGTGCATGACCAAGTGGGCCCAGTGGGCCTCCAGGGCCTTGCCTTGTTCCTTTGCTTCGCGCTCCACCACCGCGACGCAGATCACCAGGTCACCCAGCAGCGGGATATCCAGCAGTTCATCCGGCACATCGGCGGGGAACGACAGCACATTGGTCGCGTAGTCTTTCTGGCGCCAGGTGTGATTCAGCTCGCGGCCTTCAGGTTCGTCCACCAGACGGATGGTCAGTTCCGAGTCGGCGCTGCGCTGGCGCAGGGCCAGTGTGCACCATTGGCGGAACTGTTCTTCGCTGGGGGCTGGCGCTTCAGTGGCCAGTTGCAGATCAAGCTCAAGCATCGCGGCGGTTGTCCTTCGACAGCCCGTCGTCGCGGTGTTCGAAGCGCTCGTAGGCCTCGACAATGCGCTGTACCAGCGGGTGACGCACCACATCCTTGGGCATGAAGTGGGTAAAGCTGATCCCCGGCACGTCCTTGAGCACCTCGATCACCTGGCCCAGGCCCGACTTGGTGCCCTTGGGCAGGTCGACCTGGGTGATATCGCCGGTGATCACGGCGGTGGAGCCGAAACCGATACGGGTCAGGAACATCTTCATCTGCTCGACCGTGGTGTTCTGGCTTTCGTCGAGGATGATGAAGCTGTTGTTCAACGTGCGACCGCGCATATAGGCCAGCGGGGCGATCTCGATCACCTGGCGCTCGATCAGCTTGGCCACGTATTCGAAGCCAAGCATTTCATACAGTGCGTCGTACAGCGGGCGCAGGTACGGGTCGATCTTCTGGGCCAGGTCGCCGGGCAGAAAGCCCAGTTTCTCGCCAGCTTCCACCGCCGGGCGCACCAACAGGATGCGTCGCACCTGTTCGCGCTCCAGGGCGTCTACCGCACAGGCCACGGCCAGGTAGGTCTTGCCGGTACCGGCCGGGCCGATGCCGAAGTTGATGTCGTTGCCGAGGATTTCTTTGACATAGCGCTGCTGATTCAAGCCGCGCGGGCGAATCATGCCTTTTTTGGTACGCAGCGCCACGCTGGCTTCGGCCACCGGGTTATTGGCCAGGTCTTCCACGGCGGATTCCTGCAGGTACAGGTGCACGGTTTCCGGCGACAGCTCGCTACCCTTGGTTTCGCGGTAGAGGCGACGCAGCAGGTTTTCTGCAGACGTGGTGTGCTGGGGTTCGCCAATCAGCTCGAATTGATTGCCGCGGTTGCGGATCTCGATGCTCAGGCGTTGTTCGATCAGGCGCAGGTGCTCGTCGAACTGTCCGCACAGATTGGCGAAACGACGAGCCTCAAACGGCTCGAGGAGGAAACGATGGGGTTCTGCTATGGGTGCGTTCAAGGTTGCTTTTAGCCGCCCTTTGGCTGTTTAGGTGAAATAGAGGATAACGCCAGCCGCCGGTGTGCGAAAGCACTTAAGTTATCGGAATGCTGCGCGGTTCCCATGTGGGGGCGGGCTTGCTCGCGAAGGCGGTGTGTCAGTCAATGCATCTGTCACTGATCCACTGCCATCGCGAGCAAGCCCGCTCCCACATTTTGATCTCCATCAGTCAGGAGTATTGATGGGTTACTGGATCAGTGAGCCGCGCAGCGAGTGCGGTTGCGCCGCGTCGATGTGCACGTCGGCGAACTGGCCGATCAGCGTCGGGTTGTCGCAACGGAAATTGACGATCCGGTTGTTCTCGGTACGTCCCTGCAACTCGCCCGGGTCTTTCTTCGAGTAATCGGTGACCAGGATGCGCTGGGTCGAGCCGACCATTTGTCGGCTGATCTCGAAACCTTGCTGGTTGAGGCGATGCTGCAAGGCGTTGAGGCGCTCCTTTTTCAGCTCCTCCGGGGTTTCGTCGACCAGGTCGGCAGCCGGTGTGCCGGGGCGCTGGCTGTAGACGAAGGAGTAGGAGAAGTCGAAACCGACGTCTTCAATCAAATTCATGGTCTGCTGGAAGTCCTTCTCGGTCTCGCCAGGGAAACCAACGATAAAGTCCGAACTGATGCAGATGCCCGGCACGGCGGCGCGCAGTTTGCGCAGCTTGGACTTGTACTCCAGGGCCGTGTGGTTGCGCTTCATCGCCGAGAGGATGCGGTCCGAGCCCGATTGCACCGGCAAATGCAGGTGCTTGACCAGCTCCGGCACTTCGGCGTGGGCCTGGATCAGGCTGTCGGAGAACTCCAGCGGGTGCGAGGTGGTGTAGCGAATCCGCTCGATACCGTCTACCGCCGCGACCACGCGAATCAGCTCGGCCAGGTCCGCCAGGCGCCCATCGTGGGTCTGGCCGCGATAGCCGTTGACGTTCTGCCCCAGCAGGGTCACTTCACGCACGCCGTTTTCGGCCAGGTGGATGATTTCCGCCAGCACATCGTCGAACGGTCGGCTGACTTCTTCGCCCCGGGTATAAGGCACCACGCAGAAGGTGCAGTACTTGCTGCAACCTTCCATCACTGACACATAGGCGCTCGGGCCGTCGATGCGTGGCTCGGGCAGGTGGTCGAACTTTTCGATTTCCGGAAACGAGACGTCCACCTGCGGCAACTTGGTGATACGCGCAGCGTCGATCATTTCCGGCAGGCGGTGCAGGGTCTGCGGGCCGAAGACCACGTCGACATAGGGCGCGCGGTCGCGAATGGCCGCGCCTTCCTGGCTGGCCACGCAACCACCGACGGCGATCACCATGTCCGGGTTGGCCAGTTTCAGTTCACGCCAGCGGCCCAGCTGCGAGTAGACCCGATCCTGGGCCCGTTCGCGGATCGAGCAGGTATTGAGCAGGATCACGTCGGCATCTTCGGCGCGAGCCGTGACTTCCAGGGCCTGATGTTCACCCAGCAGATCGACCATGCGCGAGCTGTCGTACTCGTTCATCTGGCAACCGTGGGTTTCGATGTAAAGCTTCTTGGCCATGGGAATCGTCAACTGGTGGTAAAGAACCGCGCATTATAGGGGGCATGCCCATTGGTTCCTAGCACTGTGCATCGGGTGCCATGCTATAGTTCGCGCCCTCATTTATATCCGCCGATGTGCTGCCCGCCCCCCATGACCAAACGTGAAGCTCCAATCTACAAGGTGATTTTCCTTAACCAGGGCCAGGTGTTCGAAATGTACGCCAAACAGATCTATCAAAGTGATCTGTGGGGCTTCCTGGAAGTGGAAGAGTTCGTCTTTGGCGAGCGCACGCAGCTGGTCGTCGATCCGGGCGAGGAAAAGCTCAAGGCCCAGTTCGAAGGCGTGGTGCGCAGTTTTGTGCCGATGCATTCGATTGTGCGCATCGACGAAGTCGAGCGCCTGGGCACGCCCAAGATCAGCGAGGCGCGGGGTGTGAGCAATGTCATGCCGTTTCCGATGCCGATGCCGGAAAAGTAGAACGCTGGGCTCCAGACCCTGATTTGTAGGACCGTTCTGATAGTTATCTGTCACGTATTGACTGAGTGATAGAAAAATATCAGTTTGTGCTCATGCGCAGAGGACGCCATGAACACACCTATAAAAACACGCCTCCAACAGCAACTGTCATCCAGATCGCCTTCCTATCGCGCGCTGGCGGCTTATATTTTGTCGAACTTGAGGGATCTGCCCTTCGAGAACTCGGCGATGGTGGCGCAGAAGCTTGCCATCAGTGAGTCCACCGTTGGCCGCTTCTGTCGCGCCGTGGGCTACAAGCATTTCAAAGACCTCAAGAACGAACTCAAGGATGACTTGGGCGATAGCCCCTGGTTGATCGGCGACCGGCTGCGCGCTTTCCAGCAGGAGGGTTCTGATAGCCAGCGTTCGTTGGCCCGCAGCCTGGAGTTGGAAATCGCGGCCCTGGTGCGGGTTTATGAATACACCCGTACCGTTCCCTGGCAGGCAGTGACCAGCAGGCTTGCGCAAACACCGCAGATTTTTGTCGCCGGTTTCGGGACTGAGCGCGGTACCGCCTGTTCCATGGCTCATATGCTGCAGTATCTGCGCCGTGGCGTGCACCTGCTGGATGGCGCCTCCGGTCATTTCGGCGAGGTATTGCTCGCTTCCCCGGCCGATTCGATGCTGATTGTCTATGAAGCGCGACGTTATTCGCGCCAATCACTGCTGTTATGTCGCGAGGCTCGCAGCCGCAATATTCCCGTCACGCTGATTACCGATAACTTTTGCGAGTGGGCCGAGCAAAATGCCGACGAGGTATTCCGGGTGTCCACGGAGCTTGAGCTGCTATGGGACTCGACGTCGACCATGTTGTCCCTGACCCATTTGTTGATTAACGATATGTCGAAAAAGCTCGGTCCAGAGATGGAAGAGTATTTGCGTTCAATCGCACAGTTGCATCAAACATTTGTAGGTTATGTACAAAGTTGAACCTGCGTTGCAATTCGACTGTTAACGCACGACTGATTTTTATATAGCTCTTTGAGCCTTTATCAACGGACTTATTCGTTCGGGAGTAGCCCTGTGCGCGATCCTCGGTATGACATTCTTTTTGAATCAGTTCAAATAGGACCGGTTCGCACCCGTAACCGCTTTTATCAAGTGCCTCATTGCAACGGTATGGGGCATGTGCACCCCTCCGCCATGGCGAGTATGCGTGGCATCAAGGCTCAGGGAGGATGGGGCGTAGTTTGTACGGAGGAGTGCGAGATCAGCCCACACAGCGAGTTTTCTCCTTATATAGAAGCACGGTTGTGGGACGAGCGAGATATACCGGCGCTGGCGCGAATGTGTGAGGCGGTCCACCAGCACGGTTCACTGGCAGGCGTTGAACTGGCGTTCAATGGCTACTCCGCGCCGAATCGCTACAGCCGCGAAGTGCCGTGGGCCCCTTCTGACACTCCAGTGCGAGGGTATGACCCGGTCCAGGCGCGGGCCATGAGTCTTGCGGATATCAGGCAACTGCGCCAGATGCATCGGGCGGCCGCCTTACGGGCGCGCTCGGCGGGTTTCGATATCGTCTATGTGTACGCCGGCCACGATCTGGGCTTGCCGTTTCATTTTCTGACACCGCGCAACAACCGTCGTACCGATGAGTACGGAGGGGTGTTGGAGAATCGCGTGCGCTTGTTGCGCGAGTTGATTGAAGACACTCGGGACGCGGTGGGCGACCGGTGTGCGGTCGCTGTGCGGTTGGCGGTGGATGAGCAGATCGCCGCTGGCCTGTCCCACGAAGGGGAGGGGGCCGAAATCTTCACCATGCTGGCTGACTTGCCAGACCTGTGGGATATCAATGTGGCCGACTGGTCGAACGACAGCATGACCTCGCGTTTTGCCAGCGAAGGTTATCAAGAGACCTTTTTATCCGGGCTGAAGGCGTTGACCAGTAAACCGCTGGTGGGTGTGGGGCGTTTTACCTCGCCGGATACCATGGTTTCCCTGGTCAGACGTGGCGTGCTGGACCTGATCGGTGCTGCCCGCCCGTCGATTGCCGACCCGTTCCTGCCCAAGAAGATTGAAGAAGGGCGGATGGATGAGATCCGCGAATGCATTGGCTGCAATGTCTGCGTCAGTGGCGACCACACCAGTACGCCCTTGCGATGCACACAGAACCCGACCATGGGCGAAGAATGGCGGCGGGGCTGGCACCCCGAGTCGGTGAGCCCTGCACGCAGCTCAAGCCGCGCCCTGGTGGTCGGTGCAGGGCCCGCCGGGCTTGAATGTGCGCGTGTGCTGGGCGCGCGCGGCATGGAGGTCGCCTTGGTGGAGAGCTCGCGGACCCTGGGCGGGCGTGTGGCACTTGAGTCCAAATTGCCCGGGTTGTCGAGTTGGTCGCGGGTGATCGACTATCGGCTGGATGCCCTGAGCCGCATGGACAGGGTGCAGATCTATCGGCAAAGCCCCCTGGAGGCTCAAGACGTACTGGACTTCGCCGCCGCGCACGTTTTTATTGCGACCGGCGCTCGCTGGCGTCGTGATGGCCTGGGCAGGGCGCTGCGTCAGGCCTTGCCCGGACTGGAAAGCCTGCCGATCCTGACCCCGGATGATGTGATGGGCGGTGCGCTTGCCCCTTCGCCAGTGCTGTTGTTCGACGACGATCATTACTATATGGGCAGCGTGCTGGCCGAGCGGTTGGTGGCCCAGGGCGTGGAGGTTGTCTTCGTCACCCCGGCAGCGGATGTTGCGGCCTGGACCCATAACACCCTTGAACAACATCGCATCCAGCGTCGCCTGCTGGAACTGGATGTCACCATCATCGCTTCCCACTCGCTGATGACGGTGACGTCTGATGGTGTGATTGCCAGCTGTGTCTATACCGGTCGGCCTCGTGTGATTGCTGTGGCCTCGCTGTTACTGGTGACGTCCCGCGAGCCCGAGCAGGCTTTGTTCCGGGCGCTCGACCGGCCTGACGAAGAGTTGCGAGAAGCCGGTATCCAGACTCTGCTCCCGATAGGTGACTGCCTGGCGCCGGGGACCATAGCGGCGGCGGTGTATGGCGGTCATCGCCAGGCGCGAGAATTTGACGCCCCTGCCGGCTCATTATTCATGCGTCGAGAAATTACATGTCTGGAGGTTATGTAGCGTTCTGTTGTTCTACAAATAACGAGGAATAAAACAATGAAAAAAATAGTCCTGATGTTATCGCTGTCTATTATTTTTTTATTCAATGGTTCGGTACTTGCCAAAAGCTACGAAGTTATTCGCTTTGGCGTTGACCCCAACTACGCGCCCTTTGCCTATAAAGACAACACCGGTCAACTGGTCGGTTTTGAAGTTGATATCGGCAACGCTATCTGTGCACACCTGGATGTCCGTTGCCAGTGGGTCGAGATTGACTACGACGCTATGATCCCAAGCCTCAAGGCCGGGAAGATCGACGCCATACTGGCCTCGATGAGCATTACTGCCGCACGCCTGAAGGTGATTGATTTCACCTCCGAAGTGTTCTCCAGCCCGACTGCCATGGTGTACAGGCAAGGTACCCGCCTGGAGGCGCCCAGCGGTCAATCTGTCGGCTATTTGCAAGGCTCCATCCAGGAGGTCTATGCCAAGCAAGTGCTGGCCAAGGCGGGCATGAAGGTGGTGGCCTATCCCGACCAGGAGCAAGTCTATGCCGATCTGATAACGGGGCGTTTGCAGGCTTCGCTACAAGACGCACAGCAAGCCCGCAGCGGATTTTTACGCTCGCCCCGTGGTGCCGGTTTTGTCCTTGGTCCTGTGATTGAAAGCGAATTGATGCCAGCAAAAAGTGCCATCGGTCTCGCCAAGGGCAACGCCGCCTTGAAAGGCATGCTGGACCAGGGGTTGGCGGCGCTGCACACGGATGGCACCTATGCCCGCCTGCAAGACCAGTACTTCGACGGCATGGACATGTTCAGCGGCAATTGACCGCTCTTTATCAAGTAAGGAGCGGGCACTTATGTTTGAACCATTATTGCCGGTCGCCGCGCACTTCATGACGAGCCTGCTGGGCTATGGCCCCCTGTTGCTGCAAGGCATCTGGCTCACACTCAAGCTGGCGTTGTTATCCCTGCTGCTGGGGCTGGTCTTTGGCTTGATCGGGGCGTGCGCGAAACTGTCCAGAGTGTGGGGCTGGCGCTTCTCGGCCCAGCTTTACACCACGCTTATCCGAGGGGTGCCGGATTTACTGCTGATGCTGCTGATTTTCTATGGTCTACAAACCGGGCTGAGTCGCCTGACAAACGCCTTGGAATGGGCCTACATAGAAATCGACCCGTTTAGCGCGGGGGTTATTACCCTGGGGTTTGTCTATGGGGCTTACTTTACCGAGACGTTCCGTGGGGCCTTGCTGGCGGTGCCCGGTGGGCAAGCGAATGCTGCCAAGGCATTGGGCCTGACTCCCTGGCAGGGCTTTGTGTATGTGGTGTTCCCGCAGATGATGCGGTTCGCTTTGCCAGGCCTTGGGAATAACTGGATGGTCTTGCTCAAGGCCACGGCGCTGGTATCGATCATTGGCTTGGCCGATCTGGTGAAGGTGGCGCAAATGGCGGGCAAGGGCAGTCAGCAGCTCTTGGGTTTTCTGCTGTTTGCGGCGCTGATCTATCTCTTGCTGAGCAGTGTGTCCAACGCGCTGTTGCGTTGGCTTGAGCGCCGTTACAGCAGCGAGAGCCGGCTATGATCGAGCTGATCCAGGAGTACTGGCGACCCTTTCTCTACTCCGACGGCGAACAGCTCACTGGGCTGGCGATGACCTTGTGGTTGACCAGCCTGTCGCTATGCCTGGGATTCATCGCGGCGCTGCCCTTGTCCATTGCCCGGGTTGCATGCCGGCGGCGGCTGCGCTGGCCTGTGCAATGCTTCACGTACCTGTTTCGTGGTTCGCCGCTCTATATCCAGTTATTGATCTGTTACACCGGCATTTACAGTATTGCTGCAGTACGCGAACAGCCATTGCTGGATGCTTTTTTTCGCGACGCGCTCAATTGCACCGTACTGGCCTTTGCCCTCAATACCTGTGCCTACACCACCGAAATATTCGCCGGGGCCATTCGCGCCATGCCCCGTGGCGAAGTCGAGGCCGCTCGAGCCCTGGGGTTTGACGGCTGGAAGCTCTACGTTTACCTGGTCATGCCCGTCGTGGTGCGTCGTTCATTGCCCTACTACAGCAATGAAGTGATTTTCATGCTGCATTCTACGACGCTGGCCTTTACGGCCACGGTTGCGGACCTTCTGAAAGTGGCGCGGGATGCGAGTTCCACGACGTTCCTTACGTTTGAGTCCTTTGCCATTGCCGCGCTCCTTTACCTGTTGACCACGTTTGCCCTGGTGGGGCTGTTCCGCCTGGCGGAGCGGCGCTGGTTGAGCTTTTTGGGACCCGGCCGATAGGAGGTCGATATGCAAATAGAACGACATGAACTGTTGGCGGCGATGCCGGGCATGTCCCGGCAGATTTACAGCTTTCATTACGGACCGCCGGCGTCCTGCGGAAAAATCTATATCCAATCTTCCCTGCACGCCGATGAGTTGCCGGGCATGTTGGTGCTCTGGCATCTCAAGCAACGGCTGGCCGCCCTTGAGGCATCGGGCGTGCTGCGTCGACACATTGTGTTGGTACCCGTCGCCAACCCGTTGGGTTTGGAGCAGGTGTTGATGGACGTGCCCCAGGGGCGCTTCGATAACGAAAGCCGGGAGAACTTCAATCGGTTTTTCCTCGACCTCAGTCAGCAGGTGGGCGATGAAGTGGGCGCGAAACTGACCGATGACCCTGTCCGCAACCTGCATCTGATCCGCGCAAGCCTGAAAGCCGTCCTGGCCCGTCAGGTCCCCACGACGCAACTGCAATCCCTGCGCCTGACCTTGCAAACCCTCGCCTGTGACGCGGATATGGTGCTGGACCTGCATTGCGACTTCGAAGCGGTGCAGCACCTGTACCTGGCGCCGGACTTCTGGCCACAAGTCGAGCCTCTGGCGCGCTACCTGGGTGCCGAAGCCTGTTTCATGGCGCACGAGGCGGGGGGGCAATCGTTCGACGAGTGTTTCACACTGTTCTGGAGGCAGATGCAGGCGCGCTTTGCCGGACGTATTCAGTCGCCGGGCTTCGCGGTAACCGTGGAGTTGCGCGGTGTGGCCGATGTGGATCACGGGCTGGCGCGCCGGGACAGCCAGGCGCTGATTGATTACCTGACCTATATAGGGGCCATTGAGGGCCTGGTACCGCAACTGCCCCCTCTGCTTAACCCACCCACACCGCTGGCGGGGGTGGAGCCGATAGTGAGTCTGGCGCCTGGGCTGATCGTGTTTTGCGCCAGGGTTGGCGACGCCCTACAGGAGGGGCAGCGGGTCGCCGAGATCATTGATCCGATCACCGACCGCTCGACACCGGTGGTCTGTGCTCATGGGGGGATGTTGTATGTGCGCTCGTTACGGCGGATGGCGACGGCGGGTATGACGATTGCCCATGTCGCGGGTGTCAGGGCCTATCGACAGGGCGACCTGTTATCGCCTTGACAGGTCAGGGCAGCGGCGAAAAGGGCGAACGCCCATCCGCACTCTGCAATTCCTGCAGGTAATTGCGGAAAATCTGCCCCAGCACCTGGGTCGCCACTTCCAGCTCGTCGCGCTGCATGTGCTCGGCCACTTCGTCAGCGGTGTCGAGCGCATCTTCGGCGCCGTTGACCGCCGCCATCTTCAGCACGATATACGCCTGCACGTTGTTGGCCGGCACGCCTTCGCCATGGAAGAACATGCTGCCCAGCTTGAACTGCGCCTGGGCATGGCCTTGCAGCGAGGCTTTTTCGAAGAAGCTCAAGGCTTTGTTCAGGTCGCGGGCAGGGTTTTTGTCGTCGTAGAAGAATTCGCCCAACTCGTATTGCGCCTGCGCATCCCCGCCATCGGCCAGGGTTTGGCAGGCGCTCAGCGCCTCGGCCTGGCTGTCGGACTGAGTATTGAGGGTGCAACGACCCATCGCTGGGATCAACAACGAGTTGCCGCCCGCTTGTGCATGTGCAAGCAGCGGTTGAAGGAGCAACAGGCAGCCCAGAACCAGGGTGCGGCCGGTGCGTTTCATGGGAATCGACTTACCTCTGACGGGGCGCGTGGAGCCACGTGGGGATCCAATAAGCGCGCATTATGAAATAAGCAGGCCTCTGCTTACAAAGTCTTTACTCGTTTTTCTGCTGCGTGGGCAAGTTATCTGCCGGATTGCAGGTATTTTCTCGAAAAAACGAGGAAATTTCTGTAAGCAAGGTAACAAATCTGACGCCGCCAGGGGCGACGTCAGGTTATGGCTGTCTTACTTCAGTGCGGCGAAGGCGCGCTCGGCAGCATCCAGGGTCAGTTTCAGCTCGGCGTCGCCATGGGCGATGGAGGTGAAGCCGGCTTCAAAGGCACTTGGTGCCAGGTACACGCCACCTTCGAGCATCAGGTGGAAGAAACGCTTGAATAGGTTGGCATCGCTGCCCATCACATCGTCAAAGGTCACGATGTCGTCGGCACCGCTGAAATACAGGCCGAACATGCCACCGGCCTGGGTCGTGACGAACGGGATACCCGCTGCATCGGCGCGTTGTTGCAGGCCGTCCAGCAAACGCGTGGTGTAGGCGCTCAGCTCGGCATGGAAGCCAGGGCGGCTGATCAGGCGCAGGGTGGTCAGGCCGGCGGCCATGGCCAGCGGGTTACCGGAGAGGGTGCCGGCCTGGTAGACCGGGCCCAGCGGCGCGATGTGCTGCATGATCTCGCGCTTGCCGCCGAAGCAGCCTACCGGCATGCCGCCGCCGATGATTTTGCCGAAGGTGCTCAGGTCCGGCGTTACGCCGTAGTGAGCCTGGGCGCCGCCGAGGGCAACGCGAAAGCCGGTCATCACTTCGTCGAAGATCAATACCACACCGTGTTTATCGCACTGCTCACGCAAGCCTTCGAGGAAACCCGGGGCCGGCGGTACACAGTTCATGTTGCCCGCCACCGGCTCGACGATGATGCACGCCACCTCCTGGCCGACTTCGCTGAGCATTTGCTCGACGGCGCCGATGTCGTTGAACGGCAAGGTCAGGGTGTGCTTGGCAAACGCAGCTGGCACGCCAGCCGAACTCGGAACGCCCTGGGTCAGCAGGCCGGAGCCGGCCTTGACCAGCAGGCTGTCGGAGTGGCCGTGGTAGCAGCCTTCGAACTTGATGATGCTGTCGCGGCCGGTGAACCCACGGGCCAGGCGAATCGCGCTCATGGTCGCTTCGGTGCCGGAGCTGACCATGCGCACCATCTCCATCGACGGTACGATCGAGCACACCAGGTCGGCCATTTCGGTTTCCATGGCGGTGGGCGCGCCGTAGGACAGGCCGTGTTCCAACTGCTTGCGTACTGCGTCCAGCACGTCGGGGTGGCTGTGGCCGAGGATCATCGGGCCCCACGAACCCACGTAGTCCACATAGCGCTTGTCATCTTCGTCGGTGACGTAGGCGCCTTCGGCGTGCTTGAAGAACAACGGCGTGCCGCCGACGCTCTTGAACGCACGCACGGGGGAGTTCACACCGCCGGGGATGTGTTTCTGGGCATTGGCAAACAACGTTTCGGAACGAGACATGGGCAGGCTCTCTGAATTCAGGATTTGAGGAGTTCGTTGAAGGCGCGGGCGCGGCGCGTCACGTCCTGGGGGCTGTCGGCACCGAACAGGCCGTGGACCACTGCCAGCAGGTCGGCACCGTGCTCCACCAGGGGCGCGGCGTTTTCCAGGGTGATGCCGCCGATCACGCAGATCGGCACCTGCAGGCGCGCGCGGGCCTGGGCCAGCATTTCAACGGTGGCTGCGGGTGCACCGGGTTTGGTCGTGGAGTTGAAGAAGCGGCCAAAGGCAACATAGCTGGCACCTTCGCGCGCAGCCTGTTCGGCCAGTTCGATCTGGCTGTGGCAGGTGGAGCCGATAATGGCATTGCGCCCGAGTAACGCCCGGGCCGGGGTCAGCGGGCCGTCGGTCTGTCCCAGGTGAACGCCGACGCCCAGGCGCGCGGCCAGTTCGGCATCGTCATTGATGATCAGGTGGGTCTTGTAGCGCGAGCACAGTTCACGCAGAGCCTCGGCTTCGCGCAGGCGACGGGCCTCGTCGCTGCTCTTGTCGCGGTATTGCAGCAAGGTCACGCCGCCTTCCAGCGCGGCCTCGACGTAGGACAGGAACTTACCGGCCAATAGTTGGCTGTCGGTAATGGCGTACAGGCCACGTAGTTTCATCGAGCAGGCCCCTTGATATTACGAACAGAAATCCAATGGCAGGCGACGCGGCACAAATTGCCCCTGGCCCAGTTGTTCGGCGTCCCGCAGGGTGCGCCAGGTGTAATTGAGTGCCGACTCCACGGCGCTGGCCAGGCTTTGACCCTGGGCCAGGCGGCCGGCCAGGGCGCTGGCCAGAGTGCAACCGGAGCCGTGATAGCTGCCGGGCAGGCGCTGGCAGGTAAACGTGTGGCGTGTGCCGTCGCGGCTGTAGAGGCGATTGTGCACCTCATGCTCGTCGCCATGGCCGCCGGTGATCAACAGGTGCTTGATAAACGGCAGCAGTTTCTCGGCGCATTCATCCGCCGTGCCGTTGGGCAGTTCGGCGAGGATGCGCGCCTCAGGCAGGTTGGGCGTGGCAATCAGCGACAAGGGCAACAGCCGCTCGCGCATCGCATAGCCGACCTCGTCCTTGCCCAGGCTACCGCCGCCGCCGGCGCGCAGCACCGGGTCGCAGACCACCGGCAGGTGCGGGTGCTGCTGGAGCAGTTCGACCACGGTATCGACCATCACCGTGGACCCGAGCATGCCCAGCTTGACCGCCGCGACTTCGGAGTCACCGAGCACGGCGTTGGCCTGGGCCAATACCCACTCGCGGTCGAGCACGCGGAAATCGCTGACATTCACGGTGTTCTGCACGGTCAGCGCGGTCACGGCCGGGGCCGCATGACAGCCTTGGGCGAGCAGGGCTTCGATATCTGCCTGCAAGCCGGCGCCACCACTGGGATCATGGCCGGAGAGACAGAGGACAACGGGGCGAGAGCTGTAGATATTCATGGTGCGCGAGCTTACCACCAAACGCTTTTTGCGTGGCTGTCGGGCAGTGCTGGTATTTGACGCCGAAACACACTGGTAAATGGCTATAAGCCATCATCCATTTCTAGCAATTAGTGCGCTGAAAGGCCCGGTCTAGAGCCTTTCAAAAAATTATTTCAATGGTGTCTTTTGGCCTTTACCGGCTATGCTAGAGTGGATCCAAACAACTTAAATGTATCGCCGGTGTACGTCATCTCAAAAGGAATGGGGGGCTTTTGACATAACCGGACAGGCCACGCTGGGGCTCTATGCGCTATTTGCTGATGTTTCTCTTGTGCGGGCTGCCCCTGTTGGCCGGCGCCGTCGAGTTCAATGAAACCACCCGAAGTCTTCCCCTGGGCCGGGTCATGCAAGTACTCGAAGATCCAAGCGGCAATCTCACCATCGCCGAGGCCCGTTCAGCGGCACTCGCCAGTCGCTACACCCCGCACGATAAAGACACCCTGAATGCCGGCTATTCGCGCTCGGCGTTCTGGCTCAAGGTCGATCTGCATTACCTGCCCAAGGATCCCGACGCCCTGCGCACCTGGCTGCTGGAGCTGGCCTATCCGCCCCTTGATCATCTTGAGTTGTACCTGCCCGAGGGTGACGGTGACTATCGCCTGGCCGGGCGCACCGGGGATGCATTGCCCTTTGCCAGCCGTGAGATTCGCCAGAACAATTACCTGTTCACCGTCGACTTCAGCGCGGGCGAGCAGAAAACCCTGTATCTGCGCCTGCAAAGCGAGGGTTCGATCCAGGCGCCGCTGACCCTGTGGTCGAGCACCGCCTACCTGGAAGATCAGCCGCTGCGCCTGTATGTGCTGGGCCTGATCTACGGTGTGCTGCTGGGCATGCTGGTGTACAACCTGTTTATCTACCTCAGCGTGCGCGATACCAGCTACCTCTATTACATCCTCTATATCGCCTCGTTCGGCATGTACCAGCTCTCGGTGAATGGCGCGGCCGTGGAGTATTTCTGGCCCGACAACCCCTGGTGGGCGAATGCGGCGACGCCGTTCCTGATCGGCGCCTCCGCGTTGTTCGGCAGCCTGTTTGCCCGCAGCTTCCTGCACACTGCCCTCTACAGCCGCTGGCTGGACCGGGTGCTGCTGGTGCTGGTGGGGACGGGGGCGGTGGTGATGGTGTTGTCGCTGATGACCAGCTACGCCCTGGCCCTGCGCCTGGCGACCGCGCTGGCCCTGGTTTTCACCGTGACCATCTTTGTCGCCGGGATCAAGGCCTGGTGCTGTGGCCAGCGTGTGGCGCGGTATTTCATCATCGCCTGGTCGGCGTTCCTGATCGGCGGGGTGATCAACACGCTGATGGTGCTGGGCTACCTGCCCAATGTGTTTCTCACCATGTACTCCAGTCAGATTGGCTCGGCCATTGAAGTCGCCTTGTTGTCCCTGGCCCTGGCCGACCGGATCAACGCGATGCGCGAACAGCAGGCGCAAATCCTGTTTGATGCCAGCCAGAAACTGGAAGTGCTCAACCAGCAACTGGCCCACAGCAACCAGTTGAAAGACGAATTCCTCGCGACCCTGACCCATGAACTGCGCACCCCGATGAACGGGGTGATTGGGTCGTTGGAACTGATGCAGACCGAGCCTCTGGCCGGCGACCTGGCGCAGTACCAGCAAACCGCCGCCGGCTCTGCGCGGGACATGATGCGCATGGTCAATGGCATCCTCACCCTCACCGAGCTGCAAGCCGGTCGCCTCAGTGTGCAACCGCAGGTGTTCAGCCTGCGCGGGGTACTTGATACCTTGCGTCAGCAGTTCCTGGGCAATGCCCAGAGCAAGGGGTTGGCGTTCTCCATCGACGTGGCGAGTGAGTTGCCGGATCGCCTGGACGGCGATGCAGGCAAACTGATGCAGTGCCTGGAATGCCTGCTGGATAACGCCTTCAAGTTCACCCACGACGGTGCGGTGCGCGTGCGCGTAGTGGGCCTGCCCCAGGCGGATGGCCATTTGCATCTGACGTTTATTGTTAGCGACTCCGGGATTGGCTTTGCGCAACTGGATGAGGCGACCCTGTATCAGCGCTTCTTCCAGGTGGACGGCTCGACCACCCGCGAATATGGCGGCCTGGGCATTGGCCTGGCGATCTGCCGGCAGTTGATCGAGTTGCTCGGCGGGCGCCTGACCCATCATTCCGAACCGCGCAAGGGCAGCCGATTCCAGCTGGAGGTGGCCGTTATCGCGGTGCCGCCGGAGCCGGCCCGGGCCGTGGACCTGCACCGCGCGCCACAAGACTGCACGGTATTGCTGGTGGAGGACAACTGCGTCACCCAGTTGGTCTTGCGTGGCATGTTGCTCAAGCTCGGTTACCGGGTGAAAGTCGCGGACAGTGGCCCCACGGCCCTGGCGATGCTGCAGGAGGGGGCGTTTGATGCGGTGTTGCTGGATGTGCCCGAAGATGGCTTCTCCCTGTGCTGCCAGATCCGGGCCTTGCCAGGGTGCGGCGAGCTGCCGGTGATCGCCCTGAGCGACGCCCTGCAAGGCAGCGCCCGCCAGCATTGTCACGGCGTCGGCCCGACCGAGCAGTTGCTCAAGCCGGTGCGTTTCGAGCTGTTGCAAGCCGTGTTGCAGCGCCGCCTGCTGTGCCCGCTAGAGGGTGAAAGCGCCGGCAGTTAGGCGCTTATGCCACTTTTTTAAGCGCAGTGACGATGCTTAACTGAATTCAAGGCCTCAATCAACGCGGCCTTTTATCAGGAGGCCCGTCATGAATCTGCACCAGTTCGCCGAAACCCACGACGTTACCAACCAGCCACCGTCACTCGATGGCGCCAATTTGTATCGCCTCGACCTGCCCTTGCAGGAGTGGTCGCGGCGCTTTGGGGCAGGCTGGGCAGAGGCTCGCATCGACGCCTACGGCGCCTTGGCGGGTGGACCGCTGATGGCGGCGGGGTTCCTGGCGAATCAGAACAAGCCGGTGTTCAACAGCCATGATCGCTATGGTCACCGCATTGATCTGGTGGAGTTTCATCCGGCCTATCACGAACTGATGCGCACCGCCGTCGAGCATGGCCTGCCTTCGCTGCCCTGGGCCCATCCCCAGGCGGGTGCCCATGTCGCCCGCGCGGCCATGACCTACCTGCATAGCCAGGCCGAAGCTGGCACGGGGTGCCCGCTGACCATGACCTTCGCCTGCGTGCCGGCCCTGCGCCTGCAGTCGGATCTGGCTGACACCTGGCTGCCGAAAATCCTCAACACTGAATACGACCCGCGCAATGTCGGCATCGCCCATAAAACCGGCGCAACCATCGGCATGGCCATGACCGAGAAACAGGGCGGCACCGATGTCCGGGCCAATACCACCCGCGCCTGCCCCTTGGGCGCCGGCGGCCCAGGCCAACCCTATGAGCTGGTGGGCCATAAGTGGTTCTGTTCGGCGCCGATGTGCGACGCCTTCCTGACCCTGGCCCAGACTGACAAGGGTTTGACCTGTTTCCTACTGCCCCGGCAGCGCCCGGACGATACGCGTAACCAGTTCTATATCCAGCGCCTGAAAAACAAGCTCGGCAACTGCTCCAACGCCTCCAGCGAAGTCGAATTCCGCGGCGCCCTGGCGTGGATGGTCGGCGAAGAAGGCCGTGGCGTACCGACCATTATCGAGATGGTGGCCATGACCCGTTTCGACTGCATGGTTGGCTCCAGTTCCTTGATGCGTCAGGCGCTGACCCAGGCCAGCCATCATTGCGCCCATCGTTTGGTTGGTGGCCGCGTGCTCAGTGAACAGCCGTTGATGCAGAACGTGCTGGCGGACCTGGCCCTGGAAAGCGAAGCGGCCCTGGCCTTGAGCCTGCGCATGGGCCGGGCGCTGGACCATCTGGCCGATGAGCAGGAAGCCAAGTTCGCGCGGCTGGTGACGGCGGTGGGCAAGTATTGGATCTGCAAGCGTGCGCCGGCGATGATCAACGAAGCCGCCGAATGCATGGGCGGCGCCGGCTATGTCGAGGACAGCATCCTGCCGCGCCTGTACCGTGAGGCGCCGGTCAATTCGACGTGGGAAGGTTCCGGCAACGTGCAATGCCTGGACGTGCTGCGGGCCTTGTCGAAAGAGCCCGGTGTGCTGGAGACATTGTTTGTCGAACTGGGCGATGGGCATGGCGATAAACGCCTGGCCCGACATATCGAGCAATTGAAGTCGGCGTTTACGGACACCCAGGATATCCAGTACCGGGCGCGGCAGTTGACCGAGGATATTGCTGTGGCCCTGCAGGCAAAATTGCTGCTGGAGGCGGGCAATGCCAGTGTCAGCGATGGGTTTATAGCCAGCCGCTTGGGCGAATCGTCGGGGCGGGTATATGGCACCTTGCCACGAGGTGTGGATGTGCAGGCCATCGTCGCCCGCTCAACTCCGTCTCTCTGAATAAACCCGGTAAAAAATGTGGGAGCTGGCTTGCCTGCGATAGCGGTGGGTCAGCTACCTCTATATTGGCTGATCCGCCGCCATCGCAGGCAAGCCAGCTCCCACAGCGGTTGCATTGATCTTCAGTGGGCATTCCAATTCAGAGTTTGCGTCTGGCAGCGATGCAGGCAAGATGACCTCCTGCATGTAAGAAAACAGGAAGCCTACCGTGACCGAAGCTTTTGTTGTCGTTCAAACCGCCGAAGAGGCCGTGGACCGGCTGGCGGCTCTGCATGAGCGTGCTACCGGCGCGCTCAACCAGGCCCTCAAGCAATACCTCAAGGATCGCGTCGAGCCCGACGCCGCACAGCGTGCTTTGTTTCGCTATCCGGAACTGCGCCTGACCTACCACTGCCACGGCGAAGTCCCACAGACCACCCGCGCGTATGCCAAGGTGCAGTTGCCGGGCACTTACAGCGTCACCGTCACCCATCCGTCAGCGTTTCGCAAATACCTGCTGGAACAACTGGTGCCGCTGATGCACGACTTCACCGTGACGGTGGAAGTGGGCGTCAGCCAGCAGAACATCCCTTATCCGTACGTGGTCGAGCAGGGTGATGAACTGGCCGGCTCCGGCGTAACGGCCGCGACCCTGGCACGGGTGTTCCCCAGCACCGACCTGTCTGCCGCCACCGATGGCATCGCCGATGGCCTTTATGACTGGGAAAACACCGACCCACTGCCCCTGGCACTGTTCGATGCGGCCCGCGTGGACTTTTCCCTGCGTCGCCTGGTGCACTACACCGGCAGCGACTGGCGCCATGTGCAGCCGTGGATTCTGCTGACCAACTACCACCGCTACGTCGACCAGTTCATCGTCCATGGCCTGGAACAGTTGCGCAGCGACCCACGCTTTATCCGCATGGTGTTGCCGGGCAATGTGATCATCGAAAAAGGCATGGACCATGGCGAAGCGTCTGCCATTGCCGCAGGCGTGGTCTGGCACCGTTATCAGATGCCGGCCTACCACTTGCAGGCCAGTGACGGCCACGGCGTGACCCTAGTCAACATCGGTGTCGGCCCGTCCAACGCCAAGAACATCACCGACCACCTGGCGGTGCTGCGTCCCCATTGCTGGCTGATGATTGGCCACTGTGGTGGCCTGCGCCAATCCCAGACCATCGGTGACTATGTGCTGGCCCACGCTTATATGCGGCGCGACGGCATTCTCGACCGCGTGGTGCCGCCGAACATTCCGATCCCAGCCCTGGCCGAAGTGCAGATGGCATTGCAACAAGCGGCGGCTAACGTCACGGGCGAGAAGGGCGAGCAACTGAAAAAGCGCCTGCGCACCGGTACCGTGTTGACCTACGACGATCGCAACTGGGAACTGCGCTGGGCCCAGGAGCGGCCGCTGATCAACCTATCCCGCGCCGTGGCCGTGGATATGGAGAGCGGCACCATCGCCGCGCAAGGCTACCGTTTGCGGGTGCCTTACGGCACATTGCTGTGCGTGTCGGATAAGCCGTTGCACAGTGAAATCAAGTTGCCAGGTTCGGCCAACGCGTTCTATGAACGGGCTGTGAGCCAGCACTTGAAGATCGGTATCGAGGCGGTGGACTTGTTGCGCACCGAGCTCAACTCGTTGCACTCGCGCAAACTGCGCAGCTTTGACGAGCCGCCGTTCCGCTAAATAGCGGGGTGGTTATTTAACGGTCAGGCCACTAGCATGGTCGGTCCTGACCGTTAGATGTTCCATTGCCATGTCCCGTCCTGCCCGCCCTGACTCGCGCCGCCCTGGCGTGAAACCTCCCCATGCCGCTGCTCGCCGTGTCGCCAAGGCACCGCCGGCCGAGCCGAAGCTGATCCTGTTCAATAAACCTTTTGATGTGCTGACCCAGTTCAGTGACGAAGGCGGTCGCGCCACGCTCAAGGATTTTATTGATATCCCGGGCATCTACCCGGCTGGGCGCCTGGACCGGGACAGTGAAGGCCTGCTGCTGCTGACTAACGATGGCCAGTTACAGGCGCGGATTGCCGACCCCAAGCACAAACTGGCGAAAACCTATTGGGTGCAGGTGGAGGGCGAGCCCACCGAGGAGCATCTGCAACGTCTGCGCGCCGGTGTGGAGTTGAACGATGGCATGACCTTGCCGGCTGAAGCCCGGCGACTGGACGAGCCGGTACTCTGGCCCCGCAACCCGCCGGTACGTTTTCGTAAAAACATCCCGACCTATTGGCTGGAGCTGGTGATTCGCGAGGGGCGCAACCGTCAGGTACGGCGCATGACCGCCGCCGTAGGCTTGCCGACCTTGCGTCTGGTGCGGGTGAAAATCGGCGACTGGTCGATTGAAGGCCTGGGCCAAGGCCAGTACCGCGAAGTGCCGGCGCGCTTATAAAGCCCCGGACTCAATCAGGCCGATCACCACGCTCTTGATGATAAACGCGGCCACGCCCAGGCCCAGCACGAAGAACAGAATCAGCGAGCCAAAGCGCCCGGCCTTGGATTTCTTCGCCAGGTCCCAGACGATAAAGCCCATGAAAATGATCAGGATGGTGACCAGGCCGGTCATCATCCATTCTTCAAACAGCACGGGGTCAATCGAATTCATTGGGCAGTTTCCGACAAAGGCAGGCGCGGAGTATAAGGCAAGGGGGCAGGTTCAAAGTTGACCTGCGTCGGTGCGTCGCACCCTGATGTCATTGCCTGAACATGGGCAAAAAGTGGCAGCTGGCTTGCCTGCGATAGCGGTGTGCCTGCAAGACCGCTATCGCGGGCAAGCCCGCTCCCACATGGGATGGGTGGGGCGTCTTAGGTACGCAGGTGAGTCAACGGCAACTCCGTGCTGTTGAGCACCTGGTTCAGCACAAAGCTGGAGCGCACGCTGGTCACGCCCTCAATCCGGGTCAGGTGCCCCAGCAGCAGTTTTTGGTAGTGGTCCATATCCGGCACCACCACCTTCAGCTGATAGTCGGCATCCATCCCGGTGACCAGGCTGCATTCCAGCACTTGCGGCAAGGTGCGGATCGCCGCTTCAAAGTTCTCGAAACGTTCGGGCGTGTGTCGGTCCATGCCGATCAACACGTAGGCCGTGAGGCTCAGGCCAAGCATCTTGCGGTCGAGCAGGGCGACCTGGCGTGAGATGTAGCCGTCGTCCTCCAATTGCTTGACCCGGCGTGAGCAGGGTGACGGTGACAGGCCGATCCGCTCGGCCAGCTCCTGGTTGGAGATCCTCGCGTCGCGCTGTAATTCCGCCAAAATACTCAGGTCGTATCGGTCAAGTTTGCTCATGGGGCTGGCCTTTGTCGTAACTATTGCTGCGAATTATCTATCCAGGGTTAAAAATTGCGCAAGCACTGTTTATTGACGCAATCTTCGCAATCATCTGTCGGGCCCTCACGCCTATGATTACCAACAGAATCACTGCCCGGACATAGAGTCCACAGCAGCCCGCCCAATCAGGCCGGCTGCGGCCCGCCAACCCCACCGGGTTGTGCCGGCCCCCGGGCTGCACACTGTCCACAAGACGGCGTGAGGTGAGCCAACGTCATAAGCGTTGAGCCAGGACGAAGTTCTCAAGGGGCGACCGACGGGTCGCCCCTTTTCTTTTGCCGGCGAAAATTGTGCTGGTGACTGATAACCTGTCGCAGAACCGGGCCCGGCTTTTCCAGTCTCATGCACAGGCCCTAATCCGCAGTGAGGAATAGCATGAAGCGCATCTGGCGTTTGGCAGGTGTAGGTGTGTTGATGGTCACCTTGGGCACGCAGGTGATGGCCGACGAACGAGACAACGCACCCCGCCAGGGGCAAGGCCCGCAGGGCGGTGGTGGACCGCGTGAGCGGGGGCCGGAACACAGCCAGCCGCGCCCGCAAAACCAACCGGTAGAGCGCGCCGGCCAGAACGGCCAGTGGCAGGCTCGCCCTCAAGGGAATGAAGCACCGCGCCCGGCACCGCAGGCGGGGAGCAATCTGCCGATCCAGGGCCGGCCCGATTCCGTGGGCCAGACCCAGGAGCCGCGCCAGGGCAACTACCGTGACATTCCCCGGCGCAATGATGGCAACCCGCATTGGCAAACCGGTGGCCCTGGCTCGCGGCCTGGCTACAACGGCCACCCCAATGATAACCGCTGGCCAGGCCGCCCCGACGGGCACGGCAATGGCTGGGGCCCGGGCCCGCAGTATCGGCCCGGCTACACGGTGGACCGCTTCCCCGACCGCAATTACCGTGTGCCCTATCGCGGCCAGGATTACTTTTTCTCGGGCGGCTATTGGTACCGGCCCCAGGGCCCGCGCTACGTTGTGGTCACGCCACCCTATGGGATCCGCGTGCATTACCTGCCGGACTATGCGCGGGAAGTGTGGGTCGGCAGTGCGCTGTTTTTCCTCGCCGCTGGCGCTTATTACAGCTACGAGACCAGCACCCAGCAGTACGTGGTGGTGCAACCGCCGGTGGCCATGCCCCCGCAGCCGACGCCCCAGGGCAACGGGTATGACGTAGTGGCCTATCCCGCCAATGGCCAATCTCCCGCCCAGGTGCAGCAGGACGGTTACGATTGCTATCGCTGGGCGGTGCAGCAAAGTGGCTTCGACCCCCAGACCGTCACCTACGCGCCTGCGCCGGCGGTGGTGCAAACCTACCGCCAGGCCCAGGGCAACTGCCTGAGCAGTCGCGGGTACCAGGTGACCTACTAGGCCTTGCTGCCCGTGACCACTTCCTGCGGGTCGGCGTGCACCAGCACCTCGGCCCGTGGGTAGGCCTGATGGATGGCATCGGCGGCCTGGTCGCTGATGCCATGGGCTACCGACAAGCTCAACTCCCCCGGCAACTCCAGATGCAACTGCACAAACCAGTGGTTGCCGGAAATCCGCGTGCGCAAATCATGGGCACCCAGTACGCCGGGCACGCTACAGGCCAGTTCCAGCATGTGCTGGCTGACGTCTGCCGGCAGTTCTTCGTCCATCAGCACGGCAAAGCTTTCCCGGGCGATCTGGATCGCGCTCCACAAAATGTACAGGGCGATCGCCAGGCCAAACCAGGCATCGACCTGATGCCAGCCGAAGGCCGCCAGCACCAGCGCCAATAGAATGCTGCCATTGAGCAGCAAGTCGGAACGGTAGTGCAGCGAGTCGGCGCGCACCGCGTTCGAGCCGGTTTCGCGGATCACCCGGTGTTGCACGGCCAGCAGCGCCACGGTCAGCACCAGCGACATCACAATCACTGCAATACTCAGCCAGGGCGCGCCCACGGGTTCCGGGTGCTGCAGGCGTTGGTACGCCTGGAAGGCGATCAATACCGCGCTGCCGGCGATAAACAGCGCCTGGGCCATGCCCGCCAGGGATTCCGCCTTGCCATGCCCGTAGCGGTGATCATCATCCGCCGGGCGCAGCGCGTAGTGCACCGCCAGCAGGTTGAGCAGTGACGTCACGCCGTCGAGCAGCGAATCGGTCAGCCCGGCCAACATGCTCACCGAACCACTGAACCACCAGGCGATGGCTTTGCCGATAATCAGAATACTGGCCACGCCGACCGAGGCGCGGGTGGCCAGGCGCAATAGCCGGGCGTGTTCGGTGCTGGTGTTCATGGGGCAATCAAGTCCTTACGCAGCAGGTTGCAGGCCCAGGGACGCGAGTTGTTGCACGCTGCCCTTGAACTGGATCAGGCGCGGGTCGTCCAGCGGCAGGTTGCGGCCGGTTTCGTGCTCGATGATGGTTTGCAGCTTGGTGTTATCCACCTTGCCGTCGGCGCCGATGGCTTCTTGCAGTTTTTCGGGGGCCACTTGTGCGGTTTTGCCGGGCTCGAAGTAAATCGCGCCGGTGGCGAAGTCCACGCCAAAGGCGATCAGGCCGGGGATCACATAAAACAGCAGGCCGACCGCGTCGAGCACGGCAATTGCCGGGTCGATCTTGCCGTCGATCTGGCCACGGCGATCAGGATAGAAAATCGAACCGCAGGCCGTCAGTTGGCTCAACAGGGTGACGGCCAGAACACCGCCGATGACACGGGAAGCAATACGCATGAGACTCTCCTGAACACTTGTAGGGTGTGACTATAAAGCAGATCTACCAGGTGCCCCCCTCTAATGTGGGAGCCTTTCCAAAGGGACATGGCGGCGCCTGAGAGAGCACCGATATCCAGCCGTTCGCCGTTATACTCGCCGCTCTGCTTTGGAGCCAGTATGAATTCGTTGCCAATCGATGATGTTTTACCCGCCTTGCGCGAAGCCTTGGCGACGCGCCATGAAGTCGTGCTCGAAGCACCGCCCGGCGCCGGTAAGACCACGCGGGTGCCGTTGGCGCTGTTGCACGAAACCTGGCTGGCCGGGCAAACCATCCTGATGCTTGAACCCCGCCGGCTCGCCGCCCGCGCCGCAGCCGAACGCCTGGCCAGTGAGCTGGGTGAAAAGGTCGGGGAAACCGTCGGCTACCGGATCCGCCTGGACAGCAAGGTCGGCCCCAACACCCGTATTGAAGTGGTCACCGAAGGCATCCTCACCCGGCGCCTGCAGGATGATCCGGCGCTGGATGGCGTGGGCCTGCTGATCTTCGACGAATTCCACGAGCGTAGCCTCGACGCCGACCTGGCGCTGGCCCTGAGCCTCAATGGCCGCGAGCTGTTTCGCGATGAACAACCGCTGAAAATCCTGCTGATGTCCGCCACCCTTGAAGGCGAACGCCTGTCGGGGCTGCTCGACGACGCGCCGATCCTGCGCAGTGAAGGGCGCATGTACCCGGTGCAGATGCGCTGGGGGCGGCCGTTCCAGCCTGGGGAATTTATCGAGCCGCGGTTGGTGCAGACCATTCTTGAAGCCCTGCACGACGAAACCGGCAGCGTGCTGGTGTTCCTGCCGGGGCAGGCGGAGATTCGCCGGGTCCATCAACAGTTGGCGGATGCTCTCGGTGAGCGCGGCGATGTGCTGCTGTGCCCGCTGCATGGCGAGCTTGACCTGGCAGCGCAGCGAGCGGCCATCGACCCGGCGCCGGCGGGCAAGCGCAAGGTGGTACTGGCCACTAACATCGCCGAGACCAGCCTGACCATCAATGGCGTGCGGGTGGTGATCGACGCCGGGCTGGCGCGGGTTCCGCGTTTCGACCCCGGCAGCGGCATGAGCCGTCTCGACACCCAGCGCATCTCCCGCGCCAGCGCCACCCAGCGTGCCGGCCGGGCCGGGCGGCTGGAGCCGGGCGTGTGCTATCGGTTGTGGTCCGAGGACCAGCATGAAGGGCTGGCGGCCTATGGCAGCGCGGAAATTCTCTCGGCAGACCTGGCCGGCCTGGCCCTGCAACTGGCGCGCTGGGGCGTGACGCCAACACAATTGGTGTGGCTCGATGTGCCATCCACTGCCGCTTATGCCCAGGCCCAGGACTTGCTCGAACGCCTGGGGGCGCTCAAGGACGCGACCTTGACCCCCCACGGACAGAAAATGGCCAGCCTGCCGGCGCACCCGCGTATCGCCCATTTGTTGTTGCGCGGCCAGGACCTGGGGCTGGCGAACATGGCGTGTGATGTCGCCGCGCTGCTGGGCGAGCGCGACATCTTGCGCGGTGCCGGTGCGGATGTGCACAGTCGCCTGGCCTTGTTGTCCGGCGAGGAACGCGCCCGTGGCACTCAAGGCGGCGTACAGCGGGCCCGGCAATTGGCCCGGCAATATCGCGGCTATCTAAGAGGCAAGGCCGAACAGCCGGTGGCTGATCCCGATCACCCGCGCTGGCTGGGGGCGCTGCTGGCGCTGGCCTACCCGGACCGGGTGGCCCAACAACGCCGTGCGGGCGGTGCCGAATATCGTCTGGCCAATGGGCGCGCCGCGCTGTTTGCCGAAGCCGACAGCCTGATGAAGCAGCCGTGGCTGGTCATCGCCGACCTGGGCAGCCGCCAGGGCCAGCGTGAAGAGCGGATTTACCTGGCTGCAGACTTCGACCCGACGCTGTTCGACTCGGTATTGGCCGAACAGGTGCGCTGTTTCGACCAGCTGGATTGGGACGAGCGCGAAGGCGTGTTGCGTGCCGAACGCCAGCGCAAGGTCGGTGAACTGGTACTCAGCCGCGAGCCGCTGACCGGCCTGGACGAGTCCGCCCGCAGCCAGGCGCTGGTCAACCTGGTGCGGCGCAAAGGCCTGGAACTGCTGCCCTGGACCCCGGAGCTGCGCCAGTGGCAGGCCCGTGTCATGCTGCTGCGCCAACTGGACTCCGGCAAGCCCGGCGAATGGCCCGACGTCAGCGACAGCGCGTTGCTCGCCAGCCTGGAACATTGGTTGATGCCGTACCTGGGCAAGGTCTCGCGCTTGAGCCATTTCGCCAACCTGGATCTTTTCAGCTTCCTGCATAACCTGCTGCCCTGGCCGCTGCCCCAGCGCCTGGATGAACTGGCGCCCCATCATTTGAAGGTGCCTTCGGGCTCATCGGTGCGCCTGGACTATAGCGAGCATCCGCCGATTCTCGCGGTGCGCCTGCAGGAACTGTTTGGCCTGGCCGATACCCCGCGCATCGCCGGTGGACGGCAGGTGGTGAAGTTGCACTTGTTATCGCCAGCGCGGCGTCCGGTGCAGGTGACCCAGGATCTGGCGAACTTCTGGCGCAGTACCTACGCCGAGGTGAAGAAGGATCTGAAGGGGCGGTATCCCAAGCATTACTGGCCCGATGACCCGTTGGTGGCAGAAGCGACCGCGCGGATCAAGCCGCGCAAGTAATCATGCTTAATATCTGAATGTAGGAGCTGGCCTGCGATAGCGATCTGTCCGCCAGAACCTGGCCAACTGACCCAGCGCTATCGCAGGCAAGCCAGCTCCTACACCAACCCTATTCCACATCGGGTTGTGTCCTGTGGGCTATTGCGCGGCGGGCAGCAGGAACCGTGCAATCACCGGCAAATGATTGGAAATACGCAATGTATCGTCCTGCCGCACCCGCGCTTCAACCTTCTTCAACCTCGGGCTATAGAACAGATAATCCACCGTACGGTCCGGCCCATCGAGGCCCGGGTCATTGGGGAAGTGGGTCAGCCACTGGGCGCGGTCGATCCCGCTGGATTGACTGTTGCTGGGGACCATCGGGTATTTATCCCACAACAGATGCAGCTCACTGTCCGGCGAATACTGCCCGCGTCTGTCGGCGTCCAGGCGCAGGAACTGCCCCAGGGGCAACAGATTGAAATCCCCGCCAATCAGCCACGGCGTGCCCCGGCTTTCGAACTTATCCAGCAGCTTGATGGTCGCCTCGACCTGCTCGCGCACCGCGCTGTGGCCGGGGGCGGCGTTGTCCAGGCGGGTGTTGAGCACCGCCAGTTGGCCCCCGTCGCTCAACGGCAGGTAACTGAGCAGCAGCGCGGGCTTGGGTTGAAACTGACGGCTGATCAGGTTGGCCGGGGCCACCGGCAGTTGCAGGCGTTCGGCATGTTCGATCTGGTAGCGGCTGAGGGTCACCAGCTTGCGGCCGACACTGCCGAAGATATGCCGGTCGGGCACAAAGTCGGCTTTCCAGTCGAAGGCCTCGACGCTGCACGGGTAGAGGTCCACCAGCCGCTCCTGAAGCAGCGCCAGTTGGTCCTGGTAGTGGGATGGCTTGGCGCCTTCGTCCAGTTCCTGCAGCAACAGTACGTCCGGTTGCTCGTCACGGATCACCCGCGCCACTTCGTCCAGGCTGGAGGCCATGTCTTCAGGGGTGGGGCGCTCGTCCGGGCCACTGCCGTCGGGGGTGTCGTACCAGAACACATAGTTCTTGCCCGCCAGGTATTGCACGTTCCAGGTCATCACCTTGAGTGCCTGGCCGGGCAGCAGCGTCGGCGCACGCGGGGCCACGCAGCTGACGGGTAGGGTCTGTTTGTCGGCGGGGCGCCAGGTCAGGCTGTAGATCAGGGCCGTCAGCAAGCCTGCGAGGATCAGCAGGCCTACCAGGGTTTTACGCAGTAAACGGGTCATCGGCTCGCCTTATGGCGCTGCGGGACAGGCCCCGAGCATACCCGACCGGTGGCCGGGAGCCCAGGGAGCACGTTAGCGAGCGTCGGCATCACCGGCGATCAGCATGAACAGGCGGAACAGCACTACGCTGGTAAACAGCTGCAAGAAGCTATGGGCACTGTCGATCAGCACCGCCAGCAGCGGGTTCTGCGGGTCGGGCCAGGCTGCGACGCTGGCACCCTTGAGCAGCCACAGTGGGGTCATCACGCACAACAGGCAGACCAGGATGCGCAGAAAATGCCCACGGGTCAGACGGAAACTTTCCTTCATCGCCGCCAGCGCGGGCATCCCGCGCAGCACCAGCAAGTACTCGGCGAAGGCCAGGGTGACCATCAGCCATAGCCCCGGCAGGAAATACAACGACAGCCCCAGCAGAATCAGCAGGGTGCTCATGGCCGTCAGCAACGCGTAGCGTGGCCACAAGGTCAGCGCCATGGCCAGCACGGCGGCGGTGCGCGGCGACTCGCCACGGCTGCGGGCGTCGAGAAACAGGATCAGGGCGGCGGTGTACAGCGGATACACCAGCAAACCCACGATCATGCTGTAGCCGGTAAACGCCTCCGGGCCCAGGGTGCGATCGAGCACTTGTTGCAGCACGGCCTCGAGGATCACCAAGGGCAGGCACAACTGCACGATGGCGCCCAGGTTGCGCTGGAAAAAGTAGAAAGAGTCGCGCAGAACGGTCAACGGATTCATCAAAGTCATCACAGGCGGAAAAAGCAGCGGACACTTTAACCGATCACCGACAAACGTAAACCTTGGGTAAAGATCATTGAAACGCCGCAGGCCAGCCCCATTACTGGTGGCGTACCTTGCCCATTGCGGGCGGGACGCAGATTTTTACCGGCAATCTAACGAGGTCGCCATGAACAGCGAAGAGCAAACCCTGATCGACGGACTGTTTTCACGGTTGCAGCAAGCCGAAACGGACTCAGCCCCCCGCGACGCCCAGGCAGAAGCGCGGATCAAGGAGCACATCACTCGCCAACCGGCCGCCGGGTATTTCATGACTCAGGCGATTCTGGTGCAGGAAGCCGCGATCAAAAGCCTGGATGCGCAGAACAAGCAGCAGGCGCAACAGATCCAGCAATTGCAGGATGAACTGCAACGGGCCAAGACAACGCAGCCGGCCACCAGCGGTGGTGGGTTCCTGTCGAGCATCTTTGGCGGCAGCTCCCGCGAGCCGCAGCCTGCGCCGAGCGCGCCGGCCTCTGGCGCGGGTGGTTGGCGCGAGCCGACTCGGCCCGGCTTCAACAGCGCGCCGACGCCGCAACAGAGCTTTGGCACCCCGCAACAGAACTATCAGCAACCCCAGCAGGCGGCGCCCGCAGGTGGTGGTTTTCTCGGTGGCGCCCTGAAAACCGCCGCCGGGGTGGCCGGGGGGGTGATGCTGGCCCAAGGCATCAGCAGCCTGTTCAGCCACAACCAGCAGCCGCAGGTGGTGGAAGAGATCGTTCGCGAAGAGCCGGCGCCTGCCAGTGACAACGGCGGCTGGGGCAATGACGAGCAGCGTTTCGCTGACAATGACAGCGCCGACAGCGGTTATGCCGACGATTCTTCCTTCTTTGGCGACGACGACTCCTTCGTCTGACACCCACTGAACCGGGGCGCGCTGTCGCCCCGGTCTGATTTTTCTCGGAAACTTCCTCTTGGCTGGCATACTGACGACCTTTGCGGGCCATCACGTCCGCCAGTGCGATGAGGATATACGGTGAAAAAAATTGCAGTGTTCGCCGATGTGCAGAACCTCTATTACACCGTGCGCCAGGCCTATGGTTGCCACTTCAACTACGCCGCCCTGTGGGCCGATATCAGCCAGCGCGGGCAGATCGTCGAGGCGTACGCCTATGCCATCGACCGTGGCGACAGCAAGCAGCAGCAATTCCAGCAGATCCTGCGCAACCTGGGCTTTACCGTGAAGCTCAAGCCGTACATCCAGCGCAGCGATGGCTCGGCCAAGGGCGACTGGGACGTGGGCATCACCATCGACATCATGGACGCCGCCGCCCATGTCGACGAAGTGGTGCTGGCCTCGGGTGATGGCGATTTCGATATGTTGCTCGACCGCATCATCCATAAACATGGCGTCGAAGCCGTGGCCTACGGCGTGCCGGGGCTGACGGCCAATTCGTTGATCCGCGCGGCCAGTCGCTACGTGCCTATCGAAGGCGCGTTGTTGCTCAAATAGATTTTCAGATGGGGTTGGAACAGGTTTGGAACGTATAGCGGTCATCGACTTTGAAACCACCGGCATCTCGCCGAGCAGCAGTTGCCGGGCCACGGAAATCGCCGTGGTCATCCTGGAGCAGGGCCAGATCGTGGACCGCTACCAGAGCCTGATGAACGCCGGTGTGCGCGTGCCGGGGTTTATCGAGCAGCTGACCGGCATCAGCAATGCCATGCTGCGCAGCGCGCCGCCGGCCGAGCGGGTGATGAACGAGGTCAATGAATTTGTTGGCACCACGCCGCTACTGGCGCACAACGCCGCGTTCGACCAGAAGTTCTGGGACTTCGAACTGGGCCTGATCCGCCGCACCCGCCTGCAAAAATTCGCCTGCTCGCTGCTCCTGGCCCGCCGGCTGATGCCCACGGCGCCCAACCACAAACTCGGCACCCTGACGTCCTATGCGCAATTGCCCCACACCGGCAAGGCTCACCGGGCGATGGCGGATGCGGAAATGGCGGCCAACCTCACCGCCCACCTGGCCCAGGAACTGCGCCGCACCCACGGCTTGCGCGAGTTGACCCATGATCTGCTGTGCAGCCTGCAAAAAGTGCCGGCAGCGAAGATCAATGACCATCTGAAGAAACATCGCGGGTTCTGATCCCGATTCTCAGAACGATAAAGAGCAAAATGTGGGCGTCGGGTGTGGGTAGGCCAGTTGGTGTATTCGTGGCTGATACACCGCTATCGCAGGCAAGCCAGCTCCCACATGGGATCGCATCCAGTCCGGGCAATCGGGTCAACTGTGGGAGCCGGGCTTGCCCGCGATAGCGCTCGCTCAGGCGCCGCCATTCTTTCCCTCCAAATACCCCAATGGCAACCGCCGCTCTACGGCGCTCGACAAGATGATCGAGGTTTTGCTGAACCCGAATTTCGCCACCCGGTTGATCAGGCTTTCCAGTTCCGGCATTGAACCCACCGCCGCCTGCATGATCACGCAGGGGTCGCCGGTGACTCGGTGGCATTCGGTCAGTTCGGGGATTTCTGCCAGCGCGTCGTAGACTTTCTGGCTGCCGTTTTTGGTCAAGCGCAGTTCAATCGTGCACTGGATCGGCAGGCCGATCTTGGACAGGTCGACCTTGGCCTGGTAACCGGTGATCACTCCGCAGGCCTCCAGCTTGGCCACGCGTTCAGCCACGGCGGGGGCGGAGAGGTTTACGGTGCGGGCCAGTTGCGCGTAAGTGGCGCGCCCATCCTTGAGCAGGGCGCTGAGAAGCATGCGATCGTATTTGTCCATGAATAAGGCTCTGGCAATGGCGGGCTTTCGAATACAAGGCTTATAGCTCTGATAACCATGATTTGAAAAGTGTATGGGCGCTTTAAACAGGTTTTGTAACTTATGTTTACTGGTGTGGATTTCTAAAATAGCGATCCCTTGTCCTGCTGCAGAGCTGCCCATGCCTGGCCCACGTCGTTTTCCCTTACCGTTGATCGCAGCTTTTTTTGCGCTGTATGTGATTTGGGGGTCTACCTACCTGGTGATCCGTATTGGCGTGGAGTACTGGCCGCCGCTGATGTTGGCGGGTATTCGCTTCTGTACTGCAGGGGCGCTGATGTATGGCTACCTGCGCTGGCGCGGGGTGCCGGCACCGACCTGGGCGCAGTGGAAAGCCGCGGGCATGATCGGCATCTTGCTGCTGACCTTCGGTAATGGCGCAGTGAGTGTGGCTGAACACAGCGGCGTGACTTCAGGTGTCGCTGCGCTGGCCGTGGCGACGGTGCCGTTGTTTACCTTGCTCTGTGGATATTTCTGGGGCGCGCGTAATACCCGTCTGGAGTGGGCCGGGGTGATTCTGGGGATGATCGGCATTGCCATGCTCAATATGGGCTCCAACCTGCAATCGAGCCCGTTGGGCGCTGGGCTGCTGTTGTTTGCCGCCGCTTCCTGGGCTTTTGGTTCGGTATGGAGCCGGCACTTGCCGTTGCCCCAGGGCGCCATGGCCAGCGCCGCCGAAATGCTGATCGCCGGGGTGGTGCTGTTGATCGGAAGTGCACTCAAGGGCGAGCACCTGCAAGCGATGCCCCCGGTGGAAGGCTGGCTGGCCCTGGCTTATCTGACCGTATTTGGCTCGATCATCGCCTTCAACGCTTATATGTACCTGCTCAAGCACGTGCGTCCGGCAGCGGCCACCAGCTATGCCTACGTCAACCCGGCGGTGGCGGTGTTGCTGGGCATCGTGTTTGTCGGCGAGACCATTGGCCTGGAAGAAGCCCTGGCGATGTTGGTGATTATCAGCGCCGTGTTGTTGATCAGCTTGCCCCAGTGGCGCAAGCCGAAGCCGGAAATAAGGTAAACTGCCGCGCATTACGCCCTTGCGCTGAATTTTTCCTACGGTAAACACATGACTTTCGCCACACTTGGCCTGATCGAACCCTTGCTGCGCGCCCTTGAGGCGCTTGGCTACCAGACCCCGACGCCGGTGCAGGCGCAAGCCATTCCTGCGGTGCTGGCCGGTCGCGACCTGATGGCTGCGGCCCAGACCGGCACCGGCAAGACTGCCGGCTTCGCCGTGCCGCTCCTGCAACTGTTGACCATGGAAGGGCCAAAAGTCACCGCCAACTCGGTGCGTGCGCTGATCCTGTGCCCGACCCGCGAGCTGGCCGAGCAGGTTCACGCCAGCGTCGCCCAGTACGCCGAGCACCTGCCGTTGACCACCTACGCGGTGTATGGCGGCGTCAGCATCAACCCGCAAATGATGAAGCTGCGCAAGGGGGTCGACGTGCTGGTGGCCACCCCTGGTCGCCTGATCGACCTGTTCCGCCAGAACGCGCTGAAACTCAATCAGCTGCAAACCCTGGTGCTGGATGAAGCCGACCGCATGCTCGACCTGGGTTTTTCCGAAGAGCTGGCGAACATTTACCGCATGCTGCCGAAAAAGCGTCAGACCCTGCTGTTTTCCGCGACCTTCTCCGATGACATCCGCCTGCTGGCCGGGCAGATGCTTATTGACCCGCTGAGCATCGAAGTCAGCCCGCGCAACGTCGCTGCCAACACCGTCAAGCAATGGGTGGTGCCGGTGGACAAGAAGCGCAAGGCGGAGCTGTTTGTGCATCTGATGCGCAAGGGTAAGTGGAAGCAGGTGCTGGTGTTCGCCAAGACCCGCAACGGTGTGGATGCATTGGTAGACAAGCTACAAGGCCTGGGGATCAATGCCGACGGCATCCACGGCGACAAGCCACAAGCCACGCGCCAGCGGGCACTGGACCGTTTCAAGGCCAGCGAGGTGCAGATCCTGGTGGCCACTGATGTGGCGGCCCGTGGCCTGGATATCGAAGATTTGCCGATGGTGGTCAACTTTGACCTGCCCATCGTTGCCGAGGACTACATCCACCGTATCGGCCGTACCGGCCGGGCCGGCAACACCGGCGAGGCGATTTCCCTGGTGTGTGCCGACGAAGTGAACATGCTCTCGGCCATCGAGATGCTGACCCGCCAGACCCTGACCCGCAAAATGGAACAGGATTTCGAACCGGAGCACCGCGTGCCCGACACTGATGCCAGCGGGCAGGTGGTGAAGAAGCCGAAAAAACCGAAGAAGCCTAAGACGTCTGGGGGTGGCGGTAAGCGCAACCTGGGCAAGTGGGTGGAAAGCGGGGAAGTGGCGGCGGAACCGTCGATCAAGCCGGTGCGCAAAGTGCCTGTGTTTAATACCGGGCCGCGTAAGAAGAAGTAACTTCTTTGGCGTCTGTCAGGGCCTCATCGTAGGCAAGCAGCTCCCACATTTGAATGTGTTCACAGACCAAAATGTGGGAGCTGGCTTGCCTGCGAAGGCGGACCTGAGCTGCCCGCAACTATCGGCGCTGGAGCCACTCCAGCATGCCACGCCCCGCCATCCGCCCACTGGCAAAACACCCCGTCAGTAAATACCCACCTGTCGGTGCCTCCCAGTCCAGCATCTCCCCGGCACAAAATACCCCCGGTAGCTGCGTGAGCATCAAGCGCTCATCCAGCGCTTCAAACGGTACGCCGCCGGCGGTGCTGATGGCTTCATCCATCGGCCGGGTTTTTACCAGCGTCAGTGGCAGTGCCTTGATATTCACAGCCAACTGCGCCGGATCATTGAAGTGACCTGTGGGCGCCAACTCGCGTAACAGCGCAGCCTTTACCCCATCCAGGCCCAACTGACTGTGCAAATGCTTGCTCATCGAGCGTGAGCCACGGGGCTTGGCCAATGCGGCCTGCACCTTGTCCAGCGGCTTGCCCGGCAGCAGGTCGATGTGCACGGTGGCTGAACCGTCGCGGTGGATCGCTTCGCGAATCGGCGCCGACAGTGCGTAGATCAGACTGCCTTCGATACCGGTCGCGGTGATCACGCATTCGCCCAGGCGGGGTTTGTCATCCGCCAACCCTATGGCGACGTTTTTCAGCGGCGCGCCGGCGAATTTGCTCACCATTAATTCGCTCCAGGCTGACACCTCGAAGCCGCAGTTGCTGGGCTGCAGCGGGGTGCAGGGCACGCCTTGGTGTTCCAGCAACTTGAGCCAGGCGCCGTCCGAGCCCAGGCGCGACCAACTGCCACCACCGAGGGCCAGCAGTACGGCATCGCTGTGGACAGTCTTGTCGCCCTCCGGGCTGTGGATAATTAAGCCGCCGTCGGCATTCCAGCCCTGCCAGCGATGCCGGGTGTGGATAACTACCCCCTGGTCGCGCAGGCGCTTGAGCCAGGCGCGCAGCAGGGGGGCGGCTTTCATGTCGGTAGGAAACACACGGCCGGAGCTGCCGACAAAGGTTTCGATGCCCAGGCCATGAATCCATTCGCACAACGCCTCGGCACCAAACTGGCGCAGCAAGGGGGCAATGTCCGACGCGCGTTCGGCGTAGCGTGAAAGAAATGCCGGGTAGGCTTCGGAGTGGGTGATATTCATGCCGCCCACGCCCGCCAGCAGGAACTTGCGCCCCACCGATGGCATGCCGTCATACAGGTCCACCCGGACCCCGGCCTGGCTCAGGACTTCGGCAGCCATCAGCCCGGCGGGGCCGCCGCCGATGATCGTGACGTGAAAAGGCTGGGCTGGGATCTGAGGCATGGGGGTGACTGCGGTTCGGCGAAGTAGGGCGAGCATTCTACCCGAGGACCGCGAAACTGCCTGATCAAAAAACGTACACCTTCCTACATGCTATGTGGTGCCTGCCTTACAGGCGGTTACGCTCAAGTTATCCACAGGCCGTTCCACAGGCATTGTGGGTAACGCCCAGGTTTCAATGACAACCTGATGACGTCCACACCCGCTGCGCACTGTGGTGCAGGATGCCGTGGCGCCGGGCCAGGGCGTGGCGGTCCTTGCTGTAGCCGCCACCGATCACGCCCACCACCGGGATATCGCGGCCCAGGCAATGGCGCATCACGCTTTCGTCACGGGCGGCGACGCCTGCGTCTGTCAGCTTGAGGTAGCCGAGGGCGTCGTCCTTATGCACATCGACGCCCGCGTCATACAGCACCAGGTCGGGCTGATACAGCGGCAGCAGGTAGTTGAGGGCATCGTCCACCACCGTGAGGTAGTCGGCGTCGCCCATGCCCATGGGCAGCGGGATATCCCAGTCGCTGGCGGCCTTGCGCGCCGGGAAGTTCTTTTCGCAGTGCAGAGACACGGTAATGGCGTCCGGTGTGTCATGGAGGATGCGCGCGGTACCGTCGCCTTGGTGCACGTCACAGTCGAAGATCAGCACCCGATTGACTCGCCCACTGGCCAGTAGGAAATGGCTGATCACCGCCAGGTCATTGAAGATGCAAAAGCCCGCCGGGTAATCGTAATGGGCGTGGTGGGTGCCGCCCGCCAGGTGGCAGGCCAGGCCATGTTCCAGGGCCTGCTCGGCCGCCAGCAACGAGCCACCGACCGCGCGCACGGTGCGTCGGGCCAGGGCTTCGCTCCATGGCAGGCCCAGGCGCCGCTGGTCTTCGCGGGACAACTCACCGCTCATATAGCGTTCGATATAGCCAGGGTCATGGGCCAGGGCGAGCACTTGGGCCGGGCACAATTCGGGGCGCAGCAGTTGGCTGTCCTGGGTCAGGCCGCTGTCGACCAGGTGATCGCGCAGCAGCCGGAATTTATCCATGGGGAAGCGATGATCCGCCGGGAACTCGGGGCTGTAGTCGTCGTGGTAGATCAATGGCAAAGGCATGGCAATTTCTGACAGGAACCAGCGACGGATCTTAACAGCGCTGTACACTCACGCACATGGCAAGGGAGGGGAACGATGGAGCCGATACTGCAGTTGGAAAGCGCGCGCCTGGTGTTGCGCCAATGGCGCGACAGCGATTTGCCGGAGTTTGCCCGGATGTGCGCCGACCCGCAGGTGATGCGCTATTTCCCGGCACCCCTGGACCGCCTGGAAAGCGCGGCATTGATCGGGCGAATACGTGGGCATTTTGCCGAGTATGGGTTTGGTGCGTGGGCCCTGGAGCGTAAGGACAGCGGCGAATTTATCGGCCTGACGGGGTTGATGAATGTCGGCTTTGAAGCCGACTTCACCCCGGCGGTGGAGATTGGCTGGCGCCTGGCCCGCGAGCACTGGGGCCTGGGTTTTGCCAGTGAAGCGGCCTGGACTGCATTGCGTTGTGGTTTTGACCGTTTGCAGTTGGAAGAAATAGTGGCCTTCACCACCGAGGCCAACCTGCCGTCGCAGAAAGTCATGCAGGCCATCGGCATGCATTACGATCCGGCGGCAGATTTTCAGCACCCCAGGCTCGCGGCGGACGATCCGCTGCGCCATCATGTGTTGTACCGCATCACCCGCGCCCAATGGTTGGATACGCTGCACGGATAGGCAGGCCGCCCGATGTTATTACCCGCCGCAGCCAAGACTGCGCGGTTTTGCTTTGTGTGAGGAGAGTTTGAATGAGCCAAGTGTTGGAAGATCTGGTCGACTTGCTGACCCTGGAACCGATTGAAGAAAACCTCTTCCGCGGCCGCAGCCAGGACTTGGGCTTTCGCCAACTGTTCGGCGGTCAGGTCTTGGGCCAGTCGCTGTCGGCAGCCAGCCAGACCGTCGAAGAAGCGCGGCATGTGCATTCGTTGCACGGCTATTTCCTGCGCCCTGGCGACGCTGGGCTGCCAGTGGTCTATCAAGTGGACCGGGTGCGCGATGGTGGCAGCTTCAGCACGCGCCGGGTGACGGCGATCCAGAAGGGCAACCCGATCTTCACCTGCAGCGCCTCGTTCCAGTACGACGAAGAAGGCTTCGAGCACCAGACCACCATGCCGGTGGTGGTGGGCCCGGAGAACCTGCCGTCGGAGCTGGAACTGACACGGCAGCGTGCGCACCTGATCCCCGAGACCATGCGCGAAAAACTGCTGTGCCCCAAGCCGATTGAAGTGCGCCCGGTGACCGAAAAAGATCCGTACAACCCGCAGCCGTCCGACCCGGTCAAGTATGTGTGGTTTCGCGCCGATGGCGCCCTGGCCGATTTGCCGGCGCTGCATAAATATCTGCTGGCCTACGCCTCGGACTTCGGCCTGCTGACCACCTCGTTGCTGCCCCATGGCAAGACCGTGTGGCAGAAGGACATGCAAGTGGCCAGTCTTGACCATGCGCTGTGGTTCCACGCCGACCTGCGGGCCGATGACTGGTTGCTGTACGCCATGGACAGCCCATGGGCCGGCAATTCCCGCGGGTTCTCCCGTGGCAGCGTGTACAACCGCGCGGGCCAACTGGTGGCCTCGGTGACCCAGGAAGGCCTGATTCGCCATCGCAAGGATTGGGCATGAGCCTCACGGACGTAAAACACTGGGTGTTCGACATGGACGGCACCCTCACGGTGGCCGTGCATGATTTTGCGGCGATCCGCGTGGCCCTGGATATTCCGCCTGCCGATGACATCCTCACCCACCTGGCTGCGTTGCCAGCAGCGGAGGCGGCGGCCAAGCATGCCTGGTTGCTGGAGCATGAGCGCGAACTGGCGCTGGGCTCGGTAGCAGCCACGGGCGCGGTGGAGTTGGTGCGCGACCTGGCAGCACGGGGCTGTCGCCTGGGGATCCTGACGCGCAACGCCCAGGAGCTGGCGCACATCACCTTGAAAGCCATCGGCCTGGCGGACTGTTTTGCCGTGGAAGATGTGCTGGGCCGCGACGACGCCCCGCCCAAGCCTGATCCCGGTGGCCTGTTGAAACTGGCCCAGGCCTGGGATGTGGCGCCGGCCGAGATGGTCATGGTGGGCGACTATCGCTTCGACCTGGATTGCGGCCGGGCGGCGGGGACGCGGACGGTGCTGGTCAACCTGCCCGAAAACCCATGGCCGGAACTGGCAGATTGGCATGCGCAAGACTGCGCGGCATTGCGCCAGATGATCTAGCCCAGGCACCACGCATCACCGGTAGGAGCTGGCTTGGGTTTCCCCTGGGGTATTAGTGGAACAAGGCCTTCTGCCCCAGCGGCGAGGTAAACATCTTGTCGCCGTCATGCCCAACCCCAGGCACTTCAACCAACCTCTGGCTCAACTGCGGATGCCGCTGCTTGAGGTAGTCAAAGTAGTTGTGCCCGCGAATCAGCCGATACGCGCCTTGGGTCTCGGCCGCGCAGCTCTTGTCCAGGGCCGGGTGGTTGGGGTCGGTGTCCTGCTGGCCCAGCAGGTAGGTGATATCCCGCGCGGCGTAGGCTTTTTCCAGTTGCTGGGGGCTTTGGCCGTTGGCGTAGGCCGGCAGTTTTTGCATGCCGTACTTCCAGTCATTGAACTGCGGGCAAGTGCCCGGCGCTAACTGCACCGGGCGCTGCGGGCTGAAGTAGGCGTAGGACGATGGGTTGGCGATCACATAGCGCAGGCTGATGCCGGCGGCTTGCAGGGCCGGGTGATCATGGCCGGTCAGGGCAAAGCGCTGTACCACCTGGCCGCCACCGGAATGCCCGGCGACCACTATTTCCTTGAGGGCCGGGAACAGTTGGCGGTTGCCCAGGTGCTTGATGATCTGGTCCAGGGCGCCGTAGGAACTGATCTGGCCATGACCGATTGACGAATCGCCCGCCATCCATCCATTGCCGTGCCAGCGCAGTACGCTGTCGCCCAGGTGATGGCGCTGGATATCGGCATCGTTGAGAAACTGCGGTGCGATCACCAGGGTGTTGGCAGCTTGCCCCGCGTGGGCGGCGGCATCTTCGGCGCTTTTGAGGTAGGTCTGGGCGTTGCGCAGGCGCCCATGCACGATGATCAGCGCCCGAGTGATCTGCGGTAGCGGCTGGCGCCAGTCCTGGCTAAGGCCCAGGCTCAGGTCGCCGGCTTGCAGGGAGAAACGCTCGGGGCTGACAACCTTGACCGCCTGCCCGGCGGCGAAGGGGGTGGTGGCGCAACCGATCATCAACCCCAGCAGCCATCCGGCTCGTTTACTCATTTACAGACTCTTGGCCGAAAAGGTGTCGCATTGGCTGATCTGGCCCTGGGCAAACCCGGTCTTGAACCAGCGAACCCGCTGTTGCGACGTGCCGTGGGTGAACGAGTCGGGAACCACACGGCCCTGGCCCTGTTGCTGCAAGCGGTCGTCGCCGATGGCGTTGGCGGCGTTCAGCGCTTCTTCGATATCGCCCGGTTCCAGCCAGTTCAGGCGCTTTTGCGCGCGGTTGGCCCAGACCCCGGCGAAACAGTCGGCTTGCAGTTCCTGGCGGACCAGCAGGCCGCCATCGCCCTGCATCTGCCGGCCTTGCTGGCGTGCGACCTGGATTTTCGAGGAAATGCCCAGCAGGGTTTGCACGTGGTGGCCGACTTCGTGGGCGATCACATAGGCCTGGGCAAAGTCGCCGGCCGCCTGGAAGCGCTGGGACATTTCGCGGAAGAAATCCAGGTCCAGGTAGACCTGCTGGTCGGCCGGGCAATAGAACGGGCCGCTGGCGGAGGTCGCGCCACCGCAGGCGGAATTCACCCGGCCACGGAACAGGATCAGCTTGGGGTTCTTGTAAGTCAGGCCGTTTTCCTGGAACACCTGGCCAAAGGTGTCTTCGGTGTCGCCCAGCACGGCGCGTACGAAATCCGCCTGCTCATCATTGGCGGGCGGCGCCTGGCGTGTTTGCGGGCTGACCGAAGGGGCCTGTTCGGTCATCTGGCCGCTCAGTTGCCCGAGGATCTGCATCGGGTCCTGGCCGGTGAGCAGGCCGATGCCGACGATCAGCACAATGGCGGTCAGGCTCAGGCCCTTGCCACCCCCAAAACGCATGCCGCCGCCACCGCCGCCGCCGTCATTGCGCGCGTCGACCACGTTGTCGCTGCGTCGACCCTTTTTCCATAGCATGGGGCAATCCTCTTGATAATCGTGTTGTTAGCGCCGTGATTGAGTATGGCCGTTATTCGCGGCAATACCCTTCGCCCGTATTGACCACCAGGCAATCTTTTTTATCAGCCAGCCATTTCAAACCGGTGGCGGCGCCGTCGCCGGCACGCAGCATTTGCGGGCCGTCCGGGCGGTTGAAGGTGATGCCGTCTTCGCTGGCCTGGCCCTTGAAGGTGCCGGAGGCGTCGGCATCGAGGCCGTACTGCATGCTCAGCAGGTAATGCCCACGGCCGATGCTGTCGTCCTTGCTGACGGTCAGGTGCAGGCCTTCGACGCCGATCCACTTGCCGACCCATTTGTCGGTGGGCAGGGTCTCCGGGACCAGGGTCGCTTGTACGGAAGGCGGCGCCGGCTTGGGCGGCTCGGGCGTTTTATCGCAGGCACTGAGCAGGGCAAGGGTCGAGAGAATAAACAGTGTTTTTTTCATAATGGATTGGCCTTGATTAAAAAAAGCGCAATGGCTGGCTGGCGTGCAGCGTTGGACTGGGTTTAGGCGATTTAGTGCGCTGATCGCCCGCTGTTTGGTTATGCTCTTGAGACCGATGCACCACCCGCTCTAGATTAGCGCGTTGAGTGCCACTGCTTGCGGCGGTCATTTCAGCCTGTCACGCACGAGAATTCAATGACCCTCAGCACTCCTCTTTCCGGCGTCAACCATCCCTTCAAGGGCATCGTGCTGATTGTGCTGGCGACGTTTCTGTTTTCCAGCCATGACGCGTTGTCCAAGTACCTCGCCGGCTTTTACCCCATCGTGATGGTGGTATGGGCCCGGTACATGGTGCATACGCTGCTGATGGCGGGGATTTTCCTGCCGCAATCGGGCTTGCGTGTACTGCGCAGCAAGCGCCCGTTGTTGCAGGTGGCCAGGGCGTTGTGCCTGCTGGGCACCAGCCTGTTCTTTACCGCTGCCCTGCATTACATCCCGCTGGCCGAAGCCACCGCAGTGAACTTCCTCGCGCCGATCCTGGTGACGGCCCTGTCGGTGCCGCTGCTGGGCGAGCATGTGACGCGGGGCCAGTGGCTGGCGGTGATCTGCGGGTTTGTCGGGGTGATCATCATTGTGCACCCGGGCGGTGAGCTGTTCACCCCGGCGGTGTTGTTGCCATTGGTCTCGGCGTTGTTCTTCTGTTTCTACCAACTGCTGACCCGCATCCTCAGCCAGTACGACAGCCCGACCACCAGCAACTTCTTCGCCGGCCTGTGCAACACCCTGGTGATGAGCGCGCTGGTGCCGTTCTTCTGGCAGGTACCGACCCTGGGCCATGGCCTGTTGATGCTGGCACTGGGCACCTGTGGGATGACCGCGCACTTGATGCTGACCCAGGCCTTCCGCTTCGCTGCACCGGCGTTACTGGCACCGTTCGGCTATTGCCAGATCGTGTTTGCGGGGCTGTTGGGCTGGCTGGTGTTCAATCACACCCCGGACCTGACCACGGTGGTCGGGATCGGGGTGATCTGCCTGAGTGGCTTGGCCGCTGCCTGGCAGCAGCGGCGGCGTTGAGTCACACCGCGACGGTGGGGATCTTGCGCGGCGCCATGAAGTACATCCAGGTCAGGGCGATGAAGTACATCGCCGGGATCAGGGTGAACAGCACGGTGTAGTTGTTATTGGTCGCGGTCAGGATATGGCCGACGATCTGCGTCATAAACATCCCGCCGATAGCCGCGCACATCCCGCCAAAGCCAAATACCGTGCTCATCATGTGCTTGGGGGTGTAGTCCATCACCAGGCTCCAGATATTGGCGGTCCAGGCCTGGTGCGCGCCGATGGCCAGGGAGATGGCAAACACTGCGACCCACAGCTGGCTGGAGCCGGCGGCCATGATCACACCGACGATGCAGCAGGCAAACAGCAGCATCGACAGCAGGCGCGCCTTGATCGGTTGCATGCCGCGTCCGATCAGGAACGAGGACAGAATCCCGCCGCCCACACTGCCGAAGTCTGCCGTCAGGTAAATGATGATCAACGGGATGCCCATCTGGGTCACGTTGATCCCCAGGCTGTATTGCTGGTTGAGGAACGGCGGCAGCCAGTAGAGGTAGAACCAGAACACCGGGGCGGTCAGGGCGTAGGCAATGGCGAAGGCCCAGGTGCCACGCATGCGCAGGATACGGCTGAAGGGCACGCGGGGCTGTTCGGGCTCGACTTCCTGTTGCACGTAGTCCAGTTCCGACTGTTTTACGCTCGGATGGTCTTCGGGGTTGTAGTACTTCAGGCCCCAGAACACCAGCCAGATCCCACCCAGGGCGGCCATGCATAAAAATGCAGCCTGCCAGCCCCACACATGCAGCACCAGTGGCAACAGCATTGGCGTGAGCATGGCGCCGACGTTGGTGCCGGCGTTGAAGATCCCGGTAGCTACGGCGCGCTCGCCGGCGGGGAACCACAGGCGGGTGGTCTTGACGCAGGCGGGGTAGTTGGCCGCTTCGGTCAGGCCAAGGATAAAGCGGCAGACCATAAAGCCCACCGCCGAAGTCGCCAGGCCGTGGGCGCCGGTGGCGATGCTCCACAGCAGCACCGCGCAGAAGAACACACGCTTGACGCCGACGCGGTCGATCAGCCGGCCTTGCAGCACAAAACCAATGGCATAACCGACCTGGAACCAGAAGTTGATGTTGGCGTAGTCCATCGCCGTCCAGCTCATCTCTTTGGCCAGGATCGGCTGCATCACGCCCAGAGCGGCGCGGTCGATGTAGTTCAAGGTGGTGGCGAAAAACACCAGGGCCAGCATGCCCCAGCGGGTTTTGCCGACGGCGAGGGCGCCGCGAATCTTGTCGCCAATGGCCGCTTGCGGGTTGCCGGGGCGCGGGGCCACGGCGGAATTTTGCGAAGGCATGAGAGGTACCCGTTTTTTGAAATTTTTATGGTGTGTTCTGGGTCTTGATCACAGGTTTGCGCCTTAAAAAAAGCGGCCCTGGATGCGCATTCGATGGTGCGCAGTGGCTAAAAAATCGTCAATTCGCCAATCGCCATTGTGTTCGATAATCGCCCGAAAAACTAACTGATTGGTACATTTTGAATTGCTGCTTTATCGCGCGCGGCCAATAATTTGCCGCAAACAAGACCACCCTTCATTGCCGGGAGTCACCCCATGCAACGTTCCATCGCCACTGTTTCCCTGAGCGGCACCCTGCCGGAAAAGCTCGAAGCCATTGCTGCGGCCGGGTTCGATGGGGTGGAAATCTTCGAGAACGACTTGCTGTATTACGACGGCAGCCCGCGTGAAGTGCGGCAGATGTGTGCCGATCTGGGCATTGCCATCACGTTGTTCCAGCCGTTTCGTGATTTTGAAGGATGTCGCCGCGACCGCCTGGCGCGCAACCTGGAACGGGCCGAACGCAAATTCGACCTGATGCAGGAATTGGGCACCGACCTGGTGCTGGTGTGCAGCAATGCTTCTGCCGACTCCACGGGTGAACATTCGATCCTGCGCGATGACCTCAGCCTGCTGGCCGAACACGCTGGGCGCCGTGGCTTGCGCATTGGTTATGAAGCCCTGGCCTGGGGCCGGCACGTCAACACCTGGCAACAGGTCTGGCAACTGGTGCGCGAGATTGACCACCCCAGCCTCGGGGTGTTGTTGGACAGTTTTCATACCTTGTCGCTCAAGGGTGATCCGACGGCTATCGCCCAGATCCCTGGCGACAAGATCTTCTTTGTGCAAATGGCCGACGCGCCGCTGCTGGCCATGGACGTGCTGGAGTGGAGCCGGCACTTTCGCTGCTTCCCCGGCCAGGGCGAGTTCGACCTGCCGGGTTTTCTCGCGCCGATCATCCAGAGTGGCTACACCGGGCCGCTGTCCCTGGAGATTTTCAACGATGGCTTTCGCGCCGCGCCCACCCGGGCCAACGCGGCGGATGGTTTGCGCTCGTTGCTGTACCTGGAAGAGAAGACCCGCCAACGCCTGCAGCAACAGGCCGCGCCGCTGGATATCCTGTTTGAGACCCCGGCTGCCAGTGAGTACGATGGCATCGAATTCCTCGAGTTTGCGGTGGATGAAAACCTCGGCGCCCGCCTGACCCAATGGCTGCAACGCCTTGGCTTCGTCAAGGCCGGGCAGCACCGTTCCAAGAGCGTGAGCCTGCTGCGCCAGGGCGATATCAACCTGATCCTCAACTGCGAGCCGTACTCCTTTGCCCACAATTTTTTCGAGGCCCATGGCCCGTCGTTGTGCGCCACGGCGATTCGCGTCAAGGACAGCGCCAAGGCCCTGGAACGGGCGGTGGCCTACAAGGGCCAACCCTATCGCGGGCTGGTCGGGCCCAATGAGCTGGAGCTGGCGGCGGTACGCGCGCCGGATGGCAGCCTGATCTACCTGGTGGACCAGCACGCCGGCGGGATCTACCACACTGATTTCAACCTGCAGGCCGCCAGCACCGGTGGCGGCGGGCTGCTGCGCATCGACCATATGGCCATGGCCCTGCCGGCCGACAGCCTCGACAGTTGGGTGCTGTTCTACAAGAGCCTGCTGGATTTCGAGGCCGACGATGAGGTGGTGTTGCCGGACCCCTACGGCCTGGTCAAGAGCCGGGCGCTGCGCAGCCGTTGCAGTTCGATCCGCTTGCCGCTGAATATTTCCGAGAACCGCAACACGGCGATTTCCCACGCGTTATCCAGCTACCGTGGCTCCGGCGTGCATCACATTGCCTTTGATTGCGCGGATATTTTCGCCGAGGTCAGCCGGGCCAAGGAGGCGGGCGTGCCGCTGCTGGATATCCCGCTCAATTACTACGATGACCTGGCGGCGCGTTTTGATTTCGACGATCAGTTCCTCAGCGAGCTGGCGTACTACAACGTGTTGTACGACCGTGATGCCCAGGGCGGTGAGCTGTTTCACGTGTACACCGAACCCTTTGAAGGGCGGTTTTTCTTCGAGATTATCCAGCGCAAGAACGGTTACGCCGGCTATGGCGCCGCGAATGTGGCGGTACGCCTGGCGGCGATGGCCAAGTCGCGCAGTGGGGCAGTGCGCCAGGCCAGGCTGTAGGGCGTTGACGCTTCCTTCGTACAGCGTGGCAGCCCATAATCACGGCCTGCATAAATGGCCGTGAGCGCACCATGACCCCGACCTCCGAACTGCCCGACGCCCCCCTGGCGCCGCGCAAGAGCCGCAAGAACAACCCGGAAAAGACCCGCGAGAACATTCTGCAAGAAGCCATTGTCGAGTTCGTGCAGCAGGGGCTTTCGGGGGCGCGGGTGGATGCCATCGCTGAGCGCATCCACACCTCCAAGCGCATGATCTATTACTACTTCGGCAGTAAGGAGCAGCTGTACGTCGAGGTCCTGGAAAAGCTCTACGGGGATATCCGCAACACCGAAACCCGGATGAACCTCACTGAACTGGAACCCCGTGAAGCAATCCGGCGCCTGGTGGAATTCACCTTCGACCACCACGACCAGAATGTGGATTTTGTGCGGATTGTCAGCATCGAGAACATTCACAACGCCGAGTATGTGAAACAGTCGGACGCGATCAAGGCGATGAACAGCAATATCCTTGAAGCACTGGGCGCGACCTTGCGCCGGGGCGCTGAGCTGGGGGTGTTCCGCGCTGGGCTGGAGCCGCTGGATGTGCATTTGCTGATCAACTCATTCAGCTTTTACCGGGTATCCAACCGGCATACCTTCAGTGAGATTTTTCAGATCGAATTGTCGGATGAAGCAATCAAGCAGCGGCATCGGGCGATGATCTGCGAGTCGGTGCTGCGTTACCTGCAGGCCTGATCCACCGCCGAATTCAATTGTGTGGGAGCAGGCAAGCCAGCTCCCACATTAGGATCCGGTTTCTACAGTGAAGTATTCATGCTCTGGAAATGAGCGAGCATCCTTTGTGCATCTGCTTTCTCACCACTGAACAACTCAAACGCCTTCACCGCCTGGAACACCGCCATATTCCCCCCATCCAGGGTGCGGCAACCCAGCGCCCGGGCGTTGCGTAGCAGCTCGGTTTCCAGCGGGAAATAGACGATCTCCGCGACCCACAAATCCGCGCGCAACAATGCTGCTGGCACGGGCATGCCCGGTAGCTTGGCCATGCCCATGGGCGTGGTGTTGACCAGGCCATCAGCCGCCGCCATCGCGTGACCCAGGTCGCTGCCGGCACACGCTCGGTCAGGGCCAAAGTGTTGGTTGAGGTTGGCGGCCAGGCTTTGGGCGCGGTCGTGATCCACATCGAAAATACTCAACTGGCCGACACCTTCGGCCAACAGCGCGTGGGCCACCGCCGCGCCTGCGCCACCGGCGCCCATCTGCACCACGCGTTGGCGCGCAGCGTCATGCAGGCCACGGCGAAACCCTTCGGCAAAACCCAGGCAGTCGGTGTTGTGACCGATGCGCTTGCCATCGCGCCAGACCACGGTGTTGACCGCGCCGATGCCCCGGGCTTCGGGCGACAGCTCATCGAGCAACGGCAGGATCGCTTGCTTGCATGGGTAGGTGATGTTCAATCCGGTGAAGTTCATCTGTTCGGCGGCCTTGAGCAGATCGGGCAGGGCGCTGCTGTCCAGTTGCAGCGGGTCCAGGTCGATCAGGCGATACAAGTAGCGCAGACCCTGGGCATCGCCTTCCTGCTCATGCAGGGCCGGCGTGCGGGACGCCTGGATGCCGGCGCCGATCAGCCCGGCAAGAATGCGCGGTTTCATTTGAGCTCCCGGCTGAAATGCTCGAGGGCCAGGTGATAACCGTGGCTGCCAAACCCGGCGAGCACGGCCTTGGCAATGGGCGAGACGAAAGAGTGATGACGGAACGGTTCGCGGGCATGCACGTTGGACAAATGCACTTCGATCACCGGCAGCTCACTGGCCACCAGGGCGTCGCGAATGGCCACCGAGGTATGGGTCCAGGCCGCCGGGTTGATCACAATGCCCGCACAACGAGCGCGGGCGCCATGGATCCAGTCCAGCAACTCGCCTTCGTGGTTGGTCTGGCGAAACTCCAGTTTCAGCCCGAACTGTTCGGCGCTACGCCCGCATAGGGCGGCGACGTCAGCCAGGGTCTCGTGGCCATAGGTGGCCGGTTCGCGGGTGCCGAGCAGGTTCAGGTTGGGGCCGTTGAGGACCAGCACAATAGGCGGCATGGGGGTGTCTCCACTGTTGTTTTTATGGATGGAGACAAAATGTACTGAATGGTTAATTTGGTCAATTGGCCAAGCGCTGTGCTGCAGATAACCGTTCGATTATCGAACGGTGAATGCAGTCTGTCGGGACTGACCAAGAGTTGATGTCAATTGGAAACCATTCTCGACAAAACTTAAGATGCCCGCCTGTTTGCTTTACATCCCCCGGGATCCGCAGCACCGCGCTCAAGGGCCAGGTCACTGACCGGTCGCCCCCATGGCGGCAACTCGACAGAGCGGGTGTTTCCCAGCCCGTATCTCAAGGCTGAAGAGTCGTGGGATTGGGAGATGGGCGTCAATGTGTTCAAGGAGGGGCTGTTTTTCAACGACGACCGCCTGGGTATCTGCGGTTACAACCCGGCATTTGAAGCGGTGCCAATCGTTACTAGCCTGTGAGGCAGCTCTGGCAATTTGAAGAGGCCGGCTGTCGGCTGGGGCTGGATAAAGCATTGGTCGGCGACAAATAACCTAACGGATGGGTTACGATGAAAGTAGGCACTTACAAGGGATATGTGATTGCAGTGTTGCTCAGGGATGAGCATTGCCCGCCGCACGTACATGTCATGGGCAAGGACTGGGATGCGCGTTTTCGCTTCAGTTTCCTGGATGGGGACGTGGCGTTGTGGGATGTGGATCCCGAGCGGCTGCGACCACCCACTCGCATTCTGGAAGGCATTCGTCAGACCTTGATGCAGCCGCATTATCTGGCGCGGGCACAAAGGATCTGGTGGGTGAAGCTGCAAACGGTCTGCCTGGAGAACCATTCCTGGGATTGGGAGGCCGACGAGGTCGTGCCGGGGTTGGTCATCCGGCGAGGTGTCTACGTGATCGCCAGGGCCCGGCACGATGTGGCGGGGCGGCGAACCATCTTGAACCTGGTGAGGGCGCCAGGATCCGTGGAGATTGAGTTATGAAAACGGTAAAAGCCAAAGTCCGGCCTGATGCACCGATCACTGAGGCCGATGTTGATAAGGCCGTGGCCCGTGGGCGCAAGCTCAAGCGGGTGTACGCCAATGCCAGCTCCGTGCGCTACCAGGACGACTGCATTTCCATCGGCTTCGGCGACGGCAGCCGCATCCTGTTGCCGGTGGCCGGTCTCTCTGAATTCGAAGGTTTTTCTGCGCAGGACTTCCAGGCGCTGGAGGTCGGTTTTGGCGGCAAGGCACTGTGCTGTGAAGCTCGTGATCTGCATGTTTCCATCACTGGCCTGGTCGCTACGAGTCAGCCCCTGATGGACCTGGCGGCGAGCATGGTGGCATCGCGCAACGGCCGTAAAACCAGCGCCGCCAAGTCCGCAGCCGCCCGTGCTAATGGCAAGAAGGGCGGGCGGCCACGCAAGGAGGAATGATGCACAGCCGGGGGAGTGGGCTTATGTGGGAGCGGGCAAGCCCACTCCCACATTTTTCTAGGTGTGCCGGGGCCGAGGGTTAGCGCCGGGTCAGCAGCACGCCTGATTCCATATGGTGGGTCCACGGGAACTGGTCAAACATTGCACACTGGGTAATGCGGTGCGTGTCGTGCAGTTGCGCGATGTTCGCCGCCAGCGTCTCCGGGTTGCAGGAGATGTACAGGATGTTCTCGAAGCGCCGGGTCAATTCGCAGGTGTCCGGGTCCATGCCTGCGCGGGGCGGGTCGACGAAGACGCTGCCGAACGCGTAGCTCTTGAGGTCGATACCGTGCAGGCGTCGGAACGGCCGCACTTCGTTCAGGGCTTGGGTCAGTTCTTCAGCGGACAGGCGCACCAGGGTGACGTTATTCACCGCGTTTTCATCGAGGTTGCTCAGGGCGGCGTTGACCGAGGTCTTGCTGATCTCGGTGGCCAGCACTTTGCGCACGCGGGTGGCCAGGGGCAGGGTGAAGTTGCCGTTGCCGCAATACAGCTCCAGCAGGTCATCGCTGCGATCGCCGAGGGCCCCATAGGCCCAGTTGAGCATCTTCTGGTTCACCGTGCCGTTGGGCTGGGTGAAGGCACCTTCGGGCTGGCGATAGCTGAAGGTGCGACCGCCGACATCGAGTTTCTCGACCACGTAGTCGTGGCCGATCACATCGCGCTTGCCCTTGGAGCGGCCGATGATGCTGACGTTCAGGTCGGCAGCCAGTTTGTTGGCCGCCGTGTGCCAATGCTCGTCCAGCGGGCGGTGATAGCACAGCGTGATCATCGCGTCGCCGGCCAGGGTGGTGAGGAACTCCACCTGGAACAGTTTGTGGCTCAGGGCAGCGCTGGCTTGCCAGGCGGCCTTGAGTTGCGGCATCAACTGGTTGATGCGCAGGCTGGCGATGGGGAATTCTTCGATCAGGATCGGCGTGCGCTTGTCATCCTGGGAGAACATCGCGTAATGGCGCTGACCCCCTTCGCGCCACAGGCGAAACTCGGCGCGCAGGCGGAAGTTCTGCAGGGGCGAATCGAACACCTGCGGCTCGGGCGCGTCGAACGGCGCGAGCAGGTCACGCAAGCGCGTGACCTTTTCTTGCAGTTGCAGGGCGTAACTTGCTGCGTCAAAAGTCATGCGGGGAACCAGCCTAGCTTGATCACGAACAGAATCGACAGGATCACCAGCGCTGGGTTGAGTTCACGGTAGCGGCCCGTAAGCAGCTTGATACCGGTCCAGGCGATGAAGCCGAAGGCGATGCCGTTGGCGATGGAGTAAGTGAAGGGCATCGCCAGGGCGGTGATTACCACGGGCGCTGCAACGGTGATGTCGTCCCAGTCGATTTCCGCCAGGCCCGAGGTCATCAGCACCGCGACAAACAGCAGCGCGGGGGCGGTGGCAAACGCCGGGACGCTGGCCGCCAGCGGCGAGAAGAACAGTGCCAGCAGGAACAGGATTGCCACGACGATGGCGGTCAGCCCGGTGCGGCCACCGGCACTCACGCCAGCAGCCGACTCGATGTAGCTGGTGGTGGTCGAGGTACCCAGCAGCGAGCCGGCCATGGCCGCGGTACTGTCGGCGATCAGGGCGCGGCCCATTTTCGGCATGTGACCGTCCTTGCCCATCAGCCCGGCGCGCTTGGCGACGCCGATCAGGGTGCCGGAGTTGTCGAACAGGTCCACGAACAGGAAGGCGAAGATCACGCTGATCAAGCCCACGTCCAGGGCGCCGGCGATATCCAGTTGCAGGAAGGTCGGGGCCAGGGAAGGTGGCATTGATACCACGCCGCCAAAGGGGGTGACGCCCAGCGCGATGGCGGCGATGGTCACCGCGAGGATGCCGATCAGCACTGCACCGCGCACTTTTAGCGCTTCCAGGGCCACGATCAGGAAGAAACCCAGGGTAGCGAGGATCGGTGCCGGCTTCGCCAGGTCGCCCATGCCCAGCATGGTCGCCGGGTTGCTGACCACGATCCCGGCGTTATGCAGGGCGATCAGCGCCAGGAACAGGCCGATACCGGCAGCAATCGCCGAACGCAGGGGCAGGGGGATGGCATTGATGATCCATTCGCGGATGCGGAAGATCGACAGCAGGAAAAACAGCACGGCAGAGATAAATACCGCACCCAGCGCCACTTGCCAGGTATGGCCCAGGTGCAGGACCACGGTGTAGGTAAAGAAGGCGTTCAGGCCCATGCCCGGTGCCAGGGCAATCGGGTAGTTGGCGATCAGACCCATGATCGTCGAGCCGATGGCCGCTGCCAGACAGGTGGCGACAAACAGCGCGCCCTTGTCCATGCCGGTCTCGCCGAGAATGCTCGGGTTGACGAACAGGATGTAGGCCATGGCCAGGAATGTCGTGATACCGGCCAGAATCTCGGTACGCACGTTAGTGTTGTGTGCCTTGAGTTGAAACAGCTTTTCCAGCATGCCTGCTCCCTGTGGCGCATTCGGCGCCGTGATTTGTTGACCTCAAAGTCAAAGCACAAACTGCGCCAAGCGCCGCGTGTTTTCTACAGAGGATCGGAAAAAGCGGCGCATCATACCAGCAGGTCGACGACCTGTGGCGCCCGGCCTCGGTTTTGTTGAGTGTGGCCTTGAGGCATACTCCGTCGACGTTCAGTCCAGGGTCATCCAGAGCATGAAAAAAGCCATCGCGTGGAGTCTAGCTCCGTTCGCCTGTCTCGGCCTGTGGCTGGCGGCGGCACCGGCGTGGGGCGCGCCTGCACCGGCCTTGAGCGAAGTGCGGGTGTTCCAGGTGCAGTCCCAGGGCTGCAGCGAGTCCATCGCCGAGGGCGCCGACCGTACCCGGCAGTGCCAGCACCGGGGGGCGACGCGGGTCTCGGTGATGGAAGTGGGGCTGGGCAATAATTCCATCGCGACCTTTGATGGGGCGCGGCTTGCGGGACAAAAGACGGCGATTTGCCAGGTCGGCTCCGTCAGCCAGGCCTGCAATGGCGCTGGTACATTGATGGGCTACATCTATGTATTTGACGTGGATATCCGCGCCGCAGGCTGGTTCGAGTACAGCAACACGTCGATCAACGCGCCCCGCAATACCCTGGTGACTCAGTTACGCATCCAGTGATGGCTCCTGCAGGTTCAGGGCGCTTCGGCCGGCACATGCATGCGGTCCCGATTGGCCAGGGTCGGGAACAGCTTGATCCACACCCCGGTCACCACCAGCGTCCCGACCCCGCCCAGCACCACGGCGGGTACCGTGCCCAGCCAGTGGGCCGTGACGCCGGACTCAAATTCGCCCAACTGATTGGACGCGCCAATAAACAGCCCATTGACCGCGCTGACCCGCCCGCGCATTTCATCGGGGGTTTCCAGCTGTACGAATGAGGCACGGATCACCATGCTGATCATGTCCGCCGCCCCCAGCACCACCAGCACCGCCAGGGAGAACCAGAACGAGGTGGACAGGCCAAAGGCAATGGTCGCCACGCCAAACACGCCGACCGCGGTAAACATCACCCGGCCCACACGCCGGTCCACGGCAAACCGTGCCAGCCACAATGACATCAACAGCGCGCCGACTGCCGGCGCCGAGCGCAGCAGCCCCAGGCCCCAGGGGCCGGTCAACAGGATGTCCTTGGCAAACACCGGCAGCAACGCCGTGGCGCCGCCCAACAACACGGCAAACAGGTCCAGGGAAATTGCCCCGAGGATGTCCGGCCGGCTGCGGATAAAACGAATCCCGGCGAGCAGCGAGTCGAGGGTGGCCTTGCCCTTGTTCAGCGGGGTCTGCCGCGCGGGGAGGTTGAGGGTCAGCATGCAGGCAATCAGGTACAGCAGCACCGTCGGGCCATACACCCAGGCGCTGCCGAAGGCATAAAGCAGGCCGCCCAGAGCCGGCGCGACGATGGTTGCCGATTGCTGGGCCGACTGCGCCGCCGCCACTGCCCGAGGGAACAGGGCGCTGGGCACGATGCTCGGCAGCAGGGCCTGGGTAGTGGGCATTTCGAAGGAGCGGGCCGAGCCCAGCAGGAAGGCGAGGATAAAAATCATCTCGCGGGTGACATTGTCCGTCAGGCTGCCAATCACCAGCGCCAGAGCAATCAATGCTTGCAACGTCTGGCAAATGGCAGCGACTTTGCGCCGTTCATAACGGTCCGCCACATGCCCGGTGTGCAGCATAAACAGCACCCGCGGCACAAATTCCACCAGACCCACCAGCCCCAGGTCCAGCACATTGCCAGTCAGTTGGTAGAGGTTCCAGCCGATGGCCACGGTGAGCATCTGGAAGCCACTGGCGGTAAAAATCCGCGCCAGCCAGAACGCGATGAAAGGGCGGTGATGACGTAACAGCAGCGGGGTTTCACTGGGCATCGGCAAGGACTGGACTGAACCTGGGAAGCGCCGAGATTAGCATCAAGCTGTAACAAATAGTTGCTGGAAAAGAAATATCCTTAGCAAGACATCTATTTCGCTGAGTCAACCTGTCACGCGGCAAAAGACCACACAGTCCAACCTGGAAAATGGGACTACTCTTTCATCGATGCTTGATCCAGATCAATGCTGATTGCAGCGCTGGTGTGGCGGCCGACAGGCCAGAATCCCTACGTGGTTGGTAAAAAAAGAACGAATTGCAATTCGCCACACTCCATATCCGTGGGGGCAGTGGGTGCAGGCCCCCAGCCAGCAGCCGGTATTACCTGACAGAGGAAGACTTATGTTCGGTTTGGAGGCGCTAGATCTCGCCCGAATTCAATTCGCGTTCACCATCTCGTTCCATATCCTGTTCCCGGCCATCACCATTGGCCTGGCCAGTTACCTTGCGGTGCTGGAAGGTCTGTGGCTCAAGACCCACAACGATACCTACCGTGACCTCTACCATTTCTGGTCGAAGATCTTTGCCGTCAACTTCGGCATGGGGGTGGTCTCGGGCCTGGTCATGGCCTATCAGTTCGGTACCAACTGGAGTCGTTTCTCGGACTTCGCCGGCTCCGTCACGGGGCCCTTGCTGACCTATGAAGTACTCACCGCGTTCTTCCTCGAAGCCGGCTTTCTTGGGGTGATGCTGTTCGGCTGGAACAAGGTCGGGCGCAAGCTTCACTTCTTTGCCACGGTGATGGTGGCCGTCGGTACGTTGATCTCGACCTTCTGGATCCTCGCCTCCAACAGTTGGATGCAGACCCCCCAAGGTTTTGAAATCGTCAATGGTCAGGTGATTCCAACCGACTGGATGGCGGTGATTTTCAACCCTTCGTTCCCCTATCGCCTGGCCCACATGGCCACGGCAGCGTTTGTCGCCACCGCGTTCTTCGTCGGCTCCTCGGCGGCCTGGCACCTGCTGCGGGGCAAGGACAACCCGGCGATCCGCACCATGTTGTCGATGGCGATGTGGATGGCCTTGATCGTTGCGCCGATCCAGGCGGTGATCGGTGACTTCCACGGCCTCAACACCCTCAAGCACCAGCCGGCGAAAATTGCGGCGATTGAAGGGCACTGGGAAAACGTCGGTAACGAGCCGACCCCGCTGATCCTGTTCGGCTGGCCGGACATGAAGGAAGAGCGCACCAAGTACAAAGTGGAAATCCCCTACCTGGGCAGCCTGATCCTTACCCACTCCCTGGACAAGCAAGTGCCGGCCCTCAAGGAGTTCCCGCCTGAGGATCGCGCCAACTCGACCATCGTGTTCTGGTCGTTCCGCATCATGGTCGGCCTGGGCCTGTTGATGATCTTCACCGGCCTGTTCAGCCTCTGGCTGCGCAAGGGCGATAGGCTGTACACCAACAAACCGTTCCTGTACCTGGCGCTGTGGATGGGCCCGTCGGGGTTGATTGCGATCCTGGCCGGCTGGTTCACCACCGAAATCGGGCGCCAGCCCTGGGTGGTCTACGGCTTGATGCGCACGGCGGACGCCTCTTCCAACCACAGCTTTGTGCAGATGAGCATCACCCTGGCCCTGTTTGTGGTGGTGTATTTCGCTCTGTTCGGTGCTGGCCTGGGCTACATGATGCGCCTGGTGCGCAAAGGCCCGGTCACCCACGAAAGCACCGAACCTGCCCACGGCGGCCCCGGGCAGCAACGCACCCCGGCGCGCCCATTGTCGGCGGCCGATGACAGCGGCGACGCCGATCACGGCGACACTCTGAACAAGGGGAATTGAGTCATGGGTATTGATCTTCCGCTGATCTGGGCCGTGATCATCATCTTCGGCATCATGATGTACGTGGTCATGGACGGTTTTGACCTGGGGATCGGCATTCTCTTCCCGTTTATCCCGGGCAAGACCGACCGTGACGTAATGATGAACACCGTCGCCCCGGTGTGGGACGGCAACGAGACCTGGCTGGTGCTGGGGGGCGCGGCGTTGTTCGGCGCGTTCCCGCTGGCCTACTCGGTGGTGCTCTCGGCGCTGTACCTGCCGCTGATCCTGATGCTGATCGGGCTGATCTTCCGTGGTGTGGCTTTTGAGTTCCGTTTCAAGGCCAAGGATGACAAACGCCACCTGTGGGACAAGGCGTTTATCGGCGGCTCGCTGGCGGCGACTTTCTTTCAGGGCGTGGCGCTGGGGGCATTCATTGAAGGCATTCCGGTGGTTGACCGCCAGTTCGCCGGCGGCTCATTGGACTGGCTCTCGCCGTTTGCCCTGTTCTGCGGCGTGGCCCTGATCGTGGCGTATGCGCTGCTGGGCTGCACCTGGCTGATCATGAAGACCGAAGGCAAGTTGCAGGAGCAGATGCACAACCTGGCGCGGCCCCTGGCGTTCGTGGTGTTGGCGGTGATTGGCATTGTCAGCATCTGGACGCCCCTGGCCCACCCGGACATCGCCTCGCGCTGGTTCACCCTGCCGAACCTGTTCTGGTTCCTGCCGGTGCCGATCCTGGTGTTGGTGACCATGTATGCGCTGGTGCGTGCCGTGGCCCGCAACGCCCATTACGCGCCGTTCCTGTTGACGCTGGTGTTGATCTTCCTGGGCTACAGCGGCCTGGGCATCAGCCTGTGGCCGAACATCATCCCGCCGTCGGTCTCGATCTGGGAGGCTGCCGCGCCGCCACAGAGCCAGGGCTTTATGCTGGTGGGCACGCTGTTCATCATCCCGTTCATCCTGGGTTACACCTTCTGGAGCTACTACGTGTTCCGCGGCAAGGTGACCCATGAAGACGGCTATCACTAGGAGGCTTGGACCATGACCGGTAAACCTTCACTGGACGAGATCGAACAGGCCGAGAAAAAGCCGCTGTGGCAGCGCCTGGGCTGGCTGGCGATGATCTGGACCGGCAGCGTCCTGGCCCTGTTCGTGGTGGCCAGCCTGATGCGCATGTTCATGAACGCCGCGGGCCTGAGCACCCACTGACATCCCGCACCTTTATGACCCTCCTCACGGAGGGTTTTTTTTGCCTGGGTTTACTTGCGTGCCTTGAGGATCACGAACTTGGGCGTCGCCGCGACCTGCTCCACACCACGGAACAGCCGCGCCAGCTTGCTGTGATAACCCAGGTGACGGTTGCCGACGATATACAAGGCGCCGCCCACCACCAGTGCCTCGCGGGCCTGCTGGAACATGCGCCAGGCGAGGAAGTCCCCCACCACCTGTTGCTGGTGGAACGGTGGGTTGCACAGCACCACGTCCAACGATTGCGGCTCCTGGTCCGCCAGGCCGTCGCCGGGGCGAATCGTCACTGGCCGCTCACCCAGCGCCGCGCGCCAGTTCTCGGTGGCCGATTGCACAGCCATATAGGATTCGTCCACCAAGGTGTACTGCGCCTCGGGGTTTTGCAGGGCACTGGCGATGGCCAGGACCCCATTGCCGCAACCCAGGTCCGCCACGCGGGCGCTGCCCAGGTTGGAGGGCAGGTGCGGCAGAAAGGCGCGGGTGCCGATGTCCAGGCCTTCACGGCAGAACACATTGGCGTGGTTGAGCAGCTCGATGGCCGGCGCGTCGAGGCGATAACGCGTGGGGTAGGGCGAGACCACCCGGGGCCGATCAGCCAGGGTGGCAATCAGCAACCGGGCTTTTTTCACTGCCAGCGACGCGTGCATCGGCCCGATGTAGCGCTCCAGCAGTTCACCGGCGGCGCGGGGCAGATGCTTGACCATGGCGCCTGCGATCACTTCGGCGCCGGGCGCCAGTTGGCCTTGCAGGCGGATCAGTTGTTCTTCCAGTAGGGCCAGGGTTTTCGGCACCCGGATCAGCACGCGGTCGAAGGGCCCGCTCGGCACTTGGCTGGCAGGCACGAACGACACGGCATCGAAGGTTTTGTGGTTGCGCACCAGGTTTTTTTGCAACGCCTGGGTGCCTAGAAACGAATCACCACTGGTGGTGACACGCATCTGCCCTTCAAGGCTGGCCGCCAGCGCGCCAAAGCTGTCATTGAGCACCAGCACGCGGGTGCTGCTGGCCGGTTGCTGCTCCGCCAGGTAGGCGAGCAGATACTCGTCAGCCGCATCGAAGGCTTGCAGCGGTTCGTTTGGCTGCTCGGGCTGGCGGATCAGGTCGAGTTGGGCGAAGGGGCTATCGAGCAGGGGCATGGCGGGGGAAACTCTGGATAATCGACGGGTGTTCCAGGCTAGGCGAGGAACCTTCTGAGTGGACTGCGACGCGGGCTTTGACGAGCGGCGTCATCACTCAGAACTGGCCGTAAATGTTACGTTTTTTTCTCCGGGATTACATTCGGTGTTTTCAAGAGGATTTGAGCCGGTTGCGCTTAAAAAAGACCGTTTCTCACGGCGCTGATCACGGCGGCGATTTTATTGCTGACCCCCAGCTTCCTCATCGCACTGCTGATGTGAAAACCGACGGTACGTTCCGATAGGCAGAGAATTGTGGCGATATCAGCCGCAGTTTTGCCCAGTGCCGACCATTGCAGGATCTCTGTCTCGCGGCTGGTGAGTTTGGTGGGGCACTGGAAAGTCGGCCCCAGGCTGTAGGTTTGCGCCGCCACGGCATGCAAGGCATGGCATATCCACAGAACCTGGCCCGCTTTTTCATAGAGCTCATGGGCCTGCACCGGCCCCTTGCGTCGTCCCAGGTTGATCATACTGAAGAAGCCCCGGAAATCGTGCACCGACTGGGCCCAGCCGAAATTCAGGCCTTGGGCTTGTACGTGAGCCCACATGTCAGGTACTGCGGAAAAGGTTTTCTCTTCCCATACAAGCGGCAGCACATCGCGCTTACAGTGAACAACCAAAGGGTCGATTTCAAAGTAGTTTTCTGTTTTGTAGATTTTGTTCCATTCATCCGGATAGTTGTTGAGATGGATACTTCTGTTAGGGCGGTAGAGAGCATTGGAGCCCTTGATAAAACCGCAATATTCAAAACCTAGCTCATAGGTAATGTTCAGAGCGGCTTCAAACATCGTCGTTACCTCATCTTCACCTTCAAGTTTGGGTAATCGTGTGTTTCGCCAGTTGACCATCGGTAACACTCCCTGAGTTTCACGCTGATTGTTTGCGACGCACGTCCTCATAGCGTCACCGAATCGAGTGTAGGACAGCATGCAAAACTGGGGTGGGAATTTTCGCACTTAGCAGGGCGTTTCTTATTGTTAATAATCTTCCTCGCGCCTTGTAAGACGTGGCGGGTGGTGGCCGTGATTCAGATTTAATACATATTTTTCATTAGCTTGCCGAAAAGCCTGGCGGCGTGGCACCGATGGTTGTTAGTGGGAAGCAGCGCCTGTGGGGAGAAGGTAATAGCTAAATGTTTTTAGTTGAAGTCATATTGCTATCGCTCTGTTTTTTCATATTTAAGCGTAGGGCGTTCCGCTTTTCTGCGCGGATAAATCACCTGGATGGATGTCACTACAAACCAGCGGTGTTTCCAGGCTCCGCTTTGGGCCACACTAGGGGTTACCTGTAGACCGGAGCCCCCCATGACGGCCAGTGCGGAAAAATTCACACGCCAGACCTTGCTTGATGTGCAGTCGTTGACCCCCAGCCTGTTTACCCTGCGGACCACTCGCGACGCGGGTTTTCGCTTTGTCGCCGGGCAGTTTGTGCGCCTGGGTGTGACCAAGCCCGATGGAAGCCTGGTGTGGCGTGCCTATTCGGTGGTGTCGTCGCCCTTCGACGAGTTCCTCGAGTTTTTCTCGATTGTGGTGCCGGGCGGTGAGTTCACCAGTGAGTTGAGCCGCCTGCGGGTGGGTGATGAGCTGCTGGTGGAGCGACAGGCCACGGGTTTCTTGACCCTGAACCGCTTTGTCGATGGCCGCGACTTGTGGCTGCTGGGCACGGGCACCGGGATTGCGCCGTTTCTGTCGATCCTGCAGGACTTTGAAGTCTGGGAAAAATTCGAGCGCATCATCCTGGTCTATAGCGCCAGGGAAGCCAGGGAGCTGGCTTACCAGACCCTTATCAAGGAACTGGCTGAGCGTGAGTACCTGAGCGAACACGCCCATAAACTCACCTACCTGCCCATCGTCACCCGGGAGCAGCACCCAGGGGCATTGAATGGGCGTATCACCACCCTGATCGAAAATGGCGAATTGGAACGCGCGGCAGGCGTGGCGCTGACACCGGAACATTCGCGGGTGATGATTTGCGGCAACCCGCAGATGATTGATGACACCCGGCAATTGCTCAAGCAACGCGATATGCAGTTAAGCCTGACGCGTCGGCCAGGGCAGGTGGCGGTAGAAAACTACTGGTAAAAAAAGGCGCCCGGTGAGAGGCGCCTTTTTAGTAGCTGACAGGTATTGCGGATCGGCTACAGCGGCTTGTTGTTCTGGGCCTTGAGCAGATCGCGGATCTCCCCCAGCAATTCCTCTTCCTTGGTGGGCACCGGTGGCAGGCTTGGCGCAGCCGCTTCTTCACGCTTGAGGCGGTTGATGGCCTTGACGCCCATGAAGATCGCGAACGCGACGATCACGAAGTCGATGATGCTCTGGATGAATTTGCCGTAGGCCAGGACCACCGCCGGAATATCGCCCTGGGCCGCCTTGAGCGTTACTGCCAGATCACCGAAGTCCACACCGCCGATCAGCAGACCGATAGGCGGCATCACCACGTCGCCTACAAAGGACGAAACAATTTTGCCGAAGGCGGCGCCGATGATAATACCGACCGCCATGTCGACCACATTACCTTTGACCGCGAAGGCCTTGAACTCACTGATCACGCCCATAGGTTATTCCTTGTTACAGTTGAGAGGAGAGGAACTCAGTGTAAATCAGTCTGCAAGAGCTTGCTCGACACAACGGTTAACACTGTTCGTTGTAATCGACACATTAAAACGCAAATAGTTTGCAAAGTGCCATCAGTCGCGCGCGAAATACCCGTTATTTCAGGGCCTTACCACACTATTTTTTTAATCGTGATGGTGTGGGTTTTCTATTTATCTTCTGGCGTCAGCATCACTAGCCTCTGGCAAGCACCCATAAAAGTGCATTAAAAAAACCAGAGGATTGCATGATGAAAAACCTTATTAGTCGCAGGTCTATTGCTGCGCGCAATGTGCTTTTGATTGCCAGTACCAGCCTGTTGTCGTTAGCCGTCAGTGCCGCCAACCTGACCCGCGATAATGGTGCAGCGGTGGGCGATAACCAGAACTCGCAGACCGCCGGCGCAAACGGCCCGGTCTTGCTGCAGGATGTGCAACTGATCCAGAAACTGCAGCGTTTTGATCGTGAGCGTATCCCCGAGCGCGTGGTGCATGCCCGCGGCACCGGCGCCCACGGCACCTTCACCGTCACCGACAACCTCAGCGACCTGACCAAGGCCAAAGTGTTTGCCGCCGGTGAGGCCACGCCGGTGTTTGTGCGTTTCTCTGCCGTCGTCCACGGCAACCACTCCCCGGAAACCCTGCGCGACCCGCGCGGCTTCGCCACCAAGTTCTATACCGCCGAAGGTAACTGGGACCTGGTCGGCAACAACTTCCCGACGTTCTTTATCCGCGATGCCATCAAGTTCCCGGACATGGTGCATGCCTTCAAGCCCGACCCGCGCACTAACCTGGATGACGACTCCCGTCGTTTCGACTTCTTCTCCCATGTTCCAGAGTCCACCCGCACGCTCACCGAGTTGTACTCGGACTCCGGTACACCGGCCAGTTACCGGGAGATGGACGGCAATGGCGTACATGCCTACAAGTTGATCAATGCCAAGGGTGAAGTGCACTACGTCAAGTTTCACTGGAAGAGCTTGCAAGGCATCAAGAACCTGGACCCCAAGGAGGTCGTGCAAGTGCAAGGGCGTGATTACAGCCATATGACCAACGACTTGGTTACTCACATCAACAAGGGCGACTTCCCCAAGTGGGACCTGTATGTGCAAGTGCTCAAGCCTGAAGAACTGGCCAAGTTTGATTTCGACCCCCTGGATGCCACCAAGATCTGGCCCGATGTTCCCGAGCGCAAAGTCGGGCAAATGGTGCTGAACCGCAATCCGGCCAATGTCTTCCAGGAAACCGAGCAAGTGGCCATGGCCCCGGCCAACCTGGTACCAGGTATCGAACCGTCGGAGGACCGCTTGTTACAAGGTCGGGTGTTCTCCTATGCCGATACGCAAATGTACCGTCTGGGCGCCAATGCCCTGCAACTGCCGATCAACGCTCCACGGGTCACCGTCAATAACGGCAACCAGGATGGTGCGATGAACTTTGGCAAGACCAGCACGGGCGTGAACTACCAGCCAAGCCGCCTGATGCCGCGGGAAGAGCCGCAAAGTGCGCGTTACAGCCAGATGCCCCTGGCCGGCAGCACCCAGCAGGTGAAAATCCAGCGCGAGCAGAACTTCAAGCAGGCGGGCGACTTGTATCGTTCCTACAGCAAGAAAGAGCGCCAGGACTTGATCGAAAACTTCGGTGGCTCCCTGGCAACCACGGATGACGTCAGCAAGCACATCATCCTGTCATTCCTCTACAAGGCCGACCCGGAGTACGGCACGGGCGTGGCCAAAGTGGCCAAGGGCGATCTGGCGCGGGTCAAGGCACTGGCTGAAAAGCTGACCGACTAATCCACCCCTCCTGTAGGAACGAGCTTGTCGCCGCCAGTTCAAGCTCGCTCCTACGGGACCTGCAGAGGATGTTGATGATGCGTAGCTTTATAGGGGCGCTACTGGCCTGCTGGTCCTTGAGTGTGTTCGCCGACCCGCAGGCCCTCAAGGCGCAGTTACAGGATTACTACTTCGACGCTGCCCGACGTGGCGACGTGGAAATGCTCAAGACTTTTATCGAATCCGGCTATTCCCTGAATACCGTCGATGACAAGGGCTACACCGCGCTGATCCTCAGCGCCTATCACGGGCACGAACCGGCCGTGGAGCAACTGATGGCAGCCGGTGCCGATGCCTGTGTGCAGGATAAACGCGGCAATACGGCGCTGATGGGCGCGATCTTCAAGGGCGAGTTGCGCATTGCCCGGCGTTTGCTGGGCACCGCCTGCAACCCCGACCAACGCAACGGCGCCGGACAGACGGCGGCCATGTATGCCGGGCTGTTCAAGCGCGTCGAACTGCTCGATGCGCTCAAGGCCCAGGGCGCCGACCTGAATGCCGAAGACCCGCTGGGCAATAGCGCTACACGATTGGCCAACGGTGAAATCCGTACCGCAGCGCCACGCTGAGCTATCATCGCGGTTTTTCGGTTGGAGGTTCTCAGATGGCAAAGGCCAAGCGCATGTACGGCTGCACAGAGTGCGGCGCGACCTTTCCCAAATGGGCGGGCCAGTGTGGCGAGTGTGGGGCGTGGAATACCCTCACGGAAACCATGATTGAAAGCGGTGGCGCCGCAGCTCCCAGCGGGCGCTCCGGCTGGACCGGGCAACAAGCCCAGATCAAGACCCTGGCGGAAGTCAGCGTCGAGGAAATCCCGCGCTTTTCCACGGCGTCCGGCGAGCTCGACCGGGTACTCGGTGGTGGCCTGGTGGACGGCTCGGTGGTGCTGATCGGCGGCGATCCGGGCATCGGCAAGTCGACCATCCTCTTGCAGACCCTGTGCAGCATCGCCAGCCGCATGCCAGCCCTGTACGTCACCGGCGAAGAATCCCAGCAACAGGTGGCCATGCGCGCCCGCCGCCTGGGCTTGCCCCAGGACCAATTGCGGGTCATGACCGAGACCTGTATCGAAAGCATTATCGCCACCGCCCGCGTGGAAAAACCCAAGGTGATGGTGATCGACTCGATCCAGACGATCTTCACCGAGCAACTGCAATCGGCGCCGGGAGGGGTGTCCCAGGTGCGGGAAAGTGCGGCGTTGCTGGTGCGTTACGCGAAACAGAGCGGCACGGCGATTTTCCTGGTGGGCCATGTCACCAAGGAAGGCGCACTGGCCGGCCCGCGCGTGCTGGAGCATATGGTGGATACGGTGCTGTATTTCGAGGGCGAGTCCGATGGGCGCCTGCGCCTGTTGCGGGCGGTGAAGAACCGTTTTGGCGCGGTCAACGAGCTGGGGGTGTTCGCCATGACGGACCGGGGGCTGAAAGAAGTCTCCAACCCTTCGGCGATCTTTCTGACCCGCGCCCAGGAAGAAGTACCGGGCAGCGTGGTGATGGCAACGTGGGAAGGTACCCGGCCAATGCTGGTGGAAGTCCAGGCTCTGGTGGACGACAGCCATCTGGCCAACCCGCGCCGCGTGACCCTGGGCCTGGATCAGAACCGCCTGGCGATGCTGCTGGCGGTGCTGCATCGCCATGGCGGGATTCCGACCCATGACCAGGACGTGTTCCTCAACGTGGTCGGCGGCGTCAAGGTGCTGGAAACCGCATCTGACCTGGCCTTGATGGCGGCGGTCATGTCGAGCCTGCGCAATCGGCCGTTGCCCCATGACCTGTTGGTATTTGGTGAAGTGGGCCTGTCGGGCGAGGTACGCCCGGTGCCCAGCGGCCAGGAGCGCCTCAAGGAAGCCGCCAAGCATGGTTTCAAGCGTGCCATCGTGCCCAAGGGCAACGCGCCGAAGGAGGCGCCGCCCGGGTTGCAGGTGATTGCGGTGACGCGGCTGGAACAGGCACTGGATGCCTTGTTCGAATAACCCGCACCACCACCGACCCCTGTGGGAGCAGGCAAGCTACACACATTGATGTGTGCACATCGTCAGATGTTCAGCAGCTCGCCCAGCTCCCGATGCAGCTCCTCTTCATCCCCCAGGTTCAGCTCGATCAGCCTGCGCAAATGGCTGATCGAGTCCAGGTCGATATATTCGCAGACGAACCCCAGTTGCCCCTTTTCGTCATGGCTCAGCCGCACTTGCATGCTCACGTCCGTGTCGGCGTCCAGGTGAATGTCCACATCAAAGGGCTCGCCACCCTTGCCCAGCCATGGCGCAGGCTTTTGCACCAGCAACCCTTTGAGCGATAAATCCACCAGTTGCACCGGCCATTGCTGGCCGTTTTGCTTAAGTTCGGTCTTGGCATTGAAGGCAATCCGCCGAAAACGGCGTCGATCTGACGGCTGGTCGCTCATGGTGAAACCCTCTGTTGGTCCAGGGATTGTAGCCTTGCGCCATTATCGGGCGTTTATTTCTGTTTTTTTCGCCCCGGCAAGGCTCTAGACCAACGTAGGGGGCTGGTCTTTAGGGCACAGCGCGCTAAACTCGGACTGGCTGTCTTTCTGTCCACCCTGGCTGGAATATAAAAATGAAAAATAATAATAGCCTGCTCCGCCATCTACCCTGGCTGTTGCTGGCAATCGTAGGAGCGTGCGCCCTGGGCGTAGTGGCTTTGCGGCGCGGCGAGGCAATCAACGCCTTGTGGATTGTAGTCGCGGCAGTCGCCATTTATCTGGTGGCTTATCGTTACTACAGCCTGTTCATCGCAAATAACGTGATGCAACTCGATCCACGGCGGGCCACCCCCGCAGTGATCAACAACGACGGTCTGGACTATGTGCCGACCAACAAACATATTCTCTTCGGTCACCACTTTGCCGCCATTGCCGGCGCGGGGCCTCTGGTCGGCCCGGTACTGGCTGCACAGATGGGCTACCTGCCCGGTACCCTGTGGCTGATTGCCGGCGTGGTGCTGGCGGGTGCGGTGCAGGACTTCATGATCCTGTTCCTGTCCACCCGTCGCAACGGCCGCTCCCTGGGGGACATGGTCCGCGAAGAAATGGGCCGCATTCCCGGGACTATCGCGCTGTTTGGCTGCTTCCTGATCATGATCATCATCCTCGCGGTGCTGTCGCTGATCGTGGTCAAGGCCCTGGCCGAAAGCCCGTGGGGCATCTTCACGGTGATGGCGACCATCCCGATCGCGATGTTCATGGGCGTGTACATGCGCTACATCCGTCCGGGCCGCATCGGCGAAATTTCGATCATTGGCGTGCTGTTGCTGCTGGGTTCGATCTGGCTCGGCGGGCAGATTGCCGCTGATCCGGTATGGGCCAAGGCCTTCACCTTCACCGGGATCCAGATCACCTGGATGCTGGTTGGCTACGGATTCGTGGCCGCGGTACTGCCGGTGTGGCTGATCCTGGCCCCGCGCGACTACCTGTCTACCTTCCTGAAAATCGGCACCATCATCGCCCTGGCGATTGGCATCCTGGTCACCATGCCTGACCTGAAAATGCCGGCGCTGACCCAGTTTATCGACGGCACTGGCCCGGTGTGGAAGGGCGGCCTGTTCCCGTTCCTGTTCATCACCATCGCCTGTGGCGCGGTATCGGGTTTCCACGCGCTGATTTCCTCGGGCACCACGCCCAAGCTGTTGGCCAATGAAGCCCACTCGCGCTACATCGGTTATGGCGGCATGTTGATGGAGTCGTTCGTCGCCATCATGGCCATGGTTGCCGCTTCGGTGATCGAGCCAGGCGTGTACTTCGCCATGAACAGCCCTGCGGCGATTGTCGGCACTGATGTGGTGACAGTTGCGCAAACCGTCAGCAGTTGGGGCTTTGCGATTACCCCGGAAGCGCTGCAAGCGGTGGCCAATGACATCGGTGAAACCACCATCCTGGCCCGTGCCGGCGGTGCGCCGACCCTGGCGGTCGGCATCGCGCAAATCCTGCACAGTGTGTTGCCGGGTGAAAACACCATGGCGTTCTGGTACCACTTTGCAATCCTGTTCGAAGCGCTGTTCATCCTGACCGCTGTGGACGCCGGTACCCGTGCCGGGCGCTTCATGCTCCAGGATCTGCTCGGTTCCTTCGTGCCGGCGCTCAAGCGTACCGAGTCCTGGACGGCCAACCTGATCGCCACTGCAGGCTGTGTGGCGATGTGGGGCTACTTGCTGTACCAGGGCGTGATCGACCCGCTGGGTGGTATCAACACCTTGTGGCCGCTGTTCGGCATCTCCAACCAGATGCTGGCCGGTATCGCGCTGATGCTCGCCACCGTTGTGCTGATCAAAATGAAGCGCCAGCGCTACATCTGGGTGACCCTGCTGCCGGCTGTCTGGCTGCTGATCTGCACCACCACCGCAGGCTTCATCAAGCTGTTCGACGCCAACCCGGCGATCGGCTTCCTGTCGCTGGCCAAGAAGTACAGCGATGCGCTGGCCAATGGGCAGATCCTGGCCCCGGCCAAGAGTATCGACCAGATGCAGCACGTGATCTGGAACGCCTACACCAACGCGACGTTGACGGTGTTGTTCCTGTTCGTGGTCTTCAGCATCCTGTTCTATGCCATCAAGGTCGGCGTTGCCGCCTGGGGCACCAAGGAACGTACGGATAAAGAAGCACCATTCCAAGCCATGCCGGACGCGTGATAGAGGGTTGCAGACATGTTCAATGACATCGGTCGCCTCGGTAAATACCTCGGTCAGGCTGCACGCCTGATGGTCGGCATGCCCGACTACGACACCTACGTCGAGCATATGCAAACCAAGCACCCGGACAAGCCGTTGATGGACTACAAGGCGTTCTTCCGGGAGCGCCAGGAAGCCCGTTACGGCGGCAAGGGCGGGCCCAAGTGCTGTTGATCCAATAGGGTTGGGCCTATGTGATCCCCTGTGGGGGCGGGCTTGTGTGGGAGCGGGCTTGCTCGCGATAGCATCACCTCGGTATACCAGATAGACCGAGTTGCCTGCATCGCGAGCAAGCCCGTTCCCACACAAGCCCGCTCCCACATTTGTTTTGTGTTTCCTCAAGGAGAATATTTTGTCCTCTCCCATCCCCGTCACCGTCCTCAGCGGCTTCCTCGGCGCTGGCAAGACCACCTTGTTGCGCCATCTGCTCAAGGCCGAGCACGGCTTGAAAATCGCCGTGATCGAAAACGAATTCAGTGACGCCGGCATCGACACCCAGCTACTGGGCGATGAGCCGGTCCAGGTCATGACCCTGTCCAACGGTTGCGTGTGCTGCACCATCCACACCGACTTGACCAAAGCCCTGTACCTGCTGCTCGAACGCCTGGACAGCGGCGAGATCGCCTTCGACCGTCTGGTGATCGAGTGCACCGGTCTGGCTGACCCGGCGCCGGTGGCCCAGACCTTTTTTATCGACGAGGAATTGCGCGAGCGCTATCTCCTCGACGGCATCATCACCCTGGTGGACGCGGCCCACGCCGAGCACCACCTGACCCAGACCATCGCCCAGGCCCAGATCGGCTTTGCCGACCGCCTGCTGATAAGCAAGCGCGACCTGGTGGACGACGCCAGCTTCGAGGCGCTCAGTCAGCGCCTGACCCGCATCAACCGTCGTGCGCCGATTCGTGTGGTGGAACATGGCAAGATCGACCTGGCTGAGCTGCTGGACGTGCGCGGCTTTAACCTCAACGCCGGCATGACCCTGCGCCCGGTCAGCCAGGCGCCGTCCATCGACCGTATCTCCAGCCTGGTGTTGCGCACCGACCAGCCGCTGGATATCGACCGGCTCAGTGAGTTCATGAACGAACTGTTGGAAGAACACGGCAAACAACTGCTGCGCTACAAGGGCGTGCTGAACATCGCCGGGGAAGATCGGCGCATGGTGTTCCAGGGCGTGCTCAAGCTCTACGGGTTCGATTGGGACACCGAATGGGCCGAGGGTGAGGCGCGGGAGAGTGTGATTGTGTTTATTGCCGATGAGTTGCCGGAAGACAAGATCCGCGAAGGCTTCCAGCGGGTCTACCAACCCTGACTTGAAACGCGGTCAACAGGCATAAAAAAGCCCGGCTCAAGAGCCGGGCTTCTTATTCAAGCAACTGCAATCAAGCGCCGTATACCGGCAGCTTCTTGCAGATGGCCTTGACCTTCTCACGTACCGCGTCAATCACGGCTTCATTGGAAAGGTCAGCCAGGATGTCGCAGATCCAGCCAGCCAGTTCCTTGCACTCTGCTTCCTTGAAGCCACGAGTGGTCACGGCCGGGGTGCCGAAGCGCAGGCCCGAGGTGACGAACGGCGAACGTGGGTCGTTCGGTACAGAGTTCTTGTTCACGGTGATGAAGGCTTTGCCCAGGGCAGCGTCAGCATCTTTACCGGAGATGTCCTGCTTGATCAGCGACAGCAGGAACAGGTGGTTTTCAGTACCGCCGGACACCACGTCAAAACCGCGCTCGATGAACACAGTGGCCATGGCCTGGGCGTTTTTCACCACTTGTTGCTGGTAAGTCTTGAACTCAGGCTGCAAGGCTTCCTTGAAGCAGATCGCTTTAGCGGCGATCACGTGCTCCAGCGGGCCACCTTGGGCGCCTGGGAATACGGCGGAGTTCAGCTTTTTCTCGATATCGGCGTTGGCGCGCGCCAGGATCAGGCCGCCACGTGGACCGCGCAGGGTCTTGTGGGTCGTGGTGGTCACCACGTCAGCGTAAGGCACCGGGTTCGGGTAGACGCCAGCGGCGACCAGACCGGCCACGTGGGCCATGTCGACGAACAGGTAGGCGCCCACTTTGTCAGCGATTTCACGGAAGCGTGGGAAGTCGAGGATCTGCGAGTAGGCAGAGAAACCGGCCACGATCATTTTTGGCTTGTGCTCGACGGCCAGGCGCTCGACTTCGTCGTAGTCGATCAGACCGTTGCCATCGATGCCGTACTGGACAGCGTTGTACAGCTTGCCGGAGGAGGAAACGCTGGCGCCGTGGGTCAGGTGACCGCCGTGGGCCAGGCTCATGCCCAGGATGGTGTCGCCGCCTTGCAGCAGGGCCAGGTACACGGCCGCGTTGGCTTGGGAGCCGGCGTGTGGCTGGACGTTGGCGTAATCGGCGCCGAACAGTTCCTTGGCGCGGTCGATAGCCAGTTGCTCGACGATATCGACGAATTCGCAACCGCCGTAGTAACGCTTGCCCGGATAACCTTCGGCGTACTTGTTGGTCAGAACCGAACCTTGAGCCTCCATCACGGCAGGGCTGGTGTAGTTTTCCGAAGCGATCAGCTCAATGTGCTCTTCCTGGCGCTGAGCTTCTTGCTCCATGGCGGCAAAGAGATCGGCGTCGTACTTGGCAATAGTCAAATCACGGCTGAACATGGCGGTCCTCAAGGATCGGGGGCAGAAAAGAGGGGCATTCTAACCCAATGGGTTTTAGATGGCATATGAAAGGACATCATGTCGCGGACAAGTGGCGTTCATCCAGAGATGGATGGCGTATTTGATGGCCCCTTCGCGAGCAAGCCCGCTCCCACATTTGAATGTGTTCGCAAATCAAAATGTGGGAGCGGGCTTGCCCGCGATGAGGCCATCAGCCCCACCGCAAAACCTCAGTCAAACATGAAAAGGGCGTCGTTACTGAACTGCGCCTCAAACCGATTGGCCGGCATCGGCCGCCCGAACAGGTAGCCCTGCACCTCGTCGCAGCCATGCTCGCGCAGGAAGTCCAGTTGCTCATGGGTTTCCACGCCTTCGGCGATCACCGCCAGGTTCAGGCTGTGGGCCATGGCGATGATTGCCCGGGCGATCTGCGCATCCTGTTCGCCAGACGGCAGGCCGTCGACGAAAGTGCGGTCGATCTTCAGCACGTCGATGGGGAATTGCTTGAGGTAATTGAGCGATGAGTAGCCGGTGCCGAAGTCGTCCACAGCGATGCTCAGGCCGAGGTTTTTCAGGCTGGCAAGGATCTGCAGGGCCTCGTTGACCTCGCGCATCAGGATGCTTTCGGTCAACTCCAGCTCCAGGCACGCCGGCGGCAGGCCGGTTTCCTTGAGGATGGTGGCGATCCGCGTGCCCAACTGCCCGTCGGAGAACTGCCGCGCCGAAATATTCACCGAGACCTTGGGCACTCGCACCTTGTTCTGGTGCCAGGTCTTGAGTTGGCGGCACGCCTCGTCGATCACCCAGTCGCCCACGTCCACCACCAGGCCCAACTCTTCCAGGACCGGAATGAAATCCCCCGGTGGCACCAGGCCACGGCGTGGGTGACGCCAGCGCAGCAGGGCTTCGGCGCCAGTCAAACGTTTGCCATCGCCACTGAACTGTGGCTGGTAATAGAGCACGAATTCGTTCTGGTCCAGGGCATGGCGCAGGTCGCTTTCCAGTTCCAGGCGCTCCAGGGCGCTGGCGTTCATGTCGGCCTGGTAGAACTGGAAGTTGTTCTTGCCACGTTCCTTGGCGTGGTACATCGCCGTGTCGGCGTTTTTCATCAACTGGCTCAGTTCGTTGCCGTCCTGAGGGCTCAGGGCGATACCGATACTGGCGGTGACAAAAAACTCGCGGCCTTCCAGCACAAACGGCTTCACCAGGCTGGCGAGGATCTGTTCGGCCACATGAATCGCCCGGTTCAGCGCCATTTCGCGGCTGACCCGGGGTTGCAGGAGCAAAGTGAACTCGTCACCGCCCATGCGCGCCACCGTGTCGTCCTCGGCCACACAGCCGAGCAGGCGGGTCGCCATTTCCTTGAGCATGCGATCGCCGGCGGCGTGGCCCAGGGAGTCGTTGATCGGTTTGAAGCGGTCGAGGTCGAGGAACATCAGCACCACCCACGACTTTTGTCGTTCGGCCGACTGCAACGCGGTGTGCAGGCGGTCCTGGAACAGCGTGCGGTTGGGCAGGTGGGTCAGGGCGTCGTAGTAGGCCAGGCGGTGGATGCGTTGTTCGCTCGCCTTGCGCTCGCTGATGTCGCTGAAGAAGCACACATAGCTGGCCAGGTCGCCCTCGTCATCGAGCACAGCGGTAATGCCGACCCAGGCCGGGTAGTGCTCGCCGCTGCGGCGCTTGAGCCACACTTCGCCTTCCCAGGTGCTGTGCTGGTGCAGTTGCTTGAGCACATAGCGCAGGTGGGCTTCCTGCTGTTCGTCGACGGTGAGCATGTTCGGCAGTTGGTCGAGCACATCGGCCACGGCATAACCGCTGACCCGACTGAAGGCTTCGTTGGCCTGCACGATATAGCCGGCCGGGTCGGTGATCAGGATCGCCGAGGTGGAGTGCTCGAATACCGTGGCCGCCATGCGCAGGTCTTTCTCGGCGCGGCGTTGCTGGCTGATATCGCGGCCCACGCCGAGGATGCCTTCGAACGCGCCGTGCTCGTCCCACACCAGTACCAGGCGCAGTTCGATCGGCACCTTGCGCCCGTCGGCCCGCAGGCAATCGAACAGGAACAGCTGGGTCTGCACATCGTCGCGCAACAGGGCCAGGGCTTCGGGCTGGTCGAGGGCGCGGCTGACCCGCTCCACCAGGGTGTAGATGCCGGTCAGTTGCTGCGGGTTGGCGATGGTCGATTGCCAGCCGTTCTTGAAGATCCAGTCGACTTCATAGCCCAGCACCGCATTTACCGACGGGCTAACGTAGTTGAGGGCCAGCTTGCTGTCGGTGGAGAAAATCACGTCGCTGATGCTTTCGGCCAGCATGCGGTAGCGCTGCTCGCTGTCGCGCAGGGATTCGCTGGCCTCGATCTGGTCGGTAATGTCTTTGGCCACCCCGATAATCCGCGTGACCTGGTCGGTCTTGTCCCGTGCCAGGGCCTGTTCGCGGATCTCGAAGCGCCGCCATTGGTTGTTGCGGTGGCGAAAGCGCAACTGGCATTGCAACTGCGCCAGGTACCCGGCGGCGCGTTGTTGCTGGCGCAGGTCGTGATAGCTCTCGGCGTCTTCGGGGTGCAGCAGGATCTCCCAGAAGTACTCGCCCATTTGCTGCAGTTCGTGTTTGTTGTAGCCCAGGGTGTGGCCCAGGTGGTGGTTGCTGAAGATCATGCGCTGGCTGATCACATCCTGCACATACAGGTGGTCCGGCACGGTGCGCACCACGTCCGACCAGAACGCCTCGCGCTCCACCAGCGACAGTTCCACCAGTTTGCGACTGGTGATATCACTGATGCTGAGGATCACCGCCTTATAGTCGTGCTGTTCTTCCGGCAGGCGCATGACCAGCCACAGGTACTGGTCGTTGCCCTCGATGTCGCTGAGTTGAATCTCCAGCTCCAGCTGTTTGTGCTGGATCAGCACCGCTTCAAGCACTGCGTAGCCGATGGCGCTGGTGTTCAGCGGGCAACCGTCGATCAAGCGTTCCCAGGCCTGTTCGCAGGACGCCACGTTCAGCAGGCGCACGGCGACCTGGTTGACCTCGGTGATGCGCAGTTCCTTGAGCAATTGCTGGCGTTGCTCGGGGCTGTTGTGCAGCCACTCCTGCAATTGCTCGCGGGTGTGCAACTGGGCTTTGTCGAAGAAACCGCGCAGGCCCGACAGGTCGAGCACGCACAAGGCCACACCGGTGCCGTCGAAAATATCCTGATAGCGGCGCCGGCCTTCATTGACCTGGCGCTGGCGCCGCCGCATGTTCAGCAGCACCAGCACCGGGATCAGCGAAAAGGCCAGGCCCAGCAGGCATTTGCCGATAAACGCCGGCAGCAGTTGCTCCAGCACAGCGGCGCGATCAAACAGCCCGCGCAGTTGCCAGTCGCTTTTGCTCAAAGGGGTGACCAGTACGGTTTTATTCAGCTCTTCGGGGGTCAGCCCGGCCGACCACTGGCTGGGCATGCCGCTGTCACGGCTGACAACCCGGTGGTTCACCTGGTTTTCAATTGCCCACATCGGGCGTGAGCCCTGGCCGTCCTGGCGCGTCAGGTTGGCCAGGTAATTGGGAGCCAGGCGCAACACCCAGTACATCTTGGCGCCGCCGCTGGGCTGGTGCAGCAGCAGGTAGATGATGGAGCCGTCGCCGTTATTGCTCAAATAATAGGACTGCGCATGGCTGCGCTTGACCAGTTCTTCGAGCCAGGCACTGTCCTGGCTGTTATCGGCGGAGTCACTGAGGATCGCGCCGCTGGGGGCGAGCAGGGCAACGCTGCGCAGTTCCGGCAACGAGCGTTGCAAGCTGCGCATCAGGGCCTGGTGTTGTTCTTCATTGCGTGGCGGTTCGACGATCGGCAGCAGGTTGAGGGCGATTTGCGCGCTCAGGGCCATGTTCAGGCTGATCTGTTCGGCCAGGTCGGCGCTGTAGTTGATGGTGTATTGCTGTTGGTCCTTCTGGTTCTGCTGCAATTGATCCAGCAGTTGTCAGAACAATAGTGCGAGCAGCAACAGGACCAGCGTCGCCAATGCGCCCTTGAGGGGGCCGTGCAGGGGGGCGCCCGGCGCAATATGGGCTGCGCGCAACGGGCTCGGCTTTGTTACGTTGGTCAAGCTGTGATCCTGCGGTTTGGCTGGATTGGCGCGCGACGTGCACTATAAGCCGGACGCCCGAAGGGCGGCTAGCATGCCTTGAGTTGTGGCAAAGTGCCAGCCCCGCCTGGCAGGACTACAGCGCCGGGCCAGTACTGATCAAGCCATCCGCCAGTTTGAATAAAATGGCCAGTGCAAAGCAACTAATAACCACAGAAGCGGTGCGGTTTATGTTCTGCGGCGTCAGCCAGGCATGCCCGCTGCGTTTGATGCGTGCGCCGAATAGCACCCAGGCGCAGCCCACTGGGATCACCACTGCGGTGAATTGCATGACGAACTGCCCATATAAGGCCAGATCGGCAAAGGTCTGCACCGGCACGATGAACGAAACCACCAGCAAACCCTTGGGGTTGATCAGCGTCAGTAAAAAGAAGTGCCACCTCGACACCCGCGCTCCGGGCAGCAGGGACAGGTCGACGGCGGGCTCGCGCCACAGGTCGTACGAGGTCTTGACCAGGTAACAAATAGAGACGAACTGCATCACTTTCAGGCACCAGGGCGCATTGGCGCCAATATGGCTGAGGGCGTAGCCCCAAAAAGAGATCTGCAGCAGGTAGGCCAGGCACTCCAGCAGGCTCAGGGTCCAGGCCCGCCTGAAACCCGAGAGCACGCCCGAGCGCAATAGCAGGGTATTGGTCGGCCCCGGCATCAAGAGCAATAGCCCAAGTGCAGACATGACGTTAAGCATCGAAGCTGTCTCCCGGGACAGTCAGGGGGTAAGGCGTGGTCCAGAATGCAGGTGGCATGTGTCTTCTTCATTAGGGGGATGTTGCCGGGTATTGTGTTCCATCTGGCCCACAGCAGGAAAAAGCGCGGCTCAAAAGCGCCTGTCAATCTGCCCGCCGTCGCTGACTTAGGTTAACCTTGATCATTCGATGTGCTACGTACAGCGCCATGACGCTACGCAGGCCCTGTTCTCATCTTTTTACGAGGTCCACATTTTGGCTCAATACGTTTTCACCATGCATCGGTTGGGCAAAGTTGTTCCACCGAAGCGGGAAATCCTGAAAAACATTTCGCTGTCCTTCTTCCCGGGCGCCAAGATCGGCGTACTCGGCCTTAACGGTTCGGGTAAGTCCACGCTGCTGAAAATCATGGCCGGCGTCGACACCGAGTTCGAAGGCGAAGCCCGCCCAATGCCCGAACTGAACATCGGTTACCTGCCGCAAGAGCCGATCCTGGACCCGTCCAAGACCGTGCGTGAAGTGGTCGAGGAAGCCGTCAGCGTGATCAAGGACGCCCAGGCCCGCCTGGACGAAGTCTACGCGGCCTACGCTGAGCCGGATGCCGACTTCGACAAACTGGCCGCCGAACAGGCCAAGCTCGAAGCCATCCTGCAGGCTGGCGACGGTCACAACCTGGAGCGCCAGCTGGAAGTCGCCGCCGATGCGCTGCGCCTGCCGGCCTGGGACGCCAAGGTCGAGCACCTGTCCGGTGGTGAAAAGCGCCGCGTGGCGCTGTGCCGCCTGCTGCTGTCGGCCCCCGACATGCTGCTGCTCGACGAACCAACCAACCACCTGGACGCTGACTCCGTGGCCTGGCTGGAACACTTCCTCCATGACTTCCCGGGCACCGTGGTCGCGATCACGCACGACCGGTACTTCCTGGACAACGTCGCGGGCTGGATCCTGGAACTCGACCGCGGCGCCGGTATCCCTTACGAGGGTAACTACTCCGGCTGGCTGGAAGCCAAGTCCGACCGTCTGGCGGCCGAATCCAAGCAGCAGTCGGCCCATGAAAAGGCCATGAAGGACGAACTGGAGTGGGTGCGCAAAGGTGCCAAGGCTCGTCAGTCGAAATCCAAGGCCCGTCTGCAACGCTTCGAGGAAATGCAGTCCCAGGAGTTCCAGAAGCGCAGCGAGACCAACGAAATCTACATCCCGGCCGGTCCGCGCCTGGGTGACAAGGTCATCGAGTTCAAGAACGTCTGCAAAGGCTATGGCGATCGCGTGCTGATCGACAACCTGTCGTTCTCCATGCCTAAAGGCGCCATCGTCGGCGTGATCGGGGGTAACGGTGCGGGTAAATCCACGCTGTTCCGCATGCTGATGGGCAAGGAACAACCGGATTCGGGCACCATCGAAGTCGGCGAAACCGTGCAGTTGGCCTGCGTGGACCAGAGCCGTGAAGACCTCGACGGCAGCAAAACGGTGTTCCAGCAGATTTCCGACGGTTCCGACCAGATCCGTATCGGCAACTATGAAATCCCGTCGCGCACCTACGTTGGCCGTTTCAATTTCAAGGGTGGCGACCAGCAGAAGTTCGTCAAGGACCTGTCCGGTGGTGAGCGCGGGCGCTTGCACCTGGCCTTGACCCTGAAGGAGGGCGGCAACGTCCTGCTGCTCGACGAACCGTCCAACGACCTCGACGTTGAAACCCTGCGTTCCCTGGAAGAAGCCCTGCTGGACTTCCCGGGCGCCGCGATTGTGATCTCTCACGATCGGTGGTTCCTGGACCGCGTGGCAACACACATCCTGGCGTACGAAGACGACTCGCAAGCGGTGTTCTTCGAAGGCAACTACACCGAGTACGAAGCCGATCGCAAGAAGCGCCTGGGCGAAGCGGCTGCCCAGCCGCATCGTGTACGGCACAAAAAACTGGCCTGATTCGGGTTGGTTTGAACAAAACGGAGCCTTCGGGCTCCGTTTTTTTTTGCACAATTGAGGTGGCCCGAGTTGCCTGCATTAGCGGTTTAACTATTGGTGCATAGCTCTTGTTGAAATCCCTGTTAAGGGGCAGAAAATCAGGGTTATTTATATCTATTGCACCATTTAAATTCACAAAGGCGACATTTTGCCCTGTCACGGTGCGGCGCGAATTGATAAAGTCCTGGGCAAATCGCCATTAATGACAATAAATCTGCCGAGACTTTTCATGATCGAATCCGTCGAATCCTTCCTTGCCCGCCTCAAAAAACGCGACCCGGACCAGCCGGAATTCCACCAGGCTGTGGAAGAAGTCCTACGCAGCCTGTGGCCGTTTCTTGAGGCCAATCCCCACTACCTGACTTCGGGCATTCTGGAGCGCATCTGCGAGCCGGAACGCGCGATTACCTTCCGGGTCTCGTGGGTTGATGATCAGGGCAAGGTCCAGGTCAATCGCGGCTTCCGTATCCAGATGAACAGCGCCATCGGCCCTTACAAAGGTGGCCTGCGCTTCCACCCCTCGGTCAACCTGGGGGTGCTGAAATTCCTCGCCTTCGAGCAGACCTTCAAGAACTCCCTGACCTCGCTGCCCATGGGCGGCGGCAAGGGCGGCTCGGACTTTGACCCCAAGGGCAAGAGCGACGCCGAAGTCATGCGGTTCTGCCAGTCGTTCATGAGCGAGCTGTACCGTCATATCGGTGCAGACGTGGACGTCCCGGCCGGCGATATCGGCGTGGGCGCTCGGGAAATCGGTTTTCTGTTTGGCCAGTACAAGCGCCTGAGCAACCAATTCACCTCGGTATTCACCGGCAAGGGCATGAGCTACGGCGGCAGCCTGATCCGCCCGGAAGCCACCGGCTTTGGTTGCGTGTACTTCGCCGAAGAGATGCTCAAGCGCCAGGGCCAGCGGGTTGAAGGCAAGCGCGTGGCAGTCTCTGGCTCCGGCAACGTGGCACAATACGCGGCACGCAAAGTCATGGACCTGGGCGGCAAGGTGATCTCCCTGTCCGACTCCGAAGGCACCCTGTACTGCGAGACTGGTTTGACCGAGGAACAATGGTCGGCGCTGCTGGAGCTGAAAAACGTGCAGCGCGGGCGCATCAGCGAGTTGGCCCCGCGTTTTGGCCTGGAATTCCGCGCCGGCAAGACCCCATGGGAACTGGCATGCGACATCGCCCTGCCCTGTGCGACCCAGAACGAACTGGACGCCGAAGCCGCCAGCGCTCTGCTGCGCAACGGCTGCATCTGCGTGGCCGAAGGCGCCAATATGCCGACGACCCTGGAGGCTGTGGATATCTTTATCGACGCCGGTATCCTGTTCGCGCCGGGCAAGGCATCGAATGCCGGCGGCGTGGCAGTGAGTGGCCTGGAAATGTCCCAAAATGCCATGCGTCTGCTGTGGACCGCCGGTGAAGTGGACAGCAAGCTGCATAACATCATGCAGTCGATCCACCATGCCTGTGTGCACTACGGCGAAGAAAACGGCCGGATCAACTACGTGAAAGGCGCGAACATCGCCGGTTTTGTGAAAGTGGCGGATGCAATGCTGGCGCAGGGCATCGTCTAGGCTGCGACCTGAGCGCCACCGAGAATCAATTGTGGGGGCTTGCAGCTCCCACATTCGTTCTGGGTGGTGTTACTGGCTGCGATACGCCCGTGCGGCGTCGCGGTCCTTCTCCTGCTGCCAGGCGCGCTCGCGCTCGTCCCAATGGCGTTCCCTATACTCATCGCGGTCTTCGCTCTCACGCATGGCCTTGCACTGGCGAAAGCCATCTTCCCAACCTTCGGCGTAGGCGCGGTCTTTCAAGTAACGCGGGACGTCCTTGCGAAACGTCCCGGTGATCACCCCGGCCGCCTGGCGCCCACTGCTACAGCCACCGTCAAACCCGTCGGCGAAGGGCGGTGGATAACCCTTGGCCAGCAACTCATCGCGGGTGGACTGGCAGCCTGAAAGCGCCATCACCACCCCCAGCATTACGGCGAACCGCCACATCTCATACTCCCAGGCCGTTAAGCGGCTGATAAGGGAAGTCTAGAAGGGGATTCGTCGGGGAGATGTGAAAAGCGGGTGAGTAATGTGTTTGGGCGGCTTACTCGCCACAGGGGCTTATGTGGTGGGTTGCGAGAGAGCGGCGTGTTCGGCCAGTTCCTGCTGGATGAATGCGCCAATCATCGCGCGGTACACCTGCTCCGTGACGTCGGGGTTGGCGCCCAGGGTCTGCGCTAAATCGCGAACCTTGCTGATGACCTGTTCGACGCGCTGAGGGGCCTTGACCCCATCGCTGTCTTTTTTGAAACCGGCGGCCTGGGACACGAAGCTGCCGCGTTCGGCCAGCAGGGCGACGATCTGTCGATCAAGACGGTCGATGTTTTCCCGGACTTGTTCAAGGGTGGTGCAGGTAACGGCCATGTCGTAAAAACTCCTTAAGGTGCGGGATAAACGCGGGCCCAATGTGGGAGCGGGCTTGCCCGCGATGGCGGTGGATCAGTCATATCCACAGCGACTGACACATCCCTATCGCGGGCAAGCCCGCTCCCACATTGGATCTTCAATAGGCGTTGGGGCCGTTCAGTAGTGATACCACTTCACTTCAAGCATCACTTCGTTCACCGGCGTTGCCAAGTGGCTGAACTCCCGTTGTGCACTCAGGCGCACACCCAGGTTGCGTGATACTTCCCACTGCTGATTCAGGCTGATACTACGCCTTACCTCGCCATTGGTGAAAAAGTCGCCCTTGGCCTCCAGGCTCAGGTTGCCCAGTGGGTTTTTCCACAGCAGGCCGGTATTAAAGCCGGCCGCAGGGGAGATGAATTCGCTGAAGTCGTTGTTATGTTCCACACGTACCGTGCCGAGGGCGAAGCCGAGCATGTCGTCGTGCAGTTGCCAGGTGCCGCCGGCACCGCCGTTGACATGGCTGACCAGGGTTTCGTCGTCATGTTTGCCCGGCACGCGCTCCAGGCCGCCGGTGACCTGCCAGGACAACGGCTGCAGCAGCTCATTGCGCGGAGTCAGGGAACGGATGGTCGCCAGGTCCAATTGCTGCAATTGCCAGTTGTTGCCTTCGTACTGGCGCAGTTTCATTTGCAGGATCTCGATCTGCGCGCCCAGGGGGAAGCCTTCGGCGTTGTCGTTGAGGTCGTGGTAGGCCATGCGCAGGCCGTACTCAGCAAAGGCCTTGTCGCCACGGGTGCCGATACCGGCCTGCCAGGTACGTGACTCATGGCCGTTCTCCGGCAGGCCGGGGCGCTCGATCTGCAGGTCGGGCGCCGGGTTCTGGTTGATCGCCCGCAACAACTCGAAGCTGCGCTGGGAGCGTTCGCTGTCGCGCTCCAGGCCGTTGGCGCGGTAGCGGCCCAGGCGGTAGGCGGCGTCGATGATCAGGGCCTGGCGGTCTTTGCCGAGGGCTTTGAATGTCGGGTCTTGCAGCTGCTTCTGGTCATCGCTGATCCTTAGCACCCATTGCTGCTCGTCACTGTCCAGGGGCTTGGCGCGCTCCAGCAATTCGCGTTCGCGGGACGGACGGTAGTCGATTTTTTCCACCAGGCCCGCGTCCTTCACCGCTTTCACGGTGTCGGTGGGGATGGCGGTCAGCGGGAACTGTTCGGTCAGGCGCAGGCCGGGGCGGGCCACTTGCAGCAATTCCAGCAGGCGGTACGAGCAGTTTTCATCGAAGAAGAAGTAGTCGAACTGGATCTGCTTGAGTTCCCACACATGCTCGACCATGCGCTCGGTCTCGACCTGGGTCAGGTTCAGGCGGTATTCCCACAGGTCGCGGTTCTCCAGGCTACGGTATTCCGAGAGTTTTTCCTGGTAGGGCACCAGGGCGAACAGGCCGGGATAACCACCCATCAGGCCTTTCCAGGCGTAGAGGATGCTGTTGTCCGAACCTTCAATGTAGGCGCCGAAGTTGATCGCGTAGCTGAGCAACGCGGTCTTGTTGCTTTGCACGTCAGCCTGGTCGATACGCAGCAAGGTATGGCCGAACATCGACGACGGGCTGTTGAGGTAGGCCGCGGGGAAGATCATCACCGCGCTGTGGGGCGCGACATCCTTGAACCATTGCTTGAATTCGACGCAGTCCACGGCGGGCAGGTCGGTCAGGTGCAACTGGTCCTTGAGCCAGCGGGTGCGGGCCGGATACACGCATTGAGCATGTTTTTCGCCGAGGCTGGCCGGTGCGTAGAGCGCGTCGACGGTGGCCTTGAGTTCGGCGTCCGGGTGGTGCGCGCCGTCTTTGGCGAGGAAGAATTTCGCGTCGCTGACATAGCTGCGCCAGCCTTTGAGCTTGCCGGCTTCGTAGTGCCCCAGCGAGAGCCAGAACGGATCATTGGCCAGGTGCTGCAAACGTTGATCATCAAGGTGCGGCGCCGCATATAGCGGGGCGCAGGCGAAGAGTGCCAGGCTGGCAAGGCGTTTGAGCATAGGGGCAACTTAAGTCGGAATAAATAAAGACCCAAGAAAGGGGCAGGTCCAAAAAATAAAACCCGCGCCGGGTAAGGGCGCGGGCAGGTCGAGCTTAAGCCTGGGTGGCGTATTTCGCCAGGCGGGCGTCGCCTTTGAGGATCGCCAGGGTGTTGGAATGCACGTCTTCTGCGGTCACGTCAGCCTTGCTGAAGATCTGCTGGAAGTGCTCGTGAGTCACAGCGGCGAAGTGATCACGATCTTCTGGAGCAACGCCCAGGACCACGGCATAGGTGGTCAGAGCTTCGCCATTGCCTTTGGCCATGTCTTCGGACAGCTCGTTCATCATGCCATTCATGGCAATCCACGATTTGCCGCCGTAAGTCAGCGCGCTGTTGGTGCTGCAACCGTTGGTGCCCGAGGTCATGCCGAAAGTGGCGTTACCGGAGGTGCCGTTGGTGGTGGAAGCGAGGAAGTGAGCCGGCGTGCCGCGCTGGCCTTCGAACAACATGTTGCCCCAACCACAGTTCGGGCCACCTGGCGCTTCGGCCATTGCATTGAGGGAGACAACGGTGAAGAGAGTACCGAGAAGGATCCGTTTCATAGCTTTGTTCTCTTAGTGTGCAAACCAATGGACAAGGGTTCAGGCGCCGCAAAGCACCCTAGGGGCCAGTTATTAGTCCAACCCGCGCAGTTTGGAGTTTAGGCATGTTCCAAGGGTTCCGTGGTTTTTTGTAAAACAATCAATGCAGACTGGTTTTTTTGCAGGCGGCATCCCGTGTCTATGCTTTACCTCAGTCGTGCCTTGCCAGCCGGCTACGCACGGCGCCAGAATGCCGCCATTGCCCCGCCTGATGTAAGGAAGCCCGATGCCTGATCCTGTTGCTGCCAGCTTGCGTCTAGCGCCCGAAGCGCTGACCCGTCCTTTCTCCGCTGAACAGTTCAGCTTCTCGACCACCAATGATTTGGAGCCCTTTCGCGGTGTGCTTGGCCAGGAACGCGCGGTTGAAGCCTTGCAGTTCGGTGTGGCCATGCCGCGCCCCGGTTACAACGTATTTGTCATGGGTGAGCCCGGTACCGGCCGTTTCTCGTTCGTCAAACGCTACCTCAAGGCCGAAGGCAAGCGCCTGCAGACCCCGGCAGACTGGGTCTACGTCAATAACTTCGACGAGCCTCGCGAGCCCCGCGCCCTGGAGTTGCCTGCGGGCGGTGCGGCGCCCTTTATCGCCGATATCAGTGGCCTGATCGACAACCTCGTCGCCACCTTTCCGGCAGTGTTCGAGCACCCAACGTATCAACAGCGCAAAAGTGCCATCGACCGTGCCTTCAACCAGCGCTACGACCGTGCCCTGGATGTGATCGAGCGCCTGGCCCTGGAAAAGGACGTGGCGCTGTACCGTGATAGCACCAACATCGCGTTTACCCCGATGCTCGATGGCAAGGCCCTGGACGAGGCCGAGTTCTCGCAGTTGCCGGAAGCCGACCGCGAGCGTTTCCACACGGATATTTCCGCGTTGGAAGAGCGCCTCAACGAAGAACTCGCCAGCTTGCCGCAGTGGAAGCGCGAGTCCAACAACCAGATGCGCCATTTCAACGAAGAGACCATCACCCTGGCCTTGCAGCCGTTGCTGGCGCCGTTGTCGGAAAAGTACGCCGAGAACGCCGGGGTGTGCGGCTACCTGCAAGCCATGCAGGTCTATCTGCTCAAGACCGTGGTCGAGCTGCTGGTGGATGACGCGAAAACCGACGCCCAGGCGCGCAAGTTGCTCGAAGAGCAGTACTGCCCGAGCCTGGTGGTAGGCCATCCGCTCAATGGTGGGGCGCCGGTGGTGTTCGAGCCGCACCCGACCTACGACAACCTGTTTGGCCGTATCGAATACAGCACTGACCAGGGCGCGCTTTACACCACCTATCGCCAGCTGCGCCCGGGGGCGTTGCACCGCGCCAACGGTGGTTTCCTGATCCTCGAAGCCGAGAAGATGCTCAGCGAGCCATTTGTCTGGGATGCGCTCAAGCGAGCCCTGCAATCGCGCAAGCTGAAGATGGAGTCGCCCCTGGGCGAGTTGGGCCGCCTGGCCACTGTGACCCTCAACCCGCAAGTGATCCCGTTGCAGGTCAAGGTCATCATCATCGGCGCCCGTTCGCTGTACTACACCCTGCAAGACCTGGATCCGGACTTCCAGGAGATGTTCCGGGTGCTGGTGGATTTCGATGAAGATATCCCGATGGTCGATGAGAGCCTGGAGCAATTCGCCCAGTTGCTCAAAACCCGCACCTCGGAAGAAGGCATGGCGCCGCTGACCTCGGATGCCGTGGCGCGGCTGGCGACCTACAGCGCCCGCCTGGCGGAGCACCAGGCGCGCCTGTCGGCGCGGATCGGCGACCTGTTCCAACTGGTCAGCGAGGCGGACTTCATCCGTCATCTGGCGGGCGACGAACGCACCGACGCCGGGCATATCGAGCGTGCACTGAAAGCCAAGGCCACGCGCACCGGGCGGGTCTCGGCGCGGATTCTCGACGACATGCTCGCCGGGGTAATCCTCATCGACACGGCGGGTGCCGCAGTGGGCAAATGCAACGGGCTGACCGTGCTGGAGGTCGGTGATTCGGCGTTCGGTGTGCCTGCGCGGATTTCCGCCACGGTGTACCCCGGCGGCAGCGGCATCGTCGATATCGAGCGCGAGGTCAACCTCGGCCAGCCGATCCACTCCAAGGGCGTGATGATCCTCACCGGTTACCTGGGCAGCCGTTATGCCCAGGAATTCCCCCTGGCGATCTCCGCAAGTATCGCCCTGGAGCAATCCTATGGTTATGTCGATGGCGACAGCGCCTCGTTGGGCGAGGCCTGCACGCTGATTTCGGCACTGTCGAAGACGCCGCTCAAGCAGTGCTTTGCCATCACCGGGTCGATCAACCAGTTCGGCGAAGTGCAGGCGGTGGGTGGGGTCAACGAGAAGATCGAAGGTTTCTTCCGCCTGTGCGAGGCCCGTGGTTTGACCGGGGAGCAGGGTGCGATCATTCCCCAGGCCAACGTCGCGACGTTGATGCTCGACGAGAAGGTCTTGCAGGCGGTAAGGCAAGGGCAGTTCCACGTGTATGCCGTGCGCCAGGCCGACGAAGCCTTGAGCCTGTTGGTGGGCGAGCCTGCCGGTGAGCCGGATGCCGAAGGGCAATTCCCCGAGGGCAGCGTCAATGCCCGCGTAGTTGAGCGTCTGCGGGCCATTGCCGAGATGATCAGCGAAGAAGACCTCAAGGAGGCGGAAAAGGAGCTGGCGCAGCAGGCGTTGGCCGCAGCCAAGCCAAGCTGAGGTTTCCACTGTAGGTGCGCGAGCTTGCTCGCCCCTACAGACAGCGTGTCATGATTTTGACTGGGTTTTTCGGGGCCAACCGCCGTTGGTCCCTACGGCCTTGGTTTGTACCGGTTTTCTTCTATTCTCAGCTCTAGGGATAGCTACAGGGGTCATGGGATAGAGACAGCCTTGTGTCTGGAGGCTGAACACCGGATCTACCGAGGGTCGCCGCTATGCCGCGCAGCCTTTGCCTCACTCGCCAGTGCCTGGGCCTGGTCACCCGAATTGAATGTTCCATTCGCCCTCTTGCGGGGGATACCGGGATGTGGACGTTGCTGTTTGCCGCCGGAATGACCGGCGAGCAGCCCTCGACCATCAAGTCCCAGGGGCCCTTCCCTGGGCCGTTCGTCGCAGAAAATATGCTGGATTCCATCGTGCAAAGCCTGACCCTGCACGGCTATGAACTGGCCGACGATCCGCAGATATGGTGCCTGCACCTGCAGGCACACCTGCGCCAGCTAAATGGCGGGCGGGTTCATGCGGTTCACCTCTAGCCCACGGCTTATTTGGTCTCGGGCTTGTCCAGCTTGACCTCAAAGCCGTATTGCAGCGTGTTCAGCGCAGTGCGCTGGTAGGTTTCAAGCACGGTCGGCTGGCCATAAAAGTAATGCACGTCAAACAGTGCGGTGCCGTATTCCTCGGCGCGGTGGCTGACGCCTAGGATTTCCTTCAGGTAGTTGCCGCTGGCATCCTTGGCAAAGAACCGCCAGCTGTCGGAAGGGAACAGCGCCTGGTCGACGATCAGGGCGTTATCTTTCAGCAACAGGCCCTTGGGCAAGTGCGTGGTGTCTAGGGTGTTTTTTTCGATCGTGGCCAGGAACAGCGGGATGGATCCCACCGCATAGGCCGGGGTTTCCGGGAATAAATTGAGATCGTAGGTGATGGCGCCGCGCCATGGGTCGACTTCAAAGGCTTCGGTGGGCAACTCGATGGGTTCCCCGCGGTTGCCTTCATCATCTGCGGTAAAGAACGTCAGCGGGGCGTCGCTGCTGGTGCGTGTCGAGCCGACCAGGTCGTCATTGAAGGTGAAAGGGTGGTCGAAGGTGATGTGGGCGGCGCTGGCGTCCTCTACTGACTGGCTGATGGTGATGCTGCTTTTGAGCTGGTCTTCGGAGAGCGTGGCACTTTTGAGCCAGTCCGCAGCTTGGTCGTCATACACAGTGACCGGCATGGGCAGGCCCTGGACGGTCTTTTCCAGGCTGTTCTTGTCGAAGCGCCGTACAGGCAGCTCCAGATCCTTATGGGTGACTGTCGCGTCGGAGAAATCCAGCACGTTGACCTGCAGCGTATCGATCACCCCATTGAAGTAGACCTTGGCGTAGTGGCTGGCCTGCTTTTGTTCAAAGGCTTTTTGCGCGTCTTCCAACTGTTTCTCAAAGGCCTCGGACCAGGTGTTCTGCTTGCGCATCTGTGCCAGTTGCTGCTCGTAGAAGGCGACCTGGGCGGCACTTTCGTTGATCGAGCCGGAGCGGGAAAGAAACTGCCCCGTGGTGTCCCGGGCCTGGACCAGCAGCGGGTTGGGTGATTCATCTGCCACTTGTGGCGCCAGGGGGCTGGTGTTGCTCAGCTCGATCTCTGCGTAGTTGTTTTCCAGGGCCAGCAGGGTCAGCGTGATGTTTTCCTGAGTGCGTTTCTGGCCCACGTCCTGGCGGGTCAGGTCGAAGGCCAGGACTTTACTCGGGGCAATCACCTCGACCTGGCCTTTGAGCATGACGGGCTGCGGCTGGCTCTTGTTGTCCGTCTCGATACCTTCGATGAACGGATAGGTCACGGTCAGGTCGTCCGGATTGGTCAGGTTGGAGCTGCTGGGGCTCAACTGAATGCCGGGGTCGGTTTCCGACCATTCCGGCTGGAACGGGATGATCTTGTTGTTGCTCAGGGTCACCGACTGCCATTCCAGGCCATGGGGAAAGGGGAATTGGTCCGGCATATTGAAACTGAACGGGAACACCGGTTGCAGATCGGTCAGGTAGTCCGAGTGCGAGTTCTTGCGCAGGACAAACAGCCCGTTGATGTAGGTATCTACCAGGGCTTGCGGGGTAGGGTAGTGGGCAAGCACGGCCAGGGCGTTTTCCCCGTACTCGGTCTCGACAGGCCTGGTGTCGAGCTTGATGCGCGCCCGCTCCAGTAGCAGCAGCGAGCCGCCCAGTTCGCCTACGGCCTCTTTGAGGCGGGGATCCTGGATGGTGTCAAGGGACTGTTCGAACTGGGCGGTTTTTTCTTCGAGAGTGGCTTGCTTGTGCTCGTCGCTGGGGGAGCAGCCGCTGGCCGCCAGCAATGCCACACACAGGCCAAGACTGGCCAAGGGAGATCGCACATCCATTATTTGAGATTCCTGTCCGGCAGCATCGAGCCACGTTGATGGGGCCGACACTAGCAGAAAAATTGTCTTACAGAAGCGCTACAGGTCAGTTTCCGGGTGGTTATGGCGCGATGCGCGCGGCTGATATACTCGCCGCCATTTCTAGCCAAGCTGTGTGAGATTCCATGGAACGCTTTATCGAAAATGCAATGTACGCCTCCCGCTGGCTGCTGGCGCCGATCTATTTCGGCTTGTCCCTCGGGCTGCTGGCGTTGGCGCTGAAATTCTTCCAGGAAGTGATCCATCTGCTGCCCAATGTCTTTGCGATGGCCGAGTCGGAGCTGATCCTGGTGCTGCTGTCGTTGATCGACATGGCCCTGGTGGGTGGCTTGCTGGTGATGGTGATGATCTCCGGCTACGAGAATTTCGTCTCGCAACTGGATATCGACGACAACAAGGAAAAGCTCAACTGGCTGGGCACCATGGACTCTTCGTCGCTGAAGATGAAAGTGGCGGCCTCCATCGTGGCGATTTCCTCGATCCACCTGCTGCGTATCTTCATGGATGCCAAGAATGTCGATCCACAGCACCTGATGTGGTACGTGATCATTCACATGACCTTCGTGATCTCGGCGTTTGCCATGGGCTACCTGGATAAACTCACCAAGCATTGATCCGCGCCGGGCGCCTGTTTGCCTGGGATTTTGGGCTGATCAAGCGTAGGGCGAGTGTGCTAGTCTGCTCGCCCTTTTAGTTTGGATGACACGCAAGAAACTGCGCTTTTGCAGCATCTTGGGTTTGTCCTACAGCGGAGCCTTTCCATGTCCGAAGTCAATCTGTCCACCGACGAAACCCGCGTCAGCTACGGCATTGGCCGTCAGTTGGGTGACCAACTGCGCGACAACCCGCCACCGGGCGTCAGCCTGGACGCGATCCTGGCCGGCCTGACCGACGCGTTCGGCGGCAAGCCAAGCCGTGTTGACCAGGAACAAATGGCTGCCAGCTTCAAAGTGATCCGCGACATCATGCAAGCCGAAGCAGCCGCCAAGGCTGAAGCGGCCGCGGGTGCTGGCCTGGCTTTCCTGGCTGAAAACGCCAAGCGTGACGGCATCACCACCCTGGCTTCCGGCCTGCAATTTGAAGTGCTGACTGCTGGTGACGGCGCCAAGCCGACCCGTGAAGACCAGGTACGTACCCACTACCATGGCACCCTGATCGACGGCACTGTGTTCGACAGTTCCTACGAGCGTGGTCAGCCGGCAGAATTCCCGGTCGGCGGCGTGATCGCTGGCTGGACCGAAGCCCTGCAACTGATGAATGCCGGCAGCAAATGGCGCCTGTACGTGCCGAGCGAACTGGCTTACGGCGCACAAGGCGTTGGCAGCATCCCGCCGCACAGCGTTCTGGTATTTGACGTCGAGCTGCTCGACGTTCTGTAAGACCCGCTGCAGGTTACGCCTGGCTCTCTATAGGGCCGGGCTTGTGTGGGGGCTGGCTTGCCTGCATCGCGAGCAAGCCAGTTCACACATAAAGCGGGTGGTGGCTCATGGGTGAAACTTGCCATTGAGCTCCGTCACCGGGCGCAACGCTCGGGCATAGCAGAACAGAAACAGATTCCTCACCACCTCCTTCAGCACTCCAGGCTCACTGGAACTCAGGCCGTTGACGTCCAGGTCGCCCTGGTCCTGCAGTTCATTCAGCGCTTCTTCTTCCAGTACCGCACACACTTCGCCGGTTTCCCGATGAAGGATCCGCAGGTAAGGGTGCGGACGGTCCAGCCAGGCATCAATCAAATAAGTCATGGGTCGCATCTCCTTGAAGAGTTTCAATGAGAATAATTCTTATTCGTAGAATAGCAAGTGCCTATTGGCAATTTCCTGGTTTTTCGGAGTGGACATTGTGCAAGGTCAACAGGGCTGGCCTTTTGCTACTGGGGAGGTCATGGGGGGAGGGTGAAACGCCATCCCGCGTCAGGCGCGGGATGGGGGGCAGGCCGGTCAGACCTTGCGGACGAACTCGGACTTGAGCTTCATCGGGCCTATACCGTCGATCTTGCAGTCGATATCGTGGTCGCCATCGCACAGGCGGATGTTCTTGACCTTGGTGCCGACCTTGACCACCAGCGAGGTGCCCTTGACCTTGAGGTCCTTGATCACGGTGATGGTGTCGCCGTCTTGCAGGACGTTACCAACAGAGTCTTTTTTTACGGTTTCATCGCTGGTTGTTTCGGCTTCACCACCGGCGGACCACTCATGGGCGCATTCCGGGCAGATCAGCTGGGCGCCGTCTTCGTAGGTGTATTCGGAATTGCATTTTGGGCAGGGTGGCAACGTGCTCACTAAAGCTCCTTGAAAGTCAGGATGGCTAAAAGTCGCACATTATATAGGGTTTTGTCGGGGGGAGGGGCGATGCGGTCTAAATGTGGAAGCTGGCTTGCCTGCGATGCAGACACCTCGGTCTATCAGCTGTAGCGAGGTGATGCTATCGCAGGCAAGCCAGCTCCCACAGAGCGTTAGTGAGTACGGGCTACCGCAAACTCACTCAGCTCCACCAGGGCATCCCGGTATTCGCTGGCTGGAAGGGCTTCCAGGCATTTGATGGCGCGGGCCACGTAGTCACGGGCCAGTTGTGCGGTGTAGTCGAGCGAGCCCGAGGCTTCCACGGCGGCGCGGATGCTTTCCAGGTCTTCGATGCCGCCTTTCTGGATCGCCTTGCGCACCAGTGCCGCTTGTTCCGGGGTGCCTTCGCGCATGGTGTAGATCAGCGGCAGGGTCGGCTTGCCTTCGGCCAGGTCGTCACCGACGTTCTTGCCCAGGGTTTCGGCGTCGCCGCGATAATCGAGCAGGTCATCCACCAACTGGAAGGCCACGCCCAGGTGATCGCCAAAGGTGCGCAGGGCTTCGGCCTGTTCGGCGGTCGCCTCGCACAGGGCGGCGGCGCTGTGGGTCGAGGCTTCGAAGAGCATCGCGGTCTTGCCGCGAATCACTTCCATGTAGGTTTCTTCGGTGGTGCTGGCGTCGCGTACCTTGGACAGTTGCAGCACTTCGCCTTCGGCGATGATGCGCGTGGCCTGGGACAGGATCTTCATCACCGGCATCGAGCCCAGTTCGACCATCATTTCGAACGAACGCGAATACAGGAAATCACCCACCAGCACGCTGGGCGCGTTGCCCCACATGGCATTGGCGGTCTCGCGACCCCGGCGCATGCCAGACATGTCGACCACGTCGTCGTGCAGCAGGGTGGCGGTGTGCAGGAACTCGATAGTGGCGGCCAGCAGGCGCAGGTCATCGCCTTCGCGGCCCAGGGCCTTGCCACACAGCAGCACTAATAAAGGACGCAGGCGTTTACCGCCGGCCGAAGTAATGTAGTCGCCAATTTTGGAGACCAGCGGCACTTTAGAAGTCAGCTGCTTCTTGATGATGCCGTCGACGGCGCTAAAATCGTCCGCCACCGCGCGGTAGAAAGCTTGGGGTTGCATCAGCGACAGTCGCTCCAGAAGGGTTGCGCGGCATGCTAGGACCCGCGCCCCTGGGTGTCAAGGCGCGATAGACGGCTACTTGCAAGCCTTCCACAGCTTGCGTACAATCGCGCACCCTGAACTTCCTGGGCAGCACCTGCCTTACGCAATTGCATTCGGGACGTCCATCCCATGCAGCCATGCCAGCCAATACCTCTTCTTATAAAGCGCTGGGTGAGCAGGATTATCGGAGAAATACCATGTCGTACGCAGTAATTGTTACTGGTGGCAAGCAATACAAGGTCGCCCCAGGTGAATACCTGAAGATCGAAAAACTGGAAATCGCTACCGGCGAATCCGTTACTTTTGATCGCGTTCTGTTGGTCGCCAATGGCGATGACGTGAACATCGGCGCTCCAGTTGTTGCTGGCGCTACCGTTGTGGCTGAAGTGATCTCCCAAGGTCGTCACGATAAAGTCCGCATCATCAAGTTCCGTCGTCGTAAGCACCACATGAAGCGTATGGGCCACCGCCAGTGGTACACCGAGATCAAAATCACCGGTATTCAGGCTTAATTTCAGCCTAATTCCTCACTAGGAGAATTGACTCATGGCACACAAAAAAGCTGGTGGTAGTACCCGTAACGGTCGCGACTCAGAAGCCAAACGCCTTGGCGTTAAGATGTATGGCGGCCAGAAAATCATTCCGGGCAACATCATCGTGCGTCAGCGCGGCACCCAATTCCACGCCGGTTACGGTGTAGGCATGGGTAAAGATCACACCCTCTTCGCGAAAATCGAAGGCGTGATCAAGTTTGAAGTAAAAGGCGCGTTCAACCGCCGTTACGTGAGCGTTGTCTCGGCTTAATTGCGAGCTCGCTGGAAAAGCCCTGTCTTGCGACGGGGCTTTTTCGTTTGTGGGGTGAGTCTCTTGCAAAGCTGTTTGTGGTGGGCGAAGGCAGCGGGATTTGCGGTCGCTGATTGAGGTTGCTGCGCTCATTTTTGCAAGAGTCTTATGTCTTGGTTTCTTAAGCTCGTCCGTGCGGCGAGAGGCGTTTTGTTATGAAGTTCGTTGATGAAGTTTCGATCCGAGTAAAAGCTGGCGACGGCGGCAATGGTTGCATGAGTTTCCGTCGCGAAAAGTTCATCGAAAACGGTGGCCCGAACGGCGGCGACGGTGGTGATGGCGGTTCCATCTACATGATGGCCGACGAAAACCTCAATACCCTGGTGGACTACCGTTACACCCGGCACTTCGATGCCGAGCGCGGCTCCAACGGCGGCAGCACTGACTGCACCGGTAAAAAGGGTGAGGATCTGGTGCTGCGTGTACCGGTCGGCACCACGATCATCGACTCTGCCACCCAGGAAGTGATTGGCGACCTGACCAAGGCCGGCCAGAAACTGATGGTTGTGCAGGGTGGCTGGCACGGTCTGGGTAACACCCGATTCAAGTCCAGTACCAACCGTGCGCCGCGCCAGACCACGCCGGGCAAGCCGGGCGAGCAGCGTGACCTGAAGCTGGAAATGAAAGTGCTGGCGGATGTGGGCCTGCTGGGTCTGCCAAACGCTGGCAAAAGTACTTTCATTCGCTCGGTGTCGGCCGCTAAGCCGAAAGTTGCGGATTACCCGTTCACCACCCTGGTGCCAAACCTGGGTGTGGTCAGCGTCGATCGCTGGAAGAGCTTCGTGATCGCGGATATTCCGGGTCTGATCGAGGGTGCTTCCGATGGCGCGGGTCTGGGGATTCGCTTCCTCAAGCACTTGTCCCGTACCCGTCTGTTGCTGCACCTCGTCGACATGGCGCCGCTGGATGAAACCAGTGCGCCGGACGCGGCTGAAGTGATCGTCAACGAATTGACCAAGTTCAGTCCGTCCCTGGCTGAGCGTGACCGTTGGCTGGTGCTGAACAAGTGCGACCAGATCCTCGAGGAAGAGCACGAAGAGCGGGTCAAGGAAATCGTTGACCGCCTGCAGTGGGAAGGCCCGGTCTACGTGATCTCCGCCATTGCCAAAGAAGGCACTGAGCGTTTGACCCGCGACATCATGCGCTACCTGGAAGATCGTGCTGATCGCCTGGCTGCCGACCCGGCCTACAAGGCTGAATTGGCTGACCTCGATCAGCGTATCGAAGACGAGGCGCGTGCCCAGTTGCAGGCGCTGGATGATCAGCGTGCCCTGCGTCGCAGTGGCGTCAAGTCGGTCCATGACATCGGTGACGATGATTGGGACGAGGAAGATGTGGATGATGAAGATGGTCCAGAAATCATTTACGTGCGTGACTGATCTGTTGCGATAAACTTAAGCGCCGCTCAATCGAGCGGCGTTTTAGTATCTGGAAATCGGTAGTCACGAATAACGTTATGGGCGGCGCTGGGTCGCGTGGCCCTCAATCTAAGGTTGAAGATGATGCGGAGCAAAGTGACGGGTGCGCAACGCTGGGTCGTAAAGATCGGGAGTGCGCTGCTGACGGCGGATGGCAAGGGGCTGGATCGCGCAGCCATGAGCGTCTGGGTTGAACAGATGGTGGCCTTGCATGAGGCGGGTGTCGAGTTGGTGTTGGTGTCGTCCGGGGCGGTTGCCGCCGGGATGAGCCGCCTTGGCTGGACCGCGCGACCCAGCGCGATGCATGAGTTGCAGGCCGCTGCTGCGATTGGTCAGATGGGGTTGGTGCAGGCCTGGGAATCCAGTTTTGCCGAGCACGGCCGCCACACCGCGCAGATTCTGCTGACCCATGACGATCTGTCCGACCGCAAGCGCTACCTCAATGCCCGTAGCACCTTGCGTGCCCTGGTCGAGCTCAAGGTGATCCCGGTGATCAACGAGAACGACACCGTGGTGACCGACGAAATCCGCTTTGGCGATAACGACACCCTGGCGGCCCTGGTGGCCAACCTGGTGGAGGCTGACCTGCTGGTGATCCTCACGGATCGCGATGGCATGTTTGACGCTGATCCGCGCAACAATCCTGACGCTCAGCTGATTTACGAAGCGCGGGCCGACGATCCGGCGCTCGATGCGGTAGCGGGCAGTGTCGGTGGTGCGTTGGGGCGTGGTGGCATGCAGACCAAGCTGCGCGCGGCGCGCCTGGCGGCCCGTTCCGGTGCCCATACCATCATCGTCGGCGGGCGTCTGGAGCGCGTGCTGGATCGCCTCAAGGCAGGCGAACGCATCGGCACATTGCTGTCGCCCGAACGTGGCATGCTGGCGGCGCGTAAGCAGTGGCTGGCTGGTCATCTGCAGACCCGCGGCACCCTGGTGCTGGATGCAGGTGCGGTGTCGGCGCTGTCCCAGGGTAACAAGAGCTTGTTGCCGGTAGGCGTCAAGCTGGTCCAGGGTAGCTTCCGGCGCGGTGAAATGGTGGTGTGTGTCGCGCCGGACGGTCGTGAGGTTGCCCGTGGGCTGGCCAACTACAGTGCCCTTGAGGCGCAGAAAATCATTGGGCAGTCGTCTGAGTCGATTGTCGGTCTGTTGGGTTACATGGCTGAGCCGGAACTGGTTCACCGCGATAACCTGATTCTGGTCTAAAGGGAAAATTGCGATGCGCGTAATGAAGGGGTTGCTGGGGCTGCTGATGGCGATGCCGCTGCTGGCTTCGGCCGAAGAGATTGGCCAGGTGTCGACCGTGTTCAAGTTTGTCGGCCCCAATGATCGGATCGTGGTCGAGGCTTTTGATGATCCCAAGGTAGAGGGCGTGACTTGCTACCTGTCTCGCGCCAAGACGGGTGGGGTGAAGGGTGGTCTGGGCTTGGCCGAGGATCGCGCCGAGGCATCCATTGCCTGTCGTCAGGTGGGGCCGATTCGCTTCAAGGGCGAGCTCAAGGATGGTGATGAGGTGTTCAAGGAGCGCACCTCGCTGGTGTTCAAGACCATGCAGGTGGTGCGTTTCCTCGACAAGAAGCGCAATACCCTGGTGTACCTGGTCTACAGCGACCGTCTGATCGAAGGCAGCCCGCAGAATGCGGTGACGGCGATTCCGATCCTGCCGTGGCCTGGCGCGCAATAAGCCTGGCAGCTCCGCTCTGCTTTATGTGGGCGCTGGCTTGCCTGCGATAGCGGTTTAACAGTCGACTTCAATGTTGGATGTTATGTACCTGTCGCAGGCAAGCCGGCTCCCACATTTGTTTTTGGGAGGCGGCATAAATCGTAGGCAATAAAAAACCGACCCTGGGGTCGGTTTTTTAACAAGCTTATCGCTTAGGCTGCAGCAGCAAGGTTCAGAGCCTTGATGTGGCCATTCAGACGACCTTTATGGCGAGCAGCTTTGTTCTTGTGGATGATGCCTTTATCGGCCATACGGTCGATAACTGGCACGGCCAGAACGTAAGCAGCTTGAGCTTTTTCAGCGTCTTTTGCGTCAATGGCCTTAACTACATTCTTGATGTAGGTACGAACCATGGAACGCAGGCTGGCGTTGTGGCTGCGACGCTTCTCAGCCTGTTTTGCACGTTTTTTGGCGGAAGGTGTGTTGGCCACCGTCGAGCTCCTCGAAAGACTTTTTAGGAAATAGCAAACAAAATAGGCCGCGAATCATGCCGATGAGTTGAAGTCTTGTCAAGGGCGGCTGATGCGAACTGCTGAGTGGTCGATCTGAAGAGGCGGGTGATTTATTTCCGGCGCTTGACCTGTAAACTCGCGAGCTTTGGCTCTGTGCTGTTGCAGGCGCGCAGTATCGCATAAGTAGGCGCTTTGTTCGCCTGCTCTTTATCTATAGGCAAAAACTCTTTCAATGAATCTGCTCAAGTCGTTGGCCGCCGTCAGCTCGATCACCATGATTTCCCGGGTTCTGGGGTTTGTGCGTGACACCCTCATCGCACGTATTTTTGGCGCGAGCATGGCCACGGATGCCTTCTTTATCGCGTTCAAACTGCCTAACCTGCTGCGGCGGATCTTCGCCGAGGGCGCGTTTTCCCAGGCGTTCGTGCCGATCCTGGCGGAATACAAGACCCAGCAAGGCGAGGAGGCCACCCGCACCTTTATCGCCTATGTCTCGGGCCTGCTGACCCTGGTGCTGATGCTGGTGACCGTCGCCGGGATGCTCGCTGCGCCCTGGATTATCTGGGCCACGGCGCCCGGGTTTGCCAACACTCCGGAAAAATTCGCCCTGACCAGTGATCTGTTGCGGGTGACCTTTCCTTATATATTGCTGATTTCCCTGTCTTCCCTGGCGGGCGCGATCCTCAATACCTGGAACCGGTTCTCGGTGCCGGCGTTTGTGCCGACCCTGCTTAACGTCAGCATGATCATCTTTGCCCTGTTCCTCACGCCGTACTTCGATCCGCCGGTGATGGCGCTCGGCTGGGCGGTGCTGGCCGGTGGCCTGGCGCAACTGTTGTATCAACTGCCTCATCTGAAAAAGATTGGCATGCTTGTGCTGCCGCGCCTGAACCTCAAGGACACGGGTGTGTGGCGGGTGATGAAAAACATGCTGCCGGCGATTCTCGGGGTATCGGTCAGCCAGATTTCCCTGATTATCAACACCGCATTCGCTTCGCTGCTGGTCTCCGGTTCCGTGTCGTGGATGTATTACGCCGATCGCCTGATGGAATTGCCCTCCGGTGTGCTGGGCGTGGCGCTGGGTACCATTTTGCTGCCGACCCTGGCCCGCACCTATGCCAGCAAGGACCGCCACGAATACTCGCGTATTCTCGATTGGGGCCTGCGTCTGTGCTTTGTGCTGGTGCTGCCATGCTCCCTGGCCCTGGGGATCCTGGCCGAACCGCTGACCGTTTCGCTGTTCCAGTACGGCCAGTTCAGCGCGTTCGACGCCTTGATGACCCAGCGTGCATTGGTCGCCTATTCGGTGGGGTTGCTGGGGATTATCGTGATCAAGGTCCTCGCGCCGGGCTTTTACGCCCAGCAAAACATCCGGACCCCGGTGAAAATTGCGATTTTCACCCTGGTGGTCACCCAACTGTTCAACCTGATCTTCATCGGGCCGCTGGCTCACGCGGGCCTGGCCCTGGCGATCAGTGCCGGGGCGTGCATCAATGCCGGCCTGTTGTTCTATCAATTGCGCAAACAAAAAATGTACCAGCCGCAGCCAGGCTGGGGCATGTTCGCCCTCAAATTGCTGGTAGCGGTGGCGGTGATGTCAGCGGTATTGCTGGGGTTGATGCACTGGATGCCGGCGTGGGGCGAGGGGCAGATGCTTGAGCGATTCCTGCGCCTGGGCCTGCTGGTGGTGGCCGGGGTGATCGCCTACTTTGGCATGTTGCTGCTGCTGGGCTTCCGCCTGCGGGATTTCAATCGTAAGGCGCTGAATTGATCGCAATCAACAATAAGCTGGCTGTTTTTTCGATTCGGATCATTTGGCCTGTGCTGTTGCCTGTCGTCCGGGGCCGGGTGTGGTTATAATCGACCACTTTATGAGCAAGAAGCGCGTTATGCAGCTGGTTCGAGGTCTCCACAACCTGCGCCCCGAGCATCGGGGCTGCGTCGCCACTATTGGCAACTTTGACGGTGTTCACCGTGGCCACCAGGCGATCCTGGCGCGGCTGCGCGAGCGCGCAGTCGAGTTGGGCGTGCCCAGCTGCGTGGTGATTTTCGAGCCGCAGCCCCGTGAGTTCTTCACTCCCGAGACGGCTCCAGCCCGTTTGGCCCGCTTGCGGGACAAACTGCAACTGCTGGCCGAAGAGGGCGTGGACCGGGTTCTGTGCCTGGCCTTCAACCAGCGTTTGCGCAGTCTCAGCGCCACCGAGTTCGTCGACCGTATCCTCGTCGATGGCTTGGGCGTGCAGCATCTGGAGGTCGGCGACGACTTCCGCTTCGGTTGCGACCGGGTAGGGGATTTCGATTTCCTGCAGCAGGCCGGCGTGACCCAGGGGTTTACCGTCGAAGCCGCGCAAACCGTCGAACTGGACGGCCTGCGCGTGAGCAGCACCCAGGTGCGAAATGCCTTGGCCGCTGCCGACTTCGCCTTGGCCGAGCGTTTGCTCGGTCGCCCGTTCCGGATTGCCGGGCGGGTCCTGCACGGCCAGAAGCTGGCGCGCCAACTGGGCACGCCAACCGCCAACGTGCAACTCAAGCGCCGTCGCGTGCCACTGACCGGGGTGTACCTGGTGAGTGTCGATATTGACGGTCAACCCTGGCCCGGAGTCGCCAATATAGGCGTCAGGCCAACGGTTGCAGGTGATGGCAAGGCCCACCTGGAAGTTCACCTTTTGGATTTTGCCGGGGATTTGTATGACCGGCGTTTGACGGTGGTTTTCCACCAAAAGCTGCGTGAAGAGCAGCGATTCGCCTCCCTGGAGGCGCTGAAAACGGCGATCAATGCGGATGTCGCCGCCGCCCGTGCACTAGCCGCACCTAGCGCCCATCGCTAATGAAGAGCCTTAAATGACCGACTATAAAGCCACGCTAAACCTTCCGGACACCGCCTTCCCAATGAAGGCCGGCCTGCCACAGCGCGAACCGCAGATCCTGCAGCGCTGGGACAGTATTGGCCTGTACGGAAAGTTGCGCGAGATTGGCAAGGATCGTCCGAAATTCGTCCTGCACGACGGCCCTCCTTATGCCAACGGCACGATTCACATCGGTCATGCGCTGAACAAGATTCTCAAGGACATGATCATCCGCTCGAAAACCCTTTCGGGCTTCGACGCGCCTTATGTCCCGGGTTGGGACTGCCACGGCCTGCCGATTGAACACAAAGTCGAAGTGACCCACGGCAAGAACCTGGGCGCCGACAAGACCCGCGAGCTGTGCCGCGCCTACGCCACCGAGCAGATCGAAGGGCAGAAGTCCGAATTCATCCGCCTGGGTGTGCTGGGTGACTGGGACAACCCGTACAAGACCATGAACTTCAAGAACGAGGCCGGGGAAATCCGTGCCTTGGCCGAGATCGTCAAGGGCGGCTTCGTGTTCAAGGGCCTCAAGCCCGTGAACTGGTGCTTTGACTGCGGCTCGGCCCTGGCCGAAGCGGAAGTCGAGTACGAAGACAAGAAGTCCTCGACCATCGACGTCGCGTTCCCGATCGCTGACGACGCCAAGCTGGCCGAGGCCTTTGGCCTGGCAAGCCTGGCCAAGCCCGCCGCCATCGTGATCTGGACCACCACCCCGTGGACCATCCCGGCCAACCAGGCGCTGAACGTGCACCCGGAATTCACCTACGCCCTGGTGGACGTCGGTGACCGCCTGCTGGTGCTGGCCGAGGAAATGGTCGAGGCCTGCCTGACTCGCTACGAGTTGCAAGGCTCGGTGATCGCCACGACCACGGGCTCCGCGCTGGAGCTGATCAACTTCCGTCACCCGTTCTACGACCGTCTGTCGCCGGTGTACCTGGCTGACTACGTCGAACTGGGCTCGGGTACCGGGGTGGTTCACTCCGCGCCGGCCTACGGTGTGGACGACTTCGTGACCTGCAAAGCCTATGGCATGGTCAACGATGACATCCTCAACCCTGTGCAGAGCAATGGCGTATACGTGCCGTCGCTGGAGTTCTTCGGTGGCCAGTTCATCTTCAAGGCCAACCAGCCGATCATCGACAAATTGTCGGAAGTCGGTGCGCTGCTGCACACCGAAACCATCAAGCACAGTTACATGCACTGCTGGCGCCACAAGACCCCGCTGATCTACCGCGCCACCGCGCAGTGGTTCATCGGCATGGACAAAGAGCCTGTCGCCGGCGAAACCCTGCGCAAGCGTGCGATCAAAGCCATCGAAGACACCAAGTTCGTTCCGGCCTGGGGCCAGGCACGCCTGCACTCGATGATTGCCAACCGTCCCGACTGGTGCATCTCCCGCCAGCGTAACTGGGGCGTGCCGATCCCGTTCTTCCTCAACAAGGAAAGCGGCGAACTGCACCCACGCACCGTCGAACTGATGGAGGTGGTCGCCCAGCGTGTGGAGCAGGAAGGCATCGAAGCCTGGTTCAAGCTGGACGCTGCCGAGTTGCTCGGTGACGAAGCGCCGCTGTACGACAAGATCAGCGACACCCTCGACGTGTGGTTCGACTCGGGTACCACCCACTGGCACGTGCTGCGCGGCTCGCACCTGATGGGTCACGAGACCGGCCCGCGCGCCGACCTGTACCTGGAAGGCTCGGACCAACACCGTGGCTGGTTCCACTCGTCCCTGCTGACCGGTTGCGCCATCGACGATCACGCCCCGTACCGCGAGCTGCTGACCCACGGGTTCACCGTCGACGAGAACGGTCGCAAGATGTCCAAGTCCCTGGGCAACGTGATTGCGCCGCAGAAGGTCAACGACACCCTGGGCGCCGACATCATGCGTCTGTGGGTGGCTTCCACCGACTATTCCGGTGAAATGGCCGTTTCGGAGCAGATCCTGCAACGCAGCGCCGATGCCTACCGCCGTATCCGCAATACCGCACGCTTCATGCTGTCGAACCTGACCGGCTTCAACCCGGCCACCGACATCCTGCCGGTCGAGGAAATGCTCGCCCTGGACCGTTGGGCTGTGGACCGTACCCTGTTGCTGCAACGCGAGCTGCAGGAACACTACGGCGAATACCGCTTCTGGAACGTCTACTCGAAGATCCACAACTTCTGCGTGCAGGAGCTGGGTGGTTTCTACCTCGACATCATCAAGGACCGCCAGTACACCACCGGCGCCAACAGCAAGGCCCGCCGCTCGGCGCAGACCGCGCTGTACCACATCTCCGAAGCGCTGGTGCGCTGGATCGCGCCGATCCTGGCCTTCACTGCCGACGAGCTGTGGGAATACCTGCCGGGCGAGCGTAACGAGTCCGTAATGCTCAACACCTGGTACGAAGGCCTGACCGAATTGCCGGCCGACTTCGAACTGGGCCGCGAGTATTGGGAAGGTGTGATGGCCGTCAAGGTTGCGGTGAACAAGGAACTGGAAGTCCAGCGTGCGGCCAAGGCCGTCGGTGGCAACCTGCAGGCCGAAGTCACCCTGTTTGCCGAAGAAGGCCTGACCGCCGACCTGGGCAAGCTGAGCAACGAACTGCGCTTCGTACTGATCACCTCCACGGCCAGCCTGGCACCCTTCGCCCAGGCCCCGGCTGATGCGGTCGCGACCGAAGTCCCGGGCCTCAAGCTCAAGGTCGTCAAGTCCGCCTTCGCCAAGTGCGCCCGTTGCTGGCACTGCCGTGAAGACGTTGGCGTGAACCCGGAGCATCCGGAAATCTGCGGTCGTTGCGTCGACAACATCAGCGGTGCCGGTGAGGTTCGCCACTATGCCTAAATCCAGCCGTTTCGGACGTCTGGGTTGGCTCGTACTGAGCTTGCTGGTCCTGGTCATCGACCAGGTCAGCAAGGCTCACTTCGAGGGCACCCTGGAAATGTTCCAGCAGATCGTGGTGATTCCTGACTACTTCAGCTGGACCCTGGCCTATAACACCGGTGCCGCTTTCAGCTTCCTCGCTGACGGTGGTGGCTGGCAGCGTTGGCTGTTCGCCCTGATCGCTGTGGTGGTCAGTGCGGTGCTGGTGGTCTGGCTCAAGCGCCTGGGCCGCAATGACACCTGGCTGGCTATCGCCTTGGCACTGGTGCTGGGCGGTGCGCTGGGCAATCTGTACGACCGCATCGCCTTGGGCCATGTGATCGACTTCATTCTGGTGCATTGGCAGAACCGCCATTACTTCCCGGCGTTCAACTTTGCCGACAGCGCCATCTGCGTTGGCGCAATCATGCTGGCGCTGGATATGTTCAAGGGCAACAAGCCCGGAGAAGCCGTAAATGACTGAACAAGTATTGGCCGAACAACGTATTGGCCAGAACACGGAAGTCACCTTGCATTTCGCACTGCGCCTGGAGAATGGCGACACGGTCGACAGTACGTTCGATAAAGCCCCGGCGACCTTCAAGGTCGGCGATGGCAACCTGCTGCCGGGTTTTGAGACGGCGCTGTTCGGCTTCAAGGCCGGTGACAAGCGCAACCTGCAGATCCCGCCGGAAAACGCCTTTGGCCAGCCCAACCCGCAGAACGTACAAATCATCCCGCGTTCGCAGTTCCAGGACATGGAGCTGTCGGAAGGCTTGCTGGTGATCTTCAACGATGCGGCGAATACCGAACTGCCCGGTGTGGTCAAAACCTTCGATGACACTCAGGTGACCATCGACTTCAATCACCCGTTGGCCGGCAAGACCTTGACCTTTGATGTTGAAATCATCGACGTTAAAGCGCTCTAACTGACGAAACCGGTTCTGTAGGCGCTGGCTGGCCTGCGATAGCAACGCCTCGGTGTACCAGTTGCACCGAGGCGTTGCTATCGCAGGCCAGCCAGCTCCCACAAAGACACGAGGCCCAGCATGCAAATCAAACTCGCCAACCCCCGTGGCTTCTGCGCCGGGGTGGATCGGGCGATCGAAATCGTCAATCGCGCCCTGGAAGTCTTCGGCCCGCCGATCTACGTGCGCCATGAAGTGGTCCATAACAAGTTCGTGGTCGAAGACCTGCGCGCCCGTGGCGCCATTTTTGTCGAAGAACTGGATCAGGTGCCGGACGACGTCATCGTTATCTTCAGCGCCCATGGCGTTTCCCAGGCAGTGCGCACCGAAGCCGCAGGCCGTGGCCTGAAAGTCTTCGATGCGACCTGCCCGCTGGTGACCAAGGTGCATATCGAAGTGGCGCGCTATAGCCGCGACGGCCGTGAGTGCATCCTGATCGGCCACGCCGGTCACCCCGAAGTCGAAGGCACCATGGGTCAGTACGACGCCCGCAATGGCGGCGCGATCTACCTGGTGGAAGACGAAAAAGACGTCGCCGAGTTGCAAGTGCATAACCCTGAGAAGTTGGCATTCGTGACCCAGACCACCTTGTCGATGGATGACACCAGCCGGGTCATCGACGCCCTGCGTACCCGTTTCCCTGCCATCGGTGGGCCGCGCAAGGACGACATCTGCTATGCCACGCAAAACCGCCAGGACGCGGTCAAGCAACTGGCCGACGAGTGTGACGTGGTGCTGGTCGTCGGTAGCCCTAACAGCTCCAACTCCAATCGTCTGCGTGAACTGGCCGAACGCATGGCTACCCCGGCGTACCTGATTGACGGTGCCGAAGACCTGCAGCGCAGTTGGTTCGACGGTGTCGAGCGCATTGGCATCACTGCGGGCGCCTCGGCGCCGGAAGTCCTGGTACGTGGCGTGATCCAGCAGTTGCAGGCGTGGGGCGCGACAGGTGCCGACGAGTTGTCAGGGCGCGAAGAGAACATCACTTTCTCCATGCCCAAGGAGCTGCGGGTTCGTTCGCTGCTCTGAGCCCCAGATCATCGTAGCCCCGGCACAAGGCCTGCTCGGCCTTGTCGCTGCGCAGGCTGATGCGGCCGGTGGGCGCCAGCACCACTTGATGCAGGCTCAGCGGCTGGTCCGTTGAGCACACATGCACGGTGCCGGCGCGAAACCCACCCGCAGACAGCAGGGGTTCGCCCAAACCGCTGAAGCGAATCTGCGTGCGCACCGGGGTATTGCCCACAATGGGGATCCGCCCATTGTCCTGGCGTTCCAGCAGTACCGGGTTGTCGTCGTCCAGATGACCGCGGCCATTCATGTCCACCACCACCCTCCAGCCCCGACTCCAGTCATCATCCAGCGCGTGGATGATCACCGTTCGATTGCGCGCAATGGCCTGGGTGCGGGCGTAGCGCAAGCCAGACGCCAGTGTCTGCGCGGCGCTCAGTCGCGTTTGTGAGTCCAGCAGGCTCTTGAAGCCGGGTACCGCCAATTGCGCCAGGATGCCGCTGACGATCAAGCCGAGCAGCAATTCGATCAATGTGAAACCGCGTTGTTTCATACCTCGTCCCTCCGTGGACCGTGTGCCTGAACTAGTTATAGCGGCACTGCGTGCGGGGGCAGTGATGGCCTTCCTGTCCAAAGTATTTCCCTTTATTCCGAGGGGCAGCGCGACGGCAACAGCGGCGCTAGTCTTGGGCAACGCACGGCTATCTCGGCCGTCTGGATGACCCTCGACAAGGATGACGATGGCTATGCGAGCTTGCCTGGTAACGTCTTGTACACCCCCGACCGACACGCAACAGATCGGTATGAGCCTGATCGAAGTGCTGGTTTCGCTGTTGATTCTCGGCGTTGGCCTGCTGGGGGCCGGGCTGATCCAGCTGAATGCGCTCAAGTACACCGACAGTTCCAGGATGATCAGCCAGGCGAGCTTCGTTGCCTACGACATGCTCGACCGGATTCGCGCCAATGCCGCCGCCGACTATTCCTGGGGAGGCGACGATATCTCGCTCGCCAACACCTTGGTCGCGAGTGTCCGGGACCTGGACTTGCACGACTTCGAGGCCAATATCCGCCACTTGGCCGGCGATACCGGCAAAGGTTCGATTGCGATCAGCCAGCGCGAAGTCACCATCAGCATCAGTTGGGACGACTCACGCGCAGCCCATGCCGGCGGCGCCCGGGAAACATTCACCCTGACCAGTCGCGTCGCGGTCGATCCGAGGCCTGCGCGATGAGGCGCTCCAGTACGGGTTTTGGCCTGGTCGAGGCATTGCTGGCGGCGACCCTGGGGTTGGTGGTGGTCCTGGCAGCCGTCCAGGTAACGCTGGCCGCCCGAAGCACCGCAGCCAGCCAGCATGCCTCGGCGTTGTTGCAGGATGATGGGCGATTTGTCCTGGGCAAGATGATTCAGGAGATTCGCCTGGCGGGGATGTTCGGTTGCCTGTCCCTTCCCGCGATTGTTCAGGCGCCGGCTGACTTTTCCACGCCGATCAGTGTGGCGGTCAGCGGTGCCTCAACCAGCCTGACCCTGGTCACTGGCGATGTCGGCGGTCAGGGCAGTCGGCCCGACTGGACCGTGCTCAGTAATTGTGTCGACAGCGCCCAGGCCTACTCGGGGGTACCGCCCAAGCCTGGTCCTGGGCAGATTGCTTTCCCGGTTCGCAAACTGACCTACACCTTTGAGTCAGGGCAGTTGAAGCTCAGCACTCCGACAACGCCGGCCAAGGCGGTGCTGGTGGATAACGTGGGGGCGTTTGAGTTGAGTTTCGGGGTGGCCAGCCGGCCAGGGTCCAGTGTCGTGAGCCGCTATGACAGCCATCCCGGCGACGAGTCGCTGATCCGCAGTGTGCGGGTGATGTTGACGCTGCGCGATCCGCTTGGTCGCGTGCGGGACCAGGTCTACAGCGTCGTCGCTGCCGTGCGTAATCGTCTTGAATAGCGAGTGCCGGGTACCGGCCCCTGGGCAGCGCGGCATGGTGCTGTTGATCAGCCTGGTATTGCTGCTGTTGTTGACGGTTATCGGCCTGGCTTCGATGCAGGGCGCGACGTCGCAGGAACAGCTCGCCGGCAGCCTCAGGCATCGCAACCAATCGTTCCAGGCGGCCGAAAGCGGGCTCAGGCGCGGTGAGTCGGCTGTACAGGCGCGCGGGTTCGGTTTGCTGGCCTGTCAGTCGCTGGTGACCTGTGCCCCGCCGAACGAGGCGTATGCCATCAGCCAGCCAGGCGTCGATCCAGTCTCGGCTATCACCTGGGTCGGCATGAAAGCGGGTGTGTACGGTATTCAGAACCTTGGCCCCGCTAGCGGGTTGGCACATTTGCCGCCCGACACCCCGGCGACGTTGTATCGGGTTACGGCAGTGGGGATCAGTGGCCAATCGCGCACCGTTCTGGAAAGCGTCTATGCGCGGGTAGCCGCGGATGCTGATGCCAGTGAGCGATTCCGGCGAATTCTATGGCGACAACTCCAGTAGGTGATCATGACGATGAGCGGCAATTGCAAGGGGTTCACTTTGATCGAGTTATTGATCGCGCTGGCGATCATTGCCACCTTGGCGGCGGTGATTTATCCGGGGTACGCCGCCCACGTAAAAAAGGCTTACCGCACAGAAATTGTCGGGCTGCTCGCGGAGCAAGCCCAGCATCTGGAGCGCTATTACGTGAGAAATGGCACTTTTATTGATGCCAGCGGCGTCAGCACCGGCAATGATCGCTATAGAATTACGGTGATGCTGAACCCCCAGGATTTCACCCTGACCGCGACGCCTTTTGCTGACGCGATGCTGGGTGATCCTTGTGGTGAGTTCAGTTTGACCAGCACTGGCGCGCGGGCCAATCCCGGCGCCGCACCCGGCACCACGCGTCAGGAGTGCTGGGGGCGATGACGCTGGTGGGCGACGGTGTGCCTGGAGCACTCCTTTCTTTTTATGAGCTGGATCGAACAATGACCAAGCAACAGCAAGTCGTGGTTGTGGGTGGTGGTGTTATCGGGCTGTTGACGGCGTTCAACCTGGCAACCCAAGGGCTGGCGGTGGTGGTGCTTGACCGTTCGTCGGTTGGGCAGGAGTCTTCCTGGGCCGGTGGCGGGATTGTTTCGCCGTTATACCCCTGGCGCTACAGCCCGGCCGTCACGGCGCTGGCCCATTGGTCCCAGGATTTTTACCCGCAATTGGCCCAGCGCCTGTTTGCGGCCACCGGCGTGGATCCCGAGGTTCATACCACGGGCCTGTATTGGCTGGACCTCGATGACGAGGCCGACGCCCTGGCCTGGGCTGCGCGGGAAGGTCGGCCCTTGAGCAAGGTGGATGTGTCGGCCGCCCGTGACGCGGTGCCGGTATTGGGCGCGGGGTTCGCCGAGGCTATCTATATGGCGAACGTGGCCAATGTACGCAATCCACGCTTGATCAAGTCCCTGAAGGCGGCGTTGCTGGCATTGCCGGGTGTGACCCTGCATGAGCAGTGCGCGGTACAGGGCTTTATCCAGGAGGGCGGCAGCATTGTCGGGGTCAATACTGCGCAGGGCGAGGTGCGAGGCGACCAGGTAGTGCTCGCGGCCGGTGCCTGGAGTGGTGAGCTGCTCGCCAGCCTGGGGCTGACGCTGCCGGTGGAGCCGGTCAAGGGCCAGATGATTTTGTACAAGTGTGCTTCGGACTTTCTGTCCTGCATGGTCCTGGCGAAGGGGCGCTATGCGATTCCCCGCCGGGACGGACATATCCTGATTGGCAGCACGCTGGAGCATGAAGGTTTCGACAAGACACCGACCGAATCGGCTCTGGACAGCCTCAAAGCCTCGGCTGTGGAACTGATTCCGGCCCTGGCGGATGCCGAGGTGGTGGGGCATTGGGCCGGTTTGCGGCCTGGTTCGCCGGAGGGCATTCCCTATATCGGCAAGGTGCCAGGGTATGAAGGGCTGTGGCTCAACTGCGGGCATTACCGCAATGGCCTGGTATTGGCGCCTGCGTCTTGCCAGTTGTTTGCTGACTTGCTGCTGGGGCATGAGCCGGTGATCGACCCGGCCCCTTATGCGCCCACTGGTCGGATATAAACCGGGTCTCCTACCGTTCCAGAGGACTCAGCGCTCGATAGACTTCGGACCCTGCTCCAGATGCGCCTGGGTGCAGTACCAGTCCTGGCGCTGGCTCAGTGCCCGGTCCTGCGGCAGGTGCACGCCACAGTGTGCACAGCGAACCATCGGCGCGGCGCCTTGTTCGCCGGGCTGTTGCTGCGTCGAAGCGGGGCGCTTGAACTTGCGCCAGAACCATACCGCAGCAGCAATCAGGGCAATCCAGAACAGTAAACGAACCATGGCAGGCAGCTTCTCAACAGGGAATCCGGCAGTTTAGCCAAGGATGTTAGCGGCGCACAGGGTAATAAAGTCGCGCCATGAAAAAAGGAGCCCCGAGGGGCTCCTTCTTGCGCTGCCAAGACGGGTTTCAGTCAAAGACACCGAACGTCATGTAGCTGAACCACGAGCGATCCTGGTTGTTGCCCAGGGCTTCTGGTGCTTCTTCCTCGATCACGTCGCCGTTCTCGTCATGGGGCTTGAGCTCCGACGGAATGGCGTCCTTGGCATCCTGGTACTGCTTGAGGATGTCCTGGTTGGCGCGGGTTTCGCCCGGCGGCAGCGGTGGACGGGACTCGATCATGCCCAGGGTGTACTTGCTCAACCACGAGCGGTTGTCCGCTTCGGCAACCTGCGGCACAAACTGGCCGTCTTGCAGGCTAGGGTGGTCCGGGTAGTTGAGTTTCAGGGTCTCCAGGCTGGTAGCGGCCAGGGTATCGAGGTGCAGGCGCTGGTAAGCCTCGGTCATCACTGCCAGGCCGTCACCCACGGAAGGGGTTTCCTGGAAGTTCTCCACCACATAGCGACCACGGTTGGCGGCGGCGACATAGGCCTGGCGCGTCAGGTAGTAGTGGGCTACGTGGATTTCGTAGGAAGCCAGCAGGTTGCGCAGGTAGATCATGCGCTGCTTGGCGTCCGGCGCGTAGCGGCTGTTGGGGAAGCGGCTGGTCAGCTGGGCGAACTCGTTATAGGAGTCGCGCGCGGCACCTGGGTCACGCTTGGTCATGTCCAGCGGCAGGAAGCGCGCCAGCAGGCCAACGTCCTGGTCAAACGAGGTCAGGCCCTTGAGGTAGTAGGCGTAGTCCACGTTCGGATGCTGCGGGTGCAGGCGGATAAAACGCTCGGCAGCGGACTTGGCAGCTTCCGGCTCGGCGTTCTTGTAGTTCGCATAGATCAGTTCGAGCTGGGCCTGGTCGGCATAGCGGCCAAACGGATAACGCGACTCCAGGGCCTTGAGTTTGGCCGTGGCGCTTGTGTAGCTATTGTTGTCCAGGTCGGCCTGAGCCTGCTGGTACAGCTCGACTTCACTGAGGTTTTCGTCGACGACGTCCTTTGTTGACGAGCAAGCAGCAGTCATGGCGAGGATGGCGATCAGCAGCAGGTGTTTCACTTGCATGGCGGCTTGCGTCCCTATGACGGCCGCTGTCTTGGGCGGGGCCGTCCTGTTATGATGAGCGCCCCGATGAAAGCCTCGGGGCAAAAGACGCCGTATTTAACCACAAGCGCGCAGCCGAAACCAAAGGCTGTGCCACGCCTAGTCTGAGCATGTCCGATAAAATTGAACTTCGCGCAGAGGTGCCGTCCGAATTGGGCGGCCAACGCCTCGATCAAGTCGCCGCACAACTATTCGCTGAGCACTCGCGCTCGCGCCTTTCCGCCTGGATCAAAGACGGCCGCCTGACTGTGGATGGAGCGGTTATCCGCCCGCGAGACATAGTGCATGGCGGTTCGGTTCTTGAGCTGACTGCCGAGCAGGAAGCCCAGGGAGAATGGATCGCCCAGGACATCGAGCTGGATATCGTCTATGAAGACGACGACATCCTGGTGATCAACAAACCCGCAGGCCTGGTGGTTCACCCGGCGGCCGGGCACGCTGATGGCACCTTGCTCAATGCCTTGTTGCACCATGTGCCGGACATCATCAATGTCCCGCGCTGCGGCATCGTCCACCGCCTGGACAAGGACACCACTGGTCTGATGGTCGTGGCCAAGACCATTCAGGCGCAGACGCAGTTGGTCACACAATTGCAGAGCCGCAGTGTCAGCCGCATCTATGAGTGCATCGTGATTGGTGTGGTCGTGGCCGGTGGCAAGATCAACGCGCCTATCGGTCGTCACGGCCAGCAGCGCCAGCGCATGGCGGTGATGGAGGGCGGCAAGCAGGCCGTCAGCCACTACCGCGTGCTGGAGCGTTTCCGTTCCCACACCCATGTGCGGGTCAAGCTGGAAACCGGCCGTACCCACCAGATTCGGGTACATATGGCGCATATCAACTTCCCGTTGGTCGGCGATCCGGCCTACGGTGGTCGCTTCCGTATTCCGCCGGCCGCCAGTGTGACCATGGTCGAGTCGCTGAAGTCGTTCCCGCGCCAGGCGCTGCATGCACGCTTCCTGGAACTGGATCATCCGACGAGCGGTGAGCGGATGAGCTGGGAATCGCCTCTGCCCGACGATTTTGTCTGGTTGCTGTCGTTGCTCAAGCAGGACCGCGAGGCCTTTGTCGGATGAATGACTGGCTGATTCCTGACTGGCCTGCGCCGGCCGGGGTCAAAGCCTGCGTCACCACCCGTGCGGGCGGCGTCAGTCTGGCGCCGTTCGACAGCCTCAACTTAGGCGATCATGTCGAGGACAGCCCCGAAGCTGTGCTTGAGAATCGCCGTCGTCTCACCGCCGCATTTGCTATCCAGCCCGCCTGGTTGCGCCAGGTTCATGGTGTGGTCGTGGTCGAGGCCGATCCGGGACGGATTGCCGAGGCCGACGGCAGTTGGACCGGTACGCCCGGCATCGCCTGCACGGCGATGACCGCCGATTGCCTGCCGGCCTTGTTTTGCAATAAGTCCGGAACTCGTGTTGCTGCCGCCCATGCCGGTTGGCGTGGCCTGGCGGCGGGTGTGCTGGAAGCGGCCGCCGACAGCCTGGATGCTGCGCCTGCCGACGTACTGGTGTGGTTGGGCCCGGCGATTGGCCCAAAGGCCTTTGAAGTCGGCCCGGAAGTGCGTGAAGCCTTTATGCAGCAACACCCGCAAACCGCGCAGGCTTTCGTTCCCAGCCACAACCCTGGCAAGTTCCTGGCTGATATCTACCAGCTGGCGCGCCTGCGCCTGGCTGCGCGTGGTATCACCGCTGTCTACGGTGGCGGTTTGTGCACCGTGACCGACCCGCGCTTCTTTTCTTACCGGCGCAGCCCGCGTACCGGTCGATTTGCCTCCCTGATCTGGCTCGAACGCTAGACTCTCCTGATCCATATCAAGCATTGCCGGCTTGAATGTTCCAGAATCCCCCCCATCTATAGGGGTATCTGGCAGGTTTCTTCATTCAGGATGCGTTTCTCGCGAGCAAGCTCGCTCGCACATAGCTCCGGCCTGCTCAAAAGGAAGGTGACTAATGCGTATTGATCGTTTAACCAGCAAATTACAATTGGCGTTATCGGATTCCCAATCCCTGGCCGTTGGCCTCGACCATCCGGCCATCGAGCCCGCGCACTTGATGCAGGCACTCCTCGAACAGCAGGGTGGTTCTATCAAGCCCCTGTTGATGCAGGTGGGCTTCGACGTCAACAGCCTGCGCAAGGAGTTGAGCAAAGAGCTCGACCAACTGCCGAAAATCCAGAATCCGACGGGTGACGTGAATATGTCCCAGGATCTGGCGCGCCTGCTTAACCAGGCCGATCGCCTGGCCCAGCAGAAAGGCGACCAGTTCATCTCCAGCGAACTGGTGCTGCTCGCCGCCATGGATGAAAACAGCAAGCTCGGCAAGTTGTTGCTGGGCCAGGGCGTGAGCAAAAAGGCCCTGGAAAATGCCATCAACAACCTGCGCGGCGGCGACGCGGTGAATGACCCCAATCATGAGGAGTCGCGCCAGGCCCTGGACAAATACACCGTCGACCTGACCAAGCGCGCCGAAGACGGCAAGCTGGACCCGGTAATCGGGCGTGACGACGAGATTCGTCGCACCATCCAGGTCCTGCAGCGCCGCACCAAGAACAACCCGGTGCTGATCGGTGAGCCTGGGGTGGGTAAAACCGCCATCGCCGAGGGCCTGGCCCAGCGCATCATTAATGGTGAAGTGCCGGACGGCCTCAAGGGCAAGCGCTTGCTGTCCCTGGACATGGGGGCCTTGATTGCCGGTGCCAAGTTCCGTGGTGAGTTTGAGGAGCGCCTGAAATCCCTGCTTAACGAGCTGTCGAAGCAGGAAGGGCAGATCATTCTGTTTATCGACGAACTGCACACCATGGTCGGTGCCGGTAAAGGTGAAGGCTCGATGGACGCAGGCAACATGCTCAAGCCTGCACTGGCTCGGGGTGAGTTGCATTGCGTGGGGGCTACCACGCTCAACGAGTATCGCCAGTACATTGAAAAGGACGCGGCCCTTGAGCGTCGTTTCCAGAAAGTCCTGGTGGAAGAACCGAGCGAAGAAGACACCATCGCGATCCTGCGTGGCCTGAAAGAGCGTTATGAGGTCCACCACCGCGTGGCAATCACTGACGGCGCGATCATTGCGGCGGCCAAGTTGAGCCATCGCTATATCACTGATCGTCAGTTGCCGGACAAGGCTATCGACTTGATCGACGAAGCGGCCAGCCGGATTCGCATGGAGATCGACTCCAAGCCTGAAGTACTGGATCGCCTGGAGCGTCGCCTGATTCAACTGAAAGTCGAATCCCAGGCGCTGAAAAAAGAAGACGATGACGCGGCGAAGAAACGCCTGGAAAAACTCCAGGAGGAAATCGGCCGTCTGGAGCGTGAGTATTCGGACCTGGAAGAAATCTGGACCTCGGAAAAAGCCGAAGTACAGGGTTCCGCACAGATCCAGCAGAAGATCGAGCAGTCGCGCCAGGAACTGGAAGCTGCCCGCCGTAAAGGCGACCTGAACCGCATGGCCGAGTTGCAGTACGGGGTGATCCCGGACCTGGAACGCAGCCTGCAAATGGTCGACCAGCATGGCCACAGCGAAAACCAGTTGCTGCGCAGCAAGGTGACCGAGGAAGAAATTGCCGAGGTTGTGTCCAAGTGGACCGGCATTCCTGTGTCGAAAATGCTGGAAGGCGAGCGTGACAAACTGTTGCGTATGGAAAGCCTGTTGCACCAACGCGTGATTGGCCAGGAAGAGGCCGTGGTGGCAGTGTCCAACGCGGTGCGGCGTTCCCGCGCCGGTTTGTCCGACCCGAACCGTCCGAGCGGCTCGTTCATGTTCCTCGGCCCGACCGGTGTGGGTAAGACCGAGCTGTGCAAAGCCCTGGCCGAGTTCCTCTTTGATACAGAAGAGGCGATGGTGCGCATTGATATGTCCGAGTTCATGGAGAAACATTCCGTGGCTCGTTTGATCGGGGCGCCACCAGGCTATGTGGGCTACGAGGAAGGCGGCTACCTGACCGAAGCGGTACGGCGCAAGCCTTACTCGGTAATCCTCCTGGATGAGGTCGAGAAGGCCCACCCGGATGTGTTCAACGTGTTGCTGCAGGTGTTGGAAGATGGCCGGCTGACGGACAGTCACGGACGTACCGTGGACTTCCGTAATACGGTGATCGTGATGACCTCCAACCTGGGCTCGGTACAGATCCAGGAGATGGTCGGTGATCGTGAAGGCCAGCGTGCTGCGGTAATGGATGCGCTGACCAGCCACTTCCGCCCGGAATTTATCAATCGGGTCGATGAGGTAGTGATCTTCGAGCCTTTGGCGCGGGATCAGATCGCCGGTATCACCGAGATCCAACTGGGCCGCCTGCGCAGCCGTCTGGCAGAGCGCGAGCTGATGCTGGAACTGAGCAGCGAGGCTTTGGACAAGTTGATCGCCGTCGGTTACGACCCGGTGTATGGCGCGCGGCCGTTGAAGCGTGCGATCCAGCGCTGGATCGAGAACCCGTTGGCCCAACTGATCCTGTCGGGCAGCTTTATCCCGGGGACCAGCGTCAAGGCCACCGTGGAAAACGACGAAATCGTCTTCCACTAAGCCCGAATTGGGTGGTTATGAGCAAAGGCCCCGCATTGCGGGGCCTTTTTTTTCGATAGGGCGTTGAACTGTAAGGCAAAGGCTTGTAAAGTGCGCCCCGCAGCAACGTCAGCCCACGGGTTTCTTCTCCCCAAGGAGAAATCAGAAAGAAGCGCAAATCATTGTCTTAAAAGCAATTTAAAGGGTTGACAGGGGTTTTTAAGATTGTAGAATAGCGCGCCTCAGAGACACGAACGTAGCGATACGGACAAGTCGAAGAGAAGGTAACAAGCAGCACCGTAGTACTTTGAAATATGTAGTTCCGTGATAGCTCAGTCGGTAGAGCAAATGACTGTTAATCATTGGGTCCCAGGTTCGAGTCCTGGTCACGGAGCCAATTTCAAACCGGGGTATAGCGCAGTCCGGTAGCGCGCCTGCTTTGGGAGCAGGATGTCAGGAGTTCGAATCCCCTTACCCCGACCATATTTGGGTCGTTAGCTCAGTTGGTAGAGCAGTTGGCTTTTAACCAATTGGTCGTAGGTTCGAATCCCACACGACCCACCATTTTTGAGACCAGTTAACGCTGGAATCGAATCTTAAGATCAGAGGTCAAAAGCCCTGATCGAAGAAGGCGACTTGAAAAGGTCGCCTTTTTTTTACCGGGGTATAGCGCAGTCCGGTAGCGCGCCTGCTTTGGGAGCAGGATGTCAGGAGTTCGAATCCCCTTACCCCGACCATATTAAAAATCCTCGTATCGAAAGATACGGGGATTTTTTTGCCTGCGCAAAACCTGAAGGTGCATGGTGATCAAAGGTGGGAGCTGTCTCGCCCTGCGAGGCTGCGATGGCGGCGTCACTGCCAGCCTTTATGTCGCCTGGCACACCGCTATCGCAGCCTCGCAGGGCGAGACAGCTCCCACAAGGGAGGGCAGGGCGCGCATGCTTATAAAATCGCCTCGCTTGCGCCCCGTCCGGAACCGTATTGTCAGTGAAGTTTGAGCCGCGGCTCGGTGCCCCGTCCGATTTTGCTGCCCAGCATCAACATCATCGTGCGGAAGAACCCGTACAACGCCATCTGGTGCATGCGGTACAGCGACACATAGAACATCCGCGCCAGCCAGCCTTCGAGCATCACACTGCCGGTCAGGTTGCCCATCAAGTTACCCACAGCCGAAAAACGCGACAGCGAGATCAGGGAGCCGTAATCGGTGTACTTGTAGCTGGGCAGCGCCTTGCCGTCGATGCGCAACTTCAGCGATTTAGCCAGCAGCGACGCCTGCTGGTGCGCCGCTTGCGCCCGTGGCGGAACGTTGCGGTCGGTGCCCGGTTGCGGGCAGGCCGCGCAGTCACCGAAGGCGAAGATATTCTCGTCACGGGTAGTCTGCAGGGTTGGCAGCACCTGCAGCTGGTTGATGCGATTGGTCTCCAGGCCGTCGATATCCTTGAGGAAACCTGGCGCGCGAATCCCCGCCGCCCAGACCTTCAGGCTGGCAGGGATCACCTGGCCACTGCTGGTAATCAGGCTGTCGGCGGTGACTTCACTCACGGCCGAGTTAGTCATGACCGTCACCCCGAGCTTTTCCAGGGTTTTATGCACAGGCCCGCTGATCCGCTCTGGCAGGGCTGGCAATACCCGGGGCCCGGCTTCGATCAGGGTGATGTACATGTTTTCCGGCTTGATCCGGTCCAGGCCATAGGCCGCCAGTTCGTGGGCCGCATTGTGCAGCTCGGCGGCCAGTTCGACGCCGGTGGCGCCAGCGCCAACGATTGCCACGCTGATCTGTTCCACCACATCGGTTTGCCCGGCATGGGCGCGCAGGTAGTGGTTGAGCAATTGCTGGTGGAAACGTTCGGCCTGCTTGCGGGTATCGAGGAACAGGCAGTGCTGCGCCGCGCCTTCGGTACCGAAGTCATTGGTGGTGCTGCCGACGGCAATCACCAGGGTGTCGTAACCCAGCACGCGCGCAGGCACCAGTTCCCGGCCTTCTTCATCGAGGGTCGCGGCCAGCTGGATTTTCTTCTGTTCACGATCGAGCCCGCTCATGCGCCCCAGCTGGAACTCGAAGTGGTTCCATTTTGCCTGGGCAACATAATTGAGTTCGTCTTCAGAGGAGTTCAGCGAGCCGGCGGCCACCTCGTGCAGCAGGGGCTTCCAGATATGGGTCAGGTTGGTATCCACCAGCGTGACACTGGCGGTACCGCGCTTGCCCAGAGTCTTACCCAGGCGGGTAGCCAACTCCAGGCCGCCGGCGCCGCCGCCGACGATAATAATACGATGGGTCATGGGGGTATCTCGCAAGGCTAAAAGAAATCGGTGCAGTTACCCGAGCGAGCGCCAGGCAGCTCATAGCGTCAGGTAACTCAAAAGGCGGCTCAGGACGCCCAGGCCAATCACCACAACCAGTACCACCCCAAGGAGCAGCCACGGCCGGAAAGGCTTGCGCTCAACCTGGTGCTGGGACAGTTGCAGGTACTCTTCGACATGTTGTTGGTCGTCAGGGTTCAGGCGGCTGGTCATAAAGGCCTCGTCAGGGAGACGTTGCAAAAGGGCACCACGTTACAGGCTGATACCCACATCGAACACTATGCTGCGCCCCAGGTTGTTGCGCAAGAAATCCGGTGCGTCGGGATGGGCGAACAGCACCCGCGCAAAGGTCGGGCCGACCAACGACAGCGAGCGCCAGCCCTGGCGCAGGTATTCGGTGGGCGGCGGGAAATGGCTGTTGAGGTCCAGCACTTCGCGCTTGAGGCTGGCGAAGGCGATGATATCCAGCTCCCCGAGGTCCATGCCGCGCTCCTTGTAGTTATGGGCTTTCTTGCGCAGGGTCGGGGCCAGGCGCAGCAGGAACTCATGGGCGGGAATGCGCCTGGGCTTGGCCTCGCGCCGCACCAGTTGGCTCAGGGAAAAAGCGCTGCGCCGACGCACCAGTTCGTCGCGCCACTCGTCATTCAGGCGCCGGCCTTCATCGAGGACAAAAAATACTTCGAAGCTGGCATCGCGAAACAGTACGTCCGGCGGCTCCTGACCGGCGGCATGAAACTCTTCGGCGCGGTAGGGCACATTAAGGCCTTGCAGCAGGCGCTGGCAGACCCAACGCTCACGCTCCCATTTGCGGGCATTGGACAGGAACGCGTTGGCTTGTTCGGCCGCTATGGTGAGCAGGCGCAAATAATCTGAGTCATCCATGCTTGCAGCTTAGCGTTCAAATGATGACTGCAGGAAGTCCCGTGTGAAAAGGCTCGGTGTAGACTGGCGGTTCTGTCGACGGTTTTGCACAAGGAGTTCGCGGTGAAGTTTTTGCTTACGGTGTTGCTCAGCCTTTTGCCCCTGTGGGCCCAGGCGGTTGAACTCGGGGAGCGGCTGGCGCCGTGGACCCTGCTCGATCAATTCGACCAGGCCTATACCCTGGATAACCAGGCGCAGGTCTTGCTGGTGGCGCGCAGCATGGATGCCGCCAAGTTGGTGGATGCGGCCTTGCAGGGCCAGCCCAAGGGGTATCTGGAGGCGCGCCATGTGGTGTTTGTCGCCGATATCCAGCGTATGCCGAGGCTGATCGCCAAGCTCTTTGCCGTCCCGGCGATGCAAGCCTACAACTACCGGGTGATGCTTGACCGTGATGCGCGGATCGCTCCGCGTTATCCGGCGCCTGTGGATAAAGTGCTGTGGTTGCAACTCGAAGACGGCAAGCTGGTTGCGCGCCATGAATACGCGACTGCCGCCGAGCTGCGCCAGGCCCTGGAGCAGGTGCAGCCGTGATCAGTGCCGCCGTGCTGGCGCCGCAAACCCTGTGGCTGGGCTGGCTGCTGTATGCGCCGGTAATTGTCTGGGCGATCCTGCGCTCGTCCTGGGTCGAACTGTTTGCCGACCGGCGCCGCCAGCACCTGTTGTTTGGCACGGTGTTCGCGCTGTTCATGCTGTGGCTGGTGCGTCGGGACTTCGATACCGGGGTGTCCTACCACTTTATCGGCATGACCGCCGTGACCCTGCTGCTCGACTGGCCCTTGGCGATTGTCGGTGGGCTGGCGGCACAGTTGGGCCTGGTGCTGCTCGGGCGCCAGGACTTGGCGGCGGTCGGGGTCAATGGCGCGCTGCTGGTCCTGCTACCGGTGTTGGTGACAGAGACGTGCGCGCTGCTGGTGGAGCGGGCGCAGCCGCGCAATCCTTTTGTGTATATCTTTTGTTCGGGTTTTTTTGCCGCTGCTCTGTCGGCGTTGTTGTGCCTATTGGCGGGCCTGGGCCTGCTGTGGCTGGACGGCCGCTTCGCCATGCCGGAGTGGATCGAGGATTTTATCGGTTACCTGTGGCTGATCATCTTTCCCGAAGCCTTTATCAACGGCACCGTGATCAGTGCGCTGGTGGTGTTTTGCCCGGAGTGGCTTGAGACGTTCAACCGCACGCGCTACCTCTCGGCGCCCTGGAAAGACGACAATTCGCGCCCTTGATCCAAATCAAGGGTGCCACGCAAAAGTGGTCGCATGCTCTGCGAAACTTCCAGGAGCACGATCATGAGTGTGTACGAGTGGGCACGGCAGGAGTTGCGCAGAAGCCAGGACGCAGCACAGGAAATCGGTTTTGACCCGGGTCTGAGCCTGCGCGCCTTGCTCAGCGCGGTGGTGCAGCAGAGCAAAGGCGTGCGCAGTGCCGAAGACCTGGCCGACGAGTTGCAATTTCTCGCGGAAAACCTCGACGACCAGCAGGATTACGGCTTTATGCGGCCTTAGTGGGCGCGCGGTGGCAGGTCTTCGGAGAACAATTCGTCTTCGGCGTCCGGGCTGACCGGAATCTTGTGTTCTTCCGCAGCCCAGGCGCCCAGGTCGATCAGTTTGCAGCGATCCGAGCAGAATGGCCGGTTGAGGTTGGTCGCTTTCCATTCCACGGGGGCGCCGCAGGTTGGGCATTCGACGGTCAAGGGTTGGCTCATGTTCGGCCTCCACGCAAAGTAAGGTAAAAGTGGTGCAGTCGCTCGACCTCGGCCTTTAGCCAGGCCAGGTCCTGATCATTGACCAGTACATCGTCGGCTTGGCGCAAACGGTCTTCCCGTGAGGCCTGGGCCTTGAGAATCGCCTGCACCTGTTCTTCGCTGATGCCATCGCGCAGCAGGGTACGCTGAATCTGCGTTGCTTGCGGCACATCGATCACCAGGATGCGCTGGGTCATGGTGTGCTGGCCCGACTCGATCAACAACGGCGACACCAGGATCGCATAGGGTGAGCGGGCGCGGGCCAGATGGCTACGGATCTCGTCGGCAATCAACGGATGCAGCAGGGCCTCAAGCCACAGGCGTTCTTGCGGCGCCTCGAAAATGCGCTTGCGCAAGGCCGCGCGATCCAGTTGGCCATCGGGCAGCAGGATCTCGCCGCCGAAGTGCTCGGCAATCCTCGCCAGCGCCGGGCGGCCGGGTTCCACCACCCAGCGCGAGGCATGGTCGGCGTCGATAAGGTCCACGCCAAGGTCGATAAAGTGCTGGGCCGCAGCGCTTTTACCGCTGCCGATGCCGCCCGTCAGGCCAAGAATCCAGGGTGTTGCGACAGAAGTGGTCATCTGAAACCGACAGACTGCAAATAGAAGTCGGTTATTTGACCACCCCAGAGCAATGCAATCCAGCCGGCAATCGCCAGATAGGGACCAAAAGGCAAGGGCACTGACGTCTGCGCGTTGCGTATGCGCAAGACAATCACCCCTGCGATCGCACCCACCAGCGATGCCAGCAACAGCGTCAGCGGCAGGATCTGCCAACCGCCCCAGGCACCGAGCAGGGCCAGCAGCTTGAAGTCGCCATAGCCCATGCCGTCCTTGCCGGTGCACAACTTGAACAGCCAGAACACCGACCACAGGCTCAGGTAACCGGCAACCGCGCCCAGCAGGGCATCGGGCAGGGTCGTGTACAACTCGAAATAATTGAGGATCAACCCCAGCCACAGCAGTGGCAGCACCAGCACATCCGGCAGCAGTTGGTGATCGGCGTCGATCAGGCTCATGGCCAGCAAGCCCCAGCTCAAGAACAGCACGCCAGCGGCTGGCCAGCCGAAGCCGTAATGCCAGGCAATAAATGCCGAAAGCAGCCCGCACGCCAGTTCGGTCAGCGGGTAGCGTGGGCTGATGGAACCGTGGCACTGCGCGCAGCGCCCCCTCAGCAGCAAGTAGCTGAGCACCGGGATGTTTTGCCACGGGCGAATCGGCTGTGAGCAGTGCGGGCAGCAGGAGTTGGGGTGCAACAGGTTATAGGTCGGGCCGCCGGATTCCGGGGGCAGGCCGAGTATTTCATGGGCCTGGGCGCGCCAGTCGCGCTCGAGCATTTTTGGCAGGCGCCAGACCAGCACGTTGAGGAAGCTGCCGACGATCAGCCCCAGCACCAGTGAAGCCCAGACGAACAGCCAGGGATGGAGGGTCAGGAGGAGGTCCAGGGTCATGTTCAAAACGCCGTGCCGAGCTGGAAGATCGGCAGGTACATGGCGATCACCAGCGCCCCGACAATGCTGCCGAGCACCACCATGATCAGCGGTTCCATCAGGCTGGTCAGGTTGTCCACCAGGTTGTCGACGTCCGTTTCATAATGGTCGGCGACCTTCTCCAGCATGCTGTCCAGTGCGCCCGATTCTTCGCCGATGGCTGTCATCTGGATCGCCATGCCAGGGAACAGGCCGCTGGCGGTCATAGTTCGATTCAATTGCATTCCTATTGCTACGTCCTGGCGCATACGCGTGACTGCTTGTTTGAAGCGTTCGTTGCCGGCGGCTCCCGCCACTGAATCCAACGCCTGTGCCAGCGGTACGCCGGCGGCAAAGGTGGTGGCGAGGGTGCGAGCGTAGCGGGCGACAGCGGTTTTTTTCAGCAGTGTGCCTGCCAATGGCACTTTCAACAAACCAGCGTCCAGCCACAGACGAAAACCACTGTGTCGACGATAGCTGCGACGTATGCCCCAAGTAGTCGCCACCACGGCCAGCAACAGCATCCACCACGCGCTTTGCATGAATTCGGACAGCACAATAACCAGCAGGGTAAAGCGCGGCAGCGGCGTGTCGATGCCGGCGAACAGGCTTTCGAACTGGGGCACGACGTGGATCAGCAAGATACTGCTGACCAAGGTGGCCACGAGCAGGACCACCAGTGGATAGGTCATGGCTTTCTTGATCCGGGCCTTGAGGCGTTGGCTTTTTTCCAGGTGGGTGGCGACCCGCTCCAGCAGGGTTTCCAGGGTGCCGGCCTGTTCGCCGGCCGCGATCAGGCTGCAATACAGGGCGTTGAAGCACTGCGGTTGTTTCAATAACGCGCCGGTCAGGCTGTTGCCGGCGGCAATCTCCTGCTTCAATCCCTGGACCATTGTGCGCATGGCCCGGTTTTCAAAGCCTTCGCCGATCATGTCGAAGGCTTGCAGCAGGGGGATTCCCGCCTTCAGCAGGGTCGCCAGTTGGCGGGTGAACAGCGCAACATCGGCTGGGGTGATGGGGTTGCGCAGGCCAGACAGGAGGCTGGAGCGCATCTGGACCCGAACCGGGTTGATCCCTTGCCGGCGCAATTGGGCCTTGATCACGGCCGGGCTATGCCCGCGGGTTTCGCCGGACACCTTGCGGCCATTGCGCAGGGTGCCTTCCCAGGCGTAGGTGGCGGTGGGGGCCGGGTTTACGGTGACATCATTCATGGGGTGCTACGGCTCATCGACAGGTGACGATTTACAGCTTAGTCAGGGCTGTGTGTCCGTCAGGCGATTGGGCAAGGGAAAAATGTCAGATTGTGCGTCTTGTGAGGGCCTGGCCCGGCGCGGATGAGTACACTGGCGCGGTTGTTGAGGGCAGGGCGCAGGAGGTGCCTTGCGATGGGTTTTATTCTGGAGAGTGAATGTGATGCGTCAGAACGGCTTTACTTTGATCGAGTTGTTGATCGTCGTGGCGATCATCGGCATCTTGGCCACGATTGGCCTGCCCATGTATACCAAGCACCAGGCCAAGGCCAAGTTCACTGCGGGGTTGGCGGAAGTCTCGGCGTTGAAGGCGGGCTTCGAAGACACCTTCAACCAGGGCACGGCACCCACGCTGGCGCTGATCGGCGGCACCAGCCCGACCGCCAATTGCGTGATCAGCGTGGCGGGCGATGTGGTTGCGGGGACGGGTTCGATTGCCTGTGAGATCCTCGATGCGCCTGCGCCTGTCCAGGGCAAGCTCATTACCCTGGCGCGCAGTGCCAGTGACGGTTGGAAGTGCACCACCAACGCTGACGAGCAGTACGTTGCAAAGGGTTGCACGGCTGGCAACTGAGCCCGGGCCACCTAAATCAGTGATGGGGGCCTGGCGTGACGGGCTCCCAGGCACTTCACAGGGAAGTAAGGGGTGCCCATGACGTTATCCGTGCAACAGCGAGGAAGCGTGTTTTTGGTGATGGCGCTGAGCCTTTTGCTGTTGGGCATCACCCTGTCCTTCAGTGGTCATGACTGGCAGCGTGTGCTGCAGGTCGGCGTGGCTGTGTGTGCGTTGCTCTATGGCCTGGCGACTCCCGCCGGGCGCCTGGTCGATAGACCCACCGCTATCGGCCTGGGGCTGGTGTTCGGCCTGGGCCTGATCTCTTCGTTGTTGGCCCACCAGCCTCTCTGGGCGTTGACCGAATGGGCGCTGATGATCACCTGCGGGGTGATTGCCGCAGCTTTTGCCCGCTTGCGACGCAATGGCGATCAAACCCTGGATCAGGTGCTGATCCTGTTTGTGTTGCTGCTGTGCCTGATCAAGAGCCTGCAATATGGGTACGCGGGCGTCCTGGCGTTTACCAGTGGCGAACCGACACTGGACACCGACCTGCTGCTTTCCGGGTTCTCCAACAAGCGCTTCTACGGCCAGTTCCAGACGTTTACCTTGCCCTTGCTGGCGTTGCCGCTGCTGCTCACGGGCACCTCGCGGTTGGCGCGTGGGCTGGTGTTCGCCCTGTTGTGTGCATGGTGGTTGATTGCAATCAGTGGCGGCACCCGTGGCACCTGGCTGGGCTTCGGCGTTGCGGCACTGGTCCTGGCTTTTCTGGGGGCGGCGGGGCGTCGCTGGTTGACCTGGCAGCTGGCTGCGCTGTGTGGCGGGCTGGTTTTATACGGGTTGTTGTTCACGGTGTTGGCGCCTTACCTGGGGCTGGAAATTGCCAGTCTTTCCAAGGACCGCCTTACCACCAGCCTTTCGGGTCGTGAAGTGATCTGGTGGCAAGCCTGGGACATGATCCGCGAACGGCCGTGGCTCGGTTTCGGGCCGATGCACTTTGCCGATATCCCCAACCCGATTGCTGCCCATCCGCACCAGGCAATCCTGCAGTGGGCCAGTGAATGGGGTGTGCCCTCGGCCCTGTGCGTCGCGTTGCTGGCGCTGCGCGGCGGCTGGGCCACACTGAGGGTCATTCATCGGCAAGGGCCGTCAGGGGCACCGCAAGACCTGCTGCGCCTGTGTCTATTCGCCGCGCTGCTGGGCGCGACGGTGCAGGCGATGGTCGACGGGATTATCGTGATGCCCTATTCGCAACTGTGGTTGGCGCTGGTGGTGGGTTGGTTGATGGCATTGCATCCGTGGCGCACGCCGGTTGTCGAGCCGATGCCGCTGTTGCGCGGGGCGTGGCAGGTGTCGGCTGTGCTGTCGGTGGCGTTGCTGGTATTTGTCGTGTACCGCGACCTGCCAGGCGCCACCGAGCGTAGCCAGCACTATATCGACATTGCCAAAAGCCATCTGCAGCCGCGCTTCTGGGTCCAGGGAGTCATTGCGCCGCACATTCGGTAAGTTGCCGGGCGCCCATTGCAGTGCTAGCTTTAGCCCACAGCCCGTGTAGCTCAGTTGGTAGAGCAGCGCACTCGTAACGCGAAGGTCGCAGGTTCGATTCCTGTCTCGGGCAAAAAGGCACCACAGTTTTCAGATGATCCCAGAATGGTTCTGAAGGCCAGACGAACCGGTATTCGTGCCCGTTCTTTTGTATCTGCGCAACCTTGATGACCCAGATGCATCCCCATTCCTTCGATCTAAGAGAACGACATGACCACGACAGAAATGACCCAGGAAGTGCGGCACGCAGAAGCCCTCAAGAAATACCTCGAGGAGTCGGCGCAGCTTAAGGAAGAGATCAAGGACCTGAGCGCTGATGATCAGCGCGACCAGATCCAGTGGGCATTCGAGGACGAGGCCGAGAGCCAGGGCTTCCAGCCTTGGGAACTGACCCTCAAGTACACCTGCACAGCGGAAGAATTCGAAGCTGCGCGCCTGGCCCTGCACAAAGAGGCGGCCGAGGTGCTGGGTGTCGAGTGGGAAGAGTATTGCGAGATGAACAATCTGGTGGTTTAGAAGCTACGGCAGGTTTCAAGCTGCAAGTGTCGCCAGGCGCCCTTGCAGCTTGAAGTTTGCAGCGACTCAGATACTGAGCCGCATCGACAGATCCACCGCCTTCACATCCTTGGTCATCGCGCCGATAGAGATGTAGTCCACGCCGGTCTCGGCAATGGGCAGCAAAGTGCTTTCGTTGATCCCGCCACTGGCTTCCAGCTTGGCCTTGCCGCCGTTCAAGCGCACGGCTTCGCGCATGTCGTCCAGGCTCAACTCATCCAGCATGATGATGTCGGCACCTGCCGCCAGGGCCTCGCGTAACTCCTCCAGGCTTTCCACTTCGACTTCCACCGGCTTGCCCGGGGCGATCTTGTGGGCGGCAGTAATGGCCTGTGCAATCCCCCCGCAGGCGGCGATATGGTTTTCCTTGATCAGGAACGCGTCATACAGACCGATGCGGTGATTGTGGCAACCGCCGCAGGTCACCGCGTACTTTTGCGCCAGGCGCAGCCCCGGCAGAGTCTTGCGGGTGTCCAGCAGCTTGACCTGGGTGGTGGCGACAAAGTCCGCCAGGTACTGCGCGCGGGTGGCCACGCCTGACAACAGTTGCAGGAAATTCAGCGCGCTGCGTTCGCCGGTCAGCAATGAGCGGGCAGGGCCTTCGAGGTGGAACAGCGCCTGGTTGGGGCTGACGCGTTCACCGTCGCGTACCTGCCAATGCACGGCAACCCGTGGGTCCAACTGGCGGAACACGGCATCGACCCAGGCGGTGCCACTGATAACCGCAGCATCACGGGTGATGATCGTGGCCTTGGCCAGGCGTTCGGCCGGGATCAGTTGCGCGGTGATATCGCCGCTGCCGATATCTTCCAGCAGTGCGCGGCGCACGTTGGCTTCGATTTCGGCGGTGAGGTCGGCGAGGCGTAGATTCGGCATAGCGGGCTCCACATACAAAGTGCCTCGATTATAGGGGCATGGCAGCGCCGAACCCAAGGTATGCCGGCATAACCTGGCTGATTACAAAGCCCGTACAGAGTTTGCTGGCGCTACAGGGTCTATTTGCAAGATAATCTCGCGCCTTGCAATTGGCGTCATAGCTTTGACGTCTCGGTGATCTACAAATAATCGTGGTAGCCCCCGGTATTCCATCGGTGGTTGTGGCGATCGTTCACAAAACCGAACCCCGTCGCTCCAGGAGGCCAGCATGCACAATGACGCAAAGGTGGTGCCGATCAACAGGATCGCCGCACAAGCGATGCCGTCGCCGCTCGCCCGCCTGCCTGTGATTGTGCTGCAGGTGCGTGACAAGGCCACGCAGCAACTCGACCGGGGGCTGCAGGAGTTGTTCGATAACGCCGACGACACTCTGTTCGAGATGGCCGACAAAGCCCGCAGCAGCGCCGACCACAATATTTTTTTTGAAGCCATGCGCGACCTGCGCCTCAAGCGCAAGAACTTCGAGCGCATGTTCATGGAACAGCTCTTCGACGCATTTGCCAACCTGGGGCAGGCCGGGCAAGGCGAGTTGCTGCTGCCGACGGTCTCCTACGAAGCAGCGCCCGGCGCGTGCGCCGATGACCTGGAAAAAGCCGTGGCCCTGGAGGCCATGCTCGACAAGGTCATGCACCGTGACGGCCTGGCCCTGGGGCAACTGACCGCCCGCCTCGGTGCGCTGCTGGGCAAGCACCTCGACGATCGGGAAAACCCCCTGGGCCCGGCGATGCTCTGCGAGTACTTCCTGCGGGCCGGGCGCAGCCTGGGGGTGGAGATCCGGGTCAAGCTGATCATTTTGAAACTGTTTGAAAAATACGTGCTCAGCGATGCCGACCTGCTGTACGGCGAGGCCAATCAGTTACTGGTGGCCACGGGTGTGCTGCCCGAGCTCAAGGCCGTACCCTCACGACGTCCCGGCGAACGTGCCAGCCGGGTCCGCCCGCCGGCGGAGGTAGCTCCGGCTGCCGACGCCCAGGCCGACGAGGGTGAGCAGCAAGTGTTCGCGGCCCTGCAGGAACTGTTGCTGACAGTGCGCGGCAGCGTCGCCCCGACCCTGGAGGCCAGCGCCCAGGCCCAGCCTATTTCCACCCGCGACCTGCTGCGTCTGCTCTCCCACTTACAGCAATATGTGCCAGACCCTGCGGTCGAGGACGATTTTGACCTGCGCCGCCAGTTGGAAGAACTGCTGACCCGGGTCAGCGTCAAGAGTGGCAAGTCGCGGGTGGTGGAGGATGCCGACGAGGACGTGATCAACCTGATCGCCATGTTGTTCGAGTTCATTCTCGACGACCGTACCTTGCCCGACTCCCTCAAGGCGTTGATTGTGCGCCTGCAGATTCCCATGTTGAAAGTGGCCGTGCTGGACAAAAGTTTTTTCAGCCGTGGCAGCCACCCGGCGCGGCGCCTGCTCAATGAAATCGGCACGGCCGCCTTGGGCTGGGGCAAGCGTGATGACTATCAGCGTGACAGTCTTTATGTGCGCATCGAGCAGGTGGTGCAGCGCCTGTTGAACGACTTTGTCGATGACCCGGCGATTTTCGCCGTACTTCTGCAGGAGTTCACCGCGTTTACCCAGGACGAGCGCCGCCGCAGTGAGCTGCTCGAACAGCGTACCCGCGACGCCGAAGAAGGGCGCGCCCGCACCGAACAGGCGCGGCAGCGGGTCGCCGATGCGGTGAATCAACGGTTGCGGGGCAAGGTCTTGCCGCACTTCGTGGTGCAGTTCCTGCAGCAGGCCTGGAGCCAGGTGTTGTTGCTCGAATGCCTCAAGCACGAGCAACCCTCGCCGCAGTGGCAGGCGCGGCTGCGGGTCATGGACGAATTGATCTGGAGTGTCGGCCTGAGTGAAGACACCGAAGCCGGCCGCCGCCTGCTGGAACAATTGCCCGCGTTGCTCAAGGCCCTGCGTGAGGGGCTGAGCGAGGCGGCGTTTGATTCCTTTGTGACCCGTGAGTTTTTTATCCAGTTGCAGGCCCTGCATACCCAGGCGTTCCAGGGGGCGGCGCTTCCCAATGTGACGCTGATCGAAGTGCGCGAAAACTCAGGCGCTGCGCCGCCGGTGGAGGCGGTCAGGCTGGCAGAGGACGATCCCGATCTGCTCAAGGTCCGGCAATTGCGCATCGGCAGTTGGGTCGAGTTCCGTGAAGATGAGGAAAACACCCTGCGCTGCAAGCTGACGGCGATCATTGCCCCGGCCAACAGCTATATATTTGTCAATCGCACTGGCCTCAAGGTCCTGGAAAAAACCTGCACGGAGCTGGCCCTGGAGTTCAAGCGTGGCGGGGTCCGCACCCTGGATGATGCACTGCTGTTCGACCGCGCGCTGGCGTCGGTGATTGGCAGCTTGCGCCAACTCAATCGCGCCAAGTGATCGCAACCACCCTGCGGATCACGGCATACTGAGCGCTCCCAAGTCGTGCGCAAGGAACCTGTATGCAGTTGGACCCCGCCAGCGGTTGGTGCCAGGGCATTGCCCATTGCCCGTCGCCCAACTTCAATGAACGCCCAGGCGGCGAGATTTCCCTGTTGGTGGTGCACAACATCAGCTTGCCACCGGCCCAGTTCGCCACGGGCAAAGTGCAGGCGTTTTTCCAGAATCGTCTGGATGTCACGGAACATCCCTACTTTGCAGGCATCGCTGACCTACGGGTATCCGCGCATTTTCTGATTGAGCGTGATGGTACGGTGACGCAATTTGTCTCCTGCCGGGACCGTGCCTGGCATGCTGGCGTCTCCTGTTTCGAGGGGCGCGAGACCTGCAATGACTTTTCCCTGGGGATCGAGCTTGAAGGGACCGACGACCAACCCTTTACCGACGCCCAGTACCATTCCCTGATCGAACTGAGTCGCCAATTGCTGGCCGCCTACCCGGGCATCACGCACCAGCGCATTTGCGGTCATAGTGACATCGCCCCAGGACGCAAGACCGATCCTGGACCGGCTTTTGATTGGGCGCGTTTTCGCGGCGCCTTGCAGGATGGAGGACATGCACAATGAGTTTCCTGGTGTTGGTGCTGGCAGTGTGGATCGAGAAGTTCTCGGCCTTGCGTCAGCGGGTACAGCGTGATGGCCGTTGGCTGCGCCAACTGGCGCGGCTTGAGTCGAGCGCGCGGCTGGGCAAACAACCCTGGCTGATCCTGGCGCTGCTGGTGTTGCTGCCGGTGGCATTGCTGGGGCTGTTACTGCTGGTCCTGGAGCCGCTGGCCTATGGTTTGCTAGCGCTGCCGGTGCACCTGTTGGTGGTGATCTACAGCCTGGGCCGCGGCGATTTGCTGGGCCAGTTGGGGCCGTTTCGCGATGCCTGGCGCCGGGGTGACTTGCAAGCCGCTGAACACGTTGCCGAACGTGACCTGGGCATTGGCGCCGACAGCGGCGAGCAACTGCTGGAGCGGGTCCAGGGCCATTTGCTGTGGCAGGCCTATCAGAGTTTTTTTGCGGTGATTTTCTGGTACTTCCTCCTCGGCCCGGTGGTGGCCCTGGCCTACCGCCTGTTGGCCCTGGCCAGTGAACACGGGCAGAACCCGCTGGTGGTCGAGCGCGCCGGGCAATTGCGCCATGCGTTCGACTGGTTGCCGGTGCGGTTGCTGGCGGCGAGCTTTGCCTTGGTCGGCAATTTTGTCGCGGTCAGCCGGGTAATGCTGCATGAACTGTTGAACTGGGATATCAGTGCGGCGCAGTTGGTGGAAAAGGTTGGCCTGGTGGCCGGCGAAATTCCTGCGCCGGTGGTCGGTGCCGAAGGGATCAACAGCCTGGATCGGTTGTGGGAACTGCTGCTGCGAGCGGCCGTGTTGTGGTACGCCGGGTTTGCGATCTGGACCGTCCTGCCCTGAAAAACACCTCTTGTGGGAGCGGGCTTGTGTGGGAGCGGGCTTGCCCGCGATGCGGTGTAGCAGTCAAAAAATCCGGTACTGACACACCGCTCCCACACAAGCCCGCTCCCACAAAGAGCCCGTAATGGCTTCAAAAATCGGTCGGCCGCCAGGCCCCGCCGATCGCGTTAACCTTAAGTTACAAAACTTCCCGCCGATTTAAGCTATACAGACAGCGCGCCCAATAGTGGCTTTCTGCCGCTGCCCTGCGCCTTCAATAAAAATAAAAGAAAAGGGAGTTCATCTGTGAAGAGCTTGCTCTATCCCGCCATCGCGCTGATGAATCGCCTGAGCTTCGGCATGAAGTTCAGCCTGATCAGTGTGTTGTTTTTCCTGCCCATGCTGGTGACCAACTATTACCTGGTCCGCGATTCCTGGCGTGAGTTCCAGGGCACGCAGGTTGAGTTGCAGAGCCTGGACCTGTTGGGCAGCAGCCTGATCCTGCGGCGCGACCTGGAAACCCTGAACAATCAGGTGCAGATCAACGCCACCCTTGGGCAGGCGGGCAAGGCGGGGGATATCGAAAGTCAAATCAGCGCTTTGGAGCAGCGCGTACTGGAGCGTCTGCAAGGTTTCCAGGCGATGACGACCGATCCCGAGCAGGTCGCGGTGTTCGAGGGCAAGCGCGATGAGATGATTGCGGCCTTCAAGGCCCAGCAAAGCGAGTCTTCACTGCTGAGCAAAAGTGCCTTGATCGGCAAGTTGCTGAACAAGGCGCAGATGTTCAGCCAGATCATTGCCAGCCAGTCGGGGTTGAGTCGTGATGTCCAGGGCGACGTGCGCCAACTCAGCGAACTGATTACCAGCGTCACTCCGCAAGTCACCCAGACCCTGGGCGAAGGCCGGGCCATGGGCGCATATTCCCTGGGCCAGGGTTTTCTCAACTCATCGTCCAGCACGCGTTTTGACGAACTGCTGCAGCAACTGGAAAAACTCCAGGCGGAATACGGTTTGAAAGTGCAGGACGCCCTGGGCTCCAGCAAGGCCGCCCATGGTTCACTGGATGCCTTGGCCCAAGCCAGCCAGGCCAGCCTCAAGCAGGGCAGCGAGCTGTTTGAAGAGCAGGTGGTGATGGCCGAAACCCTGGAGGCGCCGTGGCAGACCTTCTATGACGAAGTGACGGCCTTGATGGCCAAGACCTATCAACTGGACGACGCGACCCTGTCCTTCCTCGACCAGCAACTGCAGCAGCGCCTGGCCCAGAACCGTACGCACATGGTGCTGCTGGTCACAGCGCTGGCGGCGGTGTTCTTGTTGATTTTCTATCTGTACGGCGGCTTCTACGCCTCGACCCGCACCACCCTGCGCCACCTGGGGGCAATGATGGATAAGGTCGCTGCCGGGGACATGACTGTCAGCTTCAAGTCCCAGAGTCGCGATGAGCTGGGTGAATTGGGCGAAGTGTTCAATGGCACCGTGGCGAAAATCCACGACCTGATCGAGCGGGTAGGGCAGACCGTCCAGGAGGTCGAGCATCAGGCCGGACAAGTGGAGTCGGTGTCGGCGCGCAGCAATCAGGCGGTGTCGGGCCAGCGCAGCCAGATCGAGCAGGTGGCGACGGCCATGAACCAGATGTCGGCGACTGCCCATGAAGTGGCGCGCAGTGCCGCGGCGGCTGTCAGCAGTGCCCATAGCGTCAACGATGAAACCCTTAACGGGCGTGGCCTGGTGCAATCCCAGCAGGGCAGCATCGCGCTACTGGCATCGGAGATCGACCAGTCAGTGCTGGTGATCAACCAACTGGCCATCGACAGTCAATCCATCAGCAGCGTGCTGGAAGTGATCAAGAGCATCGCCGAACAAACCAACCTGCTGGCCCTGAACGCGGCCATCGAGGCGGCGCGGGCGGGGGAGCAGGGGCGTGGGTTTGCCGTGGTGGCCGATGAGGTGCGCACCCTGGCCCGGCGCACCCAGCACTCCACCGAAGAAATCGAGCAGATGATCGCCAAGTTGCACCAAGGCGTCGGCGCGGCCGTGAAGGCCATGGGCAGCAGCCATAAAATGGCCAGCGGCACGGTCGGGCAGTCGGAACAGGTCCAGTTGGCCCTGGAAAATATCCTCGGTGCGGTGGGCATGATCGTCGATCAGAACCAGCAAATCGCGGCGGCGGTGGAGCAGCAGACGGCGGTGGCCCACGACATCGACCAGAATATCGTCGAGATCAATCGGGCTGGCGAGCACGCGGCCCAGGGCGCGCACCAGACCGAAGAGGCCAGCCGGCAATTGTCCTTGCAGGTGATTGAGTTGAAAAAGCTGATCGGTGCCTTCCGCGTGTAAGACTTGGTTGTAGGCTTTATCCCTTTGCTATGTGGTGCATGTCCTGTTTTCCCGCGTGAGCTTTTTTTGCGCTGGGATTGGGTGAGAATTTGTTTCACCCCATCCAGCGCTTCCGGGAGGCAGGGCCATGACCGCGACAACTCCAGGCGTGAAAGGGCATTGCGCCCATTGCGATATCACCTTTGTGCTCAAGCCCTGGCAGCTCAATGCCATTGCACTCAACGAGCCCTTTGATTGCCCGTATTGCCACAAAGTCCTGCTGCTCAATTGCCCCAGGCAACTGCGTCAGTTGAAGTCCCTGGACAACCTGGCCCTGCTGCGCCCGAGCATGCTGGTGCTGACCTGCGTGGCCTTGTTGGTGGCCCTGGTGGTCGAGTGGGTCGGCTTGATCAGCAAGATCGGGCAATTGAATGTGTCGCTGGTGGCGATCCTGATTCACTTCCTGACCCTGCGCCACGCCCGCCACCGGCATCGCATGACCCTGACGCTAGAGGCGGTCAACCCCGTTATCGACGGGCCAGTGGAACACTTCGCAGGCGTTGCGGGTGCTCGCTTCGGCCAGCGCTGAAGGGCTGATGCCCATCAGTTCGGCCAGGGCGCTGCAGATGGCCGGCAGGTGTTGCGGGCTATTGCGTTGGCCGGGGTACATGGCGGGCGCCATGTCCGGCGAGTCGGTTTCCAGCACCACTGATTCCAGCGGCAGTTGGGCGATGACCTTGTGCATGCGCAGGGCCTGAGGCCAGGTTGGCGCGCCGCCCAGGCCCAGCTTGAACCCCAGCTTGATGTATTCGCGGGCTTCTTCGCGGCTGCCGGCGAAGGCATGGATGATCCCGCCCCGGGGCAGGCGAATGCGCTTGAGGGTGGCGATAACGGCCGCATGGCTGCGCCGCACATGCAGCAGCGCCGGCAACTGGAAGTCCACGGCCAACTGCAACTGGGCTTCAAACAGGGATTGCTGGCGTTCGCGGTCCAGGTGCGCCAGGAAGTAGTCCAGGCCGATTTCACCCACGGCGCAGAGCTGGCGATGGCCCTTGAGGCGGGTCAGCCAGTCGCCCAACTCGATCAGGTCTGCGGGGCGATGCTCATCCAGGTACACCGGGTGCAGGCCGAAGGCCCCGTGCAGGTCCGGGTCCTGTTGTGCCAGGTCCCATAGCCGCTGCCAATTGCGCTGGTACACCCCCAGCACCACCATGCGTCGTACGCCGAGCTGGCGACTGTGCCTGAGCACCTCGTCGCGATCAGCGTCGAAGTCCTCGAAGTCGAGGTGGGTGTGGCTGTCGATCAGCTCCACGCCTACGCCTCGTGAATCCGCTGCTTGAAGGTCCGGCCAATGGCATGCACACCCGGCTGGTAGTGTTGCTCTTCAATCGCCGCGAGTGCCAGGCGCAGGGCCGTCTCGGCGATCAGCGCGTGCTGCTGGGCCATGGCGTTGACCGGCAGCGGCAGGAAGTCCAGCAACTGGGTGTCACCAAAAGTGCCCAGGCGCAGCGGCCGGGATTTGAGCGGGAAGTCATGCAGCGCGTCAAACACCCCTTGCAGCAGGACGTAGGAAGTCGTCACCAATGCATCGGGTAAATGCCCCAGGCGTTGCAGGAGTTCTTCCATCAACTGGCGACCGCAGTCGCGGCTGAAGGCTTCGCCGTGCTCGACCAGCACATCACCTTTGAAGTCTTCAAGTGCTTGCTGGAAACCCGCCGCGCGCTCCTGGCTGATGCTCAGCTCGGGGCGGGCACCGATCAGGACGATCTGCCGGGGCAGGGGTTGCAGCAGGCTGCTGGTCAATTGCTGGCAGGCCTGGCGGTCATCGCTGACCACCGAGCAGAACTGCTCGGCGTCCATCACCCGGTCGATGGCAATCACCGGCAGGCCCTTGGCTTGCAGCTCGCGATAGCTGTCATCGCTGGCGGGCAGGCAACTGGCGACGAACAGTGCATCGCAACGCCGCGCGCGGAACAGTTGCAGCAACTGGCGCTCGCTGTTGGCATCGTCGTCGGAACTGGCGATCAGCAACTGATAGCCACGGGCCCGTGCGCCTTGTTCCAACAGCTTGGCGATCCGTGCATAACTGGGGTTTTCCAGGTCCGGCAGGATAAAGCCCAAGGTACGCGTGTGCCGGCTGCGCAATCCGGCGGCCTGGGGGTTGGGGGTAAAGCCGTGCTCCTCGACCACCGCCCGCACCCGTTCCACGGTGGCGCTGCTGATCCGTTGCTGTGCGGCCTTGCCATTGATGACGTAGCTGGCGGTGGTCACGGACACACCGGCTAAGCGTGCAATATCACTGAGTTTCAAACCGGGATTTCCTTGTTTTTTAGAGCTTGCCCCGACATTTTGTCCAATCGTAACCGATTCCTGCACGCGACCATTGTCGCAACTCAAGCGCCGAGCGGTGCTTCAAGGATGCAGAATTACCCAGTAATCTGCCATAAATTCTAGATTAAACGTTTCAGCAGGCGTATTTTTACGATGATCGCTGCTGAGTGCCTACTGCCAATTGACCACTCAGTCAGTTATTTTTGCACGGTTTAATCAAAACAATACCTAGTGCGCACCCCGCACTAACTAGGAGAAAGGCATGCTTGAGCTCACCGTAGAGCAGATATCCATGGGCCAGATGGCTGTGGATAAGTCTGCTGCCTTGCAACTGCTCGCCGAAAAACTGGTGGCCGATGGCCTGGTCGCCGAGGGTTACCTGAGCGGCCTGCAAGCCCGTGAAGCGCAAGGCTCGACCTTCCTTGGCCAAGGTATTGCGATCCCCCACGGCACTCCCGAAACCCGCGACCAGGTATTCGCCACCGGCGTGCGCCTGCTGCAATTTCCCCAAGGCGTGGATTGGGGCGATGGCCAGATCGTCTACCTGGCGATTGGCATCGCGGCCAAATCCGATGAACACCTGCGCCTGCTGCAACTGCTGACCCGCGCCCTCGGTGAAACCGACCTGGGCCAGGCGCTGTGCCGCGCCACCTCGGCCGACGCCTTGCTCAAACTGCTGCAGGGTGCGCCCCAGGAGCTGGCGCTGGATGCACAGATGATCGGCCTGGGCGTGTCCGCCGACGATTTTGAAGAACTGGTGTGGCGCGGCGCGCGCCTGTTGCGCCAGGCCGATTGCGTGAGCAATGGCTTTGCTGCCGTGTTGCAGCAAGTCGATGCATTACCCCTGGGTGATGGCCTGTGGTGGCTGCACAGTGAACAAACGGTCAAGCGCCCGGGCCTGGCCTTTGTCACCCCGGACAAACCCATGCGCTACTTGGGCCAGCCATTGAGCGGCCTGTTCTGCCTGGCCAGCCTCGGTGAGGCCCACCAGGCCCTGCTTGAGCGCCTGTGCGCCTTGCTGATTGAAGGGCGCGGCCAGGAACTGGGGCGTGCCACCAGCAGCCGGGCGGTCCTCGAAGTACTGGGTGGCGAACTGCCCGCCGATTGGCCCAGCGCACGCATTGCCCTGGCCAATGCCCACGGCCTGCATGCGCGGCCGGCCAAGGCACTGGCGCAACTGGCGAAGGGCTTCGACGGCGAGATCCGCGTGCGAATCGTCGACGGGCAGGGCGGCGCAGTGTCGGTCAAGAGCTTGAGTAAGCTGCTCAGCCTCGGCGCCCGCCGTGGTCAGGTGCTGGAGTTTGTCGCCGAGCCGGCGATTGCCGACGATGCGCTGCCGGCGTTGTTGGCGGCTGTGCAAGCGGGGCTTGGTGAAGACGTCGAGCCGCTGCCGGCCGTCAGCGCACGGGTTGAAGTCATCGAGGCCGAACCACCGCTCAGTGCGCCACTCTCCGGCAGCCTGATTCAGGCAATCCCTGCGGCACCGGGGATCGCCATCGGTCCGGCCCATATCCAAGTGTTGCAGCCTTTCGATTATCCACTGCGGGGCGAGTCGGCCAGCGCCGAGCGCGAGCGCCTATCCGCTGCGCTGCGTGATGTGCGCCACGATATCCAGGGCTTGATCGAGCGCAGCACGTCCAAGGCGATCCGCGAGATTTTCATCACCCACCAGGAAATGCTCGACGACCCGGAACTGACCGACGAAGTCGACACCCGCCTCAAGCAAGGCGAAAGCGCCGAAGCGGCGTGGATGAGCGTGATCGAAGCGGCCGCCAAACAGCAGGAGTCCTTGCAGGACGCGTTGCTCGCCGAACGCGCCGCCGACCTTCGGGATATCGGCCGGCGGGTGCTGGCGCAACTGTGTGGCATCGACACCCCGCAGGAGCCCGACGAACCTTACATTCTGGTGATGGATGAGGTCGGCCCGTCGGATGTGGCGCGCCTCGACCCGACGCGCGTGGCGGGGATCCTCACCGCACGCGGGGGGGCCACCGCCCACAGTGCCATCGTCGCCCGCGCCCTGGGGATTCCCGCATTGGTTGGCGCGGGGCCGGCGGTCTTGCTGCTGGCCTCGGGCACGCCACTGTTGCTCGACGGCCAGCGTGGGCGCCTGCATGTGGATGCCGATGCCGGCACCTTGCAGCGCGCCACGCAGGAGCGCGACACCCGCGAACAACGCCTGCAGGCCGCCGCCGCCCAGCGCCATGAACCGGCCATAACCCGTGATGGGCATGCCGTGGAAGTGTTCGCCAATATCGGCGAAAGCGCAGGAGTGGCCGCGGCGGTCGAGCAGGGCGCCGAAGGCATTGGCCTGCTGCGTACCGAACTGATTTTCATGGCCCATTCCCAGGCCCCCGACGAAGCCACCCAGGAAGCCGAATACCGCCGGGTGCTCGACGGCCTGGCTGGGCGACCGCTGGTGGTGCGCACCCTGGATGTGGGCGGTGATAAACCCCTGCCTTACTGGCCGATTGCCAAAGAAGAAAACCCGTTCCTGGGTGTGCGCGGCATCCGCCTGACCCTGCAACGCCCGCAGATCATGGAAACCCAACTGCGTGCGCTGTTGCGTTCGGCGGACGGTCGCCCGCTGCGCATCATGTTTCCCATGGTCGGCAGCGTCGATGAGTGGCGCCAGGCCCGGGACATGACCGAGCGCCTGCGCGAGCAGATCCCGGTAGCGGACCTGCAACTGGGGATCATGATCGAAGTGCCTTCGGCGGCCTTGCTGGCGCCAGTACTGGCCAAGGAAGTGGACTTCTTCAGCATTGGCACCAATGACCTGACCCAGTACACCCTGGCCATCGACCGTGGGCATCCCACCCTGTCGGCCCAGGCTGACGGGCTGCACCCGGCGGTGCTGCAACTGATCGACATCACCGTGCGCGCCGCCCATGCCCATGGCAAATGGGTCGGGGTGTGCGGTGAACTGGCGGCCGACCCGCTGGCCGTGCCGGTGTTGGTCGGCCTTGGCGTCGACGAGTTGAGCGTGTCGGCCCGCAGCATTCCCGAGGTCAAGGCCCGGGTCCGTGAATTCACCCTGAGCGAGGCCCAGACCCTCGCACAAAACGCCTTGGCCGTGGGCTCTCCCGCGCAAGTGCGCGCCCTTGTGGAGGCTGTGTAAATGGCAAGGATTCTAAGCCTGACGCTGAACCCGGCGTTGGACCTGACCGTACAACTGGCGCGCCTGGAGCCCGGGGCGGTCAATCGTAGCCAGGCCATGCTGACCCATGCGGCGGGCAAGGGCGTGAATGTCGCCCAGGTGTTGGCGGACCTTGGCCATCAAGTGACGGTTGGCGGATTCCTGGGGGCAGACAATCCCCAGGCGTTCGACGCGTTGATTGCCCGTCGGGGTTTTGTCGATGCGTTTATTCGTGTGCCGGGGGAAACCCGCAGCAATATCAAAATCGCTGAGCACGACGGCCGGGTGACCGATATCAACGCCCCGGGGCCACAGGTCAGCGCGCAGGCGCAAGAGGCGATGCTTGAGCAGTTGACGCGGATTGCCCCCGGCCATGATGTGGTGGTGGTCGCTGGCAGTCTGCCCCGTGGGGTCAGCCCGCAGTGGCTGTACGCCTTGTTGCAGCACCTGAAAACCCTGGGTCTCAAAGTCGCCCTGGACACCAGCGGCGAGGCTTTGCGTGCCGGGTTGCAGGCCGCTCCCTGGTTGATCAAGCCCAACACCGAAGAACTGGCCGATGCGCTGGATTGCCCAGCCGACACGCCTGCGCAACAGGCCCAGGCGGCCAAGCGCCTGCATGCGCAAGGTGTGGAGCATGTGGTGGTGTCCCAGGGTGCCGAGGGGGTCAATTGGTTCACTGCAAACGGCGCGTTCCATGCCACGCCGCCCCGCGTCACCGTCGCCAGTACGGTGGGCGCGGGTGACTCGTTGCTGGCCGGCATGCTCCACGGTCTGCTGGTACAGGACAGCGCACATACGACCCTGGCGCGGGCCACGGCCATCGCCGCCATGGCCGTCACACAGATCGGTTTCGGCATCAGCGATGACGCGCACCTGGCGCGCCTCGAAAGCGGCGTGCAAGTACGCCCGCTGACAGAACAATAAGAGGGTTTGTCATGAAGTTAGCCATTGTTACCGCCTGCCCCAACGGCATGGTCACCAGTGTGCTGTGCGCCCGCTTGCTGGACGCCGCCGCACAACGCCAGGGCTGGAGCACCAGCGTGGAAGTGGTGGACGTGAACCACCCCGAGCGCGCCCTTTCCCAGGCCACCCTCGACGCGGCCGAATGGGTGTTGCTGGTCGCCAGCACGCCCGTGGACATGCAGCGCTTTGTCGGCAAGCGCGTGTACCAGAGCACTCCGGCCCAGGCGTTACAGGACGTTGAAGCGGTGCTGCAACGGGGCGCGCAAGAGGCCCAGTTGTACGTTGCCAGCACCACAGTGCCGACGGTAAAAAACGTGCCGCGCATTGTCGCCATCACCGCCTGCCCCACCGGCGTGGCCCACACTTTTATGGCCGCCGAAGCGTTGCAGCAGGCCGCCAAGGCCAAGGGTTACGACCTGCAGGTGGAAACCCAGGGCTCGGTAGGCGCACGTACGCCCCTGACCGAGCAAGCCATTCGCGATGCCGACGTGGTGCTGCTGGCCGCCGATATCGAAGTGGCCACCGAGCGCTTTGCCGGCAAGAAAATCTACCGCTGTGGCACTGGCATTGCGCTCAAGCAGTCCGCCGCGATCCTCGATAAAGCCCTGGCCGAAGGCCAGCAGGAAAGCGCCGCCAGCGGTACGGCGGCCAAACCAGAGAAAACCGGGGTCTACAAACACCTGCTGACCGGCGTGTCATTCATGTTGCCGATGGTCGTGGCCGGGGGCTTGTTGATTGCCCTGTCCTTCGTCTTCGGTATTCACGCCTACGAAGAGCCCGGCACCCTGGCGGCGGCCCTCAAAGCGGTCGGCGACCATGCCTTCACCCTGATGGTGCCGCTGCTCGCCGGCTACATCGCCTATTCGATTGCCGACCGTCCGGGCCTCGCGCCGGGGATGATCGGCGGCCTGTTGGCCAGCACCCTGGGCGCAGGTTTTATCGGCGGGATCTTTGCCGGTTTCCTCGCCGGCTACAGCGTCAAGCTGATTACCCGCGCGGTGCCATTGCCGCAGAGCCTGGAGTCGCTCAAGCCGATCCTGATCATCCCGTTGCTGGCGAGCCTGATCACCGGCCTGGCGATGATCTACCTGATCGGCCCGCCGGTGGCGCAGATGCTAGTGGGCCTGACGGACTTCCTCAGCACCATGGGCACCACCAATGCGGTGCTGCTGGGCATCCTGCTGGGCGGGATGATGTGCGCCGACCTTGGCGGGCCGATCAACAAGGCGGCCTACGCGTTCTCCGTCGGCCTGCTGGCCTCCCAGAGCGGCGCACCGATGGCCGCCACCATGGCCGCGGGCATGGTGCCGCCGATTGGCATGGCAATCGCCACGTTCCTGGCCCGGCGCAAGTTCGCCCAGACCGAGCGCGAGGCCGGCAAGGCTGCGTTGATCCTGGGCATGTGCTTTATCTCCGAAGGCGCCATCCCGTTTGCCGCCAAGGACCCGCTACGGGTGATCCCGGCTAGCATCGCCGGCGGCGCATTGACCGGTGCCTTGTCGATGTACTTCGGCTGCAAGCTGATGGCCCCCCACGGCGGGCTGTTTGTGATGCTGATCCCGAACACCATCAACCATGCGCTGTTGTACCTGTTGGCGATCGTCGCTGGCAGCGTGCTCACCGGCTTGGTGTATGCCGTGATCAAGCGCCCCGAGGCCGTCGCCTCAATGTAGGTGTCGGCGCCTGTCATCTGTGCTTCATCCGCCCATGCTTTAGTTTTCCTTTTGCTGTGCAGAGGGAAAGCCATGAGCCACTTCAACCCCGGCCGTCGCCGGGTGATTCAGGGTGTCGGCGCCGGCCTGCTGTTGCCGGGGCTGGCACCGGCGGTGATCGCGTCGGTCAAGGACCGGCCGCAGTTGACCGATGGCGTGCAGTCCGGCGACTTGCTGGGCGACCGCGCCATGATCTGGAGTCGCTGCGACCGCCCGGCACGGATGGTGGTCGAGTGGGATACCCGCAGCCTGTTCAGCAACCCGCGCCGATTCATCTCGTCTTTGGCCGACAGCCGCAGCGACTTCACCGCCCGCGTCGAGTTGACCGGGCTGCCCGCCGACCAGGCGATTTTCTACCGTGTGCAATTTGAGGACGCGCAGACCGGCGTGGCTAGCGAGCCCTGGTTCGGCCACTTGCGCAGCGTGCCGCAACAGCGCCGCGATATCCGCTTTGTGTGGAGCGGCGACACCGTCGGCCAGGGCTTCGGCATCAACCCGGACATCGGCGGCATGCGCATCTACGAAGCCATGCGTCTGCGCCTGCCGGATTTTTTTATCCACAGCGGCGACACCATCTACGCCGACGGCCCGGTGCCGGCGCAACTGACCACCGAAAGCGGGCGTATCTGGCGCAACCTCACCACCGAGGCCAAGAGCAAAGTCGCCGAAACCCTGGATGAATACCGTGGTAACTATCGCTACAACCTGATGGACGAGAACGTGCGCCGCTTCAATGCCCAGGTGCCGCAGATCTGGCAATGGGACGATCACGAAGTGGTCAACAACTGGTCGCCTGGCAAGCAACTGGACGAGCGTTACCAGACCAAGGACATCACCACCCTGGTGGGCCGCGCACGCCAGGCCTGGCTGGAATATGCGCCGATGCGCTTGCAGAGCGCCGATCAGGGCGGGCGCATCTACCGCAAGCTCAGCTACGGGCCGTTGCTCGATGTGTTTGTACTGGACATGCGCAGCTATCGTGAGGCCAACGATGGCAACCTGGGCGCTGCCAAACCGTTTCTGGGGCGGGCGCAATTGGACTGGCTCAAGGGCGGACTCAAGGCATCGAAGGCGCAGTGGAAGGTGATTGCCGCCGACATGCCTATCGGCCTCGGCGTGCCCGACGGCGAAGTCAGCCCCGGTGTGCCGCGCTGGGAAGCGGTGGCCAACGGCGACCCTGGCGCGGCCCAGGGCCGTGAGCTGGAAATTGCCGAGTTACTCGGTTTTCTGCGCGCGCAACAGGTGCGCAACCATGTGTGGCTGACCGCCGATGTGCACTACTGCGCGGCGCACCACTACCACCCGGACCGGGCGGCGTTCCAGGATTTCGAGCCGTTCTGGGAGTTTGTCGCGGGGCCCTTGAATGCAGGGAGCTTCGGGCCCAATCCGCTGGATAAAACCTTTGGCCCGCAGGTGGTGTTTGAAAAAGCCCCACCGGCGCAAAACACGTCGCCGTTTGCCGGGTTCCAGTTTTTTGGCGAGGTGCAGATTGATGGGCAAACGGCGGAGCTGACGGTCACGTTGCGCGACCTGGATGGCGTGTCGGTATTCGAACAAAAACTCCAACCCACCTGACCTGAAATGCGCCCAAACCTGTGGGAGCAGGCTTGCCCGCGATTGCGATAGATCAGCCAGCCAATCGGTTACTGACAGACCGCCATCGCGGGCAAGCCCGCTCCCACATTTTGATAGGTGTAGGTCAGTAGACATCCCGGCGGTAGCGGCCCTGTTCGATAAGGCGTTGCACCGCCTCGCTTCCCAGAACATCCACCAACACCTGATCCACCCCGGCCGCCATGCCCTGCAAACTCCCGCAGACATAAATCGCTGCGCCCTCGGCGAGCCATTTACGCAGTACATCGGCGGATTCGCGCAGGCGGTCCTGGACGTAGATTTTCTCGTCTTGATCCCGCGAAAACGCCAGGTCCAGCAACGCCAGGTCGCCACTGGCCAACCAGCCTTGCAGCTCCTCCTGGCAGTGGTAGTCATGGGCGATGTTGCGTTCGCCGAACAGCAACCAGTTGCGCTGCTGGCCATCGGCGATGCGCGCCTTGAGCAGGCTGCGCAAGCCGGCCAGGCCAGTGCCGTTGCCCAGCAGAATCATTGGCACAGGCTCCGTTGGCAGATGGAAGCCGCTGTTGCGCCGCAACCGCAGGCTGATCGCGGCACCCAGCGGCGCGTGCTCGGTCAGCCAGCCCGACCCCAGGCCCAGGCTGCCGTCAGGGTGGCGTTCCTGGCGCACGATCAGCTCCAGCACGCCGTCGCTGGCAATCGAGGCGATGGAGTATTCGCGCACGCCCACTGGCACCAGTGCCTCCACCAGCGCCTGGGCGTGCAGGCCGACCAGATGGGAGCGGTTGTCCGGCAATTGGCGGCTGGCCAGCACCTGTTCCAGGGGCCGCGCCAGGCCATCGACAAGCACTTCGTCCGTGCCGGCGATGCCCAGGCCATCGAGGAAATGCTCGACGGCCCACGGGCAATGGCGTGGCAGAATTTCCACCAGGTCGCCGGCCAGCCAGTCGCGCGGGGCGGGCGGGTTGAGGCCCAGCAGGTAGACACCCGTGCCGCTGCTGTCTGGGTTGAGCAAGGTACGCCGGCTCAGGGTCCAGCTTTCATAGTGGGCGCTGGCCCAGGCGGCCGGTGCATGGCCGGTGATCTGCCCCAGTTGGTGTTGCCAGTGCAGCAGGGCCTCCTGGTCGCCGCTGTCGACTTCGACCGGGGCGAACAATGCGTTGCCGCCCTGGTGGGTCAGCCAGAAGTGCAGGCGCCGGGCAAAGCCGCAGAAGTGCTGGTATTGGCGATCGCCCAGGGCCAGCACCGAGTAGTTCAGGCCCTGGAGGGAAAGGTCGCGCCCCAGCACGCTGCGTTCGAAGCCGCGCGCGCTGTCCGGTGCTTCGCCATCGCCGAAGGTACTGACCACAAACAGTGCGTGTTCCGACTGGCGCAAGTCCTCTTCGCTGACGCTGCCCAGGGGCTTGACCTTCACCGGCAACCCGTCGGCCTGCAACTGGCCGGCGGTCTGCCAGGCCAGTTGCTCGGCAAACCCGCTCTGGCTGGCGAAACCGATCAGCCAGGCCGGTGCATCGCTGTGGTTCTCGCCCAGGCCTTTACGGGCATCGCGCACCTGGCGTTTTTTGCGGCGGCGGTCCAGGTACAGCAACCAGCCGGTAATAAAGAACAGCGGCATGCACAGCGCGGTGACGGTAAGAATGATCCGCCCCACCAGGCCGAAATAACTGCCCACATGCAGGGCATAGATGCTGGTCAGCAACTGCGCCTTGAGGCTTTTGTCGCCATAGCGCTCGACGCTTTTGACGACGCCTGTGGCCGGGTCGAGGTTGATCTGGTTCAGCGCGCGGTCATGGGGCGAGCTCTGCAACAGGTAGTAGACCGTGGCCGGTTGCCCGGCGACAGGTGGCATACGGATGTTGTAGGCGCTCAAGCCCGGGCCGGCAGAGCTGTAGATGCTGCTCCAGATCGCCTCGTAATTGGCGATGGGCGCCGGGCCCGCAGGCGCCGGGCCGCGATTGCGCACCCGCTCGTTCTGCGGTGCATCGGACAGCAGCCGGGTCAGGCCTTTGTTGTACCACTCGTAGGACCAGGACAGCCCGGTAAGCGCGGCCAACAGATAGAACAGCAGGCACCAGGTGCCGAACACCGAGTGCAGGTCCCAGTTGAAGCTGCGGCCTTTCTTGCGCCAGTCCAGGGTCAGCCAGGCACGCCAGCTCGCCACCTGGCGCGGCCAGCGCAGGTACAGGCCGGAAAGGCAGAAGAAAATCAGAATCAGCGTACAGGCGCCGGTGATTTGCCGGCCGGTGTCACCCATGGCGAGGAAGCGGTGCAGTTGCAGCATCAGGCCGAAAAAGTCCTGGCCGACGGCGTCGCCCAGGTAGTCGCCGGTGTACGGGTCGAAGTAGCGCATCTGCCCCCGGCGCTCGCCCGGTGGCGGGGTGAAGAACACGCGGGCAGCGTTGCCGCTTTCGCTTTCTACCCACAGCATGGACACGGCCTTGCCTTCGGTGGCTTCGAGCTTGCGTACCAGTTCAGCGGGCGGCAGCACCCCGGCGGGTTGTTTTTGCACGGTCAGTACCGTGGGGTTGAGCGCCCGCAGGATTTCATCCTGGAACGAGTACGCGGCCCCGGTAATCCCCATCAATGCCAACACCAGCCCGGCGGTAATGCCGAAAAACCAGTGCAACTGGAACAGGGTTTTCTTCAACACGTCGGACGGCCTCGCTGAGCTGGATATGATTTTTACGGCGCGCATTATGCCGTGGGTGGTCGAGAAACTTTCTTTTTTACAGACGAAAGCCCCGGGCAGCCAATGCGCGGGGCTTTTGCATGAAACGTCTAGCGCCTTAGAAGTGGAAGCTGGTGGTCAACAGCGCGGTACGACCGGCTGCCTGGTTGGCGAAGTGCGCGCCATAGGCCTTGTCGTAGTAGGTCTTGTCGGTCAGGTTTTGCACGTTCAATTGCAGGTCGACGTTTTTGGTCAGCTTGTAACTGGCCATGGCGTCGTAGCGGGTGTAGGACGGCACGTAGACGGTGTTGGCCGGGTCGCCGTAGACGTCGTCCACATAGAACGCGCCGCCACCGACGGTCAGTTTCGAGGTGATGTCATAGGTGGTCCACAGGCTGAAGGAGTGCTTCGGCGTGTTGGGCATTTCGTTGCCTTTGTTGGAGCCCGCAGTCACCACGCCTTGGCGGTTGCCGTTTTTGCCTGGGTCCACCAGCTCGCTTTTCAGGTAGCTGTAGCCGGCGAATACCTGCCACTGCTCGGTGAGTTTGCCGCTGGCGGAAAGCTCCAGGCCATCGACCCGGGATTCGCCGGCATTTTCATAGGTGTTGGAGTTCACCAGGATGCGCGCGTTTTTCTTCTCGGTGCGGAACACGGCAGCGGTCAGGGACAGGCGGTCGTGGAACAGATCCCACTTGGTGCCCAGCTCGTAGTTGACGGTTTCTTCCGGCTTCATGTCGCTGGTGTTGATGCCGGTTGGGATGGCGTTGGAGTCGACACCTTCACCCACCAGGCCGCCAGCGGGCGAGGCCGAAGTGGCATAGGAGGTGTAGATGCTGCCGTTTTCCATCGGCTTCCAGACCAGGCCGGCCTGCCAGTTGAAGAACTGGCTGTCGTCTTTGAGCTTGGTACGGCCGGTGGCTGCGTTGGTGTTGGCGACGGTGTCGAAGGTGTCATAACGCAGGCCAACGTTCAGCAGCCACTGTGGATCGAGCTCGATGGTGTCGAACACGTACGCGGCGCGGCTGGTGGCCTTGGTGTTGGTGCCCATGTAGTTGCGGGCGACGCTGCCGGTCCAGGCATCGTTTGGGTTCGGGTCGCTCAATGACGTGCACTGACCACCCTTGCCACCCCCGGCCACAGTGCAGACAGGGTTAGTGTTTGGGCTGACGGTGTAACCGCTGACACGGGTTTCTTCCCCGGTAAATTCCAGGCCGGTGGAGTAGCTGTGCTTGAAGCCCAGGGCCTGGAAGCTGCCAAACAGATCGGTCTGGTTGGTGGTGGTCGTGGTGGTCGACACACGGCTATTGGCCCGGCGCCAGACGGTGCCGAACTGGTTGACGTTGAGTTTGCTGTCGTCCGGCTGAGTGAGGACGTAATCCTGACCCGTACTGCCATGACGCAGGGTGTTCTTGATCGTCATGTTGTCGTTCAGATCGTGCTCGATGGAGAACGTACTGATATCGGCGCGGGTCTTGCGGAAGTCGCGATCCTTGAGGCCGTAGAAGTTGCTGCTGTCGCCGCCGTCGGTAGGCTTGTCGTGACCATGGTTGGTGGCTGCGGCGGAGCTATAGCCATAAGGAATGCCCGAATCCGGCAGGTCGTTGCTTTCCATATGGTAGTAGCTGAGGTTGACGCGGGTCGGGGTGCCCAGGCCAAAGGTCAGCGACGGTGCCACGCCCCAACGGTCGTAGTTGACTGCGTCGCGGCCGGCCACGTTCTGTTCGTGGCTCATCAGGTTCAGGCGAAACGCGGCACTGTCGAGGAACTGGCGGTTGACGTCGAGGGCATAGCGACGGGTCTGGTCGGAGCCGTAGGTAAAACCGCCGTTGAGGAAGTCCCGTGCTTGTGGGGTTTTGCTCACCAGGTTAAGGCTGCCACCGGCCGAGCCACGGCCCCCAAACGAGGAGTTGGGGCCCTTGCTGACTTCGATGGACTCGATATCGAAAATTTCCCGGCTCTGGCCGCCGGTGTCACGCACGCCGTCCAGGTAGGTGTCGCCCTGGGCATCGAAGCCGCGGATGAACGGGCGGTCGCCCTGGGGGTTGCCGCCTTCGCCAGCACCAAAGGTAATGCCCGGCACGGTACGCAGAGCGTCCTGCAGCGAGGTGGCGGCAGTGTCCTTGAGTACCTGCGCCGGTACCACGGTGACGGAGCGCGGGGTGTCGACCAGCGGCGCGGTGTATTTCTGCGAAGAGGCGTTTTCGGTCTGGTAGGAGGTCGCGTCCTGTTCCTGGCCGGTGATGCTGGTGGCTCCCAGGGAAATGCTGTTGCGCTCGCCTTTTTGTTCGGTCTCTTCGGCCGCTTGCGCCATGTGGGCCACGGAGCTGGCGCTGATGGCCACGCCAATGGCCGAGGCCAGCAAGCGCGGTGAACTGTTTGGTGTTTTTGTAATGTGGCGCGACATGAAATTCCCTACCCCAAGGATGTTAGGGCGCGAAATATATTGTAAACAATTATGCATAGCAATTGAGAGGCATTGCTATTTGCATCCTATTTACAAAATTTACACTTCGGGAGTTACGGTTTTTGCGGGCTCATACGTCTGCCCGTCGGATCAGGGTTTTACAGCGCCAATAGTAATCAATACCATTGGCGCCCCTCTGCTCTCAGGTAACGCCCCATGCTGCTGCATATTCCCGGCCTGTTCTCCCGCGACGAGGTATTGCGCATCCGCGAAGCCCTGGAGCAGGCGGACTGGGCTGACGGCAAGATCACCGCCGGTCATCAGTCGGCCAAGGCCAAGCACAATCTGCAATTGCCGGAGGGCCATCCACTGGCCAAGGAAATCGGCGCGGCCATGCTCGAGCGCCTGTGGCAAAACCCGCAGTTCATGTCGGCGGCGCTGCCGCATAAAGTCTTCCCGCCCCTGCTCAATTGCTACACCGCCGGCGGCAGCTTCGACTTCCATATTGATAACGCCGTACGCCAGCCCAAGGGCAGCCACGAGCGGGTACGCACTGACCTGTCCTCTACGCTGTTTTTCAGCGACCCGGATGAATACGACGGCGGCGAACTGGAGATCCAGGACACCTTCGGCCTGCAGCGGGTCAAGTTGCCGGCCGGTGACATGGTGTTGTACCCAGGCTCCAGCCTGCACAAGGTCAATGCCGTGACCCGGGGTGCGCGCTATGCCGCGTTTTTCTGGACCCAAAGCCTGGTGCGCGAAGACAGCCAGCGTACGTTGCTGTTCGAAATGGACGGTGCGATCCAGCAACTGAGCCGTGACGTACCGGACCACCCGGCGCTGATCCAGCTCACCGGCACCTATCACAACCTGTTGCGTCGCTGGGTCGAGGTCTGAGCATGGCTTTTCACTTGCGCCGCGAAGAACGCCTCGACGGCGAACAACTGCGGGCCATGCTCGACGAATCACCGGCCCGCGCGGCCCAGGCGATCCTGATGGCGGCGAAGGAGGGCGTGCTCGATGCCCAGGCGCTGCTGGGGCAAATCCTCCTGGAAGGGCGCGGGATCGAGCGCGATGAAGCGCTGGCCCTGCGCTGGTTCCGGATTGCCGCCCAGGGCGGCCACTTGATGGCCCGCAATATGGTGGGGCGCTGCCTGGAGCATGGTTGGGGTTGCGCCGCCAATGAGCGGGCGGCTGCCGGGGAGTACCGCCAGGCGGCAGAAGCCGGGTTGGATTGGGGGCTGTACAACTACGCCAACCTGCTGGCCACCGGGCGCGGGGTGACGCAAGACCAGCAGCAGGCACTGGCCTGTTATCGCCAGGCTGCCGAACGGGGGCATGCCAAGTCGATGAACCTGTTGGGGCGTTACCTGGAAGAAGGGCAGTTCTGTGCGCAAGACGTGCCCGCAGCGCTTGAGTGGTATCGCCGCTCGGCGCAAGGTGGGGATTTTCGCGGGCAGTTCAGTTATGCGGCCATGCTGGCTGAGCACGAGCAGATCGAAGCGGCGCTTGAGTGGTTGCACAAGGCGCTGGAGGGCGGGAATCTGAAGTTCTTGCGGGTGGCCCATAAAGCGCTGGCAGCGGCCAATGATCCGCAGATTCGCGCCATGGCCGATGCCTACCAACAACGCGCAGAGGAATTGCAGGAGCCGGCAAGCCGGCTCCTACGGGATCAGACGTAGAAGGATTTCAGCGGCGGGAAACCGTTGAATTCAACTGCGCTATAGCTGGTGGTGTACGCACCCGTGGACAGCCAGTACAGGCGGTCACCAATGGCCAGGTTCAGCGGCAGGCCGTACTTGTAGTTTTCGTACATGATATCGGCGCTGTCGCAGGTAGGACCGGCGATCACCACTTCTTCCATCTCGCCCTTTTTCTCGGTCCAGATCGGGAACTTGATGGCTTCGTCCATGGTTTCGATCAGGCCGGAGAACTTGCCCACATCCGTGTACACCCAACGCTCGACGGCGGTGCGGGATTTACGGGCGACCAACACCACTTCACTGACCAGGATCCCGGCGTTGGCGATCAACGAACGGCCTGGTTCCAGGATGATTTCCGGCAGCTCGTCACCGAAGTCTTCCTTGAGGAAGCGGATGATTTCCTCGGCGTAGGTTTCCAGGCTGTTGGTGCGGGTGATGTAGTTGGCCGGGAAGCCACCGCCCATGTTGATCAGCTTGAGGTGGATGCCGTCTTCTTCTTTCAAACGCTCGAAGATCACCTTGACCTTGGCAATGGCGGCGTCCCACACGCTGATATCACGCTGCTGCGAACCCACGTGGAACGAGATGCCGTAAGGCACCAGGCCCAAATCGCGGGCGAGGATCAGCAGGTCCATGGCCATGTCGGTCTGGCAGCCGAATTTGCGCGACAGAGGCCAGTCAGCCGTGGTCGAGCCTTCGGTGAGGATGCGCACATAGACTTTCGAGCCCGGCGCGGCCTTGGCGATGTTGCGCAGGTCGGCTTCGGAGTCGGTGGAGAACAGGCGCACGCCCTTCTCGTAGAAGTAGCGGATGTCCTTGGATTTCTTGATGGTGTTGCCGTAGCTGATACGGTCGGCGCTGACGCCGCGGTCCATGACCTTGTCCAGCTCGTAGATCGAGGCGATGTCGAAGCTCGAACCCTTGTCTTTCAACAGGTCGATGATCTCGACAGCCGGGTTGGCCTTGACGGCGTAGTACACCTTGGCGAATTCGAAACCGGCGCGCAGGTCATCGTAGGCCTGGCTGATCATCGCGGTGTCGATCACCACGAACGGGGTTTCTTGCTTGTCGGCGAACGCCTTCATTTTGTCAAAAGTGGCGCGCGCGAAATAATCTTCGACGTTGATCGACATGCTGGGAACTCCTAAGGGCAAACTGAAATTAACAATGGGTGCAAATGAACGTCCTCCGTATCCCCACTTTGGTTCGCCTACTTCCCAAGGCATGTCGCCGAAAGCAAAAAGGCCACGGGATAAGCTTCCCTTGGCCTTGCTGTCTCGTCGTCAGTACTTGAGCCGGATGGATCGTTTCCAGCATGGACGTTCGGCGCGAACTTTAGGGCGTGAGGGGCTTGAGATCAACTAAAAATGTCGCGTTTTTGCACGCGTTCGTCGCGTGACCCAGTTCAGCTACTTATGTAACCGACCGGTGTGACGGATTGATGTTCCCCAATGAGGAGGAATCAGGCTATTTCCTGACACCCAGCAGAACTAAATGCGGGAGCGGGCTTGCTCGCGAAGGCGGTGGGTCAGCACCCATTCAGTGACTGACACACCGCTTTCGCGAGCAAGCCCGCTCCCACAATTTTGACCGAGTGGTGTCAGGCCAGTGCAGTCTCGGCAGGCGACACAATACTGGTCTTGCCCCCACGGGACTTACCAGAGCTCAGGTACTCGGCAATCGACTCCTGGGTCACCTCACCCAAAAACACCCGCTCGGCATCCATCACCGGCAGCCACGAGCGGTTGAACTCGTACATGCGCGACAACAGGATGCGCAAGTGCTCGTCAAACGCCGCCGTGGCGTTGAACTCGCGCAGGTATTGGGCGCAGGTACCCGTCTGACGATGCAGGTCGCGACGTCGTACATAACCCAGCGCCTTGTTCTCGGCGCAGGTGACCACCACATAGCGGCGGTCATGCTCGTCCATCAGCTCCAGGGCATCGGCCACCGGGGTTTCCGGGCTGACCGACGGGGCGTTGTCCGCCGCGTCTTCGGCCTTGACCAGCAGCAGGCGCTTGAGGGTGCTGTCCTGGCCGACAAAGTTGCTGACAAACTCGTCGGCAGGATGGGCCAGCAGAGTGTCCGGGTGGTCGATCTGCAACAGTTTGCCGGCGCGGAAGATGGCGATTTTGTCGCCCAGTTTGATTGCCTCGTCGATGTCATGGCTGACCATGATTACTGTCTTGTTCAGCGCGCGTTGCATCTCGAAGAACTCGTTCTGGATCATCTCGCGGTTGATCGGGTCGACCGCGCCGAACGGCTCATCCATCAGCAGCAACGGCGCGTCGGCCGCCAGGGCGCGGATCACGCCGATGCGCTGTTGCTGGCCACCGGACAGCTCGCGCGGGTAGCGGTGCAGATACTGCTTGGGTTCGAGCTTGATCATGCTCATCAACTCGCGGGCGCGGTCGTGGCATTTCTGCTTGTCCCAGCCCAGCAGCTTGGGCACGACCACGATGTTTTCCTCGATGGTCATGTTGGGAAACAGGCCGATCTGCTGGATCACGTAGCCGATATTGCGGCGCAGGGTCACTTCGTCGAGGTCGGTGGTGTCTTCGCCGTTGATCAGGATCTTGCCCGAGGAGGGCTTGATCAGGCGGTTGATCATCTTCAGCGTGGTGCTCTTGCCGCAGCCCGAGGGACCGAGGAACACGCAAATCTCGCCTTCATTGACAGTCAGGCTCACGTCGTTAACGGCGGTGACAGTCTTGCCGTTGCTTTGGAAGGTCTTGGACAGGTTTTGAAGTTCGATCATTTGAGCAATCCTTTTGGAGTCAGCGAGCGTTGCAGCCATTGCAGAAGCAGGTCGGCGAAGATGGCCAGGAGACTGACCAGCACGGCGCCAACGATCAGCATCGACATGTCGCTGCGGCTGATGGAAGCCAGAATAAGTACACCCAGGCCACCGGCGCCGATGGTGGCGGCAATGGTCATTACACCGATGTTCATCACCACGGCGGTGCGCACCCCGGCGAGGATCACCGGCACGGCAATCGGCAGCTCGACCATGCGCAGGCGCTGGCCGAAGGTCATGCCAATGCCTTTGGCGGCTTCGCGGATGCCCGGCTCGACGCCGGTCAGGGCCAGGTAGGTGTTACGCATGATCGGCAGCAGGGAGTAGAGGAATACGGCGGTGATCGCCGGCATCGGCCCCAGGCCCTGGCCAAATTTGGAGTAGAACGGCAGCAGCAGGCCGAACAGGGCAATCGATGGCACCGTCAGCAGCACCGTGGCACTGGCTTGCAACGGGCCGGCCAGGGTCGGGAAGCGGGTCATCAGCACGCCCAGGGGCACGCCTACGACGATCGCGAGGATCACGGCGATCCCGACCAGGGTGATGTGCTGCCAGGTCAGGTGCAGGACTTGGGCCCAATCAAGATGGGAAAAGGCGTTCAGAAATTCCATGTCTTCTCCTCTTTTAGTTGAGTGGGTGCTGGCGCAGGAAATCAGCGGCTACAGCCGATGGGCTTTCATGGTCGACGTCGACCCGCGCGTTCAGCTGGCGCATGGTTTCATCGTCGAACAGCGCTGCCAGTGGCTTGAGGTCGGCGGCCAATTGCGGGTGGGCATCCAGATAAACCTGACGCACCACGGGGGCTGCGGTGTAGTCCGGGAAGTAGTGCAGGTCATCTTCCAGCAGCTTCAATTTGAAGGCATTGAGGCGACCGTCGGTGGTGTACACCAGGCCGGCAAATACCTGGCCATTGCGCAAGGCGGTGTAGACCAGACCGGCGTCCATCTGCCGGGTGTTCTTGCGGGTGAGGTTCATGCCGTACAGCTTGACCATGCCGGCCATGCCGTCGGAACGGTTGGCGAACTCGGTGTCCAGGGCCACCAGGCGGTTTTCACGGGTTGTCTCGTCCAGCGCCTGGGTCAGGTCGCTGATGGTGTTGATCTGCGGATACTCCTTGGCCACGTTTTCCGGCAGGGACAGGGCGTAGGTGTTGCTGAATTTCGACGGCGACAGCCAGACCAGGCCTTTTTTTGCGTCGAGTTCTTTAACCCGTGCGTAGGACTGTTCGCTGTCGAGCTTCTCGTCCACATGGTTGTAGGCCACCAGGGACACGCCGGTGTATTCCCAGATCAGGTCCAGTTGCCCGCTTTCCTGGGCACTGCGCGCCAGGTTGCTGCCCAGGCCGCCGGTCACGCGGGTGTCGTACCCCTTGGTGCGCAGGTACTGGGAGGTGATTTCGGCGAGCAGGGTCTGTTCGGTGAAGACCCGGGCGCCGATGCGGATCACCGGTTTTTCAGCAGCTTGCGCAATGCCTGCAAACAGCAGGACGCAGCTCAGTATCAAAGTCAGTTTTTTCATGTGAATTCCTTTGCCAAGCCTTAAGACGGACGCAACCCGCGTTCCAGCCAGAGGCGGCTGGCCATGGTCACCAGACCGTCAAGCAGCAATGCCAGCAGCGCGGTGCACGCGGCGCCGAGCAGCAATTGCGGCTGGTTGTTCAGGGCGATGCCGGGGAAGATCAGGCTGCCCAGGCTATTGGCGCCAATCAGGAACGCCAGCGGTGCGGTGCCGACGTTGATTGCCAGGGCCACACGTACGCCACCGATAATGATCGGCACGGCGTTGGGCAATTCGACGCGAAACAGCACCTGGCGTGGGGTCATGCCGATGCCGACGGCGGCTTCCTTCAAGGAACCCTGCACGTTTTTCAGGCCTTCGTAGGTATTGCGCACGATGGGCAGCAAGGAGGCGAGGAACAGGGCGAAGATGGCCGGGCCACTGCCGATGCCGAGGACGCCGAGGGCGATGGCCAGTACGGCCAGGGGAGGGACGGTGTTGCCGATGTTGAAGATCTGCATGAAGCGTTCTGCGCGCCCGACCATATTCGGTCGGCTGAGCAGGATACCGGCGGGGATCCCTACGATCAGGGCAGCCAGCATGGAGACAAGTACAAGAATCAGGTGAGCTTGCAGGTAAAACAACAAATCGTCGCGGTACAGTTCGATCGTGTTGATGCCGATCCAGTGGACCAGCAGGGCCAGGAGAGCGACGACAACCGCTCCTCCTATCAGCCCTTTGCCATAGCGAATAGCCACAGGCGGACTCCTTTTTTCTTTTGTCGGCGAACACATTTCCGAGCGGCAATGCCATTCCTGGCTGTCGGCGAATATGTTCGCGAAAAGCAGCTCGCCGATACCGGCAACGCGGTATGCGATCAAGCCATGAGCGCAGCCTCGTCAGGCTAACTTGCTGATTTTTCAGCCCCTGTCACGAGTGCGGTAGCAGGGGAGTGGACGTCTCTACCTTTTAAAAGGTTCCATACTTGGCAGCATTTAGCCACCCCCAATCGGGTGAACGGTGGTCTGGCTCCCCGGGTTTGCGCTATACTCGCCGCCCTTTTTTGACTCACCTGCCAGGCGATTTCCCATGACCCACCAGGCCGCCGAAGTCGCGAAACGCCGCACTTTCGCCATTATTTCCCACCCCGATGCCGGTAAAACCACCATCACCGAAAAGCTCCTGCTGATGGGCAAGGCGATCGCAGTGGCCGGCACGGTGAAATCCCGCAAATCCGATCGCCATGCCACCTCTGACTGGATGGAGATGGAGAAACAACGGGGTATTTCCATTACCACGTCGGTCATGCAGTTCCCCTATCGCGACCACATGGTCAACCTGCTCGACACCCCGGGCCACGAAGACTTCTCCGAAGATACCTACCGCACCCTGACCGCGGTGGACTCGGCCTTGATGGTCCTCGACGGCGGTAAGGGCGTCGAGCCACGCACCATCGCGCTGATGGACGTGTGCCGCCTGCGTGATACGCCGATCGTCAGCTTTATCAACAAACTCGACCGTGACATCCGCGACCCGATCGAACTGCTGGATGAAATCGAAGCCGTCCTGAAGATCAAGGCCGCGCCGATCACCTGGCCGATTGGCTGCTACCGCGACTTCAAGGGCGTGTACCACCTGGCCGACGACTACATCATTGTCTACACCGCCGGCCACGGTCACGAACGCACCGATGTGAAGATCATCGAGAAACTCGACTCCGATGAGGCCCGCGCCCACCTGGGTGACGAGTACGACCGCTTCGTCGATCAACTGGAACTGGTGCAGGGCGCCTGCCATGAGTTCAACCAGCAGGAATTCCTCGACGGGCAACTGACCCCGGTGTTCTTCGGTACCGCCCTGGGCAACTTCGGCGTCGACCACGTACTGGATGCGGTGGTCAATTGGGCACCGAAACCACTGGCGCGGGTTGCCAACGAGCGTACCGTGGAGCCGGTTGAAGAGAAATTCAGCGGCTTCGTGTTCAAGATCCAGGCGAACATGGACCCCAAGCACCGCGACCGTATCGCCTTTATGCGTATCTGCTCCGGCAAGTACGAAAAAGGCATGAAGATGCGCCACGTACGCACCGGCAAGGACGTACGCATCGGCGACGCCCTGACGTTCTTCTCCTCGGAGCGTGAGCAACTGGAAGAAGCGTTTGCCGGCGATATCATCGGTTTGCACAACCACGGCACCATCCAGATCGGCGACACCTTCACCGAAGGCGAAGCCCTGAGCTTCACCGGTATCCCGCACTTCGCCCCGGAACTGTTCCGCCGCGTACGCCTGCGCGACCCGCTGAAATCCAAGCAGCTGCGCCAAGGTCTGCAGCAATTGGCGGAAGAGGGCGCCACCCAGGTGTTCTTCCCCGAGCGCAGCAACGACATCATCCTCGGCGCCGTGGGTGTGCTGCAGTTCGATGTGGTGGCCAGCCGCTTGAAAGAGGAATACAAGGTCGAATGCTCCTACGAGCCGATCACCGTGTACTCGGCACGCTGGATTGATTGCAGTGACAAGAAGAAGTTGGAGGAGTTCTCCAACAAGGCCGTGGAAAACCTCGCCATCGACGGCGGTGGCCACCTGACCTACCTGGCGCCTACCCGGGTGAACCTGGCGTTGATGGAAGAGCGCTGGCCGGATGTGAAATTCCGTGCGACCCGCGAACACCACTAAGGGTTAGCGGTATAAAAAAAGGCGAAGCTGTGATGGCTTCGCCTTTTTTTGCGGTAGATTACCGGGTGTTGGGGCCAACTTTAAGTTGTTTAAGGGACAGTTCAGCACCGGCCATTAGCGTTTCAACTTGTGCGGCTATTGCATCCTTGACAATGGCTTCGCCCACATCAGTGATTTCCTGGTCCTTTATGTAGTTCAGGCTCAAAAACAATAAGTGCATGGCAACATCCATCGAACTTTGAAATGCCAGCAATGTATTGTTTTTCCCCAGTTCATCGACCACCCTTCCCCAACGCAGGTCGGATTCAACCTGCAAGGCCTTGAACTCCATCAGCGACACGTCGCCGTCCTCGTAGATATCAGACAGCAGCTTTTTCAGAGATTTTGAAATTTCTCTCATGACAGTTCTCGCAAAGAATATAGGAAGTTGTAGCTGGCGGACTTTATTCTTCTGAGATTGCGTTGCGCAATTGCGGAAACATGGTAGTTACAAGTTGCGGAAAGTTTACTTTGTTGGTGGGCGATAGTGCTGTTTTTAATGTCGGACTTGTCGTTGGTTTGCTCGCGAATAAACGGTAATTGCTAACGCTTAATTAAAGGTAACACCCACTGGTGGCGAGGGGATTTGTCCCCTCGCCAAAGTGTCCAGATACAGCTGACTATTCAAAGACCTTCAACAGCATGGCCCTTAGAACGAAGCCGTCACCGACGCAAAGTAAGCCCGACCCGGTTCGTTATACGTCTGGGCACCGGCATCGTCAGCATTGCCTTTGCGATACAGGCGCTTGTCCAGCAGGTTCTCGATGCCCACGCGCACACTCAGGTTCTTGGTGAACTCGTAGCCGCTGCTCAACCCCATCAAACCGTACGGGTCCACATCCTGCTGGGCGCTGCGATCATAGCGATTGGCGCTGCGGGAGTTGAGGGTCGGCGCCTCCTGCTTGCCGTAGTAGGTGCCGCTGACCTGGAACGACAGCTTGTCGGTGGCCTGCCAGTCCAGGGTGGTGTTGACCGTGTACTTGGGAATGACACTCAGCGGTTCGCCGGTGTCCTTGTCCTTGGAGTCGATCATGTAGGTCAGGTTGGTGTTCCAGTCCAGGTCGTCGCGCAAGGTCATGAACAGGTTGCCCTCGACCCCCTGCACCAGTGCCGCCCCGCTGTTTTCCCACTCCAGCACGCGGCGCCCTCCGTCCAGGCGGTAGGCGGCGGTGTTGCTGGCGTTGATTTTGTTCTTGTAGTCATTACGGAAGTAGGTCGCGCTGGTGCGCCAGGTGCCTTTGTCATAGGCCAGGCCGATTTCCTTGTTGACGCTGATTTCCGGTTTCAGGTCCGGGTTACCCACCAGGTAGCAGCCGCCGGAGTTGGCTTCGCTGGCGTTGCAGCCGTTGCCACGGCTGTACAGCAAGTAGTTGGGGTTGGACTGGTACAGGTTGGGCGTCTTGTAGGCGCGGGCAATACCGCCCTTTAGGCTCAGCTCATCGGTCAGTTGGTGCGAGGCGTTGAGGCTCGGGCTCCAGTTGCCGCCGTACTCTTCATGATCGTCGTAGCGCAGGCCGGGGGTGATGATGGTCTTGCTGCCGACTTCGATGTTGTCCTCGGCGAACAGCGCATAGCTGGAGGCCGTGGTCTTGGTGCTGCTGCGGCTCATCCCCGGAATGCTCGGTACGCCACCTGTGCCAGGGTCGTAGCTTTGTGGGCGCAGCGAACCCGGGTCGTTCATCGACTCGTAGAGGTATTCGCTGCCCAGGGTCAGCACCTGCTCGGTGCCGAAACTCAGGGGCAGGTTGACCTCAGCCGTGGCCCGGGTGTTGCGCAGCCGCGATTCGAAACGGCCAGCGGTGGCGGAGGGCGCGCCCTCGCCGGAACCCGCCAGGCCTTCGTTTAGGCGTGCGTTGCGGGTCAGGTCGTGGCTCAGCGATGCCATGGTCGAGCCCCAGTCGAACTCGCCACGGTGGGTGGCGGAGAAACTGCTGCGCTGGATCACGCTGGTTTCCTTGCCGACCAGGCTGTTCACGAATACACCGCCGCCGTTGAGCATGGTGTCGCCGGCGAAGATATTGCCCTGACGGCTGTAGCTGGCTTCCAGGTCCAGGGTCTGCTCGGGGGTGAATTGCCAACTGAGCAAACCGTTGACGTCCTTGTTGCGCACACCCTCGCGGCCGGCGACCAACGAGTCTGCGCTAGCCTGCTCGGCCTGGTTGATGGTGGAGTCATCGGCATCGGTCTTGTTCAGGCCGCCATACACCCGGAACGCCAAGGTGTCGCTCAACGGGCCGCTGAGGTTGAAGTTGGTGCGTTTGCTCATGCCTTCGGCATCGTCTTCGGGCAGCGACACGTAGGTGGTCAGCGAGCCGTGCAACTGGTCGGTGGGGCGCTTGGTGATGATGTTGATCACCCCGCCCATGGCCCCGGAGCCGTAGCGAGCAGCCGCCGGGCCACGCAGGATTTCAATGCGTTCGACCTCTTCGGCCGGCACCCAGTTGGTTTCGCCACGGGTGTCACGGTCGCCGCTCCAGCCGTAGCGCACGGCGTTGCGCGAGGTCGAGGGCTTGCCATCGATCAGGATCAGGGTGTTTTCCGGGCCCATGCCGCGCAGGTCGATCTGGCGGTTGTTGCCTCGGCTGCCGCTGGAGCTGTTGCCACTGAGGTTGACGCCCGGTTCACGGCGGATGATGTCCGACAGGTCGTTGGTCGGCGGGCGTTTCTTGATGTCTTCGGCGGTGATGATCGACACGCCGGGGGCTTGTTTGAGTTCTTCGGCAGCGGTGCCCAGGATTCGTGTTTCGCTCAACTCCAGGGCTTGGGAGGTGCCATCGACGGGCAGGTCGGTAGCGGCTACCGGCACTTTGCCGTGTTCTCTTTCCAAGGTATCCGCCAGCAGTGCGGGAGACGAGAGGGCGGCGATAAACGCCAGGGAGAAATGGCTGAGCCTGAATCGAGGTGACATGTCCGCAGAATCCTTTAGGGAAGGTGGCAACTGAGCGAGATGCACCAGAACTGCCTTCCAGCAGGATTCGGCGCCCTCTGTGCGCCGGAATGCTAGTCATTATCAAATACAAGTAAATGTCATTTACAACTTTTACACTTTGCTAAAAACAAAAAAGCCCCTCCCGCCAGACTGATGCGCAATCTGGCGGGAGAGGCTGTACAACGCTGTATCGCCCTGTGGGAGAGGGGCTTGTGTGGGATAGGGCTGGCCCGCGATGCAGGCACCTCGCACTGTCAGTTAAACCGCGCTGATGCTATCGCGGGCAAGCCCGCTCCCACACAAGTCCACCCCTACAGGGGGTTAGGCCACGAACTGCTCCGCGTGATGGCAAGCCACTTGGCGGTTGTCCAGTTCACGCAGCAGCGGCTCTTCACTGCTGCAGCGCTCGGTGGCATACGGGCAGCGCTTATGGAACGCACAGCCGGAGGGCGGGTTAAGCGGGTTGGGCAGCTCGCCGACGATCTTGATCTTCGGCTTGTTCGGGTCCGGGTGAATGGTCGGGGTGGCCGACAGCAACGCCTGGGTGTAAGGGTGCAGCGGGCGCTCGTAGATGTCGTTCTTCGCGCCCATTTCCACCGGGCGACCGAGGTACATCACCATCACGTGGTCGGCAACGTGTTGCACCACCGCCAGGTTGTGGGAAATGAACACGTAGGCCGTGTTGTACTGCTGCTGCAGGTCCATAAACAGGTTGAGCACCTGGGCCTGGATCGACACGTCGAGGGCCGAGGTCGGTTCATCCGCCACCAGCACCTTGGGTTGCAGCATCATGGCGCGGGCCAGGGCAATGCGCTGGCGCTGGCCACCGGAGAACATGTGCGGGTAACGCTGATAATGCTCAGGGCGCAGGCCCACTTGCTTCATCATCGCCTGCACTTTTTCGCGGCGTTCGGCGGCGGACAGGTTGGTGTTGATCAACAGCGGCTCGCCCAGTTGATCACCGACTTTCTGCCGCGGATTCAACGAGGCATAGGGGCTCTGGAACACCATCTGCACGTCTTTGCGCAGTTGTTTGCGCTGGGCCTTGTCGGCGCCGGCGACTTCCTGGCCGGCGATTTTCAGCGAGCCGGACGAGGGCTCTTCAATCAGCGTCAGCGCGCGGGCCAGGGTGGATTTGCCACACCCCGACTCGCCCACGACGGCGAGGGTCTTGCCGGCTTCCAGCTCGAACGACACGCCATTGAGGGCGCGCACGGTGGCGTGGCCCTTGAACAGGCCACGGGACACTTCGTAGTGACGGGTCAGGTCGCGGGCGGTAAGAACGACGGCCATTACGCCACCTCCTGGTTCAAGGGGTAGAAGCAGCGCACAAGGCTGTGGGCTTGCGGGTCCAGGGTCGGACGGGTCTGGCGGCAGCTGTCTTGCACATACGGGCAGCGTGGCGACAGCAGGCAGCCTTGCGGGCGGTCATACCGACCGGGGACGATGCCCGGCAAGGTCGACAGACGGGCGGCGCCCATGCTGTGTTCCGGGATCGCCGCCAGCAACGCTTCGCTGTACGGGTGCGCCGGTACATCGAACAGGCCGGGCACCTGGCCGACTTCCACCGCTTGGCCGGCGTACATCACGCACACGCGCTGAGCGGTTTCCGCGACGACTGCGAGGTCGTGGGTGATCAGCACCAGGCCCATGTTCTGTTCTTTTTGCAGAGCCAGCAGCAGTTCCATGATCTGCGCCTGGATGGTCACGTCCAGGGCGGTGGTGGGTTCGTCGGCGATCAGCAGCTTTGGTTCGCCGGCAATCGCCATGGCAATTGCCACACGCTGGCTCATGCCGCCGGACAGTTGGTGCGGGTAGGCATCCATACGGCTGGAGGCGCCAGGGATCTCGACCTTTTCCAGCAGTTCAATGGCCCGCTTGCGCGCTTGCTTGCCGGACATTTTCAGGTGCAGGCGCAGTACTTCTTCAATCTGGAAGCCCACGGTGTAGCTGGGGTTCAGCGCGGTCATCGGGTCCTGGAACACCATCGCCAGGTCTTTGCCGACGATCTGCCGGCGCTGGCGATTGCTCAGTTTGAGCATGTCCTTGCCGTCGAAGGTCAGCGAGTCGGCGGTGACAATGCCGGGATGCTCGATCAGGCCCATCAGCGCCATCATGGTCACGGACTTACCCGAACCCGACTCGCCAACGATGGCCAACACTTCGCCTTTGTCCACGGACAGGTCGAGGCCATCGACCACCGGCACAGCGGTTTTGTCGCCGAAGCGCACATTGAGATTCTTGATTTCTAGCAGTGACATGGGAATCTCCTCACGCGGCATTCTTGAGTTTCGGGTCCAGCGCATCGCGCAGGCCGTCGCCCATCAGGTTGATTGCCAGCACGCTGAGCAAAATGGTCAAACCAGGCAGGCTCACGACCCACCAGGCACGTTCGATGTAGTCACGGGCCGAAGCCAGCATGGTGCCCCACTCAGGTGTCGGCGGTTGCACGCCAAGACCGAGGAAGCCCAGGGCGGCGGCATCGAGAATCGCCGAGGAGAAGCTCAAGGTGGCCTGCACGATCAATGGCGCCATGCAGTTGGGCAGCACGGTCACGAACATCAGGCGCGGCAGGCCGGCACCGGCCAGGCGCGCGGCGGTCACGTAGTCACGGTTGAGCTCGCCCATCACCGCCGCGCGGGTCAGGCGCACGTAGGACGGCAGCGACACAATGGCAATCGCGATCACGGTGTTGATCAGGCCAGGGCCGAGGATGGCGACAATCGCCACGGCCAGCAGCAGCGACGGCAGGGCCAGCATGATGTCCATCAAACGCATGATGGTCGGGCCGAGCAAGCGCGGGAAGAACCCGGCGAACAGGCCCAGCAGGATCCCCGGGATCAGCGACATCACCACCGACGACAAACCGATCAGCAACGATAGGCGTGAGCCCTGGATCAGGCGCGACAGCAGGTCGCGGCCCAGTTCGTCGGTGCCCAGCAAAAACTGGATCTGCCCACCTTCCAGCCACGACGGCGGGGTCAGCAGGAAGTCGCGGTATTGCTCGCTCGGGTTATGGGGCGCCACCCAGGGGGCGAAGATCGCGCAGAACACGATCAGCAACATAAACAGCAGGCCGGCAACCGCGCCCTTGTTCTTGGAGAAGGCTTGCCAGAATTCTTTGTACGGCGACGGGTACAGCAGGCTTTGATCGACTGCTGACACTTGAGTTGGTGTGGTCATGGTCATGATCTCAGCGCTGGTGACGGATGCGTGGGTTGGCGAAGCCGTAGAGGATATCCACCACGAAGTTCACCAGGATCACCAGACAGGCGATCAGCAGGATGCCGTTTTGCACCACCGGGTAGTCCCGCGCGCCAATGGCTTCGATCAGCCATTTGCCGATGCCGGGCCAGGAGAAGATGGTTTCGGTCAAAACCGCACCGGCCAGCAGTGTGCCGACTTGCAGGCCTACCACTGTCAGCACCGGGATCAGCGCGTTACGCAGGCCATGCACGAACACCACACGCGCCGGCGACAGGCCCTTGGCCTTGGCGGTACGGATGTAGTCTTCGCGCAGCACTTCAAGCATCGAGGAACGGGTCATCCGCGCAATCACTGCCAGCGGGATGGTGCCCAGTACGATGGCCGGCAGGATCAGGTGGTGCAGGGCATCCCAGAATGCGTCCGGCTCGTCGGCCAGCAGGGTGTCGATCAGCATGAAACCGGTGCGCGGCTCGATGTCGTAGAGCAGGTCGATACGCCCGGAAACCGGGGTCCAGCCCAGGCTCACCGAGAAGAACATGATCAGGATCAGGCCCCACCAGAAGATCGGCATCGAATATCCCGCCAGGGAGATGCCCATCACCCCATGGTCGAACAGGGATCCTCGCTTGAGTGCCGCTATCACCCCGGCCAATAGCCCGAGGATGCCGGCGAACAACAGGGCGGCCATGGACAGTTCCAGGGTCGCGGGGAACAGGGCGCTGAACTCGGTCCAGACGCTGGTGCGGGTGCGCAGGGATTCGCCGAGGTCGCCCTGGGCGAGCTTGCCGACGTAGTCCAGGTATTGCGCATACAAGGGTTTGTTCAAGCCAAGGCGTTCCATTGCCTGGGCGTGCATCTCGGGGTCAACCCGCCTTTCGCCCATCATGACTTCTACGGGGTCGCCAGGGATCATGCGAATCAACGCAAAAGTCAGCAACGTGATGCCGAAGAACGTGGGGATCAATAACCCCAATCGGCGGGCAATAAAACTAAACATCGTGTTGTCTACCTCAATCAGCCGGTTAGGCAGGTCCGGCTCCGTCAACGTCGACGGAACCGGGCGTCTCTTATTACTTCACCTGGGTGGTGGCGAAGTTATTGTTGGTCAGGGGGCTCTGGGTATAACCCTCGACGTTCTTGCGCATGGCGGTGAACATTTTCGGGTAGGCCATGGGGATCCATGGTTGGTCCTTGTCGAAAACGACCAGCGCTTGTTCATAGAGTGCGGCGCGTTCGGCGGGTTCAGCCACGGCGCGGGCCTTGTCGATCAAACCCTGAAACTCTTGGTTACACCAGCGGGCGTAGTTTTCGCCGTTTTTAGCGGCATCGCAACTCAGGTTGGGCGTGAGGAAGTTGTCGGGGTCGCCGTTGTCTCCGGCCCAGCCGGCGGAAACCATGTCGTGTTCGCCGGCTTTGGCGCGCTTGAGCATTTCGCCCCACTCCATGACCCTGATATTGACCTTCAGGCCAATCTTCGCCAGATCCGCCTGCATGCGCTGGGCGCCGAGCATCGGGTTGGGGTTGGTCGGGCCGCCGCCGTTGCGGGTGAACAGGGTGAATTCGGTGCCTTCCGGCACGCCGGCTTCCTTGAGCAGGGCACGGGCCTTGTCCAGGTCGCGGGGCGGGTTTTTCAGCTGGTCGTTGAAGCCCAGCAGGGTCGGCGGGTACGGGCCGGTGGCGTCGATGGCATTGCCTTTGCCGTACAGGGATTCGTTATAGCCCTGTTTGTCGAACGCGATGTTGATCGCGTGGCGCACCCGCGCGTCGCTCATGTACTTGTGGGTGGTGTTCATGGCGGTGTAGGCGGTGGTCATCGCCGCCAGTTCCGCGACCTTCAGGTTTGGATCGGCCTTGATACTCGGCAGGTCGTCAGGCTTTGGATACAGCGCGATCTGGCACTCATTGGCCTTGAGCTTTTGCAGGCGCACGTTGTTATCCACCGCGATGGCCAGGATCAGCGGGTCGGCGGGCGGCTTGCCACGGAAGTATTCCGGGTTGGCCTTGAAGCGCACCTGGGCATCTTTCTGGTAGCGGGTAAAAATAAACGGGCCGGTGCCGATCGGCTTGCTGTTGAGCTCGCCGGTCTTGTTGGCGGCCAGCAGTTTGTCGGCGTATTCGGCGGAGTGGATGGCGGTGAAGGGCATCGCGACATCGGCCAGGAACGGGGCTTCGGGGCGGGTCAGAGTGAAGACCACGGTGTGGTCATCGGTCTTCTCGACGCTTTTGAGCAGTTCCTTGAAACCCATGCTTTCGAAATAGGGGAAACCGGTGGTGGACTTGTTGTGCCACGGGTGTTTCGGGTCCAGTTGACGCTGGAAGCTCCAGAGCACGTCGTCGGCATTCAGGTTGCGCGTGGGCTTGAAGTAGTCGGTGGTGTGGAACTTGATGTCATCACGCAGGTGGAAGGTATAGGTCAGGCCGTCTTCACTGATGTCCCACGATTTGGCGAGTGCAGGCCTGATTTCAGTAGTGCCGGGCTTGAAGTCCACCAGGCGGTTGAACATGGTTTCGGCCGCAGCATCGGCGGTGACGGCCGTGGTGTACAGGACCGGGTCGAAGCCTTCCGGACTGGCTTCGGTGCAGACCACCAGCGGCTTGGCCGAAATGCCCAGGGCCACACTCAGCAGTGCAGCGGTCATGGCGGCTTGTAACGGGAGCATTTTCATTGAAGAGCCCTCTGCAAACGATTCAACCACACAAATGTAGACGGCAGGCTCGTCCTGAGCCTGCCGTTTACCTGGCGCTAATTAAAGGATGTTGAATGGGATGGTGGTGACCAGACGGAATTCCTTGACGCTGCCGTCAGATTGGAACTCGCTGCCACGGTGTTCGACGTAGGTCGCACGGATAGCAGTGGCCTTGAGCGGGCCGCTCTGGATCGCATAACCGGCGCCTACACCGTATTCCTGGTGTTTCTCGCCGTCTTGAGTCTCGATACCGGTGTAGGCGTAAGCACCATTGCGGTTACCCGTGTAATGGGTACCGTCGATGCCCCAGCCACGTGCCGAGTAGATGTTGAACTTCAGGCCCGGCACGCCGTATTCGGCCATGTTGATACCGTAGGCAATCTGGAAAGACTTCTCGTTCGGACCGTTGAAGTCCGAGGTGAGGGAGTTGGCCAGGTAGATGCCGTTGGTTTCGTGCAGGTAGTCGAAGTACTCGTTACCGTTAACTTCCTGGTAGGAGAAGGTCAGGCTGTGAGCCTGGTGCGCCAGGCCCAACGACAGCGAGTAAGTATCGTTGTCGATTTCGCCCATCAGCTTCTTGCCTTCGTCCACGGTCTTGTAATAGTTCAGGCCGGTGGTCAGGGACAGTACCTGGCTATCGCCCAGCTCGTGGGTCGCGCCGAAGTAGTACTGGTTCCAGAAGTCCTTGACGTTGGCGCCGAAGAAGCTGGTTTTCAGGCTTTTGAACGGCTGGTAGTTGGCACCCAGGGTGTAGACCTTGTCGGTGGTCGCGCTGCGGGCGCCTTGTTGGCTGTACTCGCTACGGAACTTCGACAGGCTCTGTTCGGTACGTGGGGAAACGCGGTCGAACACGCCACCCTGGAACGACAGGTTGCTGAATTCTTCGCTGTTGAAACTCACACCTTGAAAGCTCGACGGCAGTGCGCGGTTGCCGATGGTGTCGACAATCGGCGTGCTGAAGTTCTGACGGCCAGCGGTCAGGGTCGTGTTGGATACACGAAATTGCACGTTGGCCAGGCCCAGCTTGCTCCACTGATCAACAGGGTCTCCGTTGGAGTGGCCCAGGGTCCGGTTGGAACTCCCCTTTACATCGCGTCGGCTGCGATCGAGGGCCACGACGTTGTAGAGCGCGACTTCGGCCTTGACGCCCACGGTACCTTCGGTGAAGCCCGAGCTGGCGTTGAGGATAGTGCCCTGTACCCAGTTGGTACGGTTACGGTCGGTCAGGGTTTTGCCATGCTTCTGGTATTTCCATGAGCCGCCCCGGTACAGGCTTTCGTGGGAGTACCAGTTACGCGTCTGACCACCCAGGCTGAAGTCTTCGATAAAGCCCTTGGCTTCGCTTTGGGCGCTGGCGCCGGCCAGTGTGGTCGGCACGAATTCCTGGCTTGCAGGTTCGGCGTAAGCGGTCGCGGTGATGCTGCTGATGGCCATGGCCAGTAGCACTTTGCTGCTTAGTTTCATGGGTGGAGCTCCTTTGGTTCTCTTTTTTTTATGCCGGCCTTATTAGGTGAACCGGCTATTGGGTGTGTAACTCTTCAAGCATCTGCAAACGTTTGCTGTAGGGCATTTCGCGAATTACAGCTGCACGTTTGCGGCAGAGCCAACTTCGCTCTGCGCATCCGGTTATTTTCTTATGGGGTGATACTGACGCCCGAGAACACGTTGCGGCCGAAGGGGCTGACTTTGAAACCTTCGACCTTGGTGCTTAACGGCTGGTTGACCGTCGAGTGGGCGACAGGCGTGATCGGCACCTGTGTTTTAAGCAGTTGCTGCGCCTGTTTGTACAGAACAGTCCGTTGTTCACGGTCGGTGACGACCTTGGCTTGCTTGATCAGCTTGTCGTACGCCGGGTCACACCACATCGAGTAGTTGTTCCCGCCGATGGCGTCGCAGCTGTAGAGGGTGCCCAGCCAGTTGTCCGGGTCACCGTTGTCGCCGGTCCAGCCAATCAGGCTGACATCGTGCTCGCCGTTCTTGGTGCGCTTGATGTACTCGCCCCACTCATAGCTGACGATCTTGACCTTGAGGCCAATCTTGGCCCAGTCGCTTTGCAGCATCTCGGCCATCAGCTTGGCGTTGGGGTTGTACGGGCGCTGGACCGGCATGGCCCACAGGGTGATCTCGGTGCCCTCCTTGACGCCGGCCGCCTTGAGCAACTCCTTGGCTTTTTCCGGGTTGTAGGCGGCGTCCTTGATGCTGTCGTCATAGGACCACTGGGTCGGCGGCATGGCGTTGACCGCCAGTTGCCCCGCGCCCTGGTACACGGCATTGAGGATGCTCTGCTTGTTCACCGCCATGTCCAGGGCCTGGCGCACTTCGAGCTGATCGAAGGGTTTGTGCCGCACGTTATAGGCGATGTAGCCGAGGTTGAAGCCGGGTTTGGTCAGCAGTTGCAGGTTCGGGTCGGCCTTGAGCGCGTCGACATCGGCGGGGCGGGGATGCAGGGTGACCTGGCATTCATTGGCCTTGAGCTTCTGCACGCGTACCGAGGCGTCGGTGTTGATGGCGAAAATCAGTTGGTCGAGCTTGACCTTGCTCGGGTCCCAGTAGTTTTTATTGCCGGCGAAACGGATCTGCGAATCCTTCTGGTAACGCTGGAACACGAACGGCCCGGTGCCGATCGGCTTCTGGTTGATATCGCTGGGTTTGCCGGTCTTGAGCAGTTGCTCGGCGTATTCGGCCGAGAGGATCGCGGCGAAGCTCATGGCGATGTTCTGGATAAACGCGGCATCCACCGTGTTCAGGGTCATTACCACGGTATGCGGGTCGGTTTTCTCGACCTTGGCGATGTTCTTGTTCAGGCTCATCCCGTTGAAGTACGGAAACTCGGTGGGGTAGGCCTTGCGAAACGGGTGGTTGGCGTCAAGCATGCGGTTGAAGGTGAACAGCACGTCATCGGCGTTGAAATCCCGTGTCGGCTTGAATTCCTTGTTGCTGTGGAACTTCACCCCTTCGCGCAAGTGGAAGGTGTAGGTCAGGCCGTCTGGCGAGATATCCCACTTGGTAGCCAGCCCTGGTACGACGCCGGTTTCACCCTTTTCGAACTCAACCAGGCGGTTGTAGATCGGCTCGGCCGCATCGTTGTCGGTGGCGGTGGTGTACTGCGCAGTATCGAACCCGGCCGGGCTGCCTTCGGAGCAGAACACCAGGCTTTTCTTTTCGGCAGCCTGGCCCATCGAAGCGACGGCCAACAGGCTGGTACCCAATATCGCGGATAGAACGGTGGTATGGCGCATGACGGTCCCCAATCCATGTTTATCGTTTTCGTCAGTGAACAATCACCACGCCTTACCTGGCATGGAGAAAGCACTGCTCCCATCCACAGCAAATGCCGTATCGGAACTGCGCGTTTGCCTACCTCGACGTTAGGGAACGAGGGCAGGGCGGTAAATGCGCAGAACCGGACAGACCTTGTAGGTATCGGACGTAACCTGCGCAGTTAGCTGCTGTAGGACGGCAGCCCATGCGGGGGTAGTTCGATTCCTAGGATCTGGGCGGATGCAATAACGGCGACGTTATGAAACGTCGCCGCTAGAGATCACTACTTGCTGACGCTCACCCCGTAGAAGGAATTCAAGCCAAATGGGCTGATCTTGAAGTCCTGCACGTTGTTGCGCATGGGTTGATACACCGTCGAGTGCGCGATAGGTGTCATGGGCACTGCATCTTTGAGGACGTGTTGCGCCTGTTTGTACAGTTCGGTGCGCTTGGCGACGTCCGATGTGGCCTTGGCTTCTTTCACGATGCCGTCGAATTTCTTGTCACACCATTTGGAGAAGTTGTTGCCGGCCAGGGAGTCGCAGCCAAACAGCACGTTCAGCCAGTTGTCCGGGTCACCATTGTCACCGCTCCAGCCGATGATCATGGCCTGGTTCTCGCCGCCCTTGGAACGCTTGATGTACTCGCCCCACTCGTAGCTGACGATGTTGACCTTCAAGCCGATCTGCTTCCAGTCGTTCTGCAGCATCTCGGCCATCAGCTTGGCGTTGGGGTTGTACGGACGCTGGACCGGCATGGCCCACAAGGTGATCTCGGTGCCTTCCTTGACGCCGGCCTCCTTGAGCAGTTCCTTGGCCTTGGCCACATCGTGCGGGACGTCCTTGATGGTGTCGTCATAGGACCATTGGGTCGGCGGCATGGCGTTGACCGCCAGTTGGCCTGCGCCCTGGTACACCGAGTCGATGATCTGCTGCTTGTTGACCGACATGTCCAGCGCCTGGCGTACGCGCAGGTCGGCCAGGGGGTTGGCGGCCGTCTGGCCCTTGAGCACTGGCATGACGTTGTAGGCGATATAACCCAGGTTGAAACCGGCCTGGTGCGGCAGTTTAAGGGTTTTGTCCTCGCCCAGGGCCTTGAGGTCGGCCGGACGCGGGAAGAGGGTGACCTGGCATTCATTCTTCTTGAGTTTCTGCACACGCACCGACGGGTCGGTGGTGATGGCGAAGATCAGGTTGTCGATCTTCACGTCTTCAGGCTTCCAGTAATCCTTGTTGCCGGTGAAGCGGATGTTGGAGTCTTTCTGGTAGCTCTTGAACACGAACGGACCAGTGCCGACCGGCTTCTGGTTGATGTCCTGGGGCTTGCCGTCCTTCAACAGTTGGGCGGCGTATTCGGCCGACTGTACCGAGGCGAAGCTCATGGCCAGGTTCTGGATAAACGCGGCGTCCACGGTGCCAAGGGTGAACTTGACGGTGTGGTCGTCGATTTTCTCGATGTTCTTGATGTTGGTGTCCATCCCCATGTCCGTGAAGTACGGGAACTCGGTGGGGTAGGCCTTACGGAACGGATCGTCTTTATTGATCATCCGGTTGAAGGTGAAGAGCACGTCGTCGGCGTTGAATTCACGAGTCGGCTTGAAATACGGCGTGGTGTGGAACTTGACCCCTTCGCGCAGGTGGAAGGTGTAGGTCAGGCCGTCTTCGGATACATCCCACTTGGTGGCCAGGCCAGGAATCACGGCGGTGCCGCCGCGCTCGAACTGGCTGAGCCGGTTGAACATGGTTTCGGCCGAAGCATCGAAGTCTGTTCCGGTAGTGTACTGGCCTGGGTCGAAACCGGCCGGGCTCCCTTCGGAGCAGAACACCAGATTAGTCGCCGCCTGGGCGAAAGGTGCAGCGGCCATTAAACTGGCGCTGACTAAAAACGGAATGACTGCGTGTTTAAGCATGTTGGCCTCATGATTTGTTGTCATTTTTGGAATTGAGGGCGACCTCGTGAGTCGGCCTGCGGATACTTATGCAGGCCCCATACCCAATGCAAGACGTTGAGAGGCAACAAGCGGCAAAGAGTGGTACGAACGTACAGGAATGTCGCATTCATATAATTTTCGACACGAAACTGTACTTTTGAGGGCTTTTTTCGGTGCGTGGAGTGCACCGAATAAGTCCAACCGAGGTGTCTGGCGCACCCGGTTGGGGCATAGTTGTTACTTATTCAGACTTACGCCGTAGAACGGTGTCAGGCCAAACGGGCTGATCTTGAAGTCCTGGACCTCCTTGCGCAGTGGCTGGAAAACCGTCGAGTTCGCAATAGGCGTTATAGGTGCTTGATCCTTAAGTATTTTTTGCGCCTGTTGATACCACTTTATGCGTTCGTCACGGTCACTGCTGAGCTTGGCCTTCTGCACCAGTTGGTCGTACTGCGGGTTACACCATTTTGCATAGTTGCTGCCCTTGACCGCGGCACAACTGTAGAGCACGCCCAGCCAGTTATCCGGGTCGCCGTTGTCGCCGGTCCAGCCGTAGATCATCACATCGTGCTCGCCGTTTTTTGCGCGCTTGATGTATTCGCCCCACTCATAGCTGACGATATTGGCGGTGATCCCGACTTTGGCCCAATCCTGCTGGATCATCTGCGCCGACATCCGCGCGTTGGGATTGGAGGCGCGCTGCACGGTCATCGCCCACAGATTGATGGTGGTACCTGGTGCAACCCCTGCTTCTTTTAGTAGCGCCCGGGCCTTGGCAGGGTCGTGCGGTGCGTCCTTGATGCTGGGGTCATAAGACCACTGGGCCGGCGGCAGTGCGTTCTGCGCCAATTGCCCGGCACTTTGGTACACCGCCTGGATAATCGCCGGCTTATCGATGGCCATGTCCAGGGCCTGGCGCACCTTGAGCTGGTCCAGCGGCGGATGGGTCACGTTATAGGCCAGAAAGCCCAGGTTGAAGCCCGCCTGCTGCTGCACGCGCAGGTTTGGATCCTGCTTCATCACCTCGATATCCGAGGGGCGCGGATAGCCGCTGACCTGGCATTCGCCGGCCTTGAGCTTTTGTAGGCGCGACGCGGCGTCCGGGGTGATCGCAAACACCAGGCTGTCGAGTTTCACATCCTCAGGCTTCCAATAGTTTTTATTGGCGACGTAGCGAATCTGCGAGTCCTTCTGGTAGCGCTTGAACACAAACGGCCCGGTGCCGATCGGTTTCTGGTTGATATCGGCGGCCTTGCCGTCTTTAAGCAACTGCGCCGCGTACTCGGCCGATTGCACGGACGCAAAGCTCATGGCCAGGTTCTGCACGAAAGCGGCATCGACGTTATTGAGGTTGAAGCGCACGCTGTGCTCGTCGAGCTTTTCCACACTTTTGATCGTGGTATTCAGGCCCATATCGGTGAAGTACGGCGACTCGGACGGGTAGGCCTGACGGAATGGATGGTTGGCGTCCAGCAGGCGCTGGAAAGTGAACAGCACATCGTCGGCATTGAAGTCGCGGGTCGGGGTGAAGTACTCGGTGCTGTGGAACTTGACCCCGTCGCGCAGGTGAAAGGTGTAGGCCAGGCCGTCCTTGGACACCTCCCAACGGGTCGCCAGGCCCGGCTCGACTTCGGTCCCGCCGCGCTTGAACTGGGTCAGGCGGTTGAACACGGTTTCGGCCGAGGCATCAAAATCGGTGCCGCTGGTGTACTGGCTCGGATCGAACCCGGCGGGGCTGGCTTCGGAGCAGTAGACCAGGGTGCTTGCCGCCTGGGCCGTGGGCATGCACGCCAGCAGGCTGGCAACGAGGAGGAGCGGCTTGAAGACAGTTCTATCCATGGTGACCCCTGAAATGGCAGGTAAACAACGGCCAAAAAAAACGGCGGTCACCGAGGTTACCGCCGTTGTGGGCCATCAGGTAAGGCTTATGGCATCTGTACTTCAATCACGCCATCAGCGCTCATGCTGACCTGGCTGGTGCCGGCCTCGACCTCAGGTGTCGGCGCCGAATCCATCGCTGCCGCCTTCATCATCATCCCGCCATTTCGCGCGTACGGCATTGGGTAGCCGTTGGTATTGAAGTTCAGGTTGACGATCTTGTAGCCCTTGCCGCCGAGTGCATCGGTGGCCAGTTGGGCGCGGGCCTTGAACGCGGCGACCGCATCCTTGAGCAACGCGTCTTCGCTGGACTTGCGCGTGGCGTCGGCGATGGCGAAGTCCATATTGTCCATTTTCAGGGTGTTGAGCAGCTCGCCGGTGAGCTTGGACAGCGCCGGGAAGTCCGCGCTTTCCAGACGCAGTTCGGCGCGCTCGCGCCAGCCGGTGATCTTCTGGTTCTTGTTGTCGTAGATCGGATAGCTGTTGCGGCTGCCCTGGCGCAGGGTCACGGCTTTTACTTCGCGAGCTTCGCCCAGCGCCTTGTTCATGATGGTTGTGACTTCGGCGGCGAGCTTGGCCGGGTCAGTATTTTGCGACTCGGTGTAGAGGGTGACGATCATCTTGTCACGGGCCACTTCCTGGCTGACTTCGGCCCGCAGGGAAATCTGGTTGTAGTGCAGTTGATCGGCGGCCAGCGCGGGCAGGCTGGCAATGCTGCCAACGCTGAGGGCAATAAGGGCGGCACTGCGAGTGAAACGTGACATGGAAGCTCCTTGAGGGTGATCGTGTTCGGTAAGACTGTAGACGGGGGATTCGGGTTCGGCGGGTTACAAAATCTCTACATCTGGCGACGATGCCGACGAACGGTCATAAAGCCATGACCTGCGTCAAAGGGCCACAGACTCGCAGACTGTACCGTCGCTTCGTTTATACTTGCTGCGATCCGCCTGGAGCGCTCATCAGGAGAGCTCATGCTCGCCCCCGTAAAACTGACTTCCGCCACTCGCCAGAACCTCTGGCGCCTGACGTTTATCCGCACCCTGGTGCTGGCCGCCCAGGCCGGTTCCGTGGGGCTCGCCTATTGGTTTGAACTGCTGCCGCTGCCTTGGCTGCAACTGTGGGTGACCCTGGCCTTTTCCACGGTGCTGTGTGTGTTCACGGCCATCCGCCTGCGCACCACCTGGCCGGTGACGGAGCTGGAGTACGCGCTGCAACTGGCCTGCGACCTGTTTATCCACAGCGTGTTGCTGTATTTCTCCGGTGGCTCCACCAACCCCTTCGTTTCCTATTACCTGGTACCGCTGACCATCGCTGCCGTGACCTTGCCGTGGCGCTATTCGGTGATCCTGTCGGGGATTGCCCTGGCGCTTTACACCTTGTTGCTGGCGCAGTTCTATCCCCTGGAAACCTTCCCGATTGCCCGGGAAAACCTGCAGATTTACGGCATGTGGCTGAGCTTCGCGCTGTCGGCGGCGGTGATCACCTTTTTTGCCGCGCGCATGGCCGAAGAGCTGCGGCGCCAGGAAGAACTGCGCGCAATCCGCCGTGAAGAGGGCCTGCGTGACCAGCAACTGCTGGCCGTGGCGACCCAGGCCGCCGGTGCGGCCCATGAACTGGGCACGCCGCTGGCAACCATGAGCGTGCTGATCAAGGAAATGCGCCAGGACCATCACGACCCGGCCTTGCAAGACGACCTCGGCGTGTTGCAGGAACAGGTCAAGCAGTGCAAGCAGACCTTGCAGCAACTGGTGCGCGCCGCTGAAGCCAACCGGCGCCTGGCGGTGGATATGCAAGACGTCACCCAGTGGCTGGACGAAGCCCTGAACCGCTGGCACTTGATGCGTCCCGAAGCCAGTTACCGTTTCCACCTGCTGGGGCAGGGCGCAGTGCCGCGTATGGCGCCACCGCCGGACCTGACCCAGGCGTTGCTGAACCTGTTGAACAATGCAGCCGACGCCTGCCCGGAAGGGTTGGAAGTGCAGTTGGACTGGGATTGGGAAAACCTCACCATCAGTATTCGCGACCACGGCGCTGGCGTGCCGCTGGCGATTGCCGAGCAGATCGGCAAGCCATTCTTTACCACCAAGGGCAAAGGCTTCGGCCTGGGCCTGTTCTTGAGCAAGGCCAGCGTGACCCGCGCTGGCGGCTCGGTGAAACTTTACCCCCATGAGGAAGGCGGCACGCTCACCGAGCTGCGCCTGCCCCGTGCTGCACGAGGAGACATCGATGAGTGACGAGATCCAAGTCGAAGGCGAAGAACTGCCGCACCTGTTGCTGGTAGATGACGATGCCACCTTTACCCGCGTAATGGCGCGAGCCATGAGCCGTCGCGGGTTTCGCGTCAGCACTGCAGGTTCCGCCGAAGAAGGCCTGGCCATCGCCCAGGCCGACCTGCCGGACTACGCGGCACTGGACCTGAAAATGGACGGTGACTCGGGCCTTGTGCTGCTGCCCAAGCTGCTGGAGCTGGACCCGGAAATGCGCGTGCTGATCCTCACCGGGTATTCGAGCATTGCCACCGCTGTCGAGGCGATCAAGCGCGGTGCCTGCAACTACCTGTGCAAGCCGGCGGACGCCGATGATGTGCTGGCCGCCTTGCTCTCCGAGCATGCCGACCTCGACACCCTGGTGCCGGAAAACCCGATGTCGGTGGACCGCCTGCAGTGGGAGCATATCCAGCGCGTGTTGACCGAGCACGAAGGCAATATCTCAGCCACGGCCCGTGCCCTGGGCATGCACCGCCGGACCTTGCAGCGCAAGCTGCAGAAGCGCCCGGTACGGCGCTGAATTACGGTGTGGGCTTGTGTGGGAGCGGGCTTGCTCGCGAAGGCGCAGTGTCAGTCAAGTCTTTAACAACTGACACTCCACCTTCGCGAGCGAGCCCGCTCCCACATTGGATCTCCATTGTTCTGCCGATCCAGTTCCAACAAAAAGCCCGGCTGATCATGGATCAGCCGGGCTTTTTGTATGGCTTGAAAACGACTTACTTTTTCAAGCCGTAATGCTCATCCAGCATGCCGGGGGCGTTCGGCGTCTTTGGCGCGTAGTCCCGCGGCGGCTCCTGGTTTTCCCGTGGCGGGGTCAGGCGCTCCCGTGGGGCTTGCGTGGCATCGGAATGCAGCGCGGCCAGCAGACGCTGACGGGTAATATCGTCCAGAGCCAGGCGGTTGGCGCCATCGGCGAGGTGATCCTGTACTTCCTGGTAGCTCTGGGTGAGCTTCTTGACCAGGGTCGCGGTGCTGTTGAAGTGGGTAACAACCTCGTTCTGATAACTGTCAAAACGTTCCTGGATGTCATCCAACTGACGCTGCGTGCGGTTAGGCGCGGCATTCGGCAGGAGGCGAGCAACCAGGAATCCAATGGCGACACCGGCAACCAGGGCAAGAGTCGGCAACAACCAAACTAAGAGCGAGTGTTCCACGAGTCCTTCCTCTATAAACGGCTTTGCTTTACGTTAACGGCTCGGACCTGCGCTGTATACCGCGATTAAGCTCGCAATGATGCCATGCACAGACTTTTAGCTAGACGAGTCGACCCCTTGAGAGGTCACGGAGTTCATTCCTTGCTCATGCGTGAAACCCCTGTTTTGATTGATGGCCCGGTAGGCCAATTGGAAGCCTTGTACCTCGATCACCCCGAGCCACGTGGCCTGGCGCTGATCTGCCACCCCAACCCGGTGCAGGGTGGGACCATGCTCAATAAAGTCGTCTCGACCCTGCAACGTACCGCCCGCGATGCCGGTTTGATTACTTTGCGTTTCAATTACCGTGGCGTCGGTGCCAGCGCTGGTAGCCATGATATGGCCACAGGTGAAGTGGACGATGCCGAAGCCGCCGTAAGCTGGCTGCGTGAAAAACACCCGGACCTGCCCATCACCTTGCTGGGTTTCTCGTTCGGTGGATTTGTTGCCGCCAGTCTCGGCGGGCGCCTGGAAGCCAAGGGCGAAAAACTCGCGCACCTGTTTATGGTGGCTGCGGCCGTCATGCGTTTGCGTGACGAGGACCCGCTTCCACAGGGCTGCCCGCTGACCGTGATCCAGCCGGAAACCGACGAAGTGGTCGACCCGCAGCAGGTCTACGACTGGTCTGCCGCCCTCAAACGCCCCCATGAGCTGCTGAAAGTGGCAGAATGCGGGCACTTTTTTCATGGCAAGCTCACCGATCTCAAGGATCTGGTGCTGCCGCGCCTTTCGAATTGATAGCAGTCTGATAAGCGATTACCCATGACGACTCGTACCCGTATCCTCACCGGCATCACCACCACCGGCACCCCGCACCTGGGCAACTACGCCGGTGCCATCCGCCCGGCGATCCTCGCCAGCCAGGATGCCAATGCCGATTCGTTCTACTTCCTGGCCGACTACCACGCCCTGATCAAGTGCGATGACCCGCAGCGCATCCAGCGCTCGCGTATGGAAATCGCCGCGACCTGGCTGGCCGGTGGCCTGGATGTGAACCGGGTGACCTTCTACCGTCAGTCCGATATCCCGGAAATTCCCGAGCTGACCTGGCTGCTGACTTGCGTCGCGGCCAAGGGCCTGCTCAACCGCGCCCACGCCTACAAGGCCTCGGTGGACAAGAACCTGGAAAACGGCGAAGACCCGGATGCCGGGATCAGCATGGGCCTGTACAGCTATCCGGTGCTGATGGCGGCGGACATCCTGATGTTCAATGCCCATAAGGTGCCGGTCGGCCGCGACCAGATCCAGCACGTGGAAATGGCCCGTGATATCGGCCAGCGCTTCAACCACCTGTTCGGCAAGGGCAAAGAGTTCTTCACCATGCCCGAGGCAGTGATCGAAGAAGGTGTCGCCACCTTGCCGGGCCTGGATGGGCGCAAGATGTCGAAGAGCTACGACAACACCATTCCGTTGTTCACCACCGCCAAGGACATGAAGGACGCGATCTCGCGAATCGTCACCGACTCCCGCGCGCCGGGTGAGGCCAAGGATCCGGATAACTCGCACCTGTTCACCTTGTACCAGGCGTTCGCCACCCCTGAACAGGAACAGCAACTGCGCAGCGAACTGCTCGACGGCCTGGGCTGGGGCGAGGCGAAAAACCGCCTGTTCCAACTGCTGGACGGCCAGTTGGGCGAAGCCCGCGAGCGCTACCATCAATTGATGGCGCGCCCTTCGGACATGGAAGATCTGCTGCTGGTCGGCGCCAAGAAGGCCCGTGCCGTCGCCGGTCCATTCCTGCAGGAGCTGCGGGAAGCCGTGGGCCTGCGCTCGTTCGTCAACCAGGCCACCGAGGCTGCCAGCACCAAGAAGAAGGCAGTCAAGGCCGCGCGGTTTGTCAGCTTCCGTGAAGACGACGGCAGCTTCCGCTTCCGCCTGCTGGCGGCTGACGGCGAGCAACTGTTGTTGTCGCGCAACTTTGCCGATGGCAAGGCGGCGGGCGCTGTCACCAAGCAGTTGCAGTCCGGCCAGGCGCTGGATGTGCGCAGTGAGGCCTTGGGCTTTACGGTGTGGCTCGACGGCGCGTGTATCGCCGACAGCCCGGCCTTCGCCGACAGCGCTGCGCGGGATGCCGCCATCGAAGCCGTGCGCGTAGCATTGACGCCAATCGAAGACTGACCCGACCAAGGGTTGATTGCCATTATCCGGGGCCGTCGTTACAGTGACGGCCCGTTTTTGTTGCCTTGCTAACGAAATTATGACGCCCCTAGAACGATATCAAGCTGATCTGAAGCGCCCCGACTTCTTCCATGATGCTGCCCAGGAAACGGCGGTGCGTCACTTGCAGCGCCTGTACGAAGACCTGGTCGCCTCTTCCCAGAGCAAGCCGGGGATGCTCAGCAAGCTGTTTGGCAAGAAAGACCAGACGCCGGTCAAGGGCTTGTACTTCTGGGGCGGTGTGGGTCGCGGCAAGACGTACCTGGTCGACACCTTCTTCGAAGCGCTGCCGTTCAAGGAGAAGTCGCGCACTCACTTCCACCGCTTCATGAAGCGTGTGCACGAAGAGATGAAGACCCTGCACGGCGAGAAAAACCCGCTGACCATCATCGCCAAGCGTTTCTCCCAGGAAGCGCGGGTGATCTGTTTCGATGAGTTCTTCGTGTCCGATATCACCGATGCGATGATTCTCGGCACCCTGATGGAAGAGTTGTTCAAGAACGGCGTGACCCTGGTCGCCACCTCGAACATCGTGCCTGACGGTCTGTACAAGGACGGCCTGCAGCGTGCGCGTTTCCTGCCGGCCATCGCTCTGATCAAGCAGCACACCGATATCGTCAACGTCGACAGCGGCGTCGATTACCGCCTGCGGCACCTCGAGCAAGCCGAGTTGTTCCACTTCCCCCTCGACGAAGCGGCCCACGAAAGCCTGCGCAAGAGCTTCCGTGCGTTGACGCCGGAATGCACCCAGGCGGTGGAAAACGATAAGTTGATGATCGAGAATCGCCAGATCATTGCCCTGCGCACCTGTGACGACGTGGCCTGGTTCGACTTCCGCGAGCTGTGCGACGGCCCCCGCAGCCAGAACGACTACATCGAACTGGGCAAGATTTTCCATGCGGTGATCTTGAGCGGTGTCGAGCAAATGAGCGTCACTACCGACGACATCGCCCGGCGCTTTATCAACATGGTCGATGAATTCTACGACCGTAACGTCAAGCTGATCATCTCGGCTGAAGTCGAACTCAAGGACCTCTACACCGGCGGTCGCTTGAACTTCGAATTCCAACGGACCCTGAGCCGCTTGCTGGAAATGCAGTCCCACGAGTTCCTGGCGCGGGCGCACAAGCCTTAGGCAAACACCGAACCAAAATGTGGGAGCGGGCTTGCTCGCGAATGCGGTGTATCAGTCGACTTATTCGTTAACTGACACACCGCATTCGCGAGCAAGCCCGCTCCCACATTTGATTGTGCCCGCCTTTAGTTAGGCGGCCTGCTGGAACTGCTGGCGATACTGGTTCGGCGACAGTTCCGTGTGCTGCCTGAACAGTCGCGCAAAAAAGCTCGCATCGTCGTAGCCCACCTCATAGCTGATGGTCTTGATGCTCTTGCGGCTGCCCGACAACAACCCCTTGGCTGTCTCGATGCGCAGGCGTTGCAGGTAGTGCAGCGGCTTGTCGCCGGTAGCGGTCTGGAAGCGCCGCATAAAGTTGCGGATGCTCATGCCGTGTTCTCGGGCCACGTCTTCAAAGCGGAACTTGTCGGCGAAGTGCTCTTCGAGCCAATGCTGGATCTGCAGGATGATCACATCCTGGTGCAGCTTCTGCCCACCAAAACCGATGCGTCCCGGCGCGTAGCTGCGCTGCACTTCGTAAAGGATGTCGCGGGCCACGGCCTGGGCGATGTTGGCGCCGCAGAAGCGCTCGATCAGATAAATGTAGAGATCGCAGGCTGACGTGGTGCCCCCGGCGCAGTACAGGTTGTCGGCGTCGGTCAGGTGCTTGTCCTGATTGAGCTGGACCTTGGGGAAGCGTTCGCTGAAGGCGTTGAAGAAGCGCCAGTAGGTGGTCGCCTCCTTGCCATCGAGCAGGCCGGCTTCGGCGAGCCAGAACACCCCGGTGGCCTCACCGCATAACACCGCCCCGCGCGCATGTTGCTCGCGCAGCCAGGGCAGGATCTGTGGGTAGCGTTTGCTCAGGGCGTCGAAGTCATCCCAGAAGGCCGGCAGCACAATGATATCGGCGTTTTCCAGGCCGCCGTCGACCGGCATGATCACATCGCTGAAGCTGCACACCGATTGCCCGTCGGGGCTTACCAGGCGGGTTTCAAAGGCTGGCGTGAGGCCCAGGCCCTGCTGTTTGCCGTAACGCAGGCTGGCGAGGTGGAAGAAATCCTTGGCTTGCATGAGGGTGGAAGCAAACACCCGGTCAATGGCCAAAATGCTGACGCGCCGCAAGGGCGTGGAGACGAGGTTAGACATAATTTCGATTATTCTTATAGGGGAAAGTGGTCAACTAACGGCTGGATCGTCTTATTTTTTGTCGCATGTGTCCAGTGTCCTGTGACGTCCGTGCAGCTTAGGCTCTGTGATCTTGTTTTTGTCCGACAATCGACGCAGGTGACTCATGATTCCCAGAACCTTGTTCAGCTCCGAGCACGAACTCTTCCGCCAGAGCGTGCGCACCTTCCTCGAAAAAGACGCGGTGCCGTTCCATGCGCAATGGGAAAAGCAGGGCCATATTGATCGCGCCCTGTGGAGCAAGGCGGGGGAGGCGGGGATGCTGTGCTCGCACCTGCCGGAAGAATATGGCGGCCTGGGCGCGGACTTTCTCTACAGCACCGTGGTGATCGAAGAGATCGGCCGCCTGGGGCTGACCGGGATTGGCTTCTCCCTGCATTCGGACATTGTTGCGCCGTATATCCTGCATTACGGCAGCGAGGCGCTGAAGCACAAGTACCTGCCCAAGCTCGTTTCCGGGGAGATGGTCACGGCCATTGCCATGACCGAGCCGGGTGCCGGGTCGGACCTGCAAGGGGTCAAGACCACCGCCGTGCTGGACGGCGATGAGTATGTAATCAACGGCTCCAAGACGTTTATTACCAATGGCTTCCTGGCGGACCTGGTGATTGTGGTGGCCAAGACCGATCCCAAGGCCGGCGCCAAGGGCACCAGTCTGTTTCTGGTCGAGGCCAATACGCCGGGCTTCGATAAGGGCAAGCGCCTGGAAAAGGTCGGGATGAAGGCTCAGGACACCTCCGAGCTGTTCTTCCAGGACGTGCGGGTGCCCAAGGAGAACCTGCTGGGCCAGGCGGGGATGGGCTTTGCCTACCTGATGCAGGAGCTGCCCCAGGAGCGCCTGACCGTGGCGATCGGCGCCCTGGCGTCGGCCGAGGCGGCGCTGCAATGGACCCTGGACTACACCCGCGAGCGCAAGGCGTTCGGCAAGGCGATTGCCGACTTCCAGAACACCCGCTTCAAGCTGGCGGAGATTGCGACCGAGGTGCAGATTGGTCGGGTGTTTGTCGACAAGTGCCTGGAACAGCACCTGCAAGGCAAGCTGGATGTGCCGACGGCGGCGATGGCCAAATACTGGACCACTGACCTGCAATGCAAGGTGCTCGATGAGTGTGTGCAGTTGCACGGCGGCTACGGTTACATGTGGGAATACCCGATTGCCCGGGCCTGGGCGGATGCGCGGGTACAGCGCATTTATGCGGGGACCAATGAGATCATGAAGGAGATCATTGCGCGGGCGCTTTGAATCTCTGGTGCTGTTGAGGGCCCCATCGCAGGCAAGCCAGCGCCCACATTACCGATCAAATGTGGGTGCTGGCTTGCCTGCGATGGCGGCCTAAAGGTCAATCAAGGCGCAGGATTCGGGTGATCCTTCTGAATCGCCTCGATCCCGTCCAACACCTCTTTCGACAGTTTCAGATCAGCACTGGCGATATTGCTGTCCAACTGCGCAAGCGTCGTCGCGCCAATGATATTGCTGGTCACAAACGGCTGCTGCGTGACAAACGCCAGGGCCATCTGCGCCGGGTCCAGGCCGTGCTCGCGGGCCAGGGCCACATAGCGGCTGCACGCGGCTTCCGATTGCGGGTTGAAGTAGCGGCTAAAGCGGCTGTAGAGGCTCAAACGACCCTCGGCCGGCCGTGCGCCGCCTTCGTACTTGCCGCTGAGCATGCCGAATGCCAGTGGCGAATATGCCAGCAAGCCGCATTGCTCACGGATGGCGACTTCTGCCAGGCCCACTTCAAAGCTGCGGTTGAGCAGGTTGTAGGGGTTCTGAATCGATACCGCGCGGGTCCAGCCGCGGGCCTCGGCCAGGGCCAGGAACTTCATGGTGCCCCACGGCGTTTCATTGGACAGGCCGATATGGCGGATCTTGCCGGCCTTGACCTGCTCGTCGAGGGCTTCGAGGGTTTCTTCCAGCGGTGTGAGGTCGGGCTCTTCCTGGTGCTTGTAGCTCAGTTGGCCGAAGAAGTTGGTGCTGCGTTCCGGCCAGTGCAGTTGGTACAGGTCGATCCAGTCGGTCTGCAGGCGCTTGAGGCTGGCGTCCAGGGCGTCGACGATGTGCTTGCGGTTGTGCTTGAGCTGGCCGTCGCGGATGTAGTCGATGGTGTTGCCGGGGCCGGCGATCTTGCTGGCGAGGATCCAGTCGGCGCGGTCGCCCCGACTCTTGAAGTAGTTGCCGATGTAGCGTTCGGTGGTGGCGTAGGTGTCAGCCTTGGGGGGGACCGGGTACATTTCTGCGGTATCGAGGAAGTTGATCCCCGCACCTTTGGCTCTTTCAATCTGGGCGAAGGCCTCTGCCTCGGTGTTTTGCTCGCCCCAGGTCATGGTCCCGAGGCAGATCGCGCTCACGTTCAGATCGGTCCGGCCCAGCTGTCGATAATCCATCGGGTGCTCCTTCGGGGAAAACAATCATAAAAGCAGGTTGAATTTTTTTTCGCAATCTGCATAATTGCCCACCTCTTTCTGCAGTGGAAGTGATGCGCCGCCTGCCGAAGAATCTTGCCGTTGAACGGACGCGCTGACCCGAGCCCCCGATAGCGTCTGTATCCGGCTGCCTTTGACTTGTCAAAGTACGCACTATTCAGTAAGATCCGCCGTCTAATTTACAGGGCGGCCCCTGAGGCTATTAAAGAATGACAACTTTTACTGCAAAACCGGAAACAGTTCAGCGCGACTGGTTTGTCGTCGACGCCGCTGGTCAGACCCTGGGTCGTCTGGCCACTGAAGTCGCCAGCCGTCTGCGTGGCAAGCACAAGCCTGAGTACACCCCTCACGTTGATACCGGTGACTACATCGTAATCATCAACGCTGAGCAGGTTCGTGTAACCGGCAACAAAGCAAGCGACAAAATGTACTACCGTCACTCCGGTTTCCCAGGCGGTATCAAGTCTTCGAACTTCGAAGGCCTGATTGCCAAGAAGCCTGAAGCCCCGATCGAGATCGCGGTTAAAGGTATGCTGCCGAAGGGCCCACTGGGTCGCGACATGTATCGCAAGCTGAAAGTCTATGCGGGCGCTGCTCACCCTCATGCTGCTCAGCAGCCCCAAGAACTGAAGTTTTAACGGAATAGTTCATTATGTCGGCGACTCAAAATTACGGCACTGGCCGTCGCAAAACCGCAACCGCACGCGTTTTCCTGCGTCCGGGCACTGGTAACATCTCGATCAACAACCGCACTCTGGACAACTTCTTCGGCCGCGAAACTGCCCGCATGGTAGTTCGTCAGCCGCTGGAACTGACCGAGACCGTTGAAAAGTTCGACATCTACGTCACCGTTATCGGTGGCGGTGTAAGTGGTCAAGCTGGCGCAATCCGCCACGGTATCACTCGCGCTCTGATGCAGTACGACGAAACCCTGCGCGGCGCTCTGCGCAAAGCTGGCTTCGTGACTCGCGATGCCCGTGAAGTTGAACGTAAGAAAGTCGGTCTGCGTAAAGCGCGTAAGCGTCCGCAGTACTCGAAGCGTTAATTCGCTTTACGTTCCACAAAAACGCCCAGCCTCCTCGCGGAGCTGGGCGTTTTTTATTGCCCGCTTTTTATGCAGGTTTTTTCTGTGTGACAACTTGCCACATCCGTAGACCCCCTATACTACAAGGCTTGGGGCTTAGGCTCCGGGTAATTACCTTGTCAGAGGTGGGGCTTTTCATTACCATTCGGCAAAATTTTTATAAGTTCAGATTTAATACTTAGTAGACGCCTGATTTAACAGGCCAAAAAGCTGATGGGAGAGGACTGAATGAGCAATGACGGCGTGAATGCAGGCCGGCGTCGCTTCTTGGTAGCAGCCACATCCGTTGTGGGTGCTGCAGGAGCGGTGGGGGCTGCGGTCCCGTTCGTGGGGTCATGGTTTCCCAGTGCCAAGGCGAAAGCCGCAGGTGCACCGGTGAAGGTGAATGTCAGCAAGATCGAGCCAGGCCAGCAGATGATTGCTGAGTGGCGCGGCCAGCCAGTATTCATCGTTCGTCGTACCGAGGAAATCCTGGGGAATCTGAAGAAAATCGAGGGCCAGTTGTCTGACCCCGAATCCAAGAATTCCGAACAACCCGCCTACGCCCAAAACGAAGCGCGTTCGATCAAGCCAGAGATTCTGCTGCTGGTCGGTCTTTGCACGCACCTGGGCTGCTCGCCGACCTTCCGCCCGGAAGTCGCGCCTGTGGATCTGGGCAAGGACTGGGTTGGCGGCTATTTCTGCCCTTGCCACGGTTCCCACTACGACCTGGCCGGTCGCGTCTACAAATCCCAGCCTGCTCCGTTGAACCTGCCGGTTCCGCCGCACAACTACGAATCTGACGACGTTATTGTCATTGGTGTCGATAAGGAGAGCGCGTAATGAGCAAGTTCATGGATTGGGTGGATGCGCGCTTCCCCGCCACCAAAATGTGGGAAGACCATCTCAGCAAGTATTACGCGCCGAAGAACTTCAACTTCTTCTATTTCTTTGGCTCCCTGGCATTGCTGGTACTGGTCAATCAGATCGTGACCGGTGTCTGGCTGACCATGAGCTACACCCCGTCGGCGGAAGAAGCGTTTGCCTCCGTCGAATACATCATGCGCGACGTCGAGTACGGCTCGATCCTGCGTCTGTTGCACTCCACTGGCGCTTCGGCGTTCTTCATCGTGGTCTATCTGCACATGTTCCGTGGCTTGCTCTACGGCTCGTACCAGAAGCCGCGTGAGCTGGTGTGGGTGTTTGGCATGCTGATCTACCTGGCACTGATGGCAGAGGCCTTCATGGGCTACCTGCTGCCTTGGGGCCAGATGTCCTACTGGGGTGCCCAGGTGATCATCTCGCTGTTTGGCGCGATCCCGGTCATCGGCAACGACCTGACCCAGTGGATCCGTGGTGACTACCTGATTTCGGGCATCACCCTGAACCGCTTCTTTGCCTTGCATGTGGTGGCCTTGCCGATCGTGATTCTCGGTCTGGTGGTGCTGCACATCCTGGCGCTGCACGAAGTGGGTTCGAACAACCCGGACGGCGTGGACATCAAGAAGCACAAGGACGAGAACGGCATTCCGCTGGACGGCATTCCTTTCCACCCTTACTACACCGTGAAAGATATCGTCGGCGTGGTGGTGTTCCTGTTTGTCTTCTGCTCGATTGTGTTCTTCTTCCCGGAAATGGGCGGCTATTTCCTCGAAAAGCCTAACTTCGAACAGGCGAACGCATTCAAGACTCCGGAACACATTGCCCCGGTCTGGTACTTCACGCCGTTCTACGCCATTTTGCGGGCGATCCCCGACAAGCTCATGGGCGTTATCGCCATGGGTGCGGCCATTGCGGTGCTGTTCGTGTTGCCTTGGCTCGACCGTAGCCCGGTCAAGTCCATGCGCTACAAGGGCTGGCTGAGCAAAATCTGGCTGTGGGTGTTCTGCATCTCGTTCGTGATCCTGGGCGTGCTGGGCGTACTGGCGCCGACCCCTGAGCGGACGTTGTTGTCGCAGGTCTGCACCTTCCTGTACTTCGCCTACTTCATTCTGATGCCGTTCTACACCCGGCTCGAGAAGACAAAACCGGTTCCGGAAAGGGTGACTGGCTGATGAAAAAATTATTCGCTGCATTGATTCTTGCTGCCCTGCCGGCACTGTCCTTCGCGGCCGGGTCTGGCGTGGCACTGGAAAAAGTCGACATTGACGTTTCTGACAAGGCTGCCATGCAAGACGGCGCCCGTACGTTCGCCAACTACTGCATGGGCTGCCACAGCGCCAAGTTCCAGCGTTACGAGCGCGTGGCCGATGACCTGGGCATCCCTCATGAGCTGATGCTCAAGAACCTGGTGTTCACCGGTGCCAAGATTGGCGACCACATGAACATCGGCATGCAACCGGCCGACGCCAAGGCCTGGTTCGGGGCTGCACCGCCCGACCTGACCCTGGTAGCACGCGTACGTGGTACCGACTGGCTGTATGGCTACCTGAAATCGTTCTACGAAGACCCTACGCGCCCATGGGGCGTGAACAACAAGGTCTTCCCGAACGTGGGTATGCCTAACGTGCTGGTCGGCCTGCAAGGCCGTCAGGTGGTCGGATGCAAGCAGGTTCAAGTCGTGGAAAACGGCAAGAAGCAATATGACCCGCTGACCGGCACGCCGTTGACCCACGAAGCCTGTGACCAACTGACCATCGTGCCCAAGAGCGGCGCGCTGAACGAGGAGCAGTTCGACGAGAAGGTCAAGAACCTGGTGACCTTCCTGGCTTACTCCGCCAACCCGGTCAAACTGGAGCATCAACGCATCGGTACCTATGTGTTGCTGTACCTGGCTTTCTTCTTCGTATTCGCTTATTTGCTCAAGCGTGAATACTGGAAGGATGTGCATTGATCCAACCTTAGGCAATTGCTGTTAATCTTGCGCGCCCAGCGACGTCTCTGAACGGGTAACGCTCTGGTTGATCCAGGTGTTACAGGAGATGCTTTCTGGGCGCGCTCGTTTTTGAGCTTTCGATAATTTCAACAAGCGAGGAGGACCGCCATGGGCGTGACCAACCGGTTGGCCTGTTACTCCGACCCCGCCGACCACTATTCCCACCGAGTACGCATCGTGCTCGCAGAGAAGGGTGTCAGCGCCGAGATCATCAGTGTGGAGGTGGGACGTCACCCGCCGAAACTGATCGAAGTGAACCCTTACGGCAGCTTGCCCACCCTGGTCGATCGTGACCTGGCGTTGTGGGAGTCAACCGTGGTGATGGAATATCTGGATGAGCGTTACCCCCATCCACCTTTGCTGCCGGTGTATCCGGTGGCGCGTGCCAACAGCCGCCTGCTGATCCATCGGATCCAGCGTGACTGGTGTGGGCTGGTGGATCTGATTCTGGATACACGCAGCAAAGAAGCGGCCCGTGTGCAGGCGCGTAAGGAATTGCGCGAGAGCCTGACCGGCGTTTCTCCATTGTTCGCCGACAAACCTTTTTTCCTCAGTGAGGAACAAAGCCTGGTGGATTGCTGCCTATTACCCATACTCTGGCGTTTGCCGATTCTGGGCATTGAACTGCCGCGGCCTGCCAAGCCGCTGCTTGATTACATGGAGCGCCAGTTTGCGCGTGAGGCTTTCCAGGCAAGTCTGTCTGGCGTCGAACGTGATATGCGCTAAGGCTTAAGGAGCCGTTGATGAACTCCAGTCGACCTTACCTGGTCCGCGCGCTCTACGAGTGGATTGTGGACAACGATTGCACCCCGCATATGCTGGTCAATTCCGAGTTTCCTGCGGTGCAGGTGCCACAAGGTTTTGCCAGTGACGGACAGATTGTCCTGAACGTTTCGCCCAGTGCCGTGCGTCAACTGCACATGGACAATGAAGCGGTCAGCTTTGAAGGGCGTTTTGGTGGGGTACCCCATACGCTCTATGTGCCCATCGGCGCGATCCTGGGCATTTATGCCCGGGAGAATGGCCAGGGCATGGTGTTTGATCTGGAGTCGTCCCTTGAAGACGACGAAGCGATTGAAATTGAAGATGATCTGCCGCCACCTGATTCCGAGCCACCGCGCCCTAGCGGCCGGCCGAGCTTGAAAGTGGTGAAGTGACAAAACATGCGCCTTCGGGCATGTGTTGAAAATGCCCCGGCTTAGGCTGGGGCATTTTTTTGCGCGCGATAAACCTTGGGCAAATCATGCAGGGCGGTGATCGTACAACTCGCTTGGGCTATGATGCCCTTTTGAATCATCGAGATAGTTGCCTGCCCATGGAAAACCTCAGCACAGCCCCGCGTCTTCCCCGCAAGCGCCGTAGCCTTGCCCAGGAACTGGTCACGGTGTTGTCCGAACAGATCCGCGATGGCCAGCTCAAGCGTGGCGACAAACTGCCCACCGAGTCAGCCATCATGGAAGCCCATGGGGTCAGCCGCACGGTGGTGCGCGAGGCAATCTCGCGGCTGCAGGCAGCCGGGCAGGTGGAAACCCGGCATGGCATCGGCACCTTTGTGCTGGATACGCCGAGCCCCAGCGGGTTCCGCATTGATCCGGCGACCGTGGTCACGCTGCGTGATGTACTGGCGATCCTCGAATTGCGCATCAGCCTGGAAGTGGAGTCTGCTGGTCTCGCGGCCCAGCGTCGCAGTGACGAGCAGTTGGCAGCGATGCGCGCGGCCCTCGATGCCCTGAATGAAAGTGCAGCGCACGCCAGTGATGCGGTAGCGTCGGACTTCCAGTTCCACTTGCAGATTGCCCTGTCCACCGGCAACCGTTACTTCACCGATATCATGACCCACCTGGGCACCAGCATTATTCCACGGACCCGCCTGAATTCTGCGCGCCTGGCCCATGACGACCAGCAGCACTACATGAGCCGCCTGAGCCGTGAGCACGAAGAGATTTATGAGGCGATCGCCCGTCAGGATTCAGATGCGGCGCGGGCGGCGATGAGATTGCATTTGACCAATAGTCGAGAGCGGCTGCGCCAGGCTCATGAAGAAGCGCAGGCGCAGCGGGGGTAATTCGGTGATTGCTAGGGAGGCATTTACGCCAGGAAAAAGTCGATTTGCTTAACGTCGCCATCTTTGATTTGGAAGTTTTTGCCTATGATCAATTCAGGCGGATCACCATCAAGTTGAACGGTATCTCCGATATTGGGTAGCTGCACAGCATCGATATTCTGTGTCGCTGCTTTGAATTTATTGGATTTGGATGTAAATGTGCATTTTCTAGTAGCCATGGCATGCCTCACTATTTCTCGATTACTGAAGGGCCTCCAGGGTGACTGCACCTCTTGCGGCTGAGGTTGCCCGGTGGTGGCGTTCAATCTAGGGGCGACGGGTACATCGCTGATACTGTCAGAGTTCACAGTGACGACGAACGGTCCCCTGTATACGAGTCATCCGTACACAGGGGCGCTGTGGCTACATCAAGGCAGCGGGTTATTTGGCTTGTAGTCCTTAAGCAACAGATACGTACTCCACCCCCACCAATCATTGGTCCACTGCTTGTCATTCAAGTTGTTGACGTCCTTGCGCCGCAACACCTTGTCGCCTTCGGCCTTGAACAGCGGCGAAAAGTTATTCGCTGGATTGTTCGCCGCGTTCAAGTCCGGCACATGCAGTGGTGCCTTGAATGTGGCCGGGGAGGGCGCGATACCGCTGATGTACGCGTCGAAGATCTCATCGGCCGAAGCCTGTACCGCACGCTTGACCTGAGTGCGGTTGGCGGCGTCATTGCTATCGAAGTAGCGTTTGTCGCCATAGGCATGCCACTCGTCGCCCAGGGCATTGCGTACATTGAGCCCGAACTTGCTGTCTTCATCGTGCATAAAGCGGCTGATCAACGACCCCAGTTCACCCGGTGTCACCACGGCCGCCAGTTGTTTGCGTGGGACGCGCAGGTGCCCTGCGGAAAACAGGTCGGTCAAAAAGTGATCAGCAAAGCTGTTCATGGCGTAAGCCAGTTCCAATTGCTGGCTACTGCCGCTTTGGTGAGCCACCACCGCTTGTTGCAGGGCGGCAGAATGCCCGGCCAGGTAGGCAGACAGCGCCCACTCGCCGAAATGGTCGGCATTATCGGCCGCCAGCTTCAAGTAGCGCCCCAGGGGAACCATGGCTGAAACCACGCTGCCGCCGCCGGTGATACGGTTCCACTCTTCAGACAACGTATCTCCTAGTGCGTCGTAGGCCTCATGGGGTTGCTTGCCATCCTGAATGGCCTGCTTCACTGCGTTGATCTCTTTTTGCATGACCGCGAGGATTTTGCCCGCTTCCTCCCGTGACGCCGGCAAAGTCGCCAGCGAGTTAAACGCGGCGGTGAAGCGCTGCACACGCTCGGTGGGTGACGCACCGTCACTGATGGGCTGGCCGGGAATTCCGTAGAAGTCACCGCCCAGGGAGATGATCTGACCATAGGTCAGGGCCAGGCCGTTGGGTAGTTGAAGCTTGACTTGCGCGCCCGGAATAGAGGGCGCGCCCTGCACGAAGCGCAGCTGGGTGTCATCGCCAATGGCGGTGTGCTCGCCGCCTTCAAAGCGCAGGGAGGGGAGGGTTTTGCGGGTAATGACCGATTCAAGTTCTGACATGTTAGCTCCTTGCTATGTCGTAGGAATCTTCCTTGATAACTGTATGTATATACAGTTACTGCGAGAATAGAGGAATAATTTCCTACGTCAAGGCGCTCGCTACTAATGACCTCGAAATACCGGCAAGCCGACAAAAGAAGATTGACGAACATTTTTATAGTTGTACGATGACGTACCACATAAATAATAACGTTCCAGTCTTCGTCTTTGCCCAGGGTGTTCAAATAATGAATCCACAAGAACTGAAGTCCATCCTCTCCCACGGTCTGCTGTCTTTCCCGGTCACCGATTTCAATGCCCAGGGTGAGTTCCACCCGGCGGGCTATATCAAGCGCTTGGAGTGGCTGGCCCCGTATGGCGCCTCTGCGTTGTTTGCGGCGGGCGGCACCGGTGAGTTTTTCTCCCTGGCAGCCAGTGAATACGCCCAAGTGGTGAAAACCGCAGTCGATACCTGCGCTACCAGCGTGCCGATCCTCGCCGGTGTCGGCGGCTCCACCCGCCAGGCCATCGAGTACGCCCAGGAAGCCGAGCGCCTGGGAGCCAAGGGCCTGCTGCTGTTGCCGCACTACCTGACCGAAGCCAGCCAGGATGGCGTCGCCGCCCATGTCGAGGCGGTGTGCAAGTCGGTAAAAATCGGTGTGGTGGTCTACAACCGCAACGTCTGCCGCCTGACCGCGCCGCTGCTGGAGCGCCTGGCCGAACGTTGCCCGAACCTGATCGGCTACAAGGATGGCTTGGGTGATATCGAGCTGATGGTGTCGATCCGCCGTCGTCTCGGTGATCGTTTCAGCTACCTGGGCGGCTTGCCGACTGCAGAGGTTTACGCCGCTGCCTACAAGGCCCTGGGCGTGCCGGTGTACTCCTCGGCAGTCTTCAACTTTATTCCCAAGACCGCGATGGACTTCTACCACGCGATTGCCCGGGAAGATCACGCCACCGTCAACAAGATCATCGACGACTTCTTCCTGCCTTACCTGGACCTGCGTAACCGCAAGGCCGGCTATGCCGTGAGCATCGTCAAGGCGGGCGCAAAAATCGCCGGCTATGACGCAGGCCCGGTACGTACCCCGCTGACCGATCTGCTGCCAGAAGAATACGAAGCCCTGGCCGCGCTGATCGACAAGCAAGGTGCGCAGTAACCCATTAATAAAGCCGCTGAGTGATCAGCGGCTTTTTGCGTAAGGAGAAGAGGCGTGTCCCAAGCCAAGCGTTTTGACAACTACATCGGCGGCCAATGGGTGGCCGGTGCGGACTACTCAAGCAATATCAACCCGTCGGATCTGTCGGATGTCATCGGCGATTTCGCCACGGCCGACCTGGCCCAGGTCAACGCCGCCATCGACGCGGCCCGCGCGGCGTTCCCGGCGTGGTCGACCTCCGGCATCCAGGCCCGGCATGACGCCCTGGATAAAGTCGGCAGCGAGATCCTCGCCCGCCGTGAAGAACTCGGTACGCTGCTGGCCCGCGAAGAGGGCAAGACCCTGCCGGAAGCCATCGGCGAAGTGACCCGTGCCGGTAATATCTTCAAGTTTTTTGCCGGCGAGTGCCTGCGCCTGTCCGGTGATTACCTGCCGTCGGTGCGCCCTGGGGTCAATGTCGAAGTCACCCGCGAAGCCTTGGGCGTGGTGGGCCTGATTACCCCGTGGAACTTCCCGATTGCCATCCCCGCCTGGAAAATCGCCCCGGCCCTGGCCTACGGCAACTGCGTGGTGCTCAAGCCGGCAGACCTGGTGCCCGGCTGTGCCTGGGCCCTGGCCGAAATCATCTCCCGCGCCGGCTTCCCCAGTGGTGTGTTCAACCTGGTGATGGGCAGCGGCCGCGTCGTCGGCGATGCGCTGGTCAACAGCCCGCAGGTCGATGGCATCAGCTTTACCGGCTCCGTGGGCGTGGGCCGACAGATCGCAGTCAGTTGCGTGTCGCGCCAGGCCAAGGTGCAGTTGGAGATGGGCGGCAAAAACCCGCAGATCATTCTCGACGATGCCGACCTCAAGCAGGCCGTCGAGTTGTCGGTGCAGAGCGCGTTCTACTCCACCGGCCAGCGTTGCACGGCGTCCAGTCGCTTTATCGTCACGGCGGGGATCCACGACCGATTCGTCGCGGCCATGGCCGAGCGCATGCAGTCGATCAAGGTCGGCCATGCCCTGCACGCTGGCACCGATATCGGTCCGGTGGTGTCTCAGGCCCAACTGGACCAGGACCTGAAATACATTGACATCGGCCAGGGCGAGGGTGCGCGGCTGGTCAGCGGTGGTGGCTTGGTGACGTGTGACACCGAAGGTTACTTCCTGGCGCCGACTCTGTTCGCCGACAGCCAGGCCGCCATGCGCATCAGCCGTGAAGAAATCTTCGGCCCGGTGGCCAATGTAGTGCGCGTGGCGGACTACGAAGCGGCACTGGCCATGGCCAACGACACCGAATTCGGTTTGTCGGCAGGCATTGCCACCACCTCGCTCAAGTATGCCAACCACTTCAAGCGCCACTCCCAGGCAGGGATGGTGATGGTCAACCTGCCGACGGCGGGTGTGGATTATCACGTTCCCTTTGGTGGGCGTAAGGGCTCATCCTACGGTTCGCGTGAGCAAGGTCGCTATGCGCAAGAGTTCTACACCGTGGTGAAAACCAGCTACATCGGCTCGTAAACGCAATACGTGTGGGAGCCGGCAATCCAGCTCCCACAAAAAAGCAGTGCGCAGCACCAAAACCATTACCCGCAAAAAAAATAATTAGTGGGAGTACATCTACATGCAAGCGACCAAGCCGACGCACGTCCGTTATTTGATCTTGCTCATGCTGTTCCTGGTGACCACGATCAACTACGCCGACCGCGCCACCATCGCCATCGCAGGTTCCAGCCTGCAAAAAGACCTCGGCATCGACGCGGTCACCCTCGGTTATATCTTCTCTGCGTTCGGTTGGGCCTATGTGGCCGGGCAAATCCCCGGCGGCTGGCTGCTCGACCGTTTCGGCTCGAAAAAAGTCTATGCCCTGAGCATCTTCACCTGGTCGCTGTTCACCGTGCTGCAAGGCTATGTCGGTGAGTTCGGGGTCTCCACCGCCGTGGTGGCGCTGTTTATGCTGCGATTCTTGGTGGGCCTGGCAGAGGCGCCATCCTTCCCCGGTAACGCACGGATTGTCGCGGCCTGGTTCCCCACTGCCGAACGCGGTACGGCTTCGGCGATCTTCAACTCGGCGCAGTACTTCGCCACCGTGTTGTTTGCACCGCTGATGGGCTGGATCGTCTACAGCTTCGGCTGGCAGCACGTGTTTATCGTGATGGGGGTGATCGGCATCGTGTTCTCGCTGATCTGGCTGAAAGTAATCTACAGCCCGCGCCAGCACCCGCTGATCAACGAAGCCGAGTTCAACCACATCGCTGCCAACGGGGCGATGGTCGATATGGATCAGGACAAGGCCAAGGGTAAGAAAACCGACGGGCCGAAGTGGGATTACATCCGCCAGTTGCTGACCAACCGCATGATGCTCGGGGTCTACCTGGGCCAGTACTGCATCAACGGTATTACTTACTTCTTTCTCACCTGGTTCCCGGTGTACCTGGTGCAGGACCGTGGCATGACCATCCTCAAGGCCGGTTTTATTGCCTCGCTGCCGGCGATCTGCGGTTTTATCGGCGGCGTGCTGGGCGGGGTGATTTCCGATTACCTGCTGCGCAAGGGCCACTCCCTGACCTTCGCTCGCAAGGCGCCGATCATTGCCGGTTTGTTGGTCTCCAGTAGCATCATTGCCTGCAACTACGTGGATGTGGAATGGATGGTGGTCGGCTTTATGGCCCTGGCCTTCTTCGGCAAAGGCGTTGGCGCACTGGGTTGGGCGGTGGTGTCTGACACCTCGCCGAAACAAATCGCCGGCCTCAGCGGCGGCTTGTTCAACACCTTCGGCAACCTGGCTTCCATCACCACGCCCATCGTGATTGGCTACATCATCAGCACCACCGGTTCGTTCAAGTGGGCCCTGGTGTTCGTTGGCGCCAATGCGCTGGTGGCGGTATTCAGCTACCTGGTGATCGTCGGCCCGATCAAGCGCGTGGTGCTCAACGAGCCACCGAGCAAAGGCCCCGAGTTGACTAACCTTTCCCAAGCGCAATCCTGAAGGGGCCGTGTGATGCAGTTGATTGAACATGCCGACTCGCCGCGCTCCATTCGTCTGCACGAGCGCGACAACGTAGTAATCGTGGTCAATGACCAGGGCGTGCCGGCGGGCACCGAGTTCCCGGACGGCCTGGTGACCGTGGAGTTCATCCCCCAGAGCCACAAGGTGACCCTGGAAGATATCCCGCAAGGTGGTCAGATCATTCGCTATGGCCAAACCATCGGTTACGCCTTGCAGCCGATACCGCGCGGCAGTTGGGTCCAGGAAGATCAACTGCGCATGCCTACCGCACCGCCGCTGGACAGCCTGCCGCTGTCCACCGAGGTCCCCGAGGCCCAGGCGCCATTGGAAGGCTTTACTTTCGAAGGCTATCGCAATGCCGACGGCACCGTCGGTACGCGCAATATCCTTGGCATCACCACCACTGTGCAGTGTGTGACCGGCGTGCTGGACCATGCGGTCAAGCGCATCAAGGACGAGTTACTCCCCAAGTACCCGAATGTCGATGACGTAGTGGCACTGACCCACAGCTACGGCTGTGGCGTGGCCATTACCGCCACCGACGCCTATATCCCGATCCGCACTGTGCGCAACCTGGCACGCAACCCGAACCTGGGGGGCGAAGCGCTGGTGATCAGCCTGGGCTGCGAGAAATTGCAGGCCGGGCAAGTGATGCACGACAACGACAGCTCGGTGGACCTCAGCGAGCCGTGGCTGTACCGCCTGCAGGACGCCAGCCACGGCTTCAGTGAAATGATCGAGCAGATCATGGCGCTGGCCGAAGTCCGCCTGAAGAAACTCGACCTGCGCCGGCGGGAAACCGTACCGGCCTCGGAGCTGATCCTCGGCATGCAATGCGGCGGCAGCGACGCGTTTTCCGGGATCACCGCCAACCCGGCGCTGGGTTACGCCTCGGACTTATTGCTGCGGGCCGGGGCGACGGTGATGTTTTCCGAAGTCACTGAAGTGCGCGATGCCATTTACCTGCTGACCTCCCGTGCCGAGAGCCAAGACGTTGCCCGGGAACTGGTACGGGAAATGGACTGGTACGACCGCTATCTGGCCAAGGGCGAGGCCGACCGCAGCGCCAACACCACGCCGGGCAACAAGAAGGGCGGGTTGTCGAACATCGTCGAGAAGTCCCTGGGCTCCATCGTCAAATCCGGCAGCAGCGCGATCAACGGCGTACTGGGGCCGGGCGAGCGCTTCAAGGGCAAAGGCCTGATCTTTTGCGCGACACCGGCCAGCGATTTTGTCTGCGGCACCTTGCAACTGGCGGCGGGGATGAACCTGCACGTCTTCACCACCGGTCGCGGCACGCCTTACGGGCTGGCGATGGCGCCGGTGGTGAAGGTCTCGACCCGCACGGAACTGGCCCAGCGCTGGCCAGACCTGATCGATATCGACGCCGGACGCATCGCCACCGGCCGTGCGACCATCGAGGAGCTGGGCTGGGAGTTGTTCCACTTCTACCTGGATGTAGCCAGTGGCAAGAAGCAGACCTGGGCCGAGCGGCATAAATTGCACAATGACATTACGTTGTTCAATCCGGCGCCGATCACCTGAGACCGTGTCGCATCATCGCGGGCTTGCTCGCGATGGCGACCTGCCGGGCGCAATGGTGCTGGATGTTTTATGATTAGCCACCTACTGACCCTCACCAAGGTTCTCCCTGGCATGCTGGCTATCTTCCTGCAAACCCTGACCATCACCGCGCCGGTGTTTGCCATGCTGTTCCTGGGCGTCCTGCTCAAGCGCATCAACTGGATCAACGACGACTTTATCCACACTGCGTCGGCCTTGGTGTTTAACGTCACCATGCCGGCGTTGCTGTTTCTGGGGATTCTGCATGCCGACCTGCATTCGGCGCTCAAGCCAGAACTGCTGATCTATTTCTCGGTTGCGACGTTGGTCGGCTTCGCCCTGGCCTGGGGTTGGGCGATTTTCCGTTGCCCGCGTGAGGACCGGGGTATTTATGCCCAAGGTGCATTTCGTGGTAACAACGGGGTGATTGGCCTGGCACTGGCGGCCAGTATGTACGGCGACTACGGGATTTCCCTTGGCGCGATCCTCGCCGCCCTGGTGATCCTGTTCTACAACACCCTGTCGACCATAGTGCTGGCGGTCTACAGTCCGGTGATCAAGTCCGATCCGTGGAGCATCTGCAAAAGCGTGTTGGCCAATCCATTGATTATCAGCGTGATTGCGGCCACACCCTTCGCGTATTTCCAGATTGGCTTGCCCGGCTGGCTGGAAAAGTCCGGGCAATACCTGGCAGATACAACATTGCCATTGGCGTTGATCTGTATCGGCGGCACGTTGTCCATGGCGGCCCTGCGGAAAAGCGGCAGCATTGCCCTGAGCGCCAGCCTGATGAAGATGATCTGGCTGCCCCTGGTGGCGACTGCCGGCGCGTGGCTGTACGGGTTCCGCGGGCCGGAACTGGGGATCCTGTTCTTGTATTTCGGCGCGCCGACGGCCGCCGCCAGTTTTGTCATGGCTCGCGCGGCCCAGGGCAACCACGAGTTGGCGGCAGCGATCATTGTGATCACCACCTTGATGGCGGCGGTGACCACTAATATCGGGATCTTCGTGTTGCAGGCGGGTGGCTGGATCTGAAATGTTCTGGTGAAGGTGTGCACAATCAAAATTGTGGGAGCGGGCTTGCCCGCGATAGCGATCTGACAGTCACTGCGGGCCTGACTGATACGCCTCAATCACTTCCTGCGCCGCCCGAAACGCATCAATCGCCGCCGGCACGCCGGCATACACCGCGCAATGCAGCAGCGCCTCGCGAATTTCTTCAACAGTACAGCCATTATTCAGTGCGCCGCGCACATGGCCCTTGAGTTCCTGCGGGCACTTCAAGGCGGTCAATGCCGCGAGTGTAATCAGGCTGCGGGTCTTCAGTGGCAGGCCTTCACGGTTCCACACCCCGCCCCAGGCATGTTCGTTGACGAAGTCCTGCAGTGGCTGGGTGAATTCGGTGGCATTGCCCAGCGCGCGGTCGACAAACACATCACCCATGACCTGGCGACGCATTTGCTCGCCGGATTTCGGTTGATCGGTCATTGCGATTCCCTCTTGTGGTGTTGGCGGCGCCAGGCTCGCAGCGAGGTGAACAACAGGAAAGCCACCAGCGCTGGCAGGACGTAGTACAGCATCAGTTGTTCGAGTTTATTGGCCAGCGGCATGCCGGTGGTGAACGACAGCACATGCAGCCCATACGCCAGATACAACCCCAGCAGCAGCAAGCCTTCGGCGCGGGTAATGCGGTAGCCGGTGTAAAACACCGGCAAGCACAACACCACGACGCCGAGCATTACCGGCAGGTCGAAATCCAGGGCATTGGGCGATACCGACAAGGGCGACGGCGCCACCAGCGCGGTAAATCCCAGTACCCCCAACAGGTTGAACAGGTTGCTGCCGATCACGTTGCCCACCGCAATCTCCCGCTCGCCGCGTATGGCGGCGATCAGGGATGTGGCGAGGCACGGCAGGGAGGTACTGACGGCAACAATGGTCAGGCCGATTACCCGCTCGGACAGGCCCAGGTCGCCGGCCACTTCCACAGCCGCCCCGAGTACCAGATGCCCGGCGAACACCAGCAGCACGAGCCCACCGATCATCCACAGCAAACTGCTCAACCACGGCGCCTGCACCACGGTGTCGCGGGTCCGTGGGCGGCGCGAATGGCGGGTCTGGTACAGCAACAGGGCGAGGTAGGCGAGTAGGGCGACCAGCAAGGTCAGGCCGTCAAGCGGGGTCAGGGCTTCATCGCTGGCGAGAATAAACAGCAGCAGGCTGGCGCCGATCATCACCGGGATATCCAGGCGCACCAGTTGGCGCGACACGCGCAAGGGAATGATCAGCGCCGACAGGCCCAGGGTGACGAGGATATTGAAGATGCTGCTGCCGATCACACTGCCCACGGCAATATCGGTATTGCCGGCCAGGGTGGCCTGCAGGCTGACGGCGATTTGCGGCGCGCTGCTGCCAAAGGCCACGATGCTCAAGCCAATGATCAGCGGCCTGACCTTGAGGCTGGCGGCCAGGCGCACGGCGGCGCGTACCAGCATTTCGGCGCCGGCAATCAGCAGCAGCAGGCCGCTGATCAGTTCAATCAGGCTGATGGGCGAGAGGGCGCTTAATCCGAAAATGGTCAGGGCTCCGACAGTCAGTTGCTCAGGGCTTGTACGCGCACGCGCGCGGTTCCGCTGCGCAGCATACCCAACTGTTCGGCGGCCTGGCGTGAAAGATCAATCAGTCGGCCACGGGTGTGTGGGCCGCGATCATTGATGCGTACCACCACGGATCTATCGTTGGACAGGTTGGTGACCTGCACCCGCGTGCCGAATGGCAGGCGTCGGTGGGCGGCGGTCATTGCGTGTTGGTTGAAGGGTTCACCGCTGGCGGTTTTCTTGCCGTGGTGCTTGGCGCCGTAGTAGGACGCGGTGCCGGTTTCGTCGTAACCGTTGGGGTCGATCAGGCCACTGGCGCAGCCGGTGAGCAGGGAGAACAGGGCGCAGAGGCCGAGTAGACGCTTCATTATCAAAATATCCCCATCACAAATGTGGGAGCGGCGGTGCGACGATTCGAATCGTCGCACCGCCGCTCCCACATGGGGTCCGAGTCGCAAGTAAAATCCCGCTCGGACCATTCATTGCTATCAGCCTTCGAGCTTGCTCTTGAGCAATTCGTTCACCTGTTGCGGGTTGGCCTTGCCTTTGGAGGCTTTCATCGCCTGGCCCACAAAGAAGCCGAACATCTTGCCGCGCTTGGCTTCATCCGCCGCACGGTATTGCTCGACCTGCTCGGCGTTGGCCGCCAGCATTTCATCCAGCACGGCCGAGATGGCGCCGCTGTCGGTGACTTGCTTGAGGCCGCGCTTCTCGATGATCTCGTCGGCGTTGCCTTCACCGCTGGCCATGGCCTCGAATACGGTCTTGGCGATTTTGCCGGAGATGGTGTTGTCCTTGATGCGCAGCAACATGCCGCCCAGTTGTTCGGCCGAGACCGGGGCTTCGTCGATTTCCAGGCCCTGTTTGTTCAACAGGCTGCCCAGCTCGACCATGACCCAGTTGGCGGCCAGCTTGGCGTCACCGGCAATGCTCACGACTTTTTCGAAGTAGTCGGCTTGCTCGCGGCTCGAAGCCAGCACACTGGCGTCATACACCGACAGACCGAACTGCGCCTGGAAGCGCTCGCGTTTTTGCGGTGGCAATTCCGGCAGGGTGGCGCGCACGTCATTGAGGAACGAATCCTCGAGCACCACTGGCAACAGGTCCGGATCGGGGAAGTAACGGTAGTCGTTGGCTTCCTCTTTGCTGCGCATGGCACGGGTTTCGTCTTTGTTCGGGTCGTACAGGCGGGTCTGCTGGATCACTTTGCCGCCGTCTTCGATCAGCTCGATCTGGCGACGGACTTCGGTGTTGATCGCCTTCTCGATGAAACGGAACGAGTTGACGTTCTTGATCTCGCAGCGGGTGCCGTACTCGACCTGGCCTTTTGGCCGCACCGACACGTTGCAGTCGCAACGCAGGGAGCCTTCGGCCATGTTGCCGTCGCAGATGCCCAGGTAGCGCACCAGCGCGTGGATGGTCTTGACGTAGGCCACGGCTTCCTTGGCACTGCGCATGTCCGGCTCGGACACGATCTCCAGCAGCGGCGTGCCGGCGCGGTTCAGGTCGATGCCGGTGGCGCCATTGAATTCTTCATGCAGGCTCTTGCCGGCATCTTCTTCCAGGTGCGCACGGGTCACGCCGACGCGTTTGATCGTGCCGTCTTCCAGAGGGATATCCAGGTAGCCCTTGCCGACGATCGGCAATTCCATCTGGCTGATCTGGTAGCCCTTGGGCAGGTCCGGGTAGAAGTAGTTCTTGCGCGCAAACACGTTGTGCTGGCCGATCTCGGCGTCAATCGCCAGGCCGAACATCACCGCCATGCGCACCGCTTCCTGGTTCAGTACTGGCAGTACGCCAGGCATGCCCAGGTCTACCAGGCTGGCCTGGGTGTTGGGCTCGGAGCCGAACGTGGTGGCGCTACCGGAGAAAATCTTCGATTGGGTGGCGAGCTGGGTATGAATCTCCAGCCCGATCACAACTTCCCATTGCATAGTGTTCTCCTCAGAAGCCGGTTGGGGTGCGAGTGTGCCAGTCAGTGTGCAACTGGTACTGGTGCGCCACATTGAGCAAGCGGCTTTCCTGGAAATACGGGGCGAGTAGTTGCACGCCCACTGGCAAACCGTCGACAAAGCCTGCAGGCATGGACAAGCCCGGCAGGCCGGCGAGGTTGGCGGTGATGGTGTACAGGTCTTCCAGGTATTCGGCGATCGGGTCGCCGGTCTTGGCGCCGATCTTCCAGGCCGGGTTTGGCGTGGTTGGGCCGAGGATCACGTCGACTTCATTAAAGGCTGCCATGAAGTCGTTCTTGATCAGGCGACGGATCTTTTGCGCCTTGAGGTAGTACGCGTCGTAGTAACCGGCCGACAGGGCGTAGGCACCGACCATGATCCGGCGTTGTACTTCCACGCCGAAACCTTCGCCACGGGAGCGCTTGTACAGGTCGGTGAGGTCTTTCGGGTCTTCACAGCGGTAGCCGAAACGCACGCCGTCGAAGCGCGACAGGTTCGACGAGGCCTCTGCCGGGGCGATCACGTAGTACGCCGGAATTGCGTGCTGGTTGTTCGGCAGGCTGATTTCCTTGATCACCGCGCCGAGCTTTTCCAGCTCCTTGACGCTGTTATGCACCAGCTCGGCGATACGCGGGTCGAGGCCGGCGCTGAAATACTCTTTCGGCACGCCGATGCGCAGGCCTTGGATCGAGGTATTGAGGCTGGCGCTGTAGTCCGGCACCGGCTCATCAATGCTGGTGGAGTCCTTCGCATCGAACCCGGCCATGCCTTGTAACAATATTGCGCAGTCTTCGGCAGTGCGGGCCAAAGGGCCGCCCTGGTCGAGGCTGGACGCGTAGGCAATCATGCCCCAGCGGGAAACACGACCGTAGGTCGGTTTCAGGCCGGTGAGGTTGGTGAACGCGGCAGGCTGGCGGATCGAGCCGCCGGTATCGGTGGCTGTGGCGGCCGGAAGCAGGCGGGCGGCCACGGCTGCAGCCGAACCACCGGACGAACCGCCGGGCACGTGCTCCAGGTTCCACGGGTTTTTCACCGCGCCGTAGTAGCTCGATTCGTTGGCCGAGCCCATGGCGAATTCGTCCATGTTGGTCTTGCCCAGGGTCACGGCCCCGGCTTCGGCCAGCTTGGCGACCACGGTCGCATCGTAGGGCGCCTTGAAGTTGTCGAGCATCTTCGAGCCGCAGCTGGTGCGGATGCCCTGGGTGCAGAACAGGTCCTTGTGACCGATTGGCGCACCCAGCAGCGCGCCGCCTTCACCGTTGGCGCGACGGGCGTCAGCGGCCTTGGCCTGGCTAAGGGCCAGCTCTTCGGTGAGGCTGATGAAGCTGTTGACCTTCGGGTCCAGCGCGGTGATACGCGCCAGCAGGGCCTTGGTCAGCTCTTCGGAAGAAAACTTTTTGTCGGCGAGACCGCGGGCGATCTCGGCCAGAGTCAATTGATGCATTGCAGGCTCTTTCCCTTTAGTCGATGACTTTCGGAACCAGGTACAGGCCGTTTTCGACCGCTGGTGCGATGGACTGGTAGGCCTCGCGATTATTGCGTTCGGTCACGACGTCTGCGCGCAGGCGCTGGCTGGCTTCCAGTGGGTGGGCCAGGGGTTCGATGCCATCGGTATTCACCGCTTGCATCTGGTCGACCAGCCCGAGAATGCTGTTCAGGGCTGCGGTGGTCTGTGGAAGATCGGCTTCATTGAGGCCCAGGCAGGCCAAATGAGCGATTTTTTCCACGTCGGAGCGTTCAAGCGCCATGGGATTCTCCAGTGGAAAACAGAACGGAAGCTATCCGTGTGTTAGATTGTCGGAACACTACCGCATTTCTACGGTCATAAGGCCGCGATTGTGGGGTTAGGTGCACAGAAAGTCGGCCAATTTAGCACATTGGCGCCTTGCCCAAAATCCCTGTCGTTGTTAGAGTTTGCCGCACTTTTTTACCCACGCGTTGCCTAGGGTCCCTTTCCCATGTTCAAGAAACTGCGTGGCATGTTTTCCAGCGATCTTTCCATCGACCTGGGCACTGCCAACACCCTTATTTACGTGCGCGAGCGCGGTATCGTCCTGAATGAGCCATCGGTTGTGGCCATTCGGACCCATGGTAATCAGAAAAGTGTCGTTGCCGTGGGCACCGAGGCCAAGCGCATGCTCGGCCGTACACCTGGCAACATTGCCGCCATTCGTCCGATGAAAGACGGCGTGATCGCCGACTTCAGTGTCTGCGAGAAGATGCTGCAGTACTTCATCAACAAGGTTCATGAAAACAGTTTCCTGCAGCCCAGCCCTCGTGTGCTGATCTGCGTACCGTGCAAATCCACCCAGGTGGAGCGTCGTGCCATCCGTGAATCGGCCCTTGGTGCCGGTGCCCGCGAAGTGTTCCTGATCGAAGAGCCAATGGCCGCTGCCATCGGTGCCGGCCTGCCGGTTGAAGAAGCGCGCGGTTCGATGGTGGTGGATATCGGTGGCGGTACCACTGAAATCGCCCTGATCTCCCTCAATGGCGTGGTGTATGCCGAATCCGTACGGGTTGGCGGCGACCGCTTCGACGAAGCGATCATCACGTATGTGCGTCGTAACTACGGCAGCCTGATCGGCGAATCCACCGCCGAGCGCATCAAGCAGGAAATCGGCACCGCCTACCCGGGTGGCGAAGTGCGCGAAGTCGATGTTCGCGGTCGCAACCTGGCCGAGGGCGTGCCACGTGCCTTTACCCTGAACTCCAATGAAGTGCTGGAAGCTCTGCAAGAGTCACTGGCCACCATCGTTCAGGCGGTCAAGAGCGCGCTGGAGCAGTCGCCGCCGGAACTGGCTTCCGATATCGCCGAGCGTGGCCTGGTGCTGACCGGTGGTGGCGCCTTGCTGCGTGACCTCGACAAGCTGCTGGCCCAGGAAACCGGCCTGCCGGTGATCGTCGCCGAAGACCCGCTGACCTGCGTTGCCCGTGGCGGTGGTCGTGCACTGGAAATGATGGATAAACACACCATGGACCTGCTCTCCAGCGAATAAGATCGTTGGTTGCGCCATGTTTCACTAACAGGCAGCACTTTGCAGTGCTGCCTGTTGGCGTTTATCTTCTTCAATCTGCATCCAGGCCGGTTTGATGCCGTATGAATAAAGAGAATATCTGCCCGGGAGTAGCGGCCTATTAAACCGCTCTTCACTAAAGGCCCCTCATTGGGCGTGCGCTTGTTGGTGCTGGTCGTGCTATCGGTCGCGCTGATGGTGGTCGATGCCCGCTTCACACTGCTCAAGCCAGTGCGTAGCCAGATGTCGCTGGTATTGATGCAGTCCTACTGGATCACCGACCTGCCGCAACGGCTATGGCAAGGTGTGGCCAGCCAGTTTGGCAGCCGCACAGAACTGGTGGCCGAGAACGAAAAGCTCAAGACCGAAAACCTGCTGCTGCAGGGGCGCATGCAAAAGCTGGCGGCCCTGACCGAGCAGAACGTCCGGCTGCGCGAGTTGCTCAATTCTTCCGCGTTGGTCAACGAAAAGGTCGAAGTGGCCGAGTTGATCGGCATGGACCCCAACCCCTTCACCCATCGCATCATCATCAACAAGGGCGAGCGCGATGGCGTGGTCCTTGGCCAGCCGGTGCTCGATGCCCGTGGCCTGATGGGCCAGGTGGTGGAGTTGATGCCCTATACCTCCCGCGTGCTGCTGCTCACCGACACCACCCACAGCATTCCGGTGCAGGTCAATCGCAATGGCCTGCGGGCGATTGCCAGCGGTACCGGCAACCCGGAACGCCTGGAATTGCGGCATGTGGCCGACACCGCTGACATCAAGGAAGGCGACCTGCTGGTCAGCTCCGGCCTCGGCCAGCGATTCCCGGCGGGCTATCCGGTGGCGACGGTCAAGGAAGTGATCCACGATTCCGGCCAGCCATTCGCGATTGTCCGTGCCGTGCCGACGGCCGCGCTGAACCGTAGCCGCTACCTGTTGCTGGTGTTCAGTGACACGCGCACGCCGGAAGAGCGCGCCAACGAGGCTGCCCAGGCCCAGGAAGCGCAGGACCGGCAGGACGGCACCACCACGCCGATCATCCCGGCCACCGTACCCAAGCCTGCGACACCGGCAGCGCCAGTGGCGACACCGGCTGCACCCGCCGCGCCCGCTTCGGCAACACCTGCCCGGCCGGTCAGGCCTGCGGCGTCCACGCCTGCTGCTGCACCTGCGCCGGCAACCACTCGACAGGGGGCGCAATAATGGCCGGTACACATTCACGCAATGGCTGGATGGTCTGGTTGACCTTCGCCATCGGTATGTTGCTCAGCGTTTCGCCGATGCCGCAATTCATGGAAATCCTGCGCCCGCTGTGGCTGGCCTTGCTGCTGGCCTTCTGGGCCCTGGCCTTGCCGCACAAAGTCGGCATGGTCACCGCGATGTGCCTGGGGCTGGCTGAAGACGTGATGTATGGCACCTTGCTCGGCCAGAACGCCTTGATTCTCACGCTGATCACCTTCCTGGTGCTGTCGCTGCAGCAACGCCTGCGCATGTTTCCGATGTGGCAGCAATGCCTGGTGATCCTGGTGATCTTCGGTCTGGCCCAATTGGTGCAACTGTGGCTTAGCGCCTTGACCGGTAACCGCCAGCCGACCCTCGCGCTGGTCTTGCCGGCGCTGGTCAGCGCGCTATTGTGGCCATGGGTCAGCTTCGGTCTGCGTGGGTTGTGTCGCCGCTATAAAATCAATTGAGTGGGGCGCGAAGCTCTGCCTGGTTATCGAACCCGCAGGGAGAGTTTGCAATGCAATCGCTTTATCTGGCCTCCGGCTCTCCTCGGCGGCGTGAACTGCTGACCCAGATTGGCGTGCCGTTCACCGTGGTCAACGCCGCTATTGATGAAACACCCCTGGGCGACGAGTCGTCTGCGTCCTACGTCGAGCGCCTGGCCCGTGGCAAAGCCGCTGCAGGCCTGGCGACATTAGCCGATACCGCAAATGCCTGCGTGCTAGGGGCCGATACTGCCGTCATCCTGGATGGCCGGATCCTCGGTAAGCCCGTGGACCAGGCCGATGCCCTGGCCATGCTGCTGGCCCTTTCTGATCGTGAGCACGAAGTCCTCACCGCCATTGCGCTGCTTGATGGCCAGCGTTGCGAAACGCGCCTGGTCAGCAGTCGCGTGCGTTTTCGCCAGGTTTCCACACAAGAAGCAACGACTTACTGGCACAGCGGTGAACCCCAGGACAAGGCGGGCGGCTATGCTATCCAAGGGTTGGCGGCGGTATTTGTCGCCGGGCTCAATGGCAGCTACTCGGCAGTCGTTGGCCTGCCGGTCTGCGAAACAGCAGAACTGCTGGGCCATTTCGGCATACCCTGTTGGCAACACCTTTCCGTGCGCTGAACGCTCTACTCCAGCGCCACCTTTAAGCGATCGGCCACTATTGTGAAAACGCCTGAACGAGACCCAGCCATGAGTGAAGAGATTCTGATCAATATCACGCCGATGGAATCGCGCGTGGCGGTGGTAGAAAACGGTGTTTTGCAGGAAGTGCACGTCGAGCGCACCCAGAAGCGCGGGATCGTTGGCAATATCTATAAAGGTAAGGTTGTGCGGGTGTTGCCGGGCATGCAGGCAGCCTTTGTCGATATCGGCCTGGACCGTGCTGCATTTATCCATGCCTCGGAAATCTCCCTGCGCGAAGGCCCTGCGGTCGAGAGCATCAGCGCCCTGGTGCACGAAGGGCAGAGCCTGGTGGTGCAAGTCACCAAAGACCCGATTGGTTCCAAGGGCGCGCGCCTGACCACGCAATTGTCAATTCCTTCGCGTTACCTGGTGTACATGCCGCGCACCGCCCACGTCGGTATTTCCCTGAAAATCGAAGACGAAGGTGAGCGTGAGCGCCTGAAAAAGGTGGTCAGCGATTGCGTGGCGGCCGAAGGTATCAAAGAGGCGGGCGGCTTTATCCTGCGCACCGCCGCCGAAGGTGCCGGTGCCGATGAAATCCTCATGGACATCCGCTACCTGCGGCGCCTGTGGGACCAGATCGCGGCCCAGATCAAGACCGTCGGCGCGCCGAGTGTCATCTACGAAGACCTGGGCCTGGCCCTGCGAACCCTGCGTGATCTGGTCAGCCCGAAGATCGAGAAAATTCGCATCGACTCGCGGGAAACCTTCCAGCGCACCACGCAATTTGTCGCCGAATTGATGCCGGAAATCGCCGATCGCCTGGAACACTACCCCGGCGAACGGCCGATTTTCGACCTGTATGGCGTCGAGGACGAAATCCAGAAGGCCCTGGAGCGCAAGGTGCCGCTCAAGTCCGGTGGCTACCTGGTGGTCGACCCGGCCGAAGCCATGAGCACCATTGACGTCAACACCGGCGCCTTCGTCGGCCATCGCAACCTTGAAGAAACCATCTTCAAGACCAACCTCGAAGCCGCCACCGCCATTGCCCGTCAACTGCGCCTGCGCAATCTGGGCGGGATCATCATCATCGACTTCATCGACATGGAAGATGAAGAACACCAGCGCCAGGTGTTGCGCACCCTTGAAAAGCAGCTGGAGCGCGATCACGCCAAGACCAACATCATCGGGATCACCGAGTTGGGCCTGGTACAGATGACCCGCAAGCGCACCCGCGAAAGCCTTGAGCAAGTGCTGTGCGAGCCGTGCAGCAGTTGCCAGGGCCGCGGCAAGTTGAAGACCCCGGAAACGGTTTGCTACGAGATTTTCCGGGAAATTCTACGAGAGGCACGCGCTTACCAGGCCGAGGGTTATAGAGTCCTGGCCAATCAGAAGGTGGTTGATCGGTTGCTCGACGAAGAGTCGGGCAACGTTGCGGAACTGGAGGGCTTCATTGGCCGTACCATCCGTTTCCAGGTCGAAACCATGTATTCCCAGGAACAATACGACGTGGTGCTGCTCTGATTCGCATCCGTCCTGTTCAACGAGACCGCCAGACCTTGATCTGCCGTCCGACTATTACCTTGAGGGTCGCCTGACATGGAGCGTCTACAACGCTTTTTTGCCGCATTGACCCGTTGGGGCCTTGGCCTGTGTGCATTGCTGTTGGTACTGGCGGCGGTCTACGTCAGCCTGGGCCGTGAATTGACGCCATTGGTGGCGGAGTACCGTGCCGAAGTCGAGGCCAAGGCGCAGGCGGCGGTCGACATGCCCCTGAGCATTGGCAGCCTGGAAGGGCGCTGGAGCGGTTTTGCCCCGGTCTTGCTGGCCCATGACGTGATGGTCGGCGAGGGCAGCAGTGCCTTGCGCCTGGACCAGGTGCAAGTGGTGCCCGATCTCTGGGCCAGCCTGCTGGCGTGGGATGTGCGCATTGCCCACTTGGAAGTCAGCGGGTTGCAGCTCAGTGTCAAGGAGGACCAGGACGGCCGTTGGGCGCTGCAAGGCCTGCCGGTGCAGGACGACCAGCCCCTGGACCCGGAACAACTGCTCACGCGCATGCAAGCGGTGGCGAAGATCTCGCTGCTCGACAGCCAGGTCACTTTGCAACCGTTTGAACAAGCGCCGCTGACCTTGACCTATGTGGGCCTGAGCCTGCAAACCGGTGCCACCCGCCAGCGCCTGGATGCACGCCTGACCTTGCCCGATGGGCAGCCGTTGGCCCTCAGCCTGCGCACGCGGATCCGCGCTAGCCAGTGGCGCGATGGTGAAGTCCAGGCCTACCTGAGCCTGCCCCAGAGCAATTGGGCGCAATGGATTCCGGCGAAGTTGACCCGGGACTGGAAACTCAATGAGCTGAAAGCCGGCGGCGAACTCTGGCTGACCTGGGCCGGCGGAACGCTGCAAAGCGCCGCCGCGCGGCTCAATGCGCCGCAAGTGAAGGTGCGGTATGCCCAGCGCAAACCTGTGAGCATCCACAACCTGGGCCTGACGGCCTACCTGCAACGCAGTGACCGCGGCCTTAAGGTGGTCTTCGACTCGCTGGCCATGAACCTGGGCGACACCCGTTGGGAGTCGCACCTGCAATTGCAGCAAACCCTGGCCACCGACAAGGCCCAGGAAACCTGGAACCTGCAGGCCGATCGCCTGGACCTGACGCCGATCACCCCCTTGCTCAACGCCCTGGCGCCATTGCCCGAGGGTTTTGCCAAGACCGTCGAAGCGTTGAAAGCCACGGGCGTGCTGCGCAATGTCCTGGTGGATTATCGTCCCCAGGAGACGGGCGATCAGCGCGTCAGCTTTGCCGCCAACCTCGAGCGGGTGGGCTTTGATGCGTATTTCGGCGCACCGGCGGCCCGCAATGTCTCCGGCAGTATCAGCGGCGACCTGGGCCAGGGCGAGCTGCGCATGGACAGCAAGGACTTTGCCTTGCACCTGTATCCGATTTTCGCCAAGCCCTGGCAGTACATCCAGGCCAACGCGCGCCTGACGTGGAAGCTGGATAAACAAGGCTTCACGCTGATCGCTCCGTATATCAAGGTGCTGGGGGAAGAGGGCAAGGTCGCGGCGGACTTCCTGATTCGTCTGCATTTCGATCATAGCCAGGAAGACTACATGGACCTGCGGGTCGGCATGGTCGAGGGCGATGGACGCTTTACTCCCAAATACCTGCCGGCCGTGTTGAGCCCGGCCCTGGATGAATGGCTGCGTACGGCCATTCTCAAGGGCGCGGTCGATGAAGGCTTCTTCCAGTATCAAGGCTCGTTGAACCACGATGCGGTGACGGCGGCGCGCAATATCAGCCTGTTCTTCAAGGTGCATGACGCCGAGCTGGCGTTCCAGCCTGGCTGGCCCCATGTGAGCAAGGTGACCGGTGAAGTGTTTGTCGAAGAAACCGGTGTGCGCATCCTGGCCAGCAAGGGGCAATTGCTCGACACCAAGGTCAAGGATATCTACGTCAACATTCCCCATGCGCTTCCTGGCCATGACAGTCATCTGTTGCTGACGGGCGGGTTTGCAGGTGGGCTGGGTGATGGCCTGAAGATCCTGCAGGAAGCCCCCATCGGCACGGCGTCGACGTTTGCCGGCTGGAAAGGCGAGGGCGACCTGCAAGGTTCACTCGACCTGGACATCCCCCTGGCCAAAGGCACCGAGCCGAAAATCGTGGTGGACTTCAAGACTGACAAGGCGCACCTGCAACTGGCCGAGCCTACCCTGGACCTGAATCAGCTCAAGGGCGAATTCCGCTTCGACAGCACCAAGGGGCTGAGTGGCCAGAACATCAGTGCCCAGGCCTTTGACCGGCCGATCACGGCGCAGATTGCTGCTGGTGGCAAGCCGGGCAATCTCAGCACGCGGATCACCGCCAAGGGCCAGGTGACGGTCAAGCGCCTCACCGACTGGCTGAAAGTCGGCCAGCCGCTGCCGGTGTCCGGGGATATCCCGTATCAACTGCAACTGGACCTGGACGGTGCCGACAGCCAGTTGCGGGTCAGTTCCAACCTCAAGGGCGTGGCGGTGGATTTGCCTGCGCCGTTTGGCATGTCCGCCAGTCAGGGCCGCGACAGTGTGTTCCGCATGACCTTGCAGGGCGCAGAGCGACGCTACTGGTTTGATTACGGCGAGCTGGCGAACTTTACTTTTGCAGCCCCGGCGAACAACTTTGCCCAGGGCCGTGGCGAACTGTTCCTCGGGGATGGCGATGCCTTGCTGCCCGGTGGCAAGGGCCTGCGGATTCGCGGGGTGCTGTCGGAGCTGGATATAGATCCGTGGAAGAAACTGGTGGACCGCTACGCCGGCAATGATCCGGGTGGCAATGCCAAGCAGCTGTTGAGCAGTGCCGATTTCAAGATCGGCAAGCTGACAGGCTTTGGTACTCAATTCGACCAGGTCAGCCTGCAACTGGAGCGCAAGCCCGCCGCCTGGGGCCTGCAGCTCGACAGCCAGCAAGCCAAGGGGACTGTTGGCCTGCCGGATGCCAAGGGCGCGCCTATCGCCATCAATCTGCAATACGTGAAGCTGCCGGCGGTTGACCCTACGGTACAGGCTGACGAGAGCGCACCTGATCCCCTGGCGAACATTGATCCCAAGGACATTCCGGCGCTGGATATTTCCATTGGCCAGTTGTTGCAGGGGCCCGACTTGATCGGCGCCTGGTCCTTGAAGGTGCGCCCGACGGCCAAGGGCATGGCTTTCAACAACCTCGACCTGGGCCTCAAGGGCATGCGGCTCAAGGGGGCCGGTGGGTGGGAAGGCGCGCCGGGCGCCAGCAGCAGTTGGTACAAGGGGCGCCTGGACGGCAAGAATATCGCCGATGTGCTCAAAGGCTGGGGCTTCGCGCCCACCGTGACCAGCCAGGACTTCCATCTGGACGTTGACGGGCGCTGGCCGGGTTCGCCTGCGTGGGTTGGGCCCAAGCGGTTTTCCGGGAGCCTGGATGCATCGTTCCGCAAGGGCCAGTTTGTCGAGGTCGAGGGCGGTGCCCAGGCGTTGCGGGTGTTTGGCCTGCTGAACTTCAACTCGATTGGCCGGCGTTTGCGCCTGGACTTCTCGGACTTGCTCGGCAAGGGCCTGAGCTACGACCGGGTCAAGGGCCTGCTGGCCGCCAGCAATGGAGTGTTTGTGACCCGTGAGCCGATTGTTCTCACCGGGCCGTCGAGCAACCTGGAGCTTAACGGCACCCTGGACCTGGTGGCTGACCGTGTCGATGCCAAGTTGCTGGTGACCCTGCCGGTGACCAACAACCTGCCGATTGCCGCGTTGATCGTTGGGGCGCCGGCCATTGGCGGCGCACTGTTCCTGATCGACAAACTGATTGGCGATCGGGTCTCGCGTTTCGCCAGCGTCCAGTACAAGGTGGAAGGGCCATGGAAAGATCCAAAAATCACCTTCGACAAGCCATTTGAAAAACCGCAGTAAGCCCCTGTGGAGTAGCATGGCCCCATGCTTTTTATGGAGTGTCGGCCCATGTCCTTTGCGGTAATCCAGATGGTCAGCCAGAGCGATGTTCTGGCCAACCTGGCCCAGGCCCGGCGGTTGCTGGAGCAGGCGGCGGCAAGGGGCGCGCAACTGGCGGTGCTGCCGGAAAACTTCGCCGCCATGGGCCGCCGTGACGTGGCCGCTATCGGCCACGCCGAAGCGGTGGGCGAGGGGCCGATCCTGCCGTGGTTGAAACTGGCCGCCCGTGACCTCAACTTATGGATAGTGGCCGGTACCTTGCCGTTGCCCCCGCTCGGGCAGCCCGACGCCAAGTCCAACGCGTGCTCGCTGTTGATCGACGCGCAGGGACAGATTGTGGCGCGCTACGACAAGCTGCATCTGTTCGACGTGGACGTGGCGGATGCGCGCGGTCGTTATCGCGAATCTGACGACTATGCTTACGGTAACCAGGTAGTGGTGGCCGATACGCCGGTTGGACGCCTGGGGCTGACGGTCTGTTATGACCTGCGCTTCCCCGAGCTGTACAGCGAATTGCGTGCGGCGGGCGCCGAGTTGATTACTGCGCCTTCGGCCTTTACGGCGGTAACGGGGGCTGCGCACTGGGATGTGCTGATCCGGGCCCGAGCCATAGAAACCCAGTGCTATCTGCTGGCGGCCGCCCAGGGCGGGGTGCATCCGGGGCCACGGGAAACATTCGGCCATGGGGCAATTATCGACCCATGGGGGCGCGTACTGGCGCAACAAGATCAAGGCGAAGCGGTGTTGTTGGCCGAACGCGATAGCAGCGAACAAGCGTCGATACGGGCGCGCATGCCGGTGGCAGGCCACCGGCGCTTTTTCTCGCAGGGCGCACAGCGACCTGCTTCAGAACGATGAATTTAAGGCCGAACCTATGAGCGAGTTGTTGTCCTCAGTCAGTGAACACCTCCTGGCGCCCGGTGGCGTGACCATCGAAAGTCTGCAAACCGTACTGGGTGACCTGGCCGGGCCGGGTATTGATGCTGCAGACCTGTATTTCCAGGGGCAGATTTCCGAGTCATGGTCCCTGGAAGACGGGATCGTCAAGGACGGCAGCTTCAACCTTGACCAAGGGGTTGGGGTGCGCGCGCAGTCCGGTGAGAAGACCGGCTTTGCCTATAGCAATGCCATCACCCTCGAAGCCTTGGGCCTGGCGGCCCGCGCGGCGCGTTCGATTTCCCGCGCTGGGCAGAACGGCACCGTGCAGGCGTTCAGTACCCAGGACGTGGCCCAGTTGTACGGCCCGGATAATCCACTGGAAGTAATGACCCGTGCCGAAAAGGTCGAGTTGCTCAAGCGTGTGGATGCTGCAACCCGGGCCCTCGACCCGCGTATCCAGCAAGTGAGCGTGAGCATGGCCGGGGTCTGGGAGCGCATCCTGGTGGCGTCCACCGATGGCAGCCTGGCGGCGGATGTGCGCCCGCTGGTGCGCTTTAATGTCAGTGTGATCGTCGAGCAGAACGGGCGTCGCGAGCGCGGCGGCCACGGTGGCGGTGGGCGTACGGATTATCGCTATTTCCTCACCGACGACCGCGCCATGGGCTACGCCCGCGAGGCGTTGCGCCAGGCGCTGGTCAACCTGGAAGCCATTCCGGCGCCAGCGGGTACGCTGCCGGTGGTCCTGGGTTCGGGCTGGTCCGGGGTTTTGCTGCATGAAGCGGTGGGGCATGGCCTGGAAGGTGACTTCAACCGCAAGGGCAGCTCCGCCTACAGCGGGCGCATGGGCGAAATGGTCGCCTCCAAGCTCTGCACCATTGTCGACGACGGCACATTGGCCGGTCGCCGTGGTTCCCTGAGCGTCGACGACGAAGGTACGCCGACCGAGTGCACCACGTTGATCGAAAATGGCGTGCTCAAGGGCTATATGCAAGACAAGCTCAACGCGCGCCTGATGGGCGTGGCGCGTACCGGCAACGGCCGTCGCGAGTCCTACGCGCATTTGCCGATGCCGCGCATGACCAACACCTACATGCTCGCTGGCGAAAGCGACCCGGCAGAGATCATTGCCTCGGTGAAGCGTGGGATCTATTGCGCCAATCTTGGTGGCGGCCAGGTGGATATCACCAGCGGCAAGTTCGTGTTCTCTACCAGCGAAGCCTATCTGATCGAAGACGGCAAGATCACCGCGCCGGTCAAGGGTGCAACCCTGATTGGCAACGGCCCGGAAGCCATGAGCAAGGTGTCGATGGTCGGTAACGACCTGGCGCTGGACAGCGGTGTGGGGATGTGTGGCAAGGATGGGCAGTCGGTGCCGGTGGGTGTCGGCCAGCCAACCCTGAAAATTGATGCGATCACCGTGGGTGGCACGGGGTCGTAAGGCGTGGAGCTTCGGGTGGCGATGACCGCCACCCGGGGAAGAGGATCAGCGCAGGCCGCGTTGAGTCTCGTCCAGCTCACGGATGTACTTGAAGATTTTACGGCTGGTGGCCGGCGCCTTGTTCTGTGCCAGTTCGTGCTGGGCCTGACGGATCAGGGAGCGCAGTTGCTGGCGGTCGGCGTCCGGATAGTCCAGGACGAACTTCTCCAATACAGCGTCGTCACCGCCGATCAGGCGGTCACGCCAACGTTCCAGGTTATGGAAACGTTCGTTGTATTGGCGGGTGGAAGCATCGAGTTGATCGAGCAAAGTCAGAATGGCGTCAGTGTCCTGGTCGCGCATCAGCTTGCCGATAAACATGATGTGCCGTTTACGCGCGATATTCGCGGTGTGCTTGGGTGCATCCGCCAAGGCCCGGCGCATTTCGTCGGTCAGTGGCAGTTTGGCAATCAAGTCCGGCTTGAGTGTTGTAAGGCGCTCGCCGAGATCAACCAGAGCATGCAGCTCGCGTTTGACCTGGGTTTTGCTTTTCTCCCCATCGAGGGAGTCGTCGTAAGAATCAACCATGGTGGCAGTCCGCAAAGAAACGCCGCCATGATAACCAGTCGGGGGCCGCTTGTCCGGCCCGGTCGCTCGATGGCCTTAACCGAAAGCAGAATTTGAGTGGAGAGAACCATGAGTGCAGCCCAAAGCGTCGGTCCACAAGCGTTACCGGCACTGCAGGAACAAGTTGAGCAGATCATCGCCGAGGCCAAGCGCCAGGGCGCCAGTGCCTGTGAAGTGGCGGTGTCGCTGGAGCAGGGCCTGTCGACTTCGGTACGCCAGCGGGAAGTGGAAACCGTTGAGTTCAACCGCGACCAGGGTTTTGGCATCACCTTGTATGTGGGGCAGCGCAAAGGCTCGGCCAGCACTTCGGCCAGCGGCCCGGAAGCGATTCGCGAGACGGTTGCCGCCGCACTGGCGATTGCCAGGCACACCTCCGAAGACGAGGCCTCGGGTTTGGCGGATGCGGCCTTGATGGCGCGGGATCTCAAGGATTTCGACCTGTTTCACGCCTGGGATATCACTCCCGAGCAGGCCATCGAAAAGGCCCTGGCCTGCGAAGCCGCGGCGTTTGATGCCGACAGCCGGATCAAGAATGCCGATGGCACCACCCTGAGCACCCACCAGGGTTGCCGGGTGTATGGCAACAGCCACGGGTTTATCGGCGGCTATGCGTCGACGCGCCATAGCTTGAGCTGCGTGATGATCGCCGAGGCCGATGGCCAGATGCAGCGTGACTACTGGTATGACGTGAGTCGCCAGGGTGAGCTGTTGGCGGACCCGGTGAGCATCGGCCAGCGCGCCGCGCAACGGGCGGCGAGCCGCCTGGGTGCGCGCCCGGTGCCGACGTGCGAAGTGCCGGTGTTGTTTTCGGCGGAACTGGCGGGTGGTCTGTTCGGCAGCTTTCTCGGGGCGATTTCCGGGGGTAATCTGTACCGCAAATCGTCGTTCCTTGAAGGCGCGCTGGGGCAGAAGCTGTTTCCTGAGTGGCTGACCCTGGACGAACGCCCGCACCTGATGCGCGCCATGGGCAGCTCGGCCTTTGATGGCGACGGCCTGGCAACCTACGCCAAGCCGTTTGTCGAGAACGGTGAGCTGGTGTCCTACGTGCTTGGCACCTACGCCGGGCGCAAGCTCGGTCTGCCGAGTACCGCCAACTCCGGTGGGGTTCACAACCTGTTCGTGACCCATGGTGACGAAGACCAGGCGGCGCTCCTGCGGCGCATGGGCCGTGGTTTGCTGGTGACCGAGCTGATGGGGCATGGCTTGAACATGGTGACGGGCGATTATTCCCGAGGCGCGGCGGGGTTCTGGGTGGAGAATGGCGAAATCCAGTTCGCGGTCCAGGAAGTGACCATCGCCGGCAATATGCGCGACATGTTCAAGCAGATCGTCGCCGTGGGTAACGATCTGGAATTGCGCAGCAATATTCGCACCGGCTCGGTGCTGATCGAACGCATGACCGTCGCCGGCAGCTAAGCCGCAACCCGTTACACAACAGCGCCACCCCCAGGGTGGCGCTTTTTTTTGCCTGGAATATCACAAGGCCGACAAAGGTATCGGTTCAATAGCTTGTTTTGATTCTCAATATCATTTAATAATAAATATCATTATCGAGTGAGCATGGGTCATGAGTTCTGTCCTGCACGAGGATCCCTACCTGGAAAGCTGGCGCTGGATGAGTCGTCAGATTCGCTGCGGGCTCAACCCTGACGAGCCGCGCCTGATCGAACACTACCTCAGCGAAGGCCGCTATCTGGCCTGTTGCACGGCCACGCACCCGTGGACCATCGCCGAAACCTCGTTCCGCCTGCTGCTCGACACTGCCACCGATATCGCCTTGCCCTGGCATTGGCGCTCCACATGCCTGGACCAGGCCTGGCGCCCGCTGCGCGACCTGGAAAACCTGTCTCACTGTGCCTGCCGCCTCAAGCGCTGGCAGACCTTTGCCTGGCAATTGGCGACTTGCGAACTGCAACCTTCGATTTCTCACTCCGACTTGGTGCAAGGATCTTCCGATGAGTAACACCCGTATCGAACGCGACAGCATGGGCGAACTACAGGTACCGGCCGACGCGTTGTATGGCGCGCAAACCCAGCGTGCGGTGGATAACTTCCCGATCAGCCGCCAGCGCATGCCGACCCAGTTCATCCGCGCCCTGATCCTGGCCAAGGCCGCCGCCGCCAAGGCCAACGTCGATCTCAAGCAGATCAGCGCAAGCCAGGGCAAAGCCATCGTCGACGCCGCCCAAGGCTTGCTGGAAGGCGACTTCATGCAGCACTTCCCGGTGGATATTTTCCAGACCGGCTCCGGCACCAGCTCCAACATGAACGCCAACGAAGTGATTGCGACCCTGGCCAGCCGCCTGCTGGGCGAGCCGGTCAACCCCAATGACCACGTCAATTGCGGGCAAAGCAGCAACGACATCATCCCGACCACCATTCACGTCAGCGCCGCGCTGGTGCTGCATGAACAGACGTTGCCGGCGTTGCTGCATCTGGTTGCGGTGATCGAGCGCAAGGCGGTGGAAGTTCATCCGTTCATCAAGACCGGGCGTACTCACCTGATGGACGCCATGCCGGTGCGCATGAGCCAGGTGCTTGAAGGATGGGCGCAGCAACTCAAGGCCAATATCGCGCACTTGCAGGGCTTGCTGCCAAGCCTGCAGGCCCTGGCTCAGGGCGGTACGGCCGTTGGCACTGGGATCAACGCGCATCCTGAGTTTGCTGCGCGTTTCAGTCAGCAGTTGAGCAGCCTGACCCAGGTGCAGTTCACTCCGGGCAAGAACCTGTTTGCTCTGATCGGCTCCCAGGACACCGCCGTTGCCGTCTCCGGCCAACTCAAAGCGATTGCCGTGTCGCTGATGAAAATCGCCAACGACTTGCGCTGGATGAACTCCGGCCCCCTTGCCGGTCTCGGTGAAATCGAACTCGAAGGCCTGCAGCCGGGCTCGTCGATCATGCCGGGCAAGGTCAACCCGGTGATTCCAGAGGCTACGGCCATGGTCGCGGCCCAGGTGATCGGCAATGACAGCGTGATCACCATCGCCGGTCAGTCCGGCAACTTCGAACTCAACGTGATGCTGCCGATCATCGCCCAGAACCTGCTCAGCAGCCTGGAACTGTTGGCCAACTCCAGCCGTCTGCTGGCAGACAAGGCCATCGCCAGCTTCAAGGTCAACGAACCCAAGCTCAAGGAAGCGCTGTCGCGTAACCCGATCCTGGTTACCGCACTCAACCCGATCATTGGTTACCAAAAGGCCGCTGAAATCGCCAAGAAAGCCTATCAACAAGGCCGGCCGGTGATTGATGTGGCGCTTGAGCACACCGACTTGCCCCGCAGCCAACTGGAAATCCTCCTGGATCCGGAAAAGCTCACGGCGGGTGGCGTGTAATCACCGACCCTGCTTTGGAGGCTCACCATGGAGCATTGGAAACGCACGATCGAACGGGCCAATCACTGCTTTATGCAGGGCGAACTGGTGGATGCCCGCGAGCATTACCTGCAAGCCCTGGCCCTGGCCCAAGTGTTGTTCGAGCGCTGGGGTGATGCCGACGAAGCCGTAGCCGCTTGCGTCATTTCCCATCACAACCTGGCGGACCTGCACCTGCGCCTGAACCAGCCGGAAGAAAGCGCGGAATACCTCTGCGCCATTCACCAGCGCTTGCTGCAGACCATGCAGGACACCCGGCTGCCTCAGCCTCTGCGCGAGGCGGCCTTGCGCCAGAGCAGCAAGACCTACGTCGAACTGTTGAATTTCATCAGCGATCACGGTGAATACCCCCGTACCCATCGCTTGCTAGGCAGCCATACGGCGTCGACGGATGCGCCGACCCGCAACAGCCCTTTTTATGGAGCACATTGATATGTCCTACACCCTGCCTGCCTTGCCTTACGCCTACGATGCCCTGGAGCCGCATATTGATGCGCAAACCATGGAAATCCACTACACCAAGCACCACCAGACCTACATCAATAACCTCAATGCGGCGGTCGAAGGTACTGAGTTTGCTGGCTGGCCCATCGAGAAACTGGTCTCCAGCGTCCAGCAACTGCCGGAAAAGCTGCGCGCAGCGGTGATTAACCAGGGGGGCGGGCATGCCAACCACTCATTGTTCTGGGCAGTCATGTCGCCCAAGGGCGGCGGCAAGCCCGAAGGTGCCCTGGGCCAGGCGATTGATGAGCAGCTGGGTGGCTTTGACGCCTTCAAGGAGGCCTTTACCAAAGCTGCGCTGACCCGCTTCGGCAGTGGCTGGGCCTGGTTGAGCGTGACCCCGCAAAAGACCCTGGTAGTCGAGAGCAGTGGCAACCAGGACAGCCCGTTGATGAATGGCAATACGCCGATCCTCGGTCTGGACGTGTGGGAACACGCCTACTACCTGCTTTATCAGAACCGCCGTCCTGAATACATCAACGCCTTCTACAGTGTTATCAACTGGCCGGAAGTCGCTGAGCGCTACCAGGCGGCCCTCGCTTAATGACCTTTCATAACAAGACTTAAGGCCGACTATGGGCACTGAAACACTGGCGATCAGCAGCGTACGAATGTTTCGTTATGCGTTTGGCTCGCTGCTGCTGTTGGCGGGAACGGCATTGCTGGTGGCCCACGGGCTGGCCTGGCTGAACCTGGAGCCGCGGATCCTGCGCGCACTGCAAGGTGGCGCAATCTGCGCCCTGGGTACGGCGTTGGGTGCGGTGCCGGTGCTGGTGATCCGGCGGATGCCGTTGGCGGTCAGCGATACGTTGCTGGGCTTCGGTGCTGGAGTGATGCTGGCGGCGACCGCGTTTTCGCTGGTCGTGCCAGGGATTGCCGCCGCCGAAAACCTGGGGCTCACTCCCTGGGCGTCCAGCGGCCTGGTCAGCTTCGGCATCATGCTCGGTGCCTTCGGCCTGTTTCTGGTGGACCGCAAGGTCTCCGGTGCCAGCCCGGAGATGCTGGTCGGTACGCCCGATAAACCGGTAATCCCGCCGCGTATCTGGCTGTTTGTGTTCGCGATCATTGCCCACAATATTCCCGAAGGCATGGCGGTAGGCGTTTCGGCGGGTGGCGGTATGCCCGATGCCGACAGCCTGGCCATGGGCATCGCCTTACAGGATGTGCCGGAAGGCCTGGTGATTGCGCTGGTGCTGGCTGGGGCGGGGATGTCGCGGGTCAAGGCATTCCTGATTGGGGCGGCATCCGGCCTGGTAGAGCCGGTGTTTGCCGTGCTCTGCGCCTGGCTGGTCAGTCTGGCCGAGATGCTGCTGCCTCTGGGTTTGGCCCTTGCGGCCGGGGCGATGTTATTGGTGGTGACTCACGAAGTAATCCCCGAGTCGCGACGCAATGGCCATGACAAACTTGCCAGCCTGGGGTTGTGCATCGGGTTTTGCCTGATGATGGCCATGGATACAGCGCTGGGCTGATGCCTAACGCAAAAAGCAATGTGGCAGCTGGCTAGTGTGGGAGCTGGCTTGCTTGCGATGCAGACACCTCGGCATAAAAAATGTGGGAGCGGGCTTGCCCGCGATAGCGGTGTATCAGTCAAGTATGTATCGACTGACTCCCAGCTATCGCGGGCAAGCCCACTCCCACATTGATTTGTGCTGCATTCAGGAAAGAAGGGCTATTCGCCTTCATCGAAGTAGTTGTTGATCAACTTCACCAGCGCATCCAGCGCTTCCTGTTCCTGCTCACCCTCGGTCTTCAGATGAATCGTCGTGCCCTTGCCTGCGGCGAGCATCATCATGGCCATGATGCTTTTGCCATCGACCATGGATTCTGGCGTACGCCCGGCACGCACCTGGCAAGGAAACTGGCCCGCAACTCCGACGAACTTGGCCGACGCGCGGGCATGCAAGCCCAGTTTGTTGATGATTTCAATTTCCAGAGCGGGCATCGCGAAGGTGTTCCTTTCAGCTGAGGTCGCGGTGGCGAACCTGGACATTCTTGAGGGTTTGCTGCAAGACCTGGCCCAGGCGCTCGGTCAGGTAGACGGAGCGGTGATGCCCGCCAGTGCAGCCGATAGCGATGGTGACATAGGCCCGGTTGCTGGCGGCAAAGCGCGGTAGCCACTTGAGCAGGTAGCTGGAGATATCCTGGAACATCTCCTCGACATCCGGTTGCGCCGCCAGGTAATCGGCAACCGGTTGGTCCAGCCCGGACTGATCGCGCAGCTCCGGCTTCCAGTAAGGATTGGGCAGACAACGCACGTCAAATACGAGGTCGGCGTCTACCGGCATGCCCCGCTTGAAGCCAAAGGACTCAACAAGGAACGCGGTGCCGGGTTCCGGCTGGTTCAGCAGGCGCAGCTTGATGGCGTCACGCAGTTGGTAAAGGTTCAGGCTGGTGGTGTTGATCTTGAGGTCGGCCAGGTCAATGATCGGCCCCAGCAGCTTGGTCTCGTCCTCGATGGCTTCGGCCAACGAGCGGTGCGGGCTGCTCAGCGGGTGGCGGCGACGGGTTTCCGAAAAGCGCTTGAGCAGCGTTTCTTCGTCGGCATCCAGGTACAGCACGTCGCAATGGATATGCTTGGCGCGTACCTCTTCGAGCAATTCCGGGAAGCGCGTGAGGTGGCTGGGCAGGTTGCGTGCGTCAATGGACACCGCCACCAGCGGTTGTGCCAGCTCGGTATGGATCAAGGCGCGTTCTGCCAGCTCGGGCAGCAGGCCGGCCGGCAAGTTGTCGATGCAATAGAAGCCGCTGTCCTCAAGTACGTTGAGGGCTGTACTTTTACCTGAGCCGGAACGCCCGCTGACGATGATCAAACGCATGATTACTGCCCGCTTTGCTCATCCAGGACAACCTGATACAGCGCTTCATTGGTGCTGGCGCTACGCAGTTTCTTACGTACTTCTTCACGATCGAGCATGCTGGCGATCTGCCGGAGCAGCTCCAGATGCGCATCGGTGGCCGCTTCCGGGACCAGCAGGACGAACAGCAGGTCAACCGGGGCGCCGTCGATGGCGTCGAAATCAGTGGGGGCGTCCAGGTGCAACAGGGCGCTCACCGGTGTTTCACAGCCTTTTAGGCGGCAATGAGGAATAGCGATGCCGTTGCCAAAACCGGTCGAACCGAGTTTTTCACGGGCAATCAGAGCCTCGTATACATCTTGCATCACCAGCTCAGGCACTTCGCGGCTGATCAGGTTGGCAATCTGTTCGAGGGCTTTCTTTTTACTGCCACCCGGCGCGTTCACGAGTGAACGGCCGGGGGTCAGGATGGTTTCAAGTCGAATCATGGGTGGGGAGTGTTAGCGGCCTGTGCCTTGAAGAAGGCTCTGCTGCTTTTCCTTATGCTTTTTGATTTGGCGATCCAGCTTGTCGGTCAGGTCGTCAATGGCGGCATACATGTCTGAATGCTCTGCATTGGCGACTACTTCCCCGCCGGGTATACGCAAGGTGGCTTCGATTTTCTGCTTCAGCTTTTCGACAGACATGATGACTTGCACATTGGTGATCTTGTCGAAATGCCCCTCAATTCGTTTGAGTTTCTCGCTGATGTAGGCGCGCAGCGGTTCGGTCACTTCCAGTTGGTGTCCACTGATGTTGACTTGCATACAGCTTCTCCTTCGTTGCCAGTGCATAAAGCGGCGGGTAGGAGTACCCGCCACTGGAACGCTATGGCCCGCCCGTCACATCAATCGCTTACGCTCGCTGGAAGGCGCGATCCCAAGGGACTCGCGGTACTTGGCGACGGTTCGACGGGCGACCTGAATGCCTTGTGCCTCCAGTAAACCAGCGATCTTGCTGTCACTCAACGGCTTTTTCTGATTTTCCGCCGCAACGAGTTTTTTGATGATCGCGCGGATCGCCGTGGACGAGCATTCACCGCCTTCGGAGGTGCTGACGTGGCTGGAGAAAAAGTATTTCAGCTCATATATACCCCGTGGGGTATGCATGAATTTTTGGGTGGTGACCCGGGAAATGGTCGATTCGTGCATGCCCACTGCTTCGGCAATGTCATGCAGCACCAACGGTTTCATCGCCTCGTCGCCATATTCCAGGAAGCCGCGCTGATGCTCGACGATCTGGGTGGCCACTTTCATCAGGGTCTCGTTGCGGCTTTGCAGGCTCTTGATGAACCAGCGAGCCTCCTGCAACTGATTGCGCATGAAGGTGTTGTCGGCGCTGGTGTCGGCCCGGCGTACGAAACCTGCGTATTGCGGGTTGACCCGCAGGCGCGGCACTGATTCCTGGTTCAGCTCCACCAGCCAGCGCTCGTTGTCCTTGCGCACGATCACGTCGGGGACGACATACTCGGCTTCGCTGGACTCGATCTGCGAGCCGGGACGCGGGTTGAGGCTCTGTACCAGTTCGATGATCTGGCGCAGGTCATCTTCCTTGAGCTTCATCCGACGCATCAGCTGGCTGTAGTCGCGGCTGCCCAGCAGGTCGATATAGTCGGTGACCAGGCGTTGGGCTTCGGCCAGCCACGGTGTCTTGGCGGGCAGTTGGCGCAGTTGCAGCAACAGGCACTCGCTGAGGTTGCGCGCGCCGATGCCGGCGGGCTCGAACTGCTGGATGCGGTGCAGGACCGCCTCGATTTCGTCCAGCTCGATGTCCAGTTCCGGGTCGAAAGCCTCGAGGATTTCTTCGAGGGTCTCGTCCAGGTAGCCCTGATTGTTGATGCAGTCGATCAGGGTCACCGCGATCAAGCGATCGGTGTCGGACATCGGGGCAAGGTTCAGTTGCCACAGCAAGTGGCTCTGCAGGCTTTCGCCGACGGAGGTGCGGGTGGTGAAGTCCCACTCGTCATCGTCGTTGCTGGGCAGGCTGCTGGCGCTGGTCTGGTAGACATCTTCCCAGGCCGTATCCACCGGCAGTTCATTGGGAATGCGTTCGTTCCATTCGCCTTCTTCCAGGTTATCCACCGTGGGTGCGGTTTCCTGGTAGGAGGGTTCCTGGACGTCGGGATTGGGTTTTTGCTCTATGTTGTCGGCCAGTGGGTCGGCATTATCGAAGTCGTCGCCTTCTTCCTGGCGTTCGAGCATCGGGTTGGACTCCAGGGCCTCCTGGATTTCCTGTTGCAGGTCCAGGGTCGACAATTGGAGCAGGCGGATGGCCTGTTGCAGCTGCGGTGTCATCGTCAGCTGCTGGCCCATTCTCAGGACTAGCGATGGTTTCATGGCAGGGGCTTAACACCTTATTCGCCGGCGCAATGCGCCATCCACGACAGGGCGCGTGAGCGCCAAACATAAGCAAATTATATGCCTGATATCGGGTGCTTTGCCTAGAGCGCGGTAACAATAAAAACAATAAGGTTTTTATTGACTCCCGCGCCTGATGGCGAATGTCCTGACACCCCAGTGTTTACAGGCGGAACTCGTGCCCCAGATACACTTCCTTGACCAGTTCGTTGGCCAGGATGGTGGCGGAGTCGCCTTCGGCAATCAGTTGGCCGTCGTTGACGATATACGCGGTTTCGCAGATATCCAGGGTCTCACGCACGTTGTGGTCGGTGATCAGCACGCCGATCCCCTTGGCCTTGAGGTGATGGATGATCTGCTTGATGTCGCCTACCGAAATCGGGTCGACACCGGCGAAGGGTTCGTCCAGCAGGATGAACTTCGGTGCGGTGGCCAGGGCGCGGGCGATTTCCACGCGGCGCCGCTCGCCGCCGGACAGGCTCATGCCGAGGTTGTCGCGAATATGGTTGATGTGGAACTCCTGCAGCAGGCTTTCCAGCTCCTGGCGGCGTCCGTCGCGATCCAGTTCCTTGCGGGTTTCCAGGATCGCCATGATGTTGTCGGACACTGACAGTTTGCGGAAGATCGACGCCTCCTGGGGGAGATAGCCGATACCGGCCCGCGCACGGCCGTGCATGGGCTGGTGGCTGACGTCCAGGTCGTCGATCAATACACGGCCCTGGTCCGCCTGGACCAGGCCGACGATCATGTAGAAGCAGGTGGTCTTGCCGGCACCATTGGGGCCAAGCAGGCCGACGATCTGGCCGCTGTCGATCGACAGGCTGACGTCGCGCACGACCTGACGGCTTTTATAGGCCTTGGCCAGATGCTGGGCTTTCAGGGTTGCCATTACTGGGCCTTCTTCTTCGGCTGGATAACCATGTCGATGCGCGGACGTGGCGCAGTGACCTTGGTGCCATTGGCGCGGCCGGCAGTGGCGACTTGCTTGACGGTGTCATAGACGATTTTCTCGCCTTCGGTCGAGTTGCCGTCGCTGCTGATCACTTTGGCGCGGTCAGTCAGTACGATGCGGTTCTGCGGCGCGTGATACTGGATGGTCACGCCGTAGCCTTTGATCGGACCTGGATCGGCGGCGTTTTGCTTCTGTTCGAAGTAGGCAAGGTTGCCCACCGAAGTCACGACGTCGATGTCGCCCGCCGGGGTACGGGTCAGGGTCACGGTGTTACCGGTAATCTTCATCGAACCTTGGGTGATGATGACGTCGCCCTTGTAGGTCGCGACACCTTGCTTGTCATCCAGTTGCGCATCGTCAGCCTGAATGTGGATCGGTTGCTGGCTATCGTTCGGCAGAGCCCAGGCGCTCACGCTTCCCAGTGCTGCGCCCAGACCGAGCAAAATAGGGAGGGTTTTAACGAGCCTCATACTGTCCTCTTACGTTCGATAGCAGGTGTATCCTGCTTTCTTTCAAATACGCTTTCATTCCCTTGCCAGTCGATACACCGCCAGCGCCGTCGATTCTAACGTCTTGCTCGGTCTGCGCATATTGCTTCTGTGGGAATACGGTCATGCGACTGCTGGTAATGATGGTGTCGCGCTTCTGGGCGTCGGTGCGCGCAACGCGCACCGAGTCGATCAGTTCCACTTCGGTGCCGTCCGGGTTGACCTCGCCACGCTTGCTGGTGACGTGCCACGGGAACTCGGTGCCGCGATACAGGTTCAGGTCCGGATTGGTCAGCAATGTGACCTCGGAAGCCTTCAGGTGTTCGACCTTGTCCGACGTCATTTCGTATTGCACCTTGCCGTCAGGCAGGAACTGCACGCTGTAGGCGTTGGTGGCGTAATAGTCGATGGCGCTCTGGTCGACCTGCGCAACAGGCTGGTCGAGGAAGCGCTCCGGGCTGATATTCCAGTAGCCCACCGCGAGGAACAGCGCGGCGATGGCTCCGAATATCAGGAAGTTGCGAATCTTTTTACTCAGCATAGAGGGCTCTATAGGTAGGCGGCGTGGGCCGCTTCAAGGCTGCCCTGGGCACGCAGGATCAGTTCGCAGAACTCGCGGGCGGCGCCTTCGCCGCCGCGGGCCTGGGTAATGCCGTGGGCGTGTTCGCGAACAAACGACGCGGCATTGGCTACAGCCATGCCCAGGCCGACGCGGCGAATCACCGGCAAGTCAGGCAAATCATCGCCCAGATAGGCGACCTGCTCATAGCTTAGGTTGAGTTTGCCAAGAAGCTCGTCCAGAACCACGAGTTTATCCTCACGGCCCTGGTAGAGGTAAGGAATCCCCAGGTTTTGTGCGCGGCGCTCCACGACCGGGGTCTTGCGACCACTGATGATCGCGGTTTGTACGCCAGAGGCCATCAGCATCTTGATGCCCTGGCCGTCCAGGGTATTGAACGTCTTGAATTCGCTGCCGTCTTCGAGGAAGTACAGACGACCGTCGGTCAGCACGCCATCCACGTCGAAAATCGCCAGTTTGATGGCCTTGCCCCGTTGCAACAGGTCGGTGTTCATTTACATCACTCCCGCGCGCAGCAAATCGTGCATGTTCAGGGCGCCAATCGGGTGATCGGCATCATCGACCACCACCAGGGCGCCGATCTTGTGGTCTTCCATGATCTTCAGGGCTTCAGCCGCGAGCATTTCGGCGCGGGCGGTCTTGCCGTGAGGGGTCATGACTTGATCAATGGTGGCGGTATGGATATCAATGGTGCGGTCCAGGGTGCGACGCAGGTCACCGTCGGTGAAGACCCCGGCCAGGCGCCCGTCGGCCTCGAGGATCACGGTCATGCCCAGGCCCTTGCGGGTCATTTCCATCAAGGCATCCTTGAGCAGGGTGCCACGTTGTACCTGTGGCAGCTCGTCACCCGCATGCATCACGTTTTCCACTTTCAGCAGCAGGCGACGGCCGAGGGCGCCACCGGGGTGGGAAAAGGCGAAGTCTTCGGCGGTAAAACCACGGGCTTCCAGCAGGGCCACGGCCAGCGCGTCGCCCATGACCAGGGCGGCGGTGGTGGAGGAGGTGGGCGCCAGGTTAAGCGGGCAGGCCTCATGGGCTACATGTACGTTCAGGTTCACTTCGGCGGCCTTGGCCAGCGTCGAGTCCGGGTTGCCGGTCATGCTGATCAGCTTGATGCCCAGGCGCTTGATCAGGGGCAGCAGGGTCACGATTTCGTTGGTGGTGCCGGAGTTGGACAGGGCGAGGATCACGTCATCGCGGGTGATCATGCCCATGTCACCATGGCTGGCTTCGGCCGGGTGCACGAAAAACGCCGTGGTGCCGGTACTGGCCAGGGTGGCGGCAATCTTGTTGCCGACATGGCCTGACTTGCCCATGCCGACCACGACAACCCGGCCTTTACTGGCCAGGATCATCTCGCAGGCGCGTACGAAATCTGCGTCGATATGGGCCAGCAAGCCTTCTACGGCTTCAAGCTCGAGGCGGATGGTGCGTTGTGCGGATTGAATAAGGTCGCTGGATTGGCTCATGTCTGAAATCGTATAGCCTGACGAAAAGTCGGCGATTATAGCGGTAATGATCAATTCCCTCACGCAAGTTCGTCAGGCGTTGTTCTACTTAAGAGTGAGATCGCTCTCAAATGCGCAATTACCTGTCCTCTTTCTGAACAAGCACAGCTCCGGCCTTGGGCGCTTTATGTCAGCAGTGATATAGTTCGCCGCCAGTTCGGTCCGCGCAGCGCACATGTGTCTAACTGTCGCAAGCAGTTGTCCCAAGCATGGTGTCTGAGTGAGAAGCTGCATCCCAAGGAGTTTAGATGAGTGCCGATAACGCCTACGCGGTCGAGCTGAAGGGTCTTTCCTTCAAGCGCGGTACGCGCAGCATCTTCAATAATGTCGATATTCGCATTCCCCGCGGCAAGGTGACGGGCATCATGGGCCCTTCCGGCTGCGGCAAGACGACCCTGCTGCGCCTGATGGGCATGCAACTGCGGCCTACCGCCGGGGAAGTCTGGGTCAATGGCCAGAACCTGCCGACCCTGTCGCGCAGCGATCTGTTCGATGCGCGCAAGCACATGGGTGTGCTGTTCCAGAGCGGTGCACTGTTCACCGACCTCGACGTTTTCGAAAACGTCGCGTTCCCGTTGCGGGTGCATACCCAACTGTCGGAAGAAATGATCCGTGACATTGTGTTGTTGAAGCTGCAGGCCGTAGGGCTTCGCGGTGCCATCGACCTGATGCCGGATGAGCTTTCTGGTGGTATGAAGCGGCGCGTGGCTCTGGCGCGGGCGATTGCCCTCGACCCGCAGATCCTCATGTATGACGAGCCGTTCGTCGGCCAGGACCCTATCGCCATGGGCGTATTGGTGCGCCTGATCCGCCTGCTCAATGACGCGCTGGGTATCACCAGCATCGTGGTTTCCCATGACTTGGCCGAAACCGCGAGCATTGCCGACTACCTCTATGTCGTCGGCGATGGCCAGGTATTGGGGCAGGGCACGCCTGAAGAACTGATGAACGCCGATAACCCGCGTATTCGCCAATTCATGACCGGCGACCCTGATGGCCCGGTGCCTTTTCATTTTCCGGCAGCGGATTACCGCGCAGATCTTCTGGGGAAGCGCTGATGCGCAAGACATCTTTAATCGAGAAGGTGCGCCTTTTCGGTCGTTCCGGCATCGACATTGTCGAAGTGCTCGGGCGTTCGACGATTTTCCTGTTTCACGCCTTGCTTGGCCGCGGTGGTATCGGCGGTGGTTTTGGCTTGCTGCTCAAGCAGCTGCACTCGGTGGGCGTGATGTCCCTGGTGATCATCGTGGTTTCCGGGGTGTTCATCGGCATGGTGCTGGCGCTGCAGGGCTTCAATATCCTGTCCAGCTACGGTTCCGAGCAGGCGGTGGGGCAGATGGTTGCACTGACGCTGCTGCGTGAGCTGGGGCCGGTGGTCACCGCCTTGCTGTTTGCCGGTCGCGCCGGCTCTGCGTTGACCGCCGAGATCGGCAACATGAAGGCCACCGAGCAACTGTCCAGCCTGGAAATGATCGGCGTGGACCCGCTCAAGTACATTGTTGCCCCGCGCCTGTGGGCCGGCTTCATCTCCCTGCCACTGCTGGCAATGATTTTCAGCGTGGTCGGGATCTGGGGCGGTTCGTGGGTGGCGGTGGACTGGCTGGGGGTCTACGACGGCTCCTACTGGGCCAACATGCAAAACAGCGTGACCTTCAGCGGTGACGTGCTCAATGGCATTATCAAGAGCATCGTCTTCGCCTTCGTTGTGACTTGGATCGCCGTATTCCAGGGCTATGACTGTGAACCCACTTCAGAAGGGATCAGTCGAGCCACTACCAAGACCGTTGTGTACGCCTCGCTGGCGGTACTGGGCCTTGACTTCATTTTGACCGCCTTGATGTTTGGAGATTTCTGATGCAAAACCGCACTGTGGAAATCGGTGTAGGCCTTTTCTTGTTGGCTGGCATCCTGGCTTTGCTGTTGCTCGCCCTGCGAGTCAGCGGCTTGTCGGCCAGCTCGGGCGCCGATACCTATAAACTTTACGCCTACTTCGACAATATCGCCGGTTTGACGGTCAGATCCAAAGTGACCATGGCCGGTGTGACCATCGGCAAGGTCACAGCAATCGATCTGGACCGCGACAGCTTCACCGGCCGCGTGACCCTGCAACTGGACAAGAAGGTAGATAACCTGCCGACTGACTCCACAGCGTCCATCCTCACGGCCGGTCTGCTGGGCGAGAAGTACATCGGTATCAGCGTGGGCGGGGAAGAAGCCTTGCTCAAGGATGGTTCGACCATTCATGACACACAGTCGTCGTTGGTATTAGAGGACCTGATCGGTAAATTCCTGCTTAATACGGTTAGTAAAGACGCCAAATGAGGAGTTTGTTCATGATCTCAACCTTGCGACGTGGCCTGTTGGTGCTGTTGGCAGCCTTGCCATTGATGGCTAACGCCGTGGCGGCACCTTCGGCGCACGACATTATTGATAGAACCACCAAAGAGCTGCTGGCTGACCTTGCCGCGAACAAGGAGCAGTACAAGCAGAGCCCGAGCGCGTTCTACGATGCCCTCAACGGTATCGTGGGCCCGGTGGTCGACGCTGACGGCATCTCGCGCAGCATCATGACCGTCAAGTATTCGCGTAAAGCTACGCCTGCGCAGATGCAGCGCTTCCAGGAAAACTTCAAGCGCAGCCTGATGCAGTTCTACGGCAACGCCCTGCTGGAATACAACAACCAGGGTATCGTCGTTTCCCCGGCCAAGGATGAGTCTGGCAACCGCACCAGCGTGGATATGCAGGTCAAGGGCAACAATGGCTCGATCTATCCGGTTTCCTACACCCTTGAGAAAATCAACGGTGAGTGGAAAGTGCGCAACGTGATCATCAACGGCATCAACATCGGCAAGCTGTTCCGTGATCAGTTCGCCGATGCCATGCAGCGCAATGGCAACAACCTGGACAAGACCATTGATGGCTGGGCCGGCGAAGTGGCCAAGGCCAAGGAAGTGACCGAAGAAGCTGCAGAGAAGCAGGCCCCATGACTGAGTCGGCTGTTCGTCAAGGCCAGGCCGGCGAGCTGCTCCTCAGTGGCGTGCTCGACTACAGCACCGGGCCGGCCCTGCGTAAGCAGGGCCAGGCACTGATCAATGCCAGCACTGCGCCGGCATTGGTCCTCGATTGCTCGGCGGTGGTGAAGTCCAGCAGTGTTGGCTTGTCATTGCTCTTGTGTTTCCTACGTGACGCCGCGGCGGTCAACAAACCTGTCAGTATTCGCGCATTACCCGAGGATATGCGTGAAATTGCCCAGGTTTGCGGTCTGGCCGAGCTGTTGGCGCATCCTTAATACACATTATTGAAGAAGCCCCCCGTCAGAGTCCTGCTATGCGGGGTTCGCAGGCGCGGGGCTTTTTTGTATGATGTGCGACCCGCGCGCACTGGGCGCCGATAGAGGTTGAGCATGCAGGCCCTAGAAGTTAAAAGCTTCCTTGAAGGAAAGCTGCCGAATACTGAGGTTGCAGTTGAAGGCGAAGGCTGCAATTTCCAGCTGAACGTGATTAGCGATGAACTGGCGGCATTGAGCCCGGTCAAGCGTCAGCAGCAGATCTATGCCCATTTGAACCCGTGGATCACCGATGGCAGCATCCATGCGGTCACTATGAAATTTTTCAGCCGCGCGGCCTGGGCCGAGCGCACCTGAGCCCCCAAGGCGTCGAGATTCTTATGGATAAATTGATTATTACCGGCGGTGCCCGTCTTGATGGCGAAATCCGTATCTCCGGGGCTAAAAACTCGGCCTTGCCGATCCTGGCCGCCACCTTGCTGTGCGATGGCCCGGTTACCGTAGCCAACCTGCCGCACCTGCACGACATCACCACCATGATCGAGCTGTTCGGTCGCATGGGCATTGAGCCGGTGATCGACGAGAAGCTGTCGGTCGAAATCGACCCGCGCACCATCAAGACCCTGATCGCACCGTACGAACTGGTGAAAACCATGCGTGCCTCGATCCTGGTACTGGGTCCGATGGTTGCCCGTTTCGGCGAAGCCGAAGTGGCACTGCCTGGCGGTTGCGCCATTGGTTCGCGTCCGGTGGACCTGCACATCCGTGGTCTTGAAGCCATGGGTGCGACCATCGACGTCGAAGGTGGCTACATCAAGGCCAAGGCGCCGGAAGGCGGCCTGCGTGGTGCAAACTTCTTCTTTGATACCGTCAGCGTGACCGGTACCGAGAACATCATGATGGCCGCTGCCCTGGCCAATGGCCGCAGCGTCCTGCAAAACGCCGCGCGCGAGCCGGAAGTGGTCGACCTGGCCAACTTCCTGATCGCCATGGGTGCCAACATCACTGGCGCCGGCACCGACACCATCACCATCGACGGTGTGAAACGCCTGCACTCGGCCACCTACAAAGTGATGCCGGACCGTATCGAGACCGGTACCTACCTGGTTGCGGCTGCCGTGACCGGTGGTCGCGTCAAGGTCAAGGACACCGATCCGACCATCCTTGAAGCGGTCCTGGAAAAGCTGCGCGAAGCCGGTGCCGAAATCACCACCGGCGAAGACTGGATCGAGCTGGACATGCACGGCAAGCGGCCAAAAGCCGTCAACGTGCGTACCGCTCCGTACCCGGCGTTCCCGACCGACATGCAGGCGCAGTTCATTTCCCTGAACGCGATTGCCGAAGGCACTGGTGCGGTCATCGAGACCATCTTCGAAAACCGCTTCATGCACGTGTACGAACTGCACCGCATGGGCGCCAAGATCCAGGTCGAAGGCAACACTGCCATCGTCACCGGTATCGAGCAGCTCAAGGGCGCGCCAGTGATGGCCACCGACCTGCGGGCTTCGGCCAGCCTGGTGATTTCGGCGTTGTGCGCTGACGGTGACACCCTGATCGATCGCATCTACCACATAGATCGTGGCTACGAGTGCATCGAAGAAAAACTGCAGATGCTTGGCGCGAAAATCCGCCGCGTACCGGGCTAACCCCCACTGCTCGGGCGCAGGGAAGCGCCCGCCCGAGGTGTGCACAGGCACGCCTCGGCTGAATTTGTTTCAAATCGAGGCTGTAATGGCCTCGATCTGTGTCTGGCGCCATTTGCGACCGGACAGCAATAGCCTGATGAAGGATTGACGTTTCCCATGTTGACCATCGCACTGTCCAAGGGCCGCATCCTTGACGATACTTTGCCGCTTCTGGCTGAAGCGGGCATCGTGCCGACCGAGAATCCGGACAAGAGCCGCAAGCTGATCATCCCCACGACCCAGGACGACGTTCGCCTGTTGATCGTGCGTGCTACCGACGTGCCGACCTACGTTGAACATGGCGCCGCCGACCTCGGTGTCGCCGGTAAAGACGTGCTGATGGAATACGGCGGCCAGGGCCTGTACGAGCCGCTGGACCTGCGTATCGCCCTGTGCAAGCTGATGACCGCCGGCCGTGTCGGTGACGTCGAGCCAAAAGGCCGCCTGCGGGTGGCCACCAAGTTCGTCAACGTCGCCAAGCGTTATTACGCCGAGCAAGGCCGTCAGGTCGATATCATCAAGCTCTATGGCTCGATGGAGCTGGCGCCGCTGATCGGCCTGGCCGACAAGATCATCGACGTGGTCGACACCGGCAACACCCTGCGCGCCAATGGCCTGGAACCCCAGGACTTTATCGCTGACATCAGCTCTCGCCTGATCGTCAACAAAGCTTCGATGAAAATGCAACACGCCCGGATCCAGGCGTTGATCGACACCCTGCGCAAGGCAGTGGAGTCTCGACACCGCGGTTGACTCACCTGCGCGGCCCTAGGTCGCGCCCGTCTATCCGCCTCATAGCCAGAATTCTCAGGTGCCCAAGCGGAAACGACTGCTAGTTTAGGGCGCCTGAGTTTTTGCCAATTCTATTGAGGCCCTCGCTATGACCACGTCCACTGCAATTGCCCGACTCAACGCTGCCGACCCGGATTTCGCCCATCATCTGGATCATCTGCTGAGCTGGGAAAGTGTGTCCGACGATTCGGTCAACCAGCGGGTGCTCGACATCATCAAGGCCGTGCGCGAGCGCGGCGATGCGGCGCTGGTGGACTTTACCCGCCAGTTCGACGGCCTGGACGTCAAGTCCATGGCCGACCTGATCCTGCCCCGCGAACGCCTGGAACTGGCCCTGACGCGCATCACCGCGCCGCAGCGCGAAGCCCTGGAAGTCGCAGCGGCGCGGGTGCGCAGCTACCACGAAAAACAGAAACAGGACTCCTGGAGCTACACCGAACCCGATGGCACGGTGCTGGGCCAGAAAGTCACACCGCTGGACCGCGCCGGCCTGTACGTGCCGGGCGGCAAGGCTTCATACCCGTCGTCGGTGCTGATGAATGCCATTCCCGCCAAAGTGGCGGGCGTGACCGAGGTGGTCATGGTGGTCCCGACCCCGCGCGGTGAAATCAACGAGCTGGTGCTGGCCGCTGCCTGCATCGCCGGCGTTGACCGCGTGTTCACCATCGGGGGGGCCCAGGCCGTCGCCGCGTTGGCCTATGGCACCGAAAGCGTGCCGAAAGTCGACAAGGTGGTCGGCCCCGGCAACATCTACGTTGCCACTGCCAAGCGCCATGTGTTTGGCCAGGTCGGTATCGACATGATCGCTGGCCCCTCGGAAATCCTCGTGGTGTGTGACGGCCAGACCGATCCTGACTGGATTGCCATGGACCTGTTCTCCCAGGCCGAGCACGACGAAGACGCCCAGGCGATCCTGGTCAGCCCCGACGCCGAGTTCCTCGACAAGGTGGCGGCGAGCATCAATAAGCTGCTGCCGACCATGGAGCGTGCCGAGATTATCGAGAAGTCGATCAATGGCCGGGGTGCGTTGATCCTGGTGCGTGACATGGAGCAGGCCATCGAAGTGGCGAACCGCATCGCCCCCGAGCATTTGGAACTGTCGGTGGCCGACCCACAGGCCTGGCTGCCGTCGATTCGTCACGCCGGTGCGATCTTCATGGGCCGCCACACCAGCGAAGCCCTGGGCGACTACTGTGCGGGCCCCAACCACGTGTTGCCGACCTCCGGCACTGCGCGATTCTCGTCGCCGCTGGGGGTGTATGACTTCCAGAAGCGCTCGTCGATCATCTTTTGCTCGCCACAAGGTGCTTCCGAGCTGGGCAAGACCGCCTCGGTGCTGGCCCGTGGCGAATCGTTGAGCGCGCACGCCCGCAGCGCCGAATACCGCATCGTCAAGGGAGAGTAAGACATGAGCAAATTCTGGAGCCCTTTCGTCAAGGACCTCGTGCCTTACGTGCCCGGCGAGCAGCCGAAGCTGACCAAGCTGGTCAAGCTCAACACCAATGAAAACCCCTACGGCCCGTCGCCCAAGGCGCTGGCAGCGATGCAGGCCGAGTTGAACGACAACCTGCGTTTGTACCCCGACCCCAACAGCGACCTGCTCAAGCAGGCCGTGGCCAAGTACTACGGGGTGGATGGGAGCAAGGTATTCCTCGGTAACGGTTCCGACGAAGTCCTGGCGCATATCTTCCACGGTCTGTTCCAGCACGACCTGCCACTGCTGTTCCCGGATATCAGCTACAGCTTCTACCCGGTGTACTGCGGGCTGTATGGCATCACCTCGGCCCCGGTGCCGCTGGATGAGCAGTTCCAGATCCGCGTGGCGGACTACGCCAAGCCTAATGGCGGGATCATCTTCCCCAACCCGAACGCGCCGACCGGCTGCGTGATGGCGCTGGACGCGGTGGAGCAGCTCCTCAAGGCCAGCCCGGATTCGGTGGTGGTGGTCGATGAAGCCTATATCGACTTCGGCGGCGAAACCGCCATCAGTCTGGTGGACCGCTACCCCAACCTGCTGGTGACCCAGACCCTCTCCAAATCGCGCTCACTGGCCGGTTTGCGGGTAGGCCTGGCGGTGGGCCACCCGGACCTGATCGAGGCGCTGGAGCGGGTCAAGAACAGCTTCAACTCCTATCCACTGGATCGCCTGGCGATTGTCGGCGCGGCGGCGGCCTTCGAAGACCGTGAATACTTCGAGAAGACCTGCCAACTGGTGATCGATAGCCGCGAGACGCTTGTGGCGCAGTTGCGAGAGAAGGGCTTTGAGGTGTTGCCGTCAGCGGCCAACTTCATCTTTGCCCGCCACCCACGGCACGACGCGGCCGGCCTGGCGGCCAAGTTGCGGGAGCAAGGGGTGATTGTGCGGCACTTCAAGCAGGAGCGGATTGCCCAGTTCCTGCGGATCAGCATCGGGACACCTGAGCAGAACCAGGCGTTGATTGATGGTTTGGGTGATCTTTAAGGCTTGAATCTATATGGGCTGGACGGGCCTCATCGCGAGCAAGCCCGGCTCCCACATGGAAATGCATTCCAATGTGGGAGCCGGGCTTGCCCGCGATGAGGCCATCAGCTACACCGACACTCCGTAGCCTTTAGAGCAACGGCTCGTCCGGCTTCTTGTGCTTCCAGCTATCATTGCCCGGCAGCAGCAGGTTCAAACCAATCGCTACTACGGCGCACAGGGCGATGCCCTTCAGGCCGAAATCATCGGGACCGGTACCGGTGCCGATCAGCACACCGCCAATCCCGAACACCAGGGTCACCGACACAATCACCAGATTGCGCGCCTCCCCCAGGTCGATCTTGTGACGGATCAGGGTGTTCATCCCCACCGCGGCAATCGAGCCGAACAACAGGCACAGAATCCCGCCCATCACCGGCACCGGAATGCTCTGCAGCAGCGCGCCGAACTTACCGACAAAGGCCAGGGTGATGGCAAATACCGCCGCCCAGGTCATGATTTTCGGGTTGTAGTTCTTGGTCAGCATCACCGCGCCGGTCACTTCGGCGTAAGTGGTGTTGGGCGGGCCGCCGAACAGGCCAGCCGTGGTGGTGGCGATACCGTCGCCCAACAGCGTGCGATGCAGGCCGGGCTTTTTCAGGTAGTCACGACCGGTCACGCTACCCACGGCAATCACGCCGCCGATGTGTTCAATGGCTGGGGCCAGGGCCACCGGGACGATGAACAGAATCGCCTGCCAGTTGAATTCCGGCGCGGTGAAGTGGGGCAGGGCAAACCACGGTGCGGCGGCGATCTTCGCGGTGTCGACCACGCCGAAGTAGAACGACATGCCAAAACCCACCAGCACCCCGGCAATGATCGGCACCAGGCGGAAAATGCCCTTGCCGAACACGGCCACGATCAGCGTGGTCAGCAGCGCCGGCATCGAGATCAGCATTGCCGTCTGGTAAGGGATCAACTCGGCACCGTCACCCGACTTGCCCATTGCCATGTTCGCGGCAATCGGCGCCATGGCCAGGCCGATGGAGATGATCACCGGCCCGATCACCACGGGCGGCAGCAGCCGGTCGATAAAACCGGTGCCCTTGATCTTCACGGCGAGGCCGAGGAAGGTGTAGACGAAACCCGCCGCCATCACCCCGCCCATGGTCGCCGCGAGGCCGAACTGGCCCTTGGCGAGAATGATCGGGGTGATAAACGCAAAGCTCGATGCCAGGAACACCGGCACTTGGCGCCCGGTGACAATCTGGAACAACAACGTGCCAAGGCCTGCGGTAAACAGTGCAACGTTTGGATCAAGACCTGTGATCAGCGGCATCAACACCAGCGCGCCAAATGCTACGAAGAGCATTTGTGCGCCAGACAGGATCTGGCGCCAAAGCGGGTCGTTGAATTCATCCTGCATGTTCACGCGTCCTTCTGCTTGGTGCCGAAGATCTTGTCGCCAGCATCGCCCAGGCCCGGAATGATGTAGCCGTGCTCGTTCAGGCGCTCATCAATGGACGCGGTGTAGATCACTACATCCGGGTGAGCTTTTTCTACGGCGGCGATACCTTCGGGTGCCGCTACCAGCACCATGGCGCGGATATCCTTGCAACCGGCTTTCTTCAGCAGGTCGATGGTAGCGACCATGGAGCTACCGGTGGCCAGCATCGGGTCGATGATCATCGCCAGGCGCTCGTCGATCTCGGGGACGAGTTTTTCCAGGTAGGTGTGGGCCTGCAGGGTTTCTTCGTTGCGGGCTACGCCCACAGCGCTGACCTTGGCGCCCGGGATCAGGCTCAGCACGCCTTCAAGCATGCCGATACCGGCGCGCAGGATCGGCACCACGGTAATTTTCTTGCCAGCGATTTTCTCGACCTGGACGGGACCGCACCAACCGGGGATCTCGTAGTTTTCCAGGGGTAAATCTTTGGTGGCTTCGTAGGTGAGCAACGCTCCGACTTCCTGAGCAAGCTCGCGGAAGTTCTTCGTGCTAATGTCGGCGCGGCGCATAAGGCCGAGCTTGTGTCGGATCAGCGGGTGGCGGATCTCACGGATGGGCATGGGGAAAGGCTCCGGCGGCGGGCAAAAAAACCGGCCTAGATTAATCTATCCGAGGGTGTTGTCCTATAGACAACCAGTACGTTAGTCCATAAAGGCTTGAACGTTGCGTCCCAGAGGCGTACCTTCGCCCGCTTTTCTTGCCACAGTACCCCTGGAGAGCGCCATGTCCGCTGATCTCGAGCATATCCGTCAAATCATGCGCGAGGCTGACTGCCTGTACACCGAAGCACAAGTCGAAGAGGCTATCGCCAAGGTCGGCGCGCACATCACCCGTGAAATGGCTGAAACCAACCCGGTGGTGTTCTGTGTGATGAACGGTGGTCTTATTTTCGCCGGCAAATTGCTGACGCATCTGCAATTCCCGCTGGAAGCGTCCTACCTGCACGCCACGCGCTATCGTAATGAAACCAGTGGCGGCGACCTGTTCTGGAAAGCCAAGCCGGAAGTGTCGTTCATCGACCGCGACGTCTTGATCATCGACGACATCCTCGACGAAGGTCACACCCTGGGCGCGATTGTCGACTTCTGCAAACACGCCGGCGCGCGCAACGTGCACACCGCCGTGCTGATCGACAAAGACCACGACCGCAAGGCCCGCCCGGACCTGAAGGCCAATTACGTCGGCCTGCCGTGCATCGACCGCTACATCTTCGGTTACGGCATGGATTACAAAGGCTACTGGCGCAATGCCAATGGCATCTTTGCTGTGAAGGGGATGTAAGTCGTGGCGCGTTTTCTTGATCAGTCGCTGTTTGCCGAATTGGCCGAGAAAGCCGCCGCCAACCCCCGTGGCCGGCAGAACGTCAACTTCCACCAGATGGAAGAGCCGTGCCATCGCATGGCTGTCGGTTTGCAGCCACACACCTATGTGCAGCCCCATCGTCATCTCACCGCTGACAAGGCCGAGACCCTGCTGGTACTCAAGGGGCGCCTGGGTATTTTGATTTTCAGCGAGTCTGGCGCGGTTCTGGAGCGGCGCATCTTGCAGGCCGGTGGCGATTGCCAGGGCGTTGATCTGTCGCCAGGGGTTTTCCACGGTCTGGTGGTGCTTGAGCCAGACACGGTGATGTTCGAGTGCAAGGCAGGCCCTTATCGCCCGGTGGGCGAGGGCGAACTGGCGACCTGGGCACCCCGGGAAGGCGAAGCCGGCATGGCTGAGTATCATCGCTGGATGCTTGCCCAGTTCGATTGAACCTGGCAGCGGAAAAAAGGTGGGTGGGGTTTGTGTGGGAGCGGGCTTGCCCGCGATAGCGGAGTGGCAGGTTAGATATGTTCGACTGACCCACCGCCATCGCGGGCAAGCCCGCTCCCACATTAGAGCTTCGTGGCTTCCGAACCTTGTGTCCCGCAGGTAGACTTCTACCCCCGTGTACATGTCTGCAGGCTGGAGTCGGCAATGCGTAAAGATAAGAAACAAGTGATTGGTGACGAGATCGGCGACGATCAGATCAAGCTGTTCCTGGATTTTGAACCGGTCGACGCCACTTCACCGTCCCTGCACAAGCTGATCAAAGCCTATCGCGGCCTGCGCATCGACGATTTCGAGCGGTTCCTGAGCTTTTTCAAGGAAGCCGGGCTGGACCTCGACGGCAAGGACGAGCATGGCCAGACCTTCGTCGATCTGATCAAGGACCAGCGCAACGCGGACGAGTACATCGAGCTGATCAAAATCGCTCGCGGCTGAATAGCCAGGACATAAAAAAACGCCCCGTTCTCAGCACGAGAGCGGGGCGATCGTTCCCACGCTCTGCGTGGGAATGCATCCGGTGACGCTACGCGTCACGACCTCAAGCGTAGCTTTCGGCCTCGCTATCTTGCTCAACCAACTCCAGGCTGATGTTGTTCTGCACGCTGATCTTGCGATACAGCTCGGCATCGGTTTCCAGGACTTTTTCCCGGGCCGGGAAAATTTCCTGCAACTTGGCCGCCCACTCGCCGGCCGCCTGGGCCGGGAAGCAGCGTTCGATCAGTTCCAGCATGATCGAAACAGTCACCGAAGCCCCTGGGGACGCACCTAGTAGTGCCGCCAGCGAACCGTCTTTGGCCGCGACCAACTCGGTACCGAACTGCAGCACGCCGCCTTTCTTCGGGTCTTTCTTGATGATCTGCACCCGTTGACCAGCCACTTCCAGGCGCCAGTCCTCGGCTTTGGCTTCGGGATAGAAGCGGCGCAGGGATTCCAGGCGCTGCTCCATGGACTGCATCACTTCGCTGACCAGGTACTTGGTCAGGTCCATGTTGTCTCGGGCCACGGCCAGCATCGGGCCGATATTGCCGAGGCGAATCGACATGGGCAGGTCAAGGAACGAGCCGAACTTGAGGAACTTGGTGGTGAAGCCAGCGTATGGCCCGAACAGCAGGGATTTCTTGCCATCCACCACGCGGGTGTCCAGGTGCGGCACCGACATCGGCGGCGAACCCACGGCGGCCTGGCTGTAGACCTTGGCCTGGTGCAGCTTGACCACTTCCGGGTTGTCGCAACGCAGCCACTGGCCGCTGACCGGGAAGCCGCCGAAACCTTTGCTTTCTTCAATACCCGAGGCTTGCAGCAGCGGCAGGGCCGCGCCGCCGGCGCCGAGGAACACGAACTTGGCGTCGACATTGCGCGTGTTGCCGCTGTTGACGTCCTTGATGCTCACGGTCCAGCCGGCGCCATTGCGCTTGAGGCCGGTAACGCGCTTGCTGTACTTGACGTGGGCATCTGCCGAGCTGCTCAGGTGCGCGAGCAATTGGTTGGTCAGGGCGCCGAAGTTGACGTCGGTACCGTTCATTACGCGGGTCGCGGCGATTTTCTCGTCGGCCGGGCGGCCCGGCATCATCAGCGGCATCCACTCGGCCATTTCTGCACGGTCTTCGGTGTAGTGCATGTCCGAGAACGCGTGGTGCTGGCTGAGGGTTTCAAAGCGTTTCTTGAGGAACGACACGCCTTTTTCGCCCTGCACGAAGCTCAGGTGCGGCACTGGGCTGATAAAGGACTTGGACGAGCCAAAGGTGCCTTTTTTGGTCAGATACGCCCAGAACTGCTTCGACACTTCAAACTGGGTGTTGATGTGCACGGCTTTCTTGATGTCGATGGAGCCGTCACCCGCCTGCGGGGTGTAGTTCAGCTCGCACAGCCCGGCGTGACCGGTACCGGCATTGTTCCACGGGTTGGAACTCTCCGCGGCACCCGAATCCATCAGCTCAACGACTTCCAGCTTGAGGCCGGGGTCGAGCTCCTTGAGCAGTACGGCGAGGGTGGCACTCATGATGCCCGCACCTACCAGTACTACGTCGACTGCTTCGTTATGCGCCATTTAACGCGTCTCCAAAATCTGCAGCACCAAATTGACGGCATGGCTGCCAGGAGTGACGGGGCGGTTCACGTAATGCCCCAGGTTACCCATGGCCAGGATCGCCATGTCCGATTCTTCGCAATTTTTTTGCAACTTCAGCGGACGCTGCCGACCAGGCCTTATCTGCATATGAACGCATTTAAGGGCCCCTGTGGCAATTCGACTTATGGTCAAGTACGTCCGATCGTGCAACCAAATCCGTAGCGGACAGGCTTCAAGCTCCGGTTTTTGAGGAGTACTCGGTCCTGTGTGGTTGGGCAGTGCCAGACGTTGATGGTGCTTGTACAAACGCAAAACTATTCATTTGCTCGCCACACTCTTGTGAAGTTGTGAAAACCCGTTTTTTTCACGCTCTTTTGAAGACGTGAACCTCAAAAAAGGGCTGCCCCAGCCTGGCACCTGGCCCGAAATCACTGCCGACACGCGGCATAACGGGCAAACAACTCAAGTGGCCGAGCGCAATGGCAGCTCTGGCAGATTCGGTAAAGGCGCAGGTTTGCAGACAAAACAGCCAGCTCGCCAGCTTCACTCGATCTGTGTGGGCGGCTCTCTGTGGGCGGTGCGGGGGAGCTAATACCGGAGCATTAGCGATGCTGCGAGGCCCGATCAGGAGACGTCCTTATAATCGGGGGGAGATTGTAGCGAAGAACTGCAGGGAAATGGACGTGTTTTATGACTTTTATTAGCGCTTCGGTCAGGCGGTCAACGGCAGGCGGTGTGATGACCGTGCGCGGCGCGGGCTGATGCGGGCGCGGGCGGGCAGTGGCTGGTGCATCCAGCTCAAGCGGATCTCCTCGACTTCGACCCAGCCTTCACCCACCGGTGGCTGGCTGCAGTGCTTGAATGCCTGGCAACGACCTTGCGCGTCGAGCAGGGCAAAGTGTCGAAAGGCGGGCTTGCGTGCGAATAAGCGCCAGAGAAAGTCGAACATGGTGGGCCTCCTGATAATGGGGCCAAGCATGCCAGCCCAGCATGACATATCGGTGACACTGAACCGCCGCCGGCGGGCCTGTGTCTGAGGTTGTAACTGACGCTAGTTCCCGGCAGCGGCGCACCGCTATACTGCTCGGCTGTCGGTACCTGATTTCTGGAGAGAAAAGCATGTTGCAACGCCTGTTGTTCGGTTTGATCACTGTGACCAGCTTGACCCTGGTTGGCTGCGCCCACAGCCCGCAGCAACTCAGCCCGCAACCCAAGCTCACCACCCAGCTGGCGCCTGTAGGCCATGGCCAGCCGGTCTCGGTGCGGGTGGTTGACGGTCGTCCGTCGCCGACCCTGGGCACCCGCGGTGGCCTGTACCCGGAAACCAGCGCCATCACGGTGACCGGCGCCGACGTGCTGCCCAAGCTGCAAGCCCAGGCCGAAGCGGCTGTGCGCCTGCTGGGCTTCACCCCGACCAGCAACTCGCCTGGCGCGCCGCAACTGACCGTGACCCTGGCCGAGCTGAAGTATCAGTCGCCCAAGGAAGGCCTGTACGTGACCGAAGCCACCATCGGTGCGACCTTCCGCTCTGATGTGTCGGCCGGCAACCGTCGCTACAGTGGCCGTTACGGTGCGTCCCTGGACCAGCGCTTCGGCATGGCGCCGAACCAGGAAACCAACACCAAGCTGGTCAGCGACGTGTTGAGTGACGCCCTGACGCGTCTGTTCAAGGATCCAAGCATCGGCCAGATCCTCAGCTCGCAATAATCAGCTGTAAAAAAGCCGGGCCCCGTCACGGGCCCGGCTTTTTTGTGTCTGCGCTCTTCATGCCGCCGTTTCGACATAAAAGTCCAGCACACTCACGCCTGTCAGCAGGTCCATCTCCGGCAGGTCGGCATGTTGGTGCCCGCCGAGGGCGCAATACACCAGCCAGTGCCGGTCCTGGACATTGAACGCCAGGCCGCCGACCAGCGCCTCTTGCTCATCGCTGGGGGCGATCAGATACAGCCGATCCTGGTTCTGCGCGTGCAACATGACAAGCTCCCTTGTGTGCGAAGGGCAACAGAGTGGCTTGTTAAGGTGACGTTCAGGTGACGCTGTAAATTACTCGATACATTAGTCGTCAATGGGGGAGGGAGCTGTGATGCGCAGGAGGGCGCAGTTCGTTCAGGTTTGTATCTGGATGGATACCCGGTCACTGTTACACCGAGGTTTTTGATGTCGCTGCCGGCATTACTGCTAAATACCGCTGCATTGTTGATTGCCTGCCCCGGCGCCGGGCTGCTGTTTGTGACCCGCCTGCGGGAGCAGCGGGCGATGGCCCAACTTGCCGCGCAAAGTGAAGAGCGGGCGATCGACCAGCCGATGCTGTTTCTGGATGTGCGTACCGAGCGCAGTCATCGCCTGGGCTACCGCCTCGGGTTTGCCTGTATCGGGCTGGCGTTAGTGACCTCCTGGCTCAGCACTCAATTGTAAAAATACCCCAAAACCACTGTGGGAGCGGGCTTGCTCGCGATAGCGGTGTGTCAGTCAAATAGTTATCAACTGACCCACCACTATCGCGGGCAAGCCCGCTCCCACATTGTGTTGTGTGTTGTTCACGCTATTGGGTTACAGGACAATCCCTGCTTTAACCCGATACTGATTACGCACCGGCATCGCATATTGCAGCACCAGATACGGTCGGTGCTCCGCCGGGCAGGCATTCAAGCGTCGCTCCCACTCTGCTTTCGCCTTGGCCAACTCGTCCGCCGGGAACACCTCGGCAGCAGTCGGCACCTGCAATTGCGGGTCGGCGTCGCTCCATTGTGCGTAGGCCAGGTAATGCACGGGAAATAACCGGTAGCCCCCCAGAATCTGTCGGTCCATCTCGATGGCCAACTGTTTGGTGTCTTCAAAACGCTCGACAATCGGCGGCGCGAAGTTGACGTGGACCCGGCCCTTGTAGCCCGTGATGCCCAGGGCAATGCTCACGTCATCTTCACCTGGCGCTTTGGCGTAGGTGCCGGTGGTGGCGCGGATATACAGTTCGCGCGCCTTGGCCGCGTCGCACGGGTCGTATTCGTAGCTGATGGACACCGGCGTCAGGTTCAGCGACAGGATGACGTCAGCAAACGGCTCATCCTTGCGGCTCATATGGAACATCTTGAGGATCGCCGATTCAGTGCGATCATCCCCATCCTTGGCGCGGCCTTCGGCCTGGGCAATCCAGATCGACTGGCAGTCGTTGCGGATCGAATGGTTGATGTAGGCCGACAGCAGTTGGTACGCCGCCATCTTCTCGCGTCGCCCGGTAATGGAACGATGTACGATAAAACTCTTGTTCAGGCGCATCAGATCGCTGACGAACGGCTTCTGCAGCAGGTTGTCACCGATGGCAATGCGTGGTGTTGGCAGGCCGGCGTGGTACACCGCATAGTTGACGAAGGCCGGGTCCATCACGATATCGCGGTGGTTGGCCAGGAAAACATAGGCCGTACCGGACTTGAGCTGTTCGACCCCGGTGTAGGTGACGCCGTCGGTCGCCCGGTCGATGGTGTGGTCGACGTAAAACTCGACTTTGTCCTGCAAGGTGGCGACGGTGGTCACACCGGCGAACTCACGGCGCAGCTTCTGGGCGATCAGCGGCTTGAGCAGCCAGCCGAAGGCACCGGCAAAGCGCGGGAAGCGAAAGTGGGTCAGGATGTCCAGAAAGGCCTTGTCACTGAACAGCCGGGCCAGTACTGCCGGGACTTCGCTGTCGTTGTAAGGTCGGATGGTATCGAATTCGCCCATCATGCTCTCTTGTTAGAAACGGCTAGGGTAAGTAAAGGTTTGGATCGATAAGTGACAGGGCAGGTCTGAACAAATGGCATCAAACGAAAAAGCCCTGCAAATAGACCGGCGATTATACGCACAAGTCACCTGGGAGAGACCGCGATGCTAGAACCTGCGCTGTACGATTGTCCTTATTGTGGTGAAGAGGTCGAGACATCTGTGGATTTGTCCGGCGGTGACCAGAACTATATAGAGGACTGCCAGGTGTGCTGTCGGCCGATCAATTTCTACCTGCAGGTCCACGGCGAGGAATGGATGCTCGAAGTGCGCAGCGAGAATGAATAAGGGGGGGCGGCCATGCAACGAATCTACGAACCGGAAAACCTGATGGAGGGCGAGTTGCTGCAGCAAATGCTCGCCAGCGAAGGTATCGACGCCCATCTGGTGGGGCGCCATCTGCTGGGTGGTACGGGTGAACTGCCGATCTTCGGCCTGTTGGGCCTGGAAGTGGAGAACGACCAGGCTGGCGAAGCCCGCGAGTTGATTACCGCCTATATCGGCGCCCAACCGCTACCCGGCGATGAACCCGACAGCTACCCCGACGTGCTGGTCTGTTAGGCTGTCGTTCGGTTTACCCAAGAGTCGTGTTGCCCAATGTGTGGACGTTATGCCCTGTTTCGCTGGAACCCCGCCTTCGCTGCCTTGCCGGGGTTCCCGGCGGATCAACAGGCCCAGTGGAATATTTCTCCTAATGATTCGGTGCTGATCCAGCGCGCTACCGACGGCCAGCGCACCCTGGCGCGGGCCCGCTGGGGGCTGACACCACCCTGGTTGACTGACCTGTCCCGCACCCCGGCCCATGCCCGCGCTGAAACCCTGGCCGAACAACCGATGTTTCGCGAGGCCTTTCGCCTGCGCCGTTGCCTGCTGCCAGCCAATGGCTTTTATGAATGGCGTGGCACCCAGCGCAAGCGGCCGTACTGGCTCACGCCGGGGGAGGGCTCGACGCTGTTCTTTGCGGCGATCTGGGAGGCTTATCCGGTGCAGGAGCAGGTGTGGTTGAGCGCGGCAGTGGTGACCCAGGCCGCGCAGAGCCAGCGCCGGCCGCTGATTCTGGATGCGGCGGGGCAGGAAGCCTGGCTCGACCCCGAGACGCCGTTGCATGTGTTGCAGGGGTTGCTGGCCGGTGAGCCGGCGGCGTTGCGTGAGCGGGTGCTGGCTAACATGGTCAATGATCCGAAGCTCAATGGGCCGGAGTGTTTGACCCCGGGTTGAGGGTGGGGGCTGTGTGGGGGATTCGCTGGCGTCATCGCAGGCAAGCCAGCTCCCACATTTTGATGTGTGAATACCTTCAAATGTGGGCGCTGGCTTGCCTGCGATACGGCCCTGAAGGCCACTGAAACCTTTATACCTTGAACTGATTGATCAGCCGCCGCTGCTGCTCCGCCAACTGGGTCAGCCCCGCACTGGCAGCACTGGACTCATCGGCACCGCCCGCCACCTCATTGGCCACCTGGCCGATATTGATCACATTGCGGTTGATGTCCTCGGCCACCGCACTCTGTTCCTCTGCCGCACTGGCAATCTGCGTGTTCATGTCATTGATCACCGACACGGCCTGGGTGATGGTCTCCAGGGCCTGGGCCGCCTTGGCCGCGTGCTGCACGCTTTCATCGGTACGCTGCTGGCTGTCTTCCATGACCCGTACCACGTCCCGCGTGCCTTGCTGCAATTGCTGGATCATGGCCTGGATTTCTTCGGTGGCCTTCTGGGTTTTCTGCGCCAGGTTGCGCACCTCGTCGGCCACTACCGCAAAGCCCCGGCCCTGTTCGCCCGCGCGCGCGGCTTCGATGGCGGCGTTGAGGGCCAGCAGGTTGGTCTGCTCGGCAATGCCGCGGATGGCAATCAGGATGGCATTGATGTTCTCGCTGTCCTTGGCCAGGGTCTGGACCACGCCCACTGCCTTGCCGATCTCCAGGGCCAGGGCGCCGATGGACGTGGAGGTGTCGCGCACAATCTGCATGCCCTGGCTCGCAGCCTGATCGGCATGGGTGGCGGCTTGTGCGGCCTGGGTGGCATTGCGGGCCACGTCCTGGGCGGTGGCGGTCATCTCGTGCACGGCGGTGGCGACCTGGTCGATCTCGACCATTTGTTTGTGCACCCCGAGGTTGGTGCGGATGGCGATGTCGGCGGTGTGTTCCGACGAATCGCTGACTTTCTGCACCGAACTGACCACCTGGGTAATCATGCCCTGCAGCTTGATCAGGAATGTATTGAAGCCGGCGGCAATCGCGCCCAGTTCGTCGGCGCGGTCACTGGTCAAGCGGCGTGTCAGATCGCCTTCGCCCTGGGCGATGTCATTGAGCATCGCCACCATCTGCTTGAGCGGCCGGGCAATGCCATGCCCCACCAGCCAGATCACCAGCAGGCCAATGCCGGCAATCACCAGACCAACCATGGTCATGCCGAAGATATCGGTTTTGCGCTGGGCGTCCAGGTCGCCCTGCAGCGCTTGCAAGTCGGCCATCACCGTGCCCAACGGCAGTTGCAGCATCAAGGTCCAGCGCGCATCGGTCTGGCCGATGTTGAAGGGCAGGAACAACTCGATCAGCCCCTGGGCCTGGTCGACGTCGTAGCGGACTTCGCCGACGTTCGGTTGGTTGAGGTGATCGAGGGTATTTTTGTCGAACAGGTCGCTGGCTTTTTCTCCCAGCTTGCTGGCGTCCTTGGTATAGGCGACCAGGCGGCCGTTGTTGGAAATCAGTGCCATTTCGCCGGCACCGTTGTAAAGCTTCTGGTCGGCAGCGGTCAGCATTTCCTGGATGAAGTTAACCGACAGATCGGCGCCGACGATGCCCTGGAACTTTGCGTCGATCATGATCGGCTCGATAAACGAGGCCAGCATCACCGTGGTATTGCCTACGCGATAGGGCGCGGGGTCGATGACACAAGGTTTTTGGGTTTCCTTGGAGCAGAGGTAGTACTCACTGGCGCGGATGCCGGTGGAGAGAATTTTCTGGTCGGTCAGGTCGGCGAGTTTTTCCAGGCCCAGGCTGCCGTCCTGGTTGCGGAACCACCAGGGCATAAAGCGCCCGTTTGTGGGCTCTATGCCAACCACGGCGGTGTTCAGGTAGTTGGCATCGTTGTGGTCGATGGCATTGGGTTCCCAGGCGATATAGGAGCCGAGTACTTTCGGGTTGCGCACCACGGTTTCGTGCAGCAGGTTGATCAGTTGTTCGCGGCTGACCTGCAATGGGGCGCCGCCGTTTGCGTCTTTCATGCCCATCAGTGCGTTGGTGGTGGCCAGGCCTTTGGCGGTCACCAGTGGCGCTTCCAGTTCGCGCTGGATCAGTGTGGCTTGGGTGTGGGCGAGTGCCGTGAGCCGTTGCTCGATGATCTGCTCGAATTGCGCCTGGGTGCGTGCCTGCACCATGTCCTGGGTCCGTGCACCGGCGAACAGCGCGTACAGCACCAGGGCCGCCACGACGCTCAGCACAATGGCCCCGGCCAATGCCGCAACAGAAAACTGAATCGACTTGAATTTCATGAAGGCTCCGGGCGCAGGGGGGGCAGGGTCTGTTTTTTTATATCGGCCATAGGCGCGACAGACATGAGGTGCTGCCCTGCAAAAGAATCAGGCGTGTCGTTTATAGAATGGTGATGGGCGTGGGGGGTGTCTGAAATCAGCGGTTAAGCGTCAGGTGTATCTGGCGCAGATACAAGGGAGGGCCTAGGATATGCGCCATAATTTCAGGGAGAAGGCGCATGAAAAAATATTTGGCGGTAACGGCATTGAGCGCAGCCTTGCTGCTCGCCGGTTGCCAGTCGGTCAACACCACCAGTGGCGGCGCCGTGGGTGTGGAGCGCAAGCAGTACATGTTCAGCATGCTGTCGAGCCAGGAAGTCGACCAGATGTACGCGCAGTCGTACCAGCAGACCCTCGGCGAAGCCAGTGGCAAGGGCCTGCTGGACAAGACCAGCACCAACGCCAAGCGCGTGCAGGCAATCGCCCAGCGCCTGATCGCCCAGGCTCCCACCTTCCGTCCGGATGCGGCGCAGTGGAAGTGGGAAGTGAACCTGATCAAAAGCGACGAGATGAACGCCAACTGCGGGCCTGGCGGCAAGATTTTTGTCTACAGCGGGCTGATCGACACGCTCAAGTTGACCGATGACGAGCTGGCGGCGGTCATGGGCCATGAAATTGCCCACGCCCTGCGTGAACATGGCCGCGAAGCCATGTCCAAGGCCTACGGCATCGAGATGGCCAAGCAGGGCGCCGGCGCATTGTTGGGCCTGGGCCAGGACAGCATGGCGCTGGCCGATACCGTAGCCAACTACGGCATGACCTTGCCCAACAGCCGCAGCAACGAGAACGAAGCCGACCTGATCGGCCTGGAACTCTCGGCCCGCGCCGGTTACAACCCGAACGCGGCCATCACGCTCTGGAACAAAATGGCCAAGGCCTCCGAAGGCGCACCGCCTGAGTTCATGAGCACCCACCCGGCCTCCAGCAGCCGGATCGCCTCGTTGCAGGCGGCGATTCCCAAGGTGATGCCGTTGTACCAGCAGGCCAAGAAGTCCTGATAATCCAGGCCTTGTGAAGGTCCAAAGGTGGGAGCGGGCTTGCTCGCGTTAGCGGTGGTTCAGTTAATTAATCCGTGACTGATACAGCGCTATCGCAGGCAAGCCAGCTCCCACATTTGCAAAGGGTTACAACCAGCCGCTGCTTTGCATGGCCTTGTACACCGCCACCAGCGCCAGGATAAAGAACGCCGAGGCTGCCAGGCGCCGAATCAGGGTCAGCGGTAGTTTTTCCGCGGCGAAATTCCCCGCCAGAACCACCGGCACGTTGGCAATCAGCATGCCCAGGGTGGTACCGATAATCACCAGCCACAACTCCGGGTATTGCGCCGCCAGCATCACCGTGGCGATCTGCGTCTTGTCACCGATTTCTGCGATGAAGAACGCAATCAGCGTGGTCAGGAACGGCCCGAACTTGCGTGAAGTACTGGCCTCGTCATCGTCGAGCTTGTCCGGCACCAGGGTCCACAGGGCCGTGGCGCAGAAGCTCGCAGCGAGTATCCAGTGCAACACCGCATCCGAGAAGAAACTGCCGAACCAGGCACCCACGGCACCGGCGGCGGCGTGGTTGGCCAGGGTCGCGGCGATGATGCCGGCGATGATCGGCCAGGGTTTGCGAAAGCGTGCGGCGAGGATGAGCGCGAGCAATTGCGTCTTGTCGCCGATTTCGGCCAAGGCAACGATTGCGGTAGGAACGAGAAGTGAATCCAGCATCAGGTAGGTTTCCAGGGGCGGGTCGACACGGCTATGACACGTACAGCCTTCCCGCCCCGGGTAAGGTGTGCGTGTCATAGGTCTTGTCAAACCCCGGTCCGTCTGTGCGGACTCCTGGGTCGCATACGCCATGGTCTGCTGACCAAGTATGTTGACGTATGCCGGACGAGCATGTTGCTCGTGGGAGACTACTCCCCTAGGACGGAGCGGATTCTGCCTTGGCAAAATCCATTCGGCAAGCGTTCTTTTTCAAACGCCCGTCAGCCGCGCTTGGCACGGTAGATGCGAAAACCCTGGCCCTCGGCCTTGACTGCGCACACGCCCAGATGCTCTTCGATCAGTGGTTGGTACTTCAGGAAGCTGTTGGCAACTAGCCGAAGTTCGCCGCCGTTTTTCAGATGTTGGCGTGCTTTTCGCAGCAGGTTTTCCGTAGCGAAATAATCCGTATGCACCCCGACATGGAACGGCGGGTTGCTCAGAATCGCATCCAGGCCCATGGGCGCGGCGTCGATGCCATCACCGGTCAGCACTTCGCCTTCCAGGCCATTGGCCTCCAGGGTCAGGCGACTGCTGGCGGTGGCGAAGGCGTCCACGTCGAGCAGCGTCACGGTGTTGTGCGGATAGCGCCGCTTGACCGCCGCACCGAGCACGCCGGCGCCACAGCCGAAGTCCAGCAGATGACCGCTGGGCAGTTTGTCCAGGTGTTCGAGCAAAAGCGCGGTGCCGCGATCCAGGCGGCCATGGCTGAACACGCCGGGCAAGCTGACGACCTTGAGCGGCCCGTCGGTCAGTGGCACTTCAAAGACCTCGGCCAGGCTCGCCAGGTCGGGGGCTGCCGGGGCGTCGGCCACGGTGGCCAGCCACAGCTGGCAGTGCCGCGCATTGTCGAGCTTGCGTGGCTTGCCGAAGGCGTTCAGTTGTTTGGCGGCGCTTTCGATGCCGCCGCGTTTTTCGCCCACCAGGTACAACTCGGCGCCCGGCAGCCGTGCCGCCACAGCCTTGAGGATGTAGTCGGCGAGGTCCTTGGACTTGGGCAGGAACACCACGGCTGTGTCGAAGGCACGCTGCGGTACATTCACCCCGAAATGGCTGCGTTCGGCAAACCGGGCATCCAGCGCCGCCTGATCGCCCGCATGCCAGCACCAGCCATGGGCATTGGGCAGGCGGCCCAGCAGGTCGTCGGCGGGAAGGCCGGCCAGTAACACATTGCCTTGAAAAAGTTCGGCCTGACGAAGCAGTACTTCACTGCGCGGATCCATGGTCTGCTCCCTGAAAAAGGAGCGCAGTTTATCAACTGACGACGCGCTGCGGTGCTCCGCTGAAAAAGCCCCGGGCGTTTTCGGTCAATTGGCCGACGATCCGTTGCCGCGCTTCGCGACTGCCCCACGCACTGTGTGGGGTGATGATCAGCCGTGGGATGTCGCTCGCCAGCAGCGGGTTGCCGGTGGTCGGCGGTTCGACGCTCAGCACATCGGTGGCCGCGCCCCCCAGATGACCGCCACGCAGGGCGTCTGCCAAGGCATGTTCATCAATCAGGCCACCGCGTGCGGTGTTGACCACGAACGCGCCCGGCTTGAGCAGCGCCAGTTCGCGGGCGCCGATAAAGTGCCGCGTATGTTCGTTGAGCGGGCAATGCAGGGTCAGGGCGTCGATCTGCGGCAGCAGTTCGTCCAGTGGCACCCGATCTGCGCGGGGCGGGCGACCGGGAATGGCGCCCAGCACTACGCGCATGCCAAAGGCTTCGGCCAGACGCGCGACGGCGCCGCCCAGTTCGCCATGGCCCAGCAAACCCAGGGTTTTGCCTTCCAGCTCGACAATCGGGTAGTCCAGCAGGCAGAACTGCTTGGCTTGCTGCCACAGCCCGGCATCGACGTCTTTTTGATAGTCCTTCAGGCGCGTGGCAAGGTTGAGCAGCAGCATGATCGTGTGTTGCGCCACTGACGGCGTGCCGTAACCCTGGCAGTTACTCACGGTAATGCCCTGGGCGCGGGCGGCGGCCAGGTCGACGTTGTTGGTGCCGGTGGCGGCGATCAGGATCAGTTTCAGGTCAGGGCAGGCGGCCATCGTCTGGGCGTTGATCAGGATCTTGTTACTGATCGCTACCTGGGCGCCTTGCAGGCGCTCGACCACTTGATCGGCCGAGGTCTGTTCGCACAACTGCAAGTCGCTGAAGGTCTCCCGCAACCCGCTGAGGTCAAGGTCCCCCTGGTCCAGGGAAGGGTGATCAAGGAAGACGGCGCGGCGATTGTTCGTCATCAACTGTACCTTTTGCGACAGGGTTCGAAGGCGTAATCTGCCGAGCCTACCAGATGAAATAATCAGTTACTTCTTGGAGTGTGCATGTACCTCACCGAGTTTTTGACCGTGGCGTTGATTCACCTGCTGGCCGTGGCCAGCCCCGGGCCGGACTTTGCCGTGGTGGTACGCGAGAGCGTGACCCATGGCCGGCGTGCCGGCACTTGGACGGCGTTGGGCGTCGGTTCGGCGATTTTCCTTCACGTTGGCTACTCGTTGCTCGGTATCGGTTTGATCGTGTCCCAGCCCATCGTGCTGTTCAACGCCTTGAAATGGGCGGCGGCGGCCTACCTGTTGTATATCGGCTTCAAAGCCCTGCGGGCGCAGCCGGCCAAGCCTGCCAGTGAAGAAGACTTGCACCGCGAAGTGGGCGAGCGCAGTGCCCGCGGCGCCTTTACCTCGGGCTTTGTGACCAATGGCCTGAACCCCAAGGCCACGCTGTTTTTCCTGTCGCTGTTCACCGTGGTGATCAACCCCCACACGCCGCTGGCCATCCAGGCCGGTTATGGCCTGTACCTGGCCGTGGCTACCGCCCTGTGGTTCTGCATGGTGGCCATGTTGTTCAGCCAACAGCGCGTGCGCGCCGGGTTTGCGCGCATGGGCCATTGGTTTGATCGGAGCATGGGTGCGGTGCTGATTGCCATTGGTGTGAAAGTGGCCCTCACCGAGCGCTAAAGGCGCCGCTGGCTGAATGAATGCTGGCGCAAAGCTAGCATTCATCCGGCTCTGCAAATCATTCCTTCGGCTGATTTGGCCGGCGTGCAAGGTCTCTACAGTGCAAATCCTTTAGCCAAGACCGTGCAGTCATAAAAAGGGATTCGTATGTTGCAGACTCGTGTTATCCCGCCCGCCGAAGGCGCCTACCAATACCCGTTGTTGATCAAGCGCCTGTTGATGTCGGGTGCGCGCTACGAGAAAACCCGGGAAATCGTCTACCGCGACAAGCTGCGCTACACCTACCCCACCCTGATCGAACGCGTCGCCCGCCTGGCCAATGTGCTGACCGCAGCCGGGGTCAAGGCCGGTGATACCGTGGCCGTGATGGACTGGGACAGCCACCGTTACCTGGAATGCATGTTCGCCATTCCGATGATTGGTGCGGTGATTCACACCATCAACGTGCGCCTGTCGCCAGAGCAGATCCTCTACACGATGAACCACGCCGAGGACCGCTTTGTGCTGGTCAACAGCGAGTTCGTCGGCCTGTACCAGGCCATTGCCGGCCAATTGACCACCGTCGACAAGACCCTGCTGTTGACCGATGGCGACGAAAAAACCGCTGATCTGCCCAACCTGGTAGGCGAGTACGAAACGCTATTGGCCGCTGCCAGCACGCACTACACCTTCGAGGACTTCGACGAGCATTCGGTGGCCACCACCTTCTACACCACCGGTACCACCGGTAACCCCAAGGGTGTGTATTTCACCCACCGCCAACTGGTGCTGCACACCATCGGCGTGGCGACCATCATGGGCAGCGTCGACAGCGTGCGCCTGCTGGGCACCAACGATGTGTACATGCCCATCACGCCGATGTTCCACGTCCACGCCTGGGGCTTGCCGTATGTGGCGACCATGCTCGGTCTCAAGCAGGTCTACCCCGGCCGCTACGACCCGGAATACCTGGTGGAGTTGTGGCGTAAAGAGAAGGTCACGTTCTCCCACTGTGTGCCGACCATCCTGCAGATGCTGCTCAACGCCAAGGCCGCCCAGGGCGTGGATTTTGGCGGGTGGAAAATCGTGATTGGCGGCAGCGCCCTCAACCGCTCGCTGTATGAAGCAGCCAAGGCCCGTGGCATCCAGCTGACAGCGGCCTATGGGATGTCCGAGACCGGCCCGCTGGTGTCCTGTGCCCACCTCAACGAAGAACTGATGGCCGGCAGCGAAGACGAGCGCACCACCTACCGGATCAAGGCCGGTGTGCCGGGGCCGTTGGTGGAAGCCGCGATCATCGACGGGGACGGCAACTTCCTCCCGGCCGATGGCGAGTCCCAGGGCGAACTGGTGCTGCGCGCGCCATGGCTCAGCGAGGGGTATTTCAACGAGCCGCAGAAGGGCGCCGAACTCTGGGAAGGCGGCTGGATGCACACCGGCGACGTGGCCACCCTCGATGCCTTCGGTGTGATCGACATTCGCGACCGTATCAAGGACGTGATCAAGACCGGCGGCGAGTGGATTTCATCCCTGGCCCTTGAAGACTTGGTCAGCCGTCATCCGGCGGTACGCGAAGTAGCGGTGGTCGGGATTGCCGACCCGCAGTGGGGCGAGCGTCCGTTTGCCCTGTTGGTGGTCCGTGAAGGCCACGGGATTGGCGCCCGCGAACTCAAGGAACACCTCAAGCCGTATGTCGAGCAGGGCCACCTGAGCAAGTGGGCAATTCCAAGTCAGATTGCCATTGTTACGGAAATTCCCAAGACCAGCGTCGGTAAGCTGGACAAGAAACGTATCCGTATCGACATCATTGAATGGCAGGCCAATAACAGCACCTTCCTGTCCACGCTCTGACCCCTCGTGCCGTGCCCGTTCGGGCACGGCAATGCTCTATTACAAGCCTTCGCCTTGTCATTTGCCGAATTTCAGCCATCCTCTTTTGCGTCAGCCCTCGCTGACATGGCGAAAGGGCTGTCGCAGACGGGTTGGTGATGCAAATCACACTTTAGAGGGATCAAGCGATACCCCCTGCTGGCTATAGTCCCTCCCAGAGTTTTTCAAGGATGCGGCGCTGCGGTCCTGGGTGGTCCGGTGGCTGTCTGGCATTGGAATCGTTGTATTCCGGCCGTTACAAGCGTGTTTGAAAAGGCTCACTGCCATAACAATAAAATGCACATGGAGTAGCGTCGATGACCTCAGTAAATCAGTTCTGGCGCCGGGCGAGATTACCCCTGGCGGTCAGTCTTGCCTCGACCCTCGCCGGGCCCGCATTCGGCGTCAGTTTCAACATTGGTGAGGTCGAAGGCAGCTTCGACTCGTCCCTGTCGGTGGGGGCCAGCTGGAGCACGGCCAAGCCCGATCGCGACCTGATTGGTGTCAACAACGGTGGCAAGGGGCTGTCGCAAACCTCCGATGACGGTCACTTGAACTTCAAGCGTGGGGAGACGTTCTCGAAGATCTTCAAGGGCATCCATGACCTGGAACTGAAATACGGCGACACCGGCGTATTCGTGCGTGGCAAATACTGGTACGACTTCGAACTCAAGGATGAAGGCCGCGAGTTCAAGGACATCAGCGACCACAATCGCAAAGAGGGGGCCAAGTCTTCCGGCGGGCAGATTCTCGATGCGTTCATCTACCACAACTACTCCATTGCCGATGCGCCGGGTTCGGTGCGTTTTGGTAAGCAAGTAGTGAGCTGGGGTGAAAGTACTTTCATTGGCGGTGGTATCAACTCCGTCAACCCGATCGACGTGTCTGCGTTCCGTCGTCCGGGTGCCGAGATCAAGGAAGGCCTGATCCCGGTCAACATGTTCTACGTGTCGCAATCCTTGACCGATAACCTGTCGGCAGAAGCGTTCTACCAGTTGGAGTGGGATCAGACGATCACCGACAACTGCGGGACATTCTTCTCGCAGCCTGATGTGATTGCTGACGGCTGCAGCGATAACTTGCGCTTGCTCAGCAAGCGTTCAGTGATCGCGGCGGGCGGTGGTTTACCATTGATGAACGCGTTTGGCGTGAACATCAATGAGGAGGGTGTGCTGGTCAAGCGTGGCCCTGATCGCGACGCACGCGATAGCGGTCAGTTTGGCGTGGCGATGCACTACAACTTTGAGCCGTTGGACACTGAGTTCGGCGCTTATTTCATGAACTATCACAGCCGTGCGCCGATTTTCAGCGCCAGGGGCGCCTCCGCTGCGACCTACGCAGCAGCTAACGCATTGACGTTTACACCCGGCGCCAGCCAGTTGCGTCCTCTCATTGTGGCCGGTAACTCTAGCTACTTTGTCGAGTACCCGGAGGATATTCGGCTGTATGGCTTGAGCTTCTCCACCACGCTGGCGACAGGGACCGCATGGAGTGGTGAATTGAGCTATCGGCCGAATGCGCCAGTGCAACTCAATACCACCGATATTTTGTATGCGGGCGTAACGCCGCTGTTGGGCCTGGGGGCGGCTTCGCCACTTAAAGGCTCTGCTGACCAGGATCTGAACGGCTACCGGCGTAAGGAAGTTACCCAGTTCCAGACGACGTTTACGCACTTCTTCGATCAAGTGATGGGAGCAAGTCGCTTGACGTTGGTCGGTGAAGTGGGCGTGACCCACGTTGGTGGCCTGGAAAGCAGTAACAAAGCACGTTACGGGCGTGATCCGGTGTATGGCCCTGGGCGAGGCGCTCTTTGTGCAACGCTTAACGGCGGCACAATTGCCGGTGCCGGACCTGGCACCGATGCCAGCAACCTTACTGCCAATTGCAACAATGATGGCTTCACTACCGCCACTTCCTGGGGCTACCGTGGCCGGGCAATCTGGGAGTACCCGGATGTCTTCGCCGGCGTGAACCTCAAGCCTAACGTGGCGTGGTCCCATGATGTGAACGGTTACTCGCCAGGTCCTGGCGGCAACTTCGAAGAAGGTCGCAAAGCGGTGAGCCTGGGGCTGGACGCGGAATACCAGAACACCTACACGGCGAGCCTGGCCTACACCAACTTCTTTGGTGGCGACTACAACACCTCGGTTGACCGCGATTTCGTGGCCCTGAGTTTCGGCGCGAACTTCTAAGCACACTGCATTTCAGGAAGACCAGAACATGAAAATAACCAAAAGTCTGTTGCACGTGGGTGTGCTGGGACTGTCGATCATGGCCAGCAGCGTCATGGCGGCGGTCTCGGCGGATGAAGCCGCCAAGCTGGGCACCACGTTGACTCCGATGGGCGCGGAAATGGCCGGCAACGCTGCCGGCACCATTCCGGCCTGGAAAGCCCTGCCAACCAACGCCGGTGCTGTGGATGCCAAGGGCTTCCTGGCCAACCCGTATGCCAGCGAGCAGCCGCAGTTCACCATCACCGCGCAGAACGTCGAGCAGTACAAAGACAAGCTGGCGCCGGGGCAGTACGCGATGTTCAAGCGCTACCCTGAAACCTTCAAGATGCCGGTGTACACCACCCATCGCGGTGCCACCGTGCCGGCGCAAGTGTTCGCCTCCATCAAGAAAAACGCCACCAGCACCAACCTGGTAGGCGGTGGTAACGGCCTGGAAAACTTCGAAACCGCGATTCCGTTCCCAATCCCGAAAAGCGGGGTCGAGGTGATCTGGAACCACATCACCCGCTATCGCGGCGGCAGCGTGACACGCCTGGTGACCCAGGCCACGCCACAGGCCAACGGCTCGTACAGCCTGGTGTACTTCCAGGACCAGTTCGTGTTCCGCGACAAGATGAAGGATTACGATCCGGCAAATCCGGGCAATATCCTGTTCTACTTCAAGCAGAAAGTGACTGCACCTGCGCGTCTGGCCGGTGGTGTGTTGCTGGTGCACGAGACCCTGGACCAGGTAAAGGAACCGCGCGCCGCGTGGGTCTACAACGCCGGCCAGCGCCGTGTGCGCCGTGCGCCGCAAGTGTCCTATGACGGGCCGGGGACTGCCGCCGATGGCCTGCGGACTTCCGACAACCTCGACATGTACAACGGCGCCCCGGATCGCTACGACTGGAAGCTGGAAGGCAAGAAGGAAATGTACATCGCCTCCAACAGCTACAAGCTCGACGATCCGAAGCTCAAGTACGCCGACATCATCAAGGCCGGCCACATCAACCAGGACCTGGCGCGTTATGAACTGCGCCGCGTCTGGCACGTGGTCGCCACCTTGAAGGAAGGCCAGCGCCATATCTATGCCAAGCGTGACTTCTACATCGACGAAGACACCTGGCAAGCAGCGGTGATCGACCATTACGACGGTCGTGGCCAACTGTGGCGCGTAGCCGAAGCCCATGGCGAGAACTACTACGACAAGCAAGTGCCGTGGTACGCCCTCGAAACCCTCTACGACCTGCAGTCCGGCCGCTACCTGGCCCTGGGCATGAAGAACGAAGAGAAACAGGCCTATGACTTCGGCTTCACTGCCACCACCAGCGACTTCACCCCGGCGGCTTTGCGTCAGGATGGTGTTCGCTAAACAGCGCTAGACAAGTCCGCACCAGTGGGGGTGGGCTTGTGTGGGGGCGGGCAAGTCCGCTCCCACACAAGCCCATCCCCACATTTGTTTTGGGCATCCGGAAAATAGTTGGTTATTTCTTGTTGTAGTCTTTTTCAGACAAATGTTGCAAAGATCTACAAAGCGACGGCTTTTAACGCTAGTCTGCGGACATCTGCAATGCCGACCACAGCCTACTACAAGAGCCCGGCGATGACTGATCTGTCCCCAATCCAAGGGCCTGCCAGTGCGATAATCCCCACGCTGGAAGGGCGCTTCTACCGACCCCCGCTGCCCGATGGCTATGTGCTGCGCCCGCGTTTGTGCGAGCGCTTGAGCGCCGGCCTGGACGGGCGTCTATTACTGGTCAGCGCGCCGGCCGGGTTTGGCAAGAGCTCGCTGGCGGTGGAGTTCTGCCAAAGCCTGCCTGATCACTGGCAAAGCCTGTGGCTGGGTCTCAGTTCGCGGGACAGTGATCCGGGCCGCTTCCTTGAGCGCCTGCTGGAAGGTTTGCAGCAGTATTTCCCGCAAGTCGGCGCCCAGGCCCTGGGTTTGTTGAAAATGCGCCAGCGCCATCAGCCGTTTGCCTTTGAAGAGTGGCTCGATGGCCTGCTCGACGAATTGACCGTCCATCTGTCCACACGCACCCCGTTATTACTGGTACTGGATGACTACCACCTGGCCCAGGGCCCGGTGCTGGATCGTTGCCTGCAATTTTTTCTCAACCATTTGCCCGATGGCCTGTTGGTGCTGGTCACCAGCCGCCAGCGTCCCGACTGGCATTTGGCACGGTTGCGTTTGTCACGGCATCTGCTGGAGTTGCATGAACAGGACCTGCGCCTGACCAACGACGAATCCCTGGCTTTGCTCGACCGGCATAGCAGTTCATTGCGCGGTGAAGCCCTGGACAACCTGATCCGTCGCAGCGAAGGCTGGGTGGCCGGCCTGCGCTTCTGGTTGCTGGCGGCCGCCGAAGCCGGCAACGAGGCCGACTTGCCCCAAGGCCTGCATGGTGGGGAAGGGCTGATCCGTGACTATCTGCTGGAAGAGGTGATCGACTGCCTGCCGCCGGAAGTCCAGGCCTTCCTTTACGACACGGCCTCCCAGGAGCGTTTTTGCAGCGAGTTGTGCGATGCCGTGCGCGAGGCCCATGACAGCGCGGAAATCCTGCGCTACCTGCAAGCCCATCAGGTGTTCCTGGTGCCGCTGGACGAGCAGGGCCACTGGTACCGTTATCACCACCTGTTTTCCGATCTGCTGCGCACCCGGCGTTCGCCAAATGCGATGTTGCCGGCCGCCAGCCTGCACCTGCGCGCCTGCCGCTGGTTCAACGCCCAGGGCTTGCTCGATGAGGCCGTGGAGCAGGCCCTGCGTGCCGGGCATCCGGATGTGGCGGCGAATCTGGTGCAGAACCTGTCCGAAGAACAACTGTTGGCCGAGCAGAACGTCGGCATGCTCCTGCGCTGGAAGATGGACTTGCCCGACAGCCTGTTGATCAGCACGCCGCGCTTGATCGTGCTCTATAGCTGGGCGCTGGGGCTGGCCTGCCAGTTGGATGCGGCGGAAGAATTGTCCAGCCATCTCAGCCGCTTCCTGCCGGCACCGTCGGCCACTGCGCAGAAGTCGATGCTCGCCCAGTGGCTGGCCCTCAGCGGCATCATCGCCCGTGGGCGTGGCGACCGGGAACTGACCCACTTGTATTGCACAGAAGCCCTGGAAAGCTTGCCGCACAAGCGTTACGGCCAGCGCTTGATGTGCCTGTCGACCTTGTCGAACCTGGCCATCGTCGACGCCGACCTGTGGCGTGCGCGGGGCTTGAATCGAGAATCCCTGGAACTGGCGCAACGCGTCGGCAACCCGCTGTTCGAGGCCCTGGCCCATTACGACCGGGCACGGGTGCTGCAGGCGCGTGGGGAAATCCTGCGCTCCCTGGACGAGGTGCGCGAGGGCCTGCAACGCTTGCAGGGCCTGGCATCCCAGCGCCTGTATGCGGTGCGCGCACGCCTGTCGTTGTATGAAGGTTTCCTGCTGCTGATGCGTTGCCAGCCGGAGGCCGGCCTGTTGCGTTTGCGTACAGGGCTTGCCGAAGCCCGCGCCTGCCGGGATATCAGCGTATTGATCGGCCACTGTGTCATCGCCAACCTTGAGGGGCGCCGTGGCGACTTTCCCAAGGCCTTTGCCGAGCTGGCCGAGGCCGAGCGGTTGATGCATATCTGGGACGTGCCGCCGATCTACTACCTGGCCATGATCACCCTGATCAAATGCGAGCTGTGGCTGGCCCAGGGCCGTACCGACCTGGCCGATGCCTGGCTGGTGCGCCTGGGGCAAACCTATAACGGCGAGCAGGCCGCCGCCGCCCCGGAGTTTCATCCGCACCTGGCGCAACATATCGAACTGCAACAGGCGGCCCTGGACGCCATTCGCGGCCAGTGTGAAAGCGCCCGGCGGCGACTCGATGGGCTGGCGCGACAAGCCGAAGGCAAAGGCCAGCAGATGATTGCGGTGATGGCCCTGAACCAGCACGTGCTGTTGTTGCTGGATGACGGTCAGGCAGTGTCAGCCCGGCCGCTGTTTGCCCGGGCCTTGCAAATGGCTGGCGGTGGCGCGTTGCAACCCTTCCAGCGCCTGCTGGAACGTTATCCCGACTGGGTACGCGAGCAACTGGGTCAGGCGCCGAACGATTTGATGCGGCAAAGCCTCTGGGCCCTGCTGCCGGCGGTTGCCCCGCGCGAGCCGGTCGAAACCAGCCATTCCAGCGAAACCTTGAGCGCCCGTGAGCTGGCAGTGCTGCAGTTGATCGCCCAAGGGTGCTCCAACCAGGAAATCAGCAACCAGTTGTTTATCTCGCTGCACACCGTCAAGACCCACGCCAGTCATATCAACAGCAAACTGGGGGTCGAGCGCCGCACCCAGGCAGTCGCGCGGGCGCAGGAGATGGGGTTATTGGGGTAAGGGGGAGACTTGCGCCGCAAAAGCCGGATAATGGCGGCCAATTCGTTTGCTCCGCTATTCTGGTAATCCCGCATGGAAATCAAGGTCAATTTTCTCGACAATCTCCGGCTTGAAGCCAAGTTCGATGACTTCACCGTGGTGGCCGACCAGCCGATTCGCTACAAGGGCGATGGCTCGGCCCCCGGTCCGTTCGACTACTTCCTGGCTTCGTCGGCGTTGTGTGCGGCTTACTTTGTGAAGTTGTACTGCAGCACGCGCAATATCCCCACGGACAATATCCGCCTGTCGCAGAACAATATTGTCGACCCGGAAAACCGCTACAACCAGATTTTCAAGATTCAGGTCGAGTTGCCGGCGGATATTTCCGACAAGGATCGTCAGGGCATCCTGCGCTCCATTGACCGCTGCACGGTAAAGAAAGTGGTACAGGCCGGGCCCGAGTTTGTTATCGAAGAGGTGGAAAACCTCGACGCCGACGCCCAGGCGTTGCTGATGCCGGCGGCTGCGGCAGACGCGGGCACCTTCATCGCGGGCAAGGACCTGCCGCTGGAGCAGACCATCGCCAACATGTCGGCCATTCTCGCGGGCCTGGGCATGAAGATTGAAATCGCCTCGTGGCGCAATATCGTGCCCAATGTCTGGTCGTTGCATATCCGCGATGCCCATTCGCCGATGTGCTTTACCAACGGCAAGGGCGCGACCAAGGAAGGCGCACTGGCGTCGGCCCTGGGCGAGTTTATCGAGCGCCTGAACTGCAACTTCTTCTACAACGACCAGTTCTGGGGCGAAGAAATCGCCAACGCGGCGTTTGTGCATTACCCGGAGGAGCGCTGGTTCAAGCCCGGCCGTAAAGACGCGCTGCCGACGGAAATCCTCGACGAGTACTGCCTGAAGATCTACAACCGCGATGGCGAGTTGCGCGGCTCACACCTGATCGATACCAACTCCGGCAATGAAGAGCGTGGCATCGTCTCACTGCCGTTTGTGCGTCAGTCTGACGGCGAGGTGGTGTATTTCCCCTCCAACCTCATCGAGAACCTCTACCTGAGCAACGGCATGAGTGCCGGTAACACCTTGGCTGAGGCCCAGGTGCAGTGCCTGTCGGAGATTTTCGAGCGTGCGGTGAAGCGCGAAATCATTGAAGGTGAATTCGCCTTGCCGGATGTCCCGGCCGAAGTGCTGGCCAAATACCCAAGCATCCTCGCCGGTATCCAGGCCCTGGAAGAGCAGGGTTTCCCGGTGCTAGTCAAGGATGCATCCCTGGGCGGCGAGTTCCCGGTGATGTGCGTGACCCTGATGAACCCGCGCACCGGCGGCGTATTTGCCTCGTTTGGCGCCCACCCAAGCCTGGAAGTGGCGCTGGAGCGCAGCCTTACCGAGTTGCTTCAGGGCCGTAGCTTCGAAGGCCTGAACGACTTGCCGCAGCCGACCTTTGAAGGGCATGCGGTGACCGAGCCGAACAACTTTGTCGAGCACTTCATCGACTCCAGCGGCGTGGTGTCGTGGCGCTTCTTCAGTGCCAAGTCCGATTACGCGTTCGTGGAGTGGGACTTTTCCGGCCAGGGTGAGGATTCCAACGCCGAAGAGGCCGCGACTTTGTTCGGCATTCTCGAAGGCATGGGCAAGCAGGTCTACATGGCGGTGTACGAGCATATCGGCGCCAAGGCCTGCCGCATCCTGGTGCCGGACTATTCGGAAATCTATCCGGTTGACGACCTGATCTGGGATAACACCAACAAGGCGCTGTTCTTCCGCGCCGATATCCTCAACTTGCACAGCCTGGATGAAGACGGCCTGCAAGCGCTGGTCGAGCGCCTGGTGGAAAGTGAACTGGATGACTACACCGATATCACCACCCTGATCGGCATTGAATTTGACGACAACACGGCCTGGGGCCAGTTGACGATCCTTGAGTTGAAGCTGCTGATCTATCTCGCCTTGCAGCAGTATGAAGAGGCGAAGGAAGCGGTGGAGATGTTCCTGCAATACAACGACAACACCGTCGAACGCGGCCTGTTCTACCAGGCAGTGAATGCGGTGCTGGAGATGCAGTTGGACGAGGATTTGGAGCTGGAAGACTACGAGGCCAACTTCCGCCGGATGTTTGGCAACGAGCGCATGGACGCCGCCATCGGTTCGGTGGAGGGCAGCGTGCGGTTCCATGGTTTGACCCCGACCAGCATGAAGCTCGAAGGCCTGGATCGACACCTGCGGCTGATCGACAGCTACAAAAAACTGCACGCCGCACGGGCCAACAGCTAGAAGGGAGTCCTTATGCACGCCACAACCCCCCGACTGATCCGCGAAACCTTCCCCGTCGGCCCGTTGCAGTGCAACTGCACAATCATCGGCGACCCGGTCAGCAAGAAGGCCATCGTGGTCGATCCAGGTGGCAACCATGAGCTGATCCTGGCGCGGCTCGATGCGCTGGGCCTGAAGGTGGTGAGCATCATCCACACCCATGCGCACCTGGACCACTTCCTGGCTTCCGGCCAGTTGAAAGAGAAGACCGGCGCCACGCTGCACCTGCACAAGGAAGATCAGTTCCTGTGGGATAACCTGGAAATGCAGTGCCAGATGTTCGGTGTGCCCTACACCCCGGTGCCGTCACCGGATCGCTGGTTGGCCGATGATGAAGAGCTGGCCTGTGGCTGCGGGGTGGCCCTGCATACCCCTGGGCATACGCCGGGGTCGATGAGTTTCTGGTTTGCCGATGCCAAGTTGCTGATCGCCGGGGATACCTTGTTCCGGCGTGGGGTAGGGCGCACGGATTTGTGGGGTGGCGACCAGGCGACCATCGTGCGCTCGATCCAGCAGCGTCTGTACACCCTGGACGAAGAGGCGACCGTGGTGACAGGGCATGGCCCGGATACGCGCCTGGGGGATGAAATGCGCGAAAATCCGTTTGTCAGGGCCTGACAGGGCGAGGCTCTGCTAGGGTTGAGGTGAGCGTGCCGGTGTTTATCTTTTGTCACAGGTGCGCGGCGGAGCACGGAATTTTTGCCGTTTGTCGCGTTCCAAACTCGGCACAGGTCCATTGCCAATGTCCTCTGCATCACAGAATGCAAAAGTAGGAGCTTCCCTCATGTTCACTTCGCGTCGTCTGCTTGTTGTTGCTACCGCGGTAGCCCTATTGTCGGGCTGTGCTTCCCCTAACCCTTACGATGGCAGCCAGGGACAGGCGGACAACGGTTCACAAGGCATGAGCAAAACCGCCAAGTACGGCGGCCTCGGCGCGCTGGCGGGGGCCTTGGCCGGTGCAGCCATTGACCACAACAACCGTGGCAAGGGCGCGCTGATCGGCGCTGCCGTGGCCGGTATCGGCGCTGCCGGTTACGGCTATTACGCTGACCAGCAGGAAAAGAAACTGCGGGAAAGCATGGCCAACACCGGCGTCGAGGTGCAGCGCCAGGGTGACCAGATCAAGTTGATCATGCCGGGTAACATCACGTTTGCCACCAACTCCGATGCTATCGCCAGCAGCTTCTACACCCCCTTGAACAACCTGGCCGGGTCGCTCAAGCAGTTCAACCAGAACACCATCCAGATTGTCGGCTATACCGACAGCACCGGCAGCCGCCAGCTCAACATGGACCTGTCCCAGCGGCGTGCGCAAAGCGTGGCCAACTACCTGACCTCCCAAGGTGTGAGCCCGACCAACCTGACCACCCGTGGTGCCGGCCCGGATAACCCGATTGCCAGCAACGCTGATGTCAACGGTCGTGCGCAGAACCGTCGTGTCGAGGTTAACCTCGGCCCGATCCCGGGTCAGCAGTACGGCCAGCCTGCGCAGCAACAGCAGCAGAACAACCAGTTCCAGGGCAATCCGTACCAGCAGTACCAGTAACCGCCAGCCAATAAAAAGGGCGCCGTGCAGTCAATGCACGGCGCCCTTTTTTGTGGCTGGCGATTACATCAGTCGATGTATTCGAACAGCTTCACAATTTTCTGTACCCCGGACACACCCTGTACCAGGTTGGTGGCGCGGGTGGCTTCCTGCTGGGTCAGCAGGCCCATCAGGTAGACGATGCCGTTGTCAGTCACCACCTTGATCCGCGAGCCGGGGATCGCGCTGTCGGTGAGCATCTGCGCCTTGATCTTGGTGGTCAGCACAGCATCATTGCTGATTGCCAGCAGGGTGATGGGTTGTGCGACCTGCAATTCGTTATGGACTTTCTTGACCCGTTGCACGGTCGAAGCGGCTTGTTCGGCCTGGGTCTTGAGGTCGGCGCGCGGGGTTTGCCCGGCGAGGAGCACGATGCCGTTGAAGCTGGTCACGACGATGCGCGATGCGCCGTTGCCCAGGTCGGTGGCGGCCTTGGCGACGTTGACGCCGACCTTGGTCTCGATCAGCGAGTCATCGATCTTGCTGCCAAAGGTGCGCGTGCCGCGGTCGTCCTGGATAGGGGAGTCGCGGGTCGCGGTGATGGCCGAGGTGCAGCCGCTGATAGCGAGGCACAGCGTGATGGCCATAAGGCTGAGGCGGTTAACGGTCATTCTTCACTCCCGAACAGTTGGCTGTCGATCAGATCGCACAGGCAGTGGATCGTCAGCAGATGGACTTCCTGAATACGTGCAGTGACATGGGCCGGGACGCGGATCTCCACGTCTTCGGGCAGCAGCAGTGAGGCCATGCCGCCACCGTCGCGCCCGGTCAATGCTACGACAATCATTTCGCGATCATGTGCGGCCTGGATCGCTTGAATAATGTTTGCCGAGTTGCCGCTGGTGGAAATCGCCAGCAGCACATCGCCCGGTTGGCCGAGGGCACGGATTTGTTTGGAAAAGATTTCGTTGTAGCTGTAGTCGTTGGCGATCGAGGTAATCGTCGACGAATCGGTGGTCAAGGCGATAGCCGGCAGGCTCGGCCGCTCGCGCTCAAAGCGGTTGAGCAGCTCGGAGGAAAAGTGCTGGGCGTCGCCGGCCGAACCGCCGTTGCCGCACGAAAGCATTTTGCCTTCGTTGAGCAGGGCGTTGACCATGACCTGGCTGGCTTGCTCGATGTGCGGTGCAAGTACGTCCATCGCCTGTTGCTTGGTATCGATACTGGCCTGGAAAAGCTGGCGAATTCGGGATTGCATGTCCATCTGTGTGACCTTAAGTAGCGCGGCTGTATGGCACACGAATGTGCAGCCCGCAAAGCAAAGAGCAAAAGTGTGCGGTGAAGATGTCCGATCTGTGCCGGTGGCGCTCAGCCGTCGAAGGCGTTGCGCAGCCAGTTCAGACCAGCGGTTCCGTGGGGGCTGCTTTCTACGGCAACCACATCGAAACGGCAGGGGGAGTCGGCCCAGCGATGTTCACTGAGCAGGAAAAACTGCGCGGCGAGTATCAGCTTTTGACGTTTGCGCTCGTCGATACTGGCGAGCGCACCACCCCATTGTGCGTATTTTCTGTAGCGGACTTCGACAAATACTACTGTATCGCCGTCAAGCATGACCAGATCAAGCTCGCCGCGTTTACACAACCAGTTCTGCGCCAGCAGGCGCAGACCTTGTCGCTGCAAGTGTTCAAGTGCTTGTTGTTCGGCATCCTTGCCGGTTTCTACGCTGGAGCGTGGGGGCATCAGCGCGGGGTATCGGGCAAGCGTTCGATCTGACCACTGACAAACTTGGCCCACGGCATCTGGCGTTCGATCCGTTGGCTCGGGCTCATGCCCAGGTTGCCGGAAAGGCCGTCGATGCGCGTGTCGGGCAGCGCCTTGAGTTGACCCAGGCGTGGCGCCAGGCGGTAGGCGTCCACACCCATCGCATAGAGGCGGCCCAAGCTGCCATTGGCTTGTGGCCATTGTGTAGCAACCTGATTGCGCAGCGGGTCGGTGGTGTTGAGCAGCCACGGCGTTTCGCAGAACATAATGCCGTTCATGTCGTTGTACTGGTTCTTGTCGCCACTGGCACTGAACACGTGGGAAGTGGCATATACCGGCACATCGCCCGCGTATTGGAAGTTCAGCGTCGGCTTGATCTGTTGAGCCTGCTGCGGCGTCACGGCGAGGAAGATGAACTCGATATCCTGGCGACGCGATGGCTGTGCCGCGATGTCAGTGCCGACTGTGCTTTGCAGGCTCTTGGCGCGGCCTTCGCTCTGGCGCAGCTTGAACAGATCGGCGATCTGCTGGGCCAGGGCCACAGGCTGGTCGACATGTTCGACACCGATCAGGGTGCCGCCGTTGGCTTCCCAGTCCTGGCGGAAGGCCTTGAGTACACGGTCGCCCCACTCGCCTTTCGGCACCATGGCGGCTGCGCGGTGCAGGCCGTCGGCGCGGGCACGGCGCGACACTTCACGGGCTTCGTCCTCGGCAGCCAGGCCGAACTGGAACAGTTGCGCAGGGGCTTGGTCGCCCTCGCTGTAGTTCAGGGCCAGGGTGGTGATGGGCAGTTGCGGGCGGGCGCTGAGTTGTTTGACCAGCGGCTTTTCCAGCGGGCCGATCACCAGTTGCACGCCATCAGCCTGGGCTTTTTTGTAGAACTCATCGATGGAGCTGACGCGCGAGCTGTCATAGAACTCGATGACAGGTGGCTTCTGCCCGGCCTGTTGCGCCTGGTAGTGCGCGGCCATGAAGCCTTCGCGCAGGGCCTTGGCTACGCTGGCCAGCGGGCCTTGCTGCGGCAACAGCAGGGCGATTTTATTCAGCGGTTGGCTGGCCAGTTCCTTGAGCTTGGTCAGCGGCGTCGGCAGTTGCCCCGCAGCCGGGTGCGCAGGGTTCTGCACGCGCCAGGTATCGATGGCGGCTTGCTGCTGCTCCAGGGTGCCGGCGTTTTTCACGGCCTGGGCCAGGCTGATCCAGCCGTCGAGGACCGGATTGCCGCTGGCCTGCAACTGCTCGCCAGGTACGGCGGCAATCAGGCTCCAGATGGCTTCGTGGTTGCTGGCGGCAGCATCGCCTGTCAGCAACGGAGCCATGGCCACGCGTTCGCGGGCGGCGGCCAGGGTCTGACCGTCGGCTTCATAGGCGCGGGCATGCACGCTGCCAGTGCGGATTTGTTGTTCCGGCGGCAACTCCTTGAGGTTTTGCAAGCTCGGATGGCTCAGCGCGGTCAACGCAGCCTTGGGCTGGTTGCGGCCCATGGCCAGTTCTGCCGTCAAGGTGCTGGCAAAGACCTGGGCGGCCGGCTTGAGGCTGTCCAGCGGCACTTGCGCGAGGATCTGCGCGGAGCGCCCAGGATTGTTCTGGTGGAAGGCCATGTCCGCCGCGCTCAGGCGCAGCAGTGCAGCTTTTTCTGGAGTCTTGGCCGAAGTCGCCTGTTCGAGCAGTTGCTCGATGGTGGCATCCGGGGTCCGTGGGAGTTCGCCAAGGCTTGACGAGGGCGAGCTTGCGCAAGCCGCCAACAGGGCAGCCAGGCAAAGGGCAGAGAACAGCCGCAGGCAAGCGATCATGTAAGTGTTCCTGATACCGATCAAATTAGCGTGGAATTGTACCCAAGCACTGGCCCGGGCGCGATGTTAGTGGCGTGAAACCGTCTATTTAGATCGTTTAAATGTTGCAGGGCGTCAGTAACCGCCGCAAACAGACCCGATGGACACGACCCCCTTGGCGCATTTTCTTGACGTCTACGCGCTACAATATGGCTTTTGCCAATCTTTGAGGTGTGCGCTTTGACTGCTCCAGGTCCTTTGAATTCCACTGCTGGCTCGCTTTTTGTGGTGGCGACGCCCATTGGCAACCTGGACGACATCAGCGCGCGGGCGCTGAAAGTGTTGCGCGAAGCCAAGTTGATTGCGGCGGAAGACACCCGGCACTCGCTGCGCCTGATGCAGCACTTTGGTATCACCACGCCCCTGGCGGCCTGTCATGAGCATAATGAGCGTGACGAGGGCAGTCGTTTTATTACCCGTCTGCTTGCGGGCGATGACGTGGCGTTGATTTCCGATGCCGGTACGCCATTGATCTCCGACCCCGGTTACCACCTGGTCCGTCAGGCGCGGGCGGCGGGCATCAATGTAGTTCCGGTTCCCGGGGCGTGTGCGTTGATTGCCGCCTTGTCGGCGGCGGGCTTGCCGTCCGACCGCTTTATCTTCGAAGGTTTCCTGCCGGCCAAGGCCGTGGGGCGCCGGGCGCGCCTGGAACTGTTAAAGGAAGAGCCGCGCACCCTGATTTTCTACGAGGCGCCGCACCGTATCCTCGAGTGCCTGCAAGATATGGAGCTGGTTTTCGGTGGCGAACGTCTGGCCTTGCTGGCACGGGAGCTGACCAAGACTTTTGAAACCCTCAAGGGCCTGCCGCTGGAAGAGCTGCGCGCGTTTGTCGAGGGTGACAGCAATCAGCAGCGTGGCGAATGCGTCGTGCTGGTCGCGGGCTGGGCCGCGCCAGAGACTGAAGATGCCGTGGGCAGCGAAGCCATGCGCGTGCTGGACCTGCTGCTCAAGGAAATGCCACTCAAGCGAGCCGCAGCCCTGGCCGCCGAAATCACCGGTGTGCGCAAGAACGTGCTGTATCAGGCCGCGCTTGATAAGCAAAAGAGCGAATAGTTCCAGGGTTTAACGTGCACGGCGTCGGAACGTGATGGCAATGCTGTCTTTTAATACTTGTTCTAAGGCCGCCGTGCCGTTAACCTTCGCGGCGGAGAGTCGATTGGACAGTCGCTGCCCTCTATGAAAATTAGGGGGGGGAGGAAAGTCCGGGCTCCATAGGGCGAAGTGCCAGGTAATGCCTGGGGGGCGTGAGCCTACGGAAAGTGCCACAGAAAATAACCGCCTAAGCACTTCGGTGCCGGTAAGGGTGAAAAGGTGCGGTAAGAGCGCACCGCGCGACTGGCAACAGTTCGTGGCTAGGTAAACCCCACTTGGAGCAAGACCAAATAGGGTTCCAAGGCGTGGCCCGCGCTGGAACCGGGTAGGTTGCTAAAGATGTCCAGTGATGGCCATCGTAGACGAATGACTGTTCAAGACAGAACCCGGCTTATAGATCGACTCTCCACCTTTTTCCTTCTGCACGAGTCTCGGGCAGAAACCAGGTAGTAACGCAAGAATCCCTCCCTGCCAAATCATTGGCAGATGCGTCTTCGTAATACCGAAAAAATCTTACTCTTAATAAATTACTTTAAGTTCAAGCTCTAGCTCTTTGAGCTATTTGCGTTTGTTGAGTCAAAAACATCGCCGAACTCTCGTTTCTCCTCCTTTTACGCTCCTAAATCTCCGTTCTGTAAGGCTTTTCCTTTAATCCGCGCCTTGACGGTGTGGTGGGCGCATTCCTATAGTGTGCGCAAGTGGCGGAAAGTGGCACAAAGTGGGTTTTTTGAACGTAAAACGCTAAAATTTGGAGAAACGCACCTGTGTTTCGCGGAGCTAACGCTATCAGTCTCGATGCAAAAGGCCGTCTCGCCATGCCGAGCCGGTATCGTGACGAGCTCATTTCGCGAAGTTCCGGGCAGTTAATCATCACGATTGATGCCGTTGATCCTTGTTTGTGCGTTTACCCCCTCGATGAGTGGGAGTTGATTGAAACCAAGTTGCGCGCTCTGCCTTCGTTGCGTGAAGAAAACCGCCGTTTGCAACGCCTGCTGATTGGTAATGCCGTCGACCTCGAACTCGATGGCAGTGGTCGTTTCCTGGTTCCACCGCGTCTGCGCGAATACGCCAAGCTTGATAAGCGCGCGATGCTGGTAGGCCAACTGAACAAGTTCCAATTGTGGGACGAAGATGCCTGGGATGCTGTGTCTGCAGCTGACCTGGCTGCTATTCAACAACCGGGCGCCATGCCTGATGAACTGCGTGATTTGATCCTGTGACTATTGATAGCGGCTTTAACCACATCACCGTGCTGCTTGACGAAGCCGTCGAGGCTCTCGCCGTGCGCCCTGATGGCTGCTATCTGGATGGCACGTTCGGGCGCGGCGGGCATAGCCGTTTGATCCTCAGCCAGCTCGGCCCGGAGGGCAAACTCCTCGGATTCGACAAGGATCCCCAGGCGATTGCCACCGGGCAAGCGCTAGCGGCCGAAGACGGCCGCTTTGTCGTTGTGCAGCGCAGCTTTGCCGAGCTGGGCGCGGAAGTCGCCGAGCGGGGCATGGCGGGCAAGGTGGCCGGGGTTTTGCTGGACCTGGGCGTGTCGTCGCCGCAGTTGGACGACCCTGAGCGCGGTTTCAGTTTCATGAATGATGGTCCGCTGGACATGCGCATGGACCCGAGCCGTGGCATCAGCGCCGCGCAGTTCATCGCCACCGCGCCCCACGAAGAAATCACCCGCGTATTCAAGGAATACGGCGAAGAGCGTTTCGCCGGCCGCATGGCCCGTGCCGTGGTCGAGCGCCGGGAAATCCAGCCGTTCGAGCGCACCGCCGACCTGGCCGAAGTACTGAAAGTCGCCAACCCGGCATGGGAAAAGGGCAAGAACCCGGCGACCCGTGCATTCCAGGGCCTGCGCATTCACGTTAACAACGAACTGGGCGACCTGGAGGCTGGCCTTGAGGCTGCCCTGGAGTCCCTGGAAGTGGGCGGTCGCCTGGTGGTGATCAGCTTCCACTCCCTGGAAGATCGCATCGTCAAATTGTTCATGCGTCGCCTGGTCAAGGGCGAAACCGACAACCTGCCGCGCAACCTGCCGGTACGTTTCGAAGCCTTTGTGCCGAAAATCAAAATTCATGGCAAAGCGCAGTTCGCTTCCGAAGCCGAACTCAAGGCCAACCCACGTGCTCGCAGCGCCGTCATGCGTGTTGCGGAGAAGTTGCGGTGAGCAAGCTTTTCGCCAAGCCCCTGCCGGGCGGCAGCTTCTTTATGATGCTGCTGTACGTCGGCGTACTGGTGTCTGCAATTGCGGTGTCCTACAGCGCCCACTGGAACCGTCAACTGCTCAATAGCCTGTACGGCGAATTGAGTGTGCGCGACAAGGCCCAGGCGGAGTGGGGCCGGCTGATTCTTGAACAAAGCACCTGGACGGCCCATAGCCGCATCGAAGTGCTGGCCTCCGAACAGCTGAAGATGCACATTCCTGGCGCGGCGGAAGTCCGCATGGTGGCGCCATGATGAAACTCGAAGGCGCACTCTACCCGTGGCGCTTCCGCGTCGTGCTGGGCTTGCTCGCGTTGATGGTGGGCGCGATTGCCTGGCGCATCGTCGACCTGCAAGTGGTGGATCGCGACTTCCTGATCGGCCAGGGCGATGCCCGCAGCCTGCGTCATATCCCGATTCCTGCGCACCGCGGGCTGATCACCGACCGTAACGGTGAACCCCTGGCTGTCAGTACCCCGGTGACCACGCTGTGGGCCAACGCCAAGGAACTGCAAGCGGTCAAGGACAAATGGACCGAGCTGGCCCACGCCCTCGGCCAGGATCCCAAGGCCCTTAAAGAGCGTCTTGAAGCCCAGGCCAACAAAGAATTCATCTATCTGGTTCGCGGCCTGACCCCGGAACAGGGCCAAGGCGTGCTCGACCTGAAAATCCCCGGTGTCTACGGCATCGAGGAATTCCGGCGTTTCTACCCGGCCGGCGAGACCACTGCCCACATGGTCGGCTTCACCGACATTGATGACCATGGCCGCGAAGGGGTGGAACTGGCCTACGACGAGTGGCTGGCCGGGGTTCCCGGCAAGCGGCAGGTCATCAAGGATCGGCGCGGCAGACTGATCAAGGATGTCCAAGTCACCAAAAACGCCAAGGCCGGTAAGCCCTTGGCGTTGTCGATTGACTTGCGCCTGCAGTACCTGGCCAACCGCGAGCTGCGCAACGCGATCATCGAGAACGGCGCAAAAGCCGGCAGCCTGGTGATCATGGACGTGAAGACCGGCGAGATCCTCGCCATGGTCAACCAGCCGACCTACAACCCGAACAACCGTCGCAACCTGCAACCGGCGATGATGCGCAACCGCGCGATGATCGACGTGTTCGAGCCGGGTTCGACCATGAAAGCCATCTCCATGAGTGCGGCCCTGGAATCCGGGCGCTGGAAGCCGACCGACAAAGTCGAGGTCTATCCGGGCACCCTGCAACTGGGCAAGTACACCATTCGCGACGTGTCCCGCAGCGAAGGCCCGGTGCTGGACCTGACCGGCATCCTGATCAACTCCAGTAACGTCGGCATGAGTAAAGTCGCCTTCGATATCGGCGGCGAAAACATCTACCACCTGGCGCAGAGGATCGGCCTGGGCCAGCCTACCGGCCTGGACTTCCCGGGCGAGCGCGTCGGCAACCTGCCCAACTACCGTGAGTGGCGCAAGGCCGAGACCGCGACCCTGTCCTATGGCTATGGCCTGTCGGTGACCGCGATCCAGCTGGCCCACGCCTTTTCCGTGCTGGCCAACAATGGCCGCATGACGCCGTTGAGCCTGATCCACCTGGACGAAGCGCCGAAATCCGAACAGGTCATCCCGGAAAACGTCGCCAAGACCATGCAGACCATGCTGCAACAAGTGATCGAGGCACCACGCGGCGTGTTCCGTGCCCAGGTCCCGGCCTATCACGTGGCCGGCAAGTCCGGTACCGCACGGAAGACGTCGGTGGGCACCAAAGGCTATGCCGAAAACTCCTACCGCTCGCTGTTCGCTGGCTTCGGCCCGATGAGCGATCCGCGTTACGCCATCGTCGTGGTCATTGATGAACCGAGCAAGGCCGGCTACTTCGGTGGCCTGGTCTCGGCACCCGTATTCAGCAAAGTCATGTCCGGCACCCTGCGTTTGATGAACATCACGCCGGACAACCTGCCGCCGACCCAACAAGCCAACGCCGGACCACCGGCCGCTGCTGTAAAAGCCAATGGAGGGCGCGGCTGATGTCTCTTAGCCTGAACAAGATTTTCGCCCACGCTGGCCGCGATCTGTTGATTCGCGAACTGAGTCTGGACAGCCGTAACGTACGTGCTGGCGACCTGTTCCTGGCTGTGCCAGGCGGCAAGTTCGACGGTCGTGCCCATATCGCCGACGCCCTGCAGCGCGGCGCGGCGGCGGTGGCCTACGAAGTCGAAGGTGCCACTGTATTACCGATTACCGATGTGCCGTTGATTCCGGTCAAGGGCCTGGCGGCGCAGTTGTCGGATATCGCCGGGCGTTTTTATGGCGACCCGAGCCGCCAGCTCAACCTGATTGGCGTCACCGGCACCAACGGCAAGACCAGTGTCACCCAGTTGGTGGCCCAGGCGCTGGACCTGCTGGGCCAGCACTGCGGCATCGTTGGCACCCTGGGCACCGGTTTCTATGGCGCGCTGCAAAGCGGCCTGCATACCACGCCGAACCCGATTGCCGTGCAGGCGACCCTGGCCGACTTGAAAAAGGCCGGGGCCAAGGCCGTGGCCATGGAAGTGTCGTCCCATGGCCTGGATCAGGGCCGGGTCACCGCCCTGGCATTCGACGTGGCAGTGATGACCAACCTGTCCCGTGACCACCTGGACTACCACGGCAGCATGGAGGCGTATGCCGCCGCCAAGGCCAAGCTGTTCGGCTGGACCGATCTGAAGTGCCGCGTCGTGAACCTCGATGATGCATTCGGGCGCCAACTGGCCGCAGAAAAAAGCGAAGCACGCCTGATCAGCTACAGCCTGGAAGACTCCAGCGCCTACCTGTATTGCCGCGAAGCCCAGTTCAATGACGAAGGTGTACTCGCGACGCTGGTCACGCCCCAGGGCGAGCACCACTTGCGCAGTGCCTTGCTCGGTCGCTTTAACCTGAGCAACGTCCTCGCGGCCATCGGCGCCTTGCTGGGCCTGGATTACGCCCTGGACGAAATCCTGCGTGTATTGCCCAGGCTTGAAGGCCCGGCCGGGCGTATGCAGCGCCTGGGTGGCGGGACGCAGCCGCTGGTGGTGGTCGATTATGCCCACACCCCGGATGCCCTGGAAAAAGTTCTCGAAGCCCTGCGCCCTCACGCCAAGGGCAAGTTGCTGTGCCTGTTCGGCTGCGGCGGCGACCGCGATCGCGGCAAACGCCCGCTGATGGCCGAGATCGTCGAGCGCCTGGCCGATGGTGTACTGGTGACTGACGACAACCCGCGTAGCGAAGCGCCAAGCCAGATTTTCGATGATATCCGCGCAGGCTTCCAGGACGCCTCTCGGGTGAGCTTCGTCGCCGGTCGCGGCGCAGCCATTGCCCAATTGATCGCCAGCGCCAGCGCTGACGATGTGGTGGTTCTGGCCGGTAAAGGCCATGAGGACTACCAGGAAATCAACGGCGAACGCCATGCCTTCTCCGATCTGGTCGAGGCCGATCGCGCCTTGACCGCGTGGGAGGTGGCCCATGCTTAAGGCCATGCAGTTCAGCGAACTGACCCAGGCCTTGTCGGCCCGTGTGTTGTCGAGCGATTGCAGCTTCGACGGCGTCAGTATCGACAGTCGCAACATCAAGCCGGGGCAACTGTTTGTCGCCCTGGCCGGCCCGCGCTTCGACGGGCATGACTATTTGAATGAGGTGGCCGCCAAAGGCGCGGTCGGTGCCTTGGTGCAGCGTGAAGTCACTGACTCGACACTGCCGCAGTTGCTGGTGGCCGACACCCGTCTGGCCCTGGGTCAATTGGGCGCGCTGAACCGCGCGGCGTTCACCAATCCGGTGGCGGCGATCACCGGCTCCAGTGGCAAAACCACGGTCAAGGAACTGCTTGCCGGTATCCTGCGCACGCGCGGGCCAGTGCTGGCGACCCGTGGCAACCTGAACAACGATTTCGGCGCACCGCTGACCCTGCTTGAACTGGCGCCGGAACACACCGCCGCCGTGATCGAGCTGGGCGCGTCGCGCATTGGCGAAATTGCCTACACCGTGGCCATGACCCGGCCGCACGTCGCCATTATCAATAACGCGGGCACTGCCCACGTTGGCGAGTTTGGTGGCCCCGAGAAGATCGTCCAGGCCAAGGGTGAAATCCTTGAGGGGCTGGACGCTTCCGGTACCTCAGTCCTGAACCTCGATGACAAGGCCTTCGAAACCTGGCGTGTACGTGCCGCCGGGCGCAAGGTCTTGAGCTTCGCCGTGCACAACGCCGCGGCGGACTTCCATGCCTCGAACATCACGCTCGATGCCCGTGGCTGCCCGGCTTTCACCCTGCACAGTCCGCAAGGTGATGAGCACGTGCAACTGAACCTGCTGGGCAACCACAACGTTGCCAACGCCCTGGCCGCCGCCGCCGCTGCCTACGCCCTGGGCGTGTCGCTGTTCGGCATTGCCACCGGCCTGGGCGCAGTGCAACCGGTCAAGGGTCGCACCGTGGCGCAACTGGCGAGCAACGGTATGCGCGTGATTGATGACACTTACAACGCCAACCAATCCTCGATCTGCGCGGCCATTGACCTGCTCAAAGGCTTTGACGGTCGCAAGGTGCTGGTGCTGGGTGATATCGCCGAACTGGGCGACTGGGCCGAACAGTCCCACCGCGAAGTGGGTGCCTACGCCAGTGGCAAAGTCGACGCCTTCTATGCCGTCGGCCCGAACATGGCCCACGCCGCCGCCGCGTTTGGTTTGGGCGCGCGGCACTTCGCGAGCCAGGCCGAGTTGATCCAGGCGCTGGGCGTAGCCGAACAAGACAAACACACAACCATTTTGATCAAGGGATCGCGCAGCGCGGTGATGGAAAACGTCGTCGCGGCCTTGTGTGGCTCAAGTACGGAGAAACATTAATGCTGCTGCTGCTGGCTGAGTATCTGCAACAGTTCCACAAAGGCTTCGCGGTCTTTCAGTACCTGACCCTGCGCGGGATCCTGGGTGTGCTGACCGCGCTGTGTTTGTCGCTGTTTCTGGGGCCATGGATGATCCGTACTCTGCAAAACCTGCAGATCGGCCAGTCCGTGCGCAATGACGGCCCGCAGTCGCACTTGTCCAAGTCCGGCACACCGACCATGGGCGGCGCGTTGATCCTGTCGTCCATCGGCATCAGCACCTTGCTCTGGGCCGACCTGGCCAACCGCTATGTCTGGGTGGTGTTGCTGGTGACCCTGCTGTTCGGCGCCATCGGCTGGGTCGATGACTACCGCAAGGTAATCGAGAAGAATTCCAAGGGGCTGCCAAGCCGCTGGAAGTACTTCTGGCAATCAGTGTTCGGCCTGGGCGCGGCGATCTTCCTTTATATGACTGCGCCGAGCGCGGTGGAAACCACGCTGATTTTCCCGATGCTCAAGGATGCCAGCATCCCGTTGGGCATTGGCTTCGTGGTGTTGACCTATTTCGTGATTGTCGGCTCCAGCAACGCGGTCAACCTGACCGATGGCCTCGACGGCCTGGCGATCATGCCGACGGTGATGGTGGGCGGCGCCCTGGGCATCTTCTGCTACCTGTCGGGTAACGTGAAATTCGCTGAATACCTGCTGATCCCGTATGTACCGGGCGCGGGTGAATTGATTGTGTTCTGCGGCGCGCTGATCGGTGCCGGACTGGGCTTCCTGTGGTTCAACACCTATCCGGCCCAAGTGTTCATGGGCGACGTCGGCGCCCTGGCGCTGGGCGCGGCCCTGGGCACCATTGCCGTGATCGTGCGCCAGGAAATCGTCCTGTTCATCATGGGCGGCGTGTTCGTGATGGAGACCCTGTCGGTGGTGATCCAGGTTGCGTCCTTCAAGTTGACCGGTCGCCGCGTGTTTCGCATGGCGCCGATTCATCACCACTTTGAACTCAAGGGCTGGCCGGAGCCACGGGTGATTGTCCGTTTCTGGATCATCACCGTGATTCTTGTGCTGGTTGGCCTTGCCACCCTGAAACTGAGGTAGAAACGAGTGTCCCTGATCGCTTCAGACCACTTCCGCATCGTTGTCGGCCTCGGCAAGAGCGGCATGTCCCTGGTTCGCTTCCTGGCGAACCGGGGCAAGTCGTTTGCCGTGGCCGATACGCGGGAAAATCCACCGGAGCTGGTCACGCTGCGCCGTGACTACCCGCACGTGGAAGTGCGTTGTGGCGAGTTGGATGTCGAGTTTCTGTGCCGTGCCGACGAGCTCTATGTGAGCCCCGGCCTGGCCCTGGCGACTCCGGCCCTGCAAGCGGCGGCGGCGCGTGGCGTGAAGTTGTCCGGCGATATCGAGCTGTTTGCGCGTAACGCCAAGGCGCCCATCGTTGCGATCAGCGGTTCCAACGCCAAGAGCACCGTCACCACCCTGGTCGGCGAAATGGCGGCTGCGGCCGGCAAGCGCGTGGCCGTGGGCGGTAACCTCGGTACGCCGGCGCTGGATTTGCTCAGCGACGATATCGAGCTGTATGTCATGGAGCTGTCGAGCTTCCAGCTGGAGACCACCGATCAACTCGGCGCTGAAGTGGCCACTGTGTTGAACGTCAGCGAAGACCATATGGACCGCTACAGCGGCCTGCCGGCTTATCACCTGGCCAAGCACCGGATCTTCCGTGGTGCGCGGCAAGTGGTGGTCAATCGCCAGGATGCCCTGAGCCGTCCGCTGATGGGTGAGGGCCTGCCATGCTGGACCTTCGGCCTGAGCAAACCCGATTTCAAGGCCTTTGGTATCCGTGAAGAGAATGGCGAGAAATACCTGGCCTTCGAATTCCAGAACCTGATGCCGGTTCGTGAACTGAAAATCCGTGGCGCCCACAACCAGTCCAATGCCCTGGCGGCCCTGGCGTTGGGGCATGCGGTCGGCTTGCCGTTCGACGCGATGCTGTCGAGCCTGCGCACCTTTGCCGGCCTGGAGCACCGCTGCCAGTGGGTGCGCGACCTGGATGGCGTGAGCTACTACAACGATTCCAAGGCCACCAATGTCGGCGCCGCGCTGGCCGCCATCGAAGGCCTGGGAGCCGATATCGACGGCAAACTCCTGCTGATCGCCGGTGGCGATGGCAAGGGTGCCGACTTCAAGGACCTCAAGGGCCCGGTGGCTGCTCATTGCCGTGCCGTGGTGCTGATGGGCCGTGACAGCGACTTGATCGCCGCCGCCCTGGGCAACGCGGTGCCGCAAGTGCGTGCCACCTCCCTGGACGATGCCATCGCTCAATGCCGCGCCCTGGCCCAGCCCGGCGATGCCGTGCTGCTGTCGCCGGCGTGCGCCAGTTTCGACATGTTCAAGAACTACGAAGAGCGCGGCCAGTTGTTCGCCCGTGCCGTGGAGGGCTTGGCATGAGTCTGGACCTGAAGAACATTATCAAGCCGTACCCGTCGCCGATCATTACCGGGCGCGGGATCGACCTCGACTTCCCGATGCTCGCCGGTTGCCTGGCGCTGCTGGGCCTGGGCCTGGTGATGATCACCTCGGCCTCCTCGGAAGTGGCTGCCGTACAGTCGGGTAACACCCTGTACCACATGATCCGCCACCTGATTTACCTGGTGATCGGCCTCGGTGCGTGCATCGTCACTATGATGATTCCTATCGCCACCTGGCAGCGCCTGGGTTGGCTGATGCTGCTCGGTGCCTTCGGCCTGCTGGTGATGGTAATCGTCCCCGGCATCGGCCGTGAGGTGAACGGTTCGATGCGCTGGATTGGCTTCGGTGCTTTCAACGTGCAGCCTTCGGAGATCGCCAAGGTGTTCGTGGTGATTTACCTCGCGGGCTACCTGGTGCGTCGTCAGAAAGAAGTGCGGGAAAGTTGGATGGGCTTCTTCAAGCCATTCATCGTGCTGCTGCCCATGGCCGGTCTGTTGCTGATGGAGCCGGACTTCGGCGCCACCGTGGTGATGATGGGCGCCGCCGCTGCGATGCTGTTCCTCGGCGGGGTGGGCTTGTTCCGCTTTGCCCTGATGGTTGGGCTCGCCGTGGCGGCCGTGACGATCCTGGTGCAGGCGCAACCCTATCGGATGGCGCGCCTGATCACCTTTACCGACCCCTGGTCCGACCAGTTCGGCTCCGGCTACCAACTGACCCAGGCGCTGATCGCCTTCGGTCGCGGCGAGTGGCTGGGCGTGGGCCTGGGCAACAGCGTGCAGAAGCAGTTCTACCTGCCGGAAGCCCATACCGACTTCGTGTTCTCGGTACTCGCCGAAGAGCTGGGCGTGGTCGGCTCCCTGGCCACCGTCGGGCTGTTCGTGTTCGTCTGCGTGCGGGCCATGTACATCGGCTTGTGGGCCGAAAAAGCCAAACAATTCTTTGCCGCCTATGTGGCTTACGGCCTGGCCTTCCTGTGGATCGGCCAGTTCCTGATCAACATCGGTGTGAACGTCGGCCTGCTGCCGACCAAGGGCCTGACCCTGCCGTTCCTCAGTTATGGCGGCAGCTCGTTGGTGATCTGCTGTGCCTGTCTCGGCTTGTTGCTGCGTATCGAGTGGGAGAGTCGAACCCATTTGGGCAGCGAAGAGATGGAATTCAGCGAGAGCGATTTTGCCGAGGAGCCGACCCATGGGCGCTAACGTGCTGATCATGGCGGGCGGCACCGGCGGCCACGTGTTCCCGGCGCTGGCCTGTGCCCGTGAGTTCCAGGCCCGCGGCTACACCGTGCATTGGCTGGGTACGCCCCGTGGCATCGAAAATGAATTGGTTCCGGCGGCCGGCTTGCCCCTGCACCTGATCAACGTCAGCGGCCTGCGCGGCAAAAGCAAATTGTCCCTGCTCAAGGCGCCGTTCGTGTTGCTAAAGGCGGTGTGGCAGGCGCGCAAGGTTATCCGTGAGTTGAAGCCGGTGTGTGTGCTGGGCTTTGGTGGCTATGTCACCGGTCCTGGCGGTGTGGCCGCGCGATTGGCCGGTGTGCCGGTGATCGTCCACGAGCAAAACGCTGTGGCCGGTACTGCCAACCGCCTGTTGGCGCCATTGGCGGCGCGGGTCTGCGAGGCATTCCCGAATACGTTTGCAGCCATGGACAAGCGCCGCACCACCGGTAACCCGGTGCGTACCGAACTGTTTATGGACATTGCCCGTCAGGCCCTGACCGGGCGCAAGGCGCACCTGCTGATCCTCGGCGGAAGCCTGGGCGCCGAACCGCTGAACAAGCTGCTGCCGGAGGCGCTGGCGCAACTGCCTGTGGAACTGCGTCCCGAGATTTTCCATCAGGCAGGCAAGAACCACGATGAAGTGACTGCCGCCCGCTATCGCGAGGCCGGTGTCGAGGCGACTGTAGAGCCTTTTATCAAAGACATGGCCCATGCCTATGGCTGGGCCGACCTGGTGGTCTGTCGCGCAGGTGCGTTGACCGTCAGTGAACTGGCTGCTGCCGGTCTGCCGTCCTTGCTGGTGCCTTTGCCCCATGCGATCGACGATCACCAGACCCGCAACGCCGAATATTTGGCCGGGGAGGGCGCTGCCTTCCTGCTGCCGCAAAGAACGACTGGCGCCGCCGATCTGGCCGCATGCCTGACTGAGGTTTTGATGCAACCCGAACGACTGAACAGCATGGCGAGCACCGCAAGCCGCCTGGCCAAACCCGACGCCACCCGTAGCGTGGTCGATATCTGCCTGGAGGTGGCCCATGGTTGAGAATCAAAAAGCCATGCCGCAACCGGAAATGCGCCGCATCCGTCGCATCCACTTCGTCGGTATCGGCGGCGTGGGCATGTGCGGGATCGCCGAAGTGTTGCTGAACCTGGGTTACCAGGTCTCCGGCTCCGACCTCAAGACCTCGCCGGTCACCGAGCGCCTGGAATCGTTTGGCGCGCAAATCTTTATCGGTCACCGTGCCGAGAACGCCGCGCAGGCCGATGTACTGGTGGTCTCCAGTGCCGTGAACACCTCCAACCCGGAAGTGGCCACCGCCCTTGAGCGCCGTATTCCCGTGGTGCCCCGCGCCGAGATGCTGGCCGAGCTGATGCGTTACCGCCATGGCATCGCCGTCGCCGGTACCCACGGCAAGACCACCACCACCAGCCTGATCGCCTCGGTATTTGCCGCCGGCGGCCTGGACCCGACCTTCGTGATCGGTGGCCGGCTGAATGCAGCAGGTACCAATGCACAACTGGGTACCAGCCGTTATCTGATTGCCGAAGCCGATGAAAGCGATGCCAGCTTCCTGCACCTGCAGCCGCTGGTGGCCGTGGTCACCAACATCGACGCCGACCATATGGCGACCTACGACGGCGACTTCAACAAGTTGAAGAAAACCTTCGTCGAGTTCCTGCATAACCTGCCGTTCTACGGTTTGGCTGTGGTGTGCCTGGACGATCCGGTAGTGCGCGAAATCCTGCCGCTGGTCAAGCGTCCGACCGTGACCTATGGCTTCAGCGAAGACGCCGACGTGCGTGCGATCAATGTACGTCAGCAAGGCATGCAGACCTTCTTTACCGTGTTGCGCCCTGATCGCGAGCCGCTGGACGTCTCGGTGAACATGCCGGGCAACCACAATGTGCTCAATTCCCTGGCGACCATCTGCATCGCCACCGATGAGGGCGTCAGCGATGAAGCCATCGTCGAAGGCCTGTCGGGTTTTGCCGGTGTGGGCCGGCGCTTCCAGGTCTACGGCCACCTGCCGGTAGACGGCGGCGACGTGATGCTGGTGGATGACTACGGTCACCACCCGACCGAAGTCGCGGCCGTGATCAAGGCCGTGCGTGGTGGCTGGCCGGAGCGTCGCCTGGTGATGGTCTACCAGCCGCACCGCTACAGCCGCACCCGTGACCTGTACGACGATTTCGTAAATGTATTGGCCGATGCCAACGTGCTGCTGTTGATGGAAGTCTACCCGGCCGGTGAAGAACCGATCCCCGGCGCCGACAGCCGCAAGCTGTGCAACAGCATCCGTCAGCGCGGGCAACTGGACCCGATCTATATCGAGCGTGGTGTGGACCTGGCGCCGATCGTCAAGCCGCTGCTGCGTGCCGGCGACATCCTGCTGTGCCAGGGTGCCGGTGATATCGGCGGCCTTGCCCCTAAATTGCTCGCGAGCCCGCTGTTTGCTGCCGCGCCTGCCCAGGGGAAGTCGAAATGACCACCAACTACGGCTCCCTGTTCTCCACCATCGCGCCTGCCGACTTCGGCCGCGTGGCGGTACTGTTCGGCGGCAAGAGCGCTGAGCGCGAAGTGTCGCTCAAGTCCGGCAATGCTGTGCTCCAAGCGCTGCAAAGTGCCGGTGTGAACGCCTTTGGTATCGACGTGGGCGATGACTTCCTCGCTCGCCTGCAGGCCGAGAAGATCGACCGCGCCTTCATCATTCTTCACGGCCGTGGCGGTGAAGACGGCAGCATGCAGGGCCTGCTGGAGTGCGCCGGGATCCCTTACACCGGCAGCGGCATCCTTGCCTCGGCACTGGCCATGGACAAGTTGCGCACCAAGCAGGTGTGGCACAGCCTGGGCATTCCGACGCCGCGTCACAGCGTTTTGTGCAGCGAAGACGATTGTATTTCTGCGGCCAAGGAACTGGGCCTGCCTTTGATCGTCAAACCAGCCCATGAAGGCTCCAGTATCGGCATGGCCAAAGTGAACTCGGCCGCCGAATTGATCGACGCATGGAAAGCGGCAAGTACCTACGATTCGCAAGTGTTGGTGGAACAGTGGATCTCCGGTCCCGAATTCACCATCGCGACCCTCCGTGACCAGGTATTGCCGCCTATCGCGCTGGGCACCCCCCATACCTTTTACGACTACGACGCCAAGTACCTGGCCTCCGATACCCAGTACCGGATCCCATGCGGCCTCGATGCAACCAAAGAGCAGGAATTGATGGACCTCACGGCGAAAGCCTGTGAGGCGTTGGGTATCGCCGGTTGGGCGCGGGCAGACGTGATGCAGGATGACCAGGGGAACTTCTGGTTCCTTGAAGTCAACACCGCACCGGGCATGACCGACCACAGCCTGGTGCCCATGGCTGCACGCGCAGCCGGCCTGGACTTCCAGCAGTTGGTGCTGGCGATCCTGGCCGCCAGTTATGTGGCCGGTAATGTGGCCGGTAATGAAGAGGCACGAGGTTAAGACCATGCAAGGCGCATCGCTTCGCCATCAGCCACCCGCTCCCGGCCGCAAGCCGGTGCCGCGTGGTGCCAGTCGAATGGTGGCTAAAGAGCCGATGTCGGCGCGCCTGCCGAAAGCCAACTTTGGTTTTCTCAAGGCCCTGTTCTGGCCGGTGCTGTTGGTGGCGTTGGGCTTTGGCACCTATGAAGGTGCGCAGCGCCTGTTGCCGTATGCCGACCGCCCGATCACCAAGATCAGCGTGCAGGGCGACTTGAGCTACATCAGCCAGCAAGCGGTGCAGCAGCGGATCGCGCCTTTTGTCGCGGCGAGCTTCTTCACCATCGACCTGGCAGGCATGCGTGCCGAACTGGAGCAGATGCCGTGGATTGCCCACGCCGAAGTACGGCGCGTGTGGCCGGATCAAGTGACGATCCGCCTGGAAGAACAACTGCCCGTGGCCCGTTGGGGTGACGAAGCGCTGTTGAACAACCAGGGCCAGGCATTCAACCCGCGTGAGCTGGCCAACTACGAGCATTTGCCGCAGTTGTTCGGGCCGCAACGGGCGCAACAACAAGTGATGCAGCAGTACCAGGCGTTGAGCCAGATGCTGCGGCCACTGGGCTTCTCCATTGCGCGCCTGGAATTGCGCGAGCGGGGCAGCTGGTTCCTGACCACCGGGGCAGGCAGTTCCGGCCCGGGCATCGAGTTGTTGCTGGGACGCGACCACTTGGTGGAGAAGATGCGCCGCTTTATCGCCATCTACGACAAAACCCTGAAAGAACAGATTACGAACATCGCGAGCATCGACCTGCGTTACGCCAACGGCCTGGCCGTTAGCTGGCGCGAACCGGCTGCGCCCACGGCAGCGCAACCCGCTGTCGCGAAGAATTAAGAAGAGGCAGGACCCATGGCAAACGTGCAAAGCGGCAAAATGATCGTCGGTCTCGATATCGGCACCTCCAAGGTGGTGGCGCTGGTAGGCGAGGTCGCGGACGACGGCACGCTGGAAATCGTCGGAATCGGCACGCATCCGTCCCGGGGCCTGAAGAAGGGCGTGGTGGTCAACATCGAATCCACCGTGCAGTCGATCCAGCGCGCTATCGAAGAAGCGCAACTGATGGCGGGCTGCCGGATTCACTCGGCATTCGTCGGCGTGGCGGGCAATCACATCCGCAGCCTGAACTCCCACGGCATCGTGGCGATCCGCGACCGTGAAGTCAGCTCGGCCGACCTTGAGCGCGTCCTCGACGCTGCCCAGGCCGTGGCGATCCCGGCTGACCAGCGTGTGCTGCACACCCTGCCGCAGGACTACGTGATTGATAACCAGGAAGGCGTACGTGAGCCCCTGGGCATGTCGGGCGTCCGCCTGGAAGCCAAGGTCCACGTGGTGACCTGCGCCGTGAATGCCGCACAGAACATTGAAAAATGCGTGCGTCGTTGCGGCCTGGAAATCGACGACATCATTCTTGAGCAGTTGGCCTCGGCCTACTCGGTCCTGACCGACGACGAAAAAGAACTGGGCGTATGCCTGGTGGACATCGGCGGCGGCACCACCGATATCGCGATCTTTACCGAAGGTGCGATCCGTCACACCGCGGTGATCCCGATTGCCGGCGACCAGGTGACCAACGACATTGCAATGGCCCTGCGGACACCGACCCAGTACGCCGAAGAAATCAAGATCCGCTACGCCTGCGCCCTGGCCAAGCTGGCCGGTGCCGGCGAGACCATCAAGGTACCGAGCGTGGGCGACCGTCCACCGCGTGAACTGTCGCGTCAGGCCCTGGCCGAAGTGGTCGAGCCGCGCTACGACGAACTGTTCACCCTGATCCAGGCTGAACTGCGTCGCAGCGGCTACGAAGATTTGATCCCGGCCGGCATCGTGCTGACCGGTGGCACCTCGAAGATGGAAGGCGCGGTCGAACTGGCCGAGGAAATCTTCCACATGCCGGTCCGCCTGGGCGTGCCCCATGGCGTCAAGGGCCTGGGCGACGTGGTGCGCAACCCGATTTATTCCACCGGTGTGGGCTTGCTGTTGTACGGCCTGCAAAAGCAGACCGACGGCATTTCCCTGTCGGGCATTGGCAGCCGCGAAAGCTATAGCAGTGACGAGCCCAAAGCGCCGTTGCTGGAGCGCCTGCAGGCTTGGGTGAAAGGCAATTTCTAAAGATTTACCGCAACACCGTTTCAAAGTAGTAGGCGAAAAAACTAGAGAAATGAAAGGAGAGGGAAAATGTTCGAACTCGTAGACAACATCCCCGCAAGCCCGGTTATTAAAGTAATCGGTGTCGGCGGTGGCGGCGGCAACGCTGTCAATCATATGGTCAAGAGCAACATTGAAGGCGTTGAATTCATCTGCGCCAACACTGATGCCCAGGCGCTGAAGAGCATCGGCGCGCGGACCATCCTGCAATTGGGCACAGCCGTGACCAAGGGCCTGGGCGCTGGCGCCAATCCGGAAGTCGGCCGTCAAGCCGCCCTGGAAGACCGCGAGCGTATTGCCGAAGTGCTGCAAGGCACCAACATGGTGTTCATCACCACTGGCATGGGCGGCGGTACCGGTACCGGTGCGGCGCCAATCATTGCTGAAGTAGCCAAGGAAATGGGGATCCTGACGGTCGCTGTCGTGACCCGTCCGTTCCCGTTCGAAGGCCGCAAGCGCATGCAGATCGCCGACGAAGGTATCCGTCTGCTGTCTGAAAGCGTTGACTCGTTGATCACCATCCCCAACGAGAAACTGCTGACCATCCTCGGTAAAGACGCCAGCCTGCTGTCGGCTTTCGCCAAGGCCGATGACGTACTGGCCGGTGCCGTTCGCGGTATCTCCGACATCATCAAGCGTCCGGGCATGATCAACGTCGACTTTGCCGACGTACGCACGGTCATGAGCGAAATGGGCATGGCAATGATGGGCACTGGCTGCGCCAGCGGTCCTAACCGTGCACGTGAAGCGACCGAAGCGGCCATCCGCAACCCGTTGCTCGAAGACGTGAACCTGCAAGGTGCACGCGGCATCCTGGTGAACATCACCGCCGGTCCTGACCTGTCCCTGGGTGAGTACTCCGACGTGGGTAGCATCATCGAAGCCTTCGCTTCCGAGCACGCGATGGTCAAGGTCGGTACCGTTATCGATCCAGATATGCGCGACGAGCTGCATGTGACCGTGGTTGCCACGGGTCTGGGCGCTAAAATCGAGAAACCGGTGAAGGTTATCGACAATACCGTGCACACCAGCCAGGCCTCGGCCGCCGCTCCAGCACCTGCTCGTCAGGAACTGCCGTCGGTGAACTACCGTGATCTGGATCGTCCGACCGTGATGCGCAACCAGGCCCAGGCTGGTGCTGCGGCGTCCCGTAGCCCGAATCCGCAAGATGATCTGGACTATCTGGACATCCCGGCTTTCCTGCGTCGTCAGGCCGATTAATGGAATGTATCAGGGCTATGAAGGTGATTGGTGTTCAGCAAAGGTCTGGTCTGCTATTATCGCCAGCCTTTGTTGATACCAGTTCGCAATTTGCGCTGAAGCGGTCCAAGCCATGATTAAACAACGCACCCTGAAGAATATTATCCGTGCCACAGGTGTAGGTCTGCACTCCGGGGAGAAGGTATACCTGACTCTCAAGCCCGCACCTGTCGACACCGGCATCGTGTTTGTTCGTGCCGACCTGGACCCTGTGGTGCAGATTCCTGCTCGCGCGGAAAACGTTGGCGAAACCACCATGTCGACCACATTGGTCAACGGTGACGTCAAAGTGGACACGGTGGAGCACTTGCTCTCGGCCATGGCTGGCCTGGGCATCGATAACGCCTACGTCGAGCTCTCCGCGTCTGAAGTCCCGATCATGGATGGTAGCGCTGGACCTTTCGTATTCCTGATTCAATCTGCCGGCCTGGAAGAACAGGACGCAGCCAAGAAGTTCATTCGCATTCTGCGGGAAGTGACAGTAGAAGACGGCGACAAGCGCGCCACCTTCGTCCCGTTCGAAGGCTTTAAAGTGAGCTTTGAGATCGATTTCGATCACCCGGTATTCCGTGACCGCACCCAAAGTGCAAGCGTGGATTTTTCCAGCACTTCGTTCGTAAAAGAAGTCAGCCGCGCCCGTACCTTTGGTTTCATGAGTGACATCGAGTACCTGCGCAAGCACAACCTCGCACTCGGCGGCAGCGTTGAAAACGCCATCGTGGTCGACGCGGATGGTGTACTGAACGAAGACGGCCTTCGCTATGAAGACGAATTCGTGAAGCACAAGATCCTCGATGCAATTGGTGACCTCTACCTGCTGGGCAATAGCCTGATAGGCGAGTTCAAAGGCTTCAAGTCGGGCCATGCACTGAACAACCAGCTCCTGCGCAAGTTGATTGAGCAGAAAGATGCTTGGGAAGTCGTGACCTTCGAAGATGCCAGCACCGCACCGATCTCTTACATGCGTCCCGTTGCGGCGGTGTAAGTAACAACTCTCTTTCTTTAGTTTTTAAAGGCTGCCTTCGGGTGGCCTTTTTTTATGGCGGCGGTTTGTGGCTCCGCCAATGTTCAATCAAGGCGCGAGGCAGATCTGTGGTGACAAGCTCCCTCGCCACAATAGGTACGCAACCACTACCTCAACAGGGCCGCATCGACGACGCGGTTACGCCCGCTATTTTTCGCCTCATACAACGCCCGGTCAGCACTGAGCAGCAACTCCTCCAATGACGCGCTGCTGCGTTTGTCCCAGGTGCTCAGGCCGATACTCACCGTAATAGGCTCGCTATCACCCGCAACCGGCGGCAAGTGCTGGATCCCCTGGCGGATATGCTCGGCAATCGTCCTGGCACCGTTGGCATCGGTATGCGGCAGGATCACCGCAAACTCTTCGCCGCCGTAACGTGCCGCCATATCGGCTGGGCGGCGGATTTGGCGGCCGATCACCTGCGCCACGCTGCGCAAGGCTTCATCCCCCCCCTGATGGCCATGGCGGTCGTTGAAGGCCTTGAAGTGGTCGACGTCGATCATCAGCACAGACAAGGGCTCGGTCGAGCGGCGGGCGCGCTCCCATTCCAGAGCCAAGCGCTGGTCGAGGGTCCGGCGGTTGGCCAGGCCGGTCAGGGCGTCCGTGGCTGCCAGTTCTGACAGCACCTTCTCGGCGCGATATCGGCGCCGCAGTTCCAGGCGCAACATCCAGCTCAGCCACAGCAGGCCCACACACAACACCCCGGTGGCCCCTGCCGTCAGCCACGCGGCGCGCTGCCAGGCGGCGAACACATCGTCGCTGGCCAACGCCACCACCACGATCAATGGCAACCGCCCCACATTGGTAAAGGTATACAGCCGTGGCGTACCGCTGATCGCAGAGATGGCCCGGAAGCTGCCGCTGCCTTCTTGCAGCATGCGTTTGAAGTTGGGGCGTGAACTCAGGTCCTTGTCGATCATGTCCCGTTCGAGCAGGGGTTGTTGGGCCAGCAGGATGCCCTGATTATTAAGCAGGTTGATGGTGTTACCGTTGCCGATGGTCAGGCTGCTGAACAGTTGGTCGAAATACGCCAGGCGCATGGTCGCCACGGCCACCCCGGCAAACTCGCCGTCGGGCCCGGTCACGCGGCGGCTGAAGGCGATACGCCAGACCTGCTCGCACTGACAATGGATCTTGAACGGGCGGCTGATAAACAGTCCGGCCTCGGGGTTCTGTTGATGGACCTGGAAGTAGTCGCGGTTGGCGAAGTTACGTCGGGTTGGGGTCAGCGTCGACGAGTCGGCAAGCACCGCGCCCTGGGCGTCCAGCAGCAGGACTTCACCTTTATAGGGGGCTGCGGTGGACTGGTCGAATTGCAGTTGATGCCGCACATCCGCCGGCAGTCCCGACAAGTCCTTGCCGGCCGCCTCAATCAGGCCGTGCAGTGCCAAGTCATAGAGCTCGACGTTGCGCAGCACATCGGCATTGATCAGTTGGGTGATATTGCTGGTAGACCGTTGGGCGGTCTGCAGCGTGCTGGCATGTTCGCGGATCAGCAGCACGGCGACGATGATCAGGATCAGGGTGACGGTGAGGCCACTGCCCAGAATCAGCAAAAGCTCCGGGCGTGCAGGCAGGTTAAGGGCGCGGCGTTGACTCATCGGACGGACTTCGGCGGTGACGATGAGGCAGTTTAGTTCCGCGCGCCTGAAATTAGCTCATCGGCAAAAAAGATAATTGGCCGTCAGAACACATTGATCGGGTAGTCGACGATCACCCGGTACTCATCCACATCGCGGTCCACCGCCGAGTAGCCATTGCTGCCCCGGTTGGTCGCCCATTGCAGGCGCACCGCCAGGTCCTTGGCCTTGCCGCCCTGCACCACGTACTTGAGGTCGATATCCCGCTCCCAGTGCTTGGCGTTCTTGCCGTCGGCGCTGTACCAGGCCGAGTAGCCGCGGCTGTTGGGGTCGACTTTGGTCAGGTCGGTCTTGCCGCTGATGTACGACACCGCTGACGTCAGGCCAGGGACGCCGAGCCCGGCGAAGTCATAGGCGTACTTGAGCTTCCACGAGCGCTCGTTGGGGCCGTTGAAGTCCGAGTATTGCTGGGAGTTGTCCAGGTACACGCTGTCGCCCTGGGCGATGTAGTCGAACGGCGTGTTGCCGTTGACCCGCTGGTAGGCGGCCATGACGCTGTGATTGCCCACGCCCACGGTGAAATGCAGGCTGTAGGTGTTGTTGTCGATATCCCCCAGCAAGGCATTGCCGGTGTCCTGGGTATGGTAGAAGTGCAGGCCCGGGTTGAGGCTGACCAGGTCATTGACCGCGTAGGTGTAGTCCAGGTCGTAGTAGTACTGGTTCCACACGTCCTTGAGTTCGGAGGCGTACAGGTTGCTGGTCAGCCCTGGCAGACCGCTCCAGGCCACGCCTGCCCAGTTCATATGCTGGCTGTCCTGGCCCTTGGGCAGCGCGCCATAGCTGGTGCCGATGCGCCCGTGGCCGCTCTGGTTGTAGAGCTTGGCAAAGCTGGCCTGGCCGCCTTCGAACATCCAGCCGTCGAGGCTGTGGTTGGTCAGGCTGACGCCACGAAAGGTCTCGGGCAGCATGCGGGTCATGCCGCCGGCAATTACCGGGTTGTTGAGGAACAGATCGCCGGCTTTGAATTCGGTATCCAGGGCGCGGATTTTCAGGGTGCCGCCACCGGTGGAAAACGAGCCCGGCGCTTTGCCGTTGCCGCTGCCGTACGGCAGGATGCTGGAGCCGTCGGTACCGCCGCCGCCGTCCAGTTTCAGGCCGAGCATGCCATGCACATCCAGGCCGAAACCCACGGTGCCCTGGGTGTAACCGGACTCGAAGACCCCAAGGAAGCCTTGGCCCCACTCTTTGCTGTCGTCGGTGTGAATGTCGCGGCGGTCGCGATTCATGTAGTAGTTGCGGGTGTTGATATTGAGGCTGGAGCCTTCGACGAATCCGTCGGTGGGAGGGGTGTCTGCGGCATGGGCGATAGGGGAGATAGTTGCTGCAATCGCGAGGAATAACGGGGTGAATGTCAGCGCGGTTTTCACCGGGGGAGCTCCTTTGGGTCAGTCTGAACGGCCAATGTTGTGGGGTGTTCCTGGCCTTTTTTACGGCAAAAAAAAGCCGCTGAAGTCAGCGGCTTTAAGACAGATTCCCAGTGTAGAGCCCTGGAAATAAGTCGAGGGAAATGGCAGGGCGGGTCGGCTGTCTTTGCCGTCTCGCTCGTCGATGCGACATATTGGCGCAGGCGAGCGGTACGGTACAGAGTGTAACAAGATAATGACTGTTGCCCAAATCGCAACAGTCAAGACGATGAAGACCCTCTATGGGAATGGGCTTATGTCGGAGTGGTTTTGAAAATCAGATCGGCAGGGTGATACCAAAGGTGTTGCCACCGTGTTCACTGCGCACAAATACATCCCCGCCATGCATCAAGGCAATCGCCTTGACGATGGCCAACCCCAACCCATGATTGGCCCCGCTGTTGCTGCGTGAGGCGTCGACGCGGTAGAAACGCTCGAACAACCGTGGCAAATGCTCGCTGGCGATCCGTTCTCCAGGGTTGGTCACGCCAATCAGCACCTGCTGCTCGTGCGCTTCAATCCGCACCTCGATCACCTGCCCCGGCGAGGTGTGCTGCACGGCATTGTTCAGCAGGTTGATCAGGGCCCGGCGCAAATGGGCCTTTTCGATCTTCACCTGGGCATCGCCGGCCACCGTGACCTGCACCTGGGCGTCTTCAAGGATAAAGTCCAGATAGTCGAGGGTGGTCGCCACCTCATCGGCCAGGGAGCTTTCAACCAGCTTGGTGGCTTTGCTGCCCTGGTCGGCGCTGGCCAGGAACAGCATGTCATTGATGATCGAACGCAGGCGCTCCAACTCCTCCAGGTTCGATTGCAGCACTTCAAAGTAATGTTCGGCCGAGCGGCCACGGGTCAGCGCCACCTGGGTCTGGCCGATCAGGTTGGTCAGTGGCGAGCGCAGTTCGTGGGCCACGTCGGCGTTGAACGACTCCAGGCGCGAGTAGGCGGTTTCCACCCGCTCCAGGGTGGAGTTGAAGGCATTGGCGAATTGCTTGAGCTCCGGGGGCAGCGGCGACAATTGCAAGCGCCCGGACAGTTTCGGCGGGGCCAGTTTTTGCGCTTCATCCGAGAGCCTGATCAGCGGCTTGAGGCCGATGCGCGCGACCCAGAAGCCCAGCAGCGAAGCCAGCACCACGCCGATAAACGCCAGGCTGATCAACGCCATCAGCAAATGGTGCTGGGTGGCGCGGAAGTTGGCGGTGTCGATGGCGATCATAAAGCGCAGCGGCGGGCGCAGGTCCTTGGCCGGGAACTGGCTGACCAGCACCTTGAACGGGTACGCATGCCCCGGCAGGTATAAATCACGCTTGCCCGTGGGGCCGGCGGCGAACTCGCGAAGGTGCGCGTCCGGGTTGCCGTACTCATAGGCCGGGTTGCTGCTCACTACCCAGAAGCGAATACGTGCATCCTCTTCGCCCAGCAGCTTGAGTTTGTTGGTCATTTTCACCCAGTGATCCGGCGTGCCGAAACGCGTGATCGACGACTCCAGCACACTGTAGCGCGCATCCAGTTCGGCCTCCGGCAACAGGCCCAGGCCACGGTCCACCTGCTGGTACAGCGCGCCGCCGATCAGCAGGAAAATCACCAGCGCGACCAGGGTGAACATGCCGCTCAGGCGCAGGGCAATCGAGTTACTCGACACTGCGGTTCTCCAGTACATAGCCCATGCCACGGATGGTGTGCAGCAGCTTGTGCTCGAAGGGCCCGTCGAGCTTGGCCCGCAGGCGCTTGATCGCCACTTCGACCACATTGGCGTCGCTGTCGAAATTGATGTCCCAGACCATTTCCGCAATCGCCGTCTTGGACAGGATCTCGCCCTGGCGCCGCGCCAGGACGCTGAGCAGCGAGAACTCCTTGGCCGTCAGGTCCAGGCGCAGGCCGGCGCGGCTGGCCTTGCGGCTGATCAGGTCGATCCACAGGTCGGCAACGGTCACCTGCACCGGTTCATGCCCGCCGCTACGGCGGGTCAGGGCTTGCAGGCGGGCGACCAGTTCGAGAAAGGAAAACGGCTTGCCCAGGTAATCGTCGGCGCCTTCGCGCAGGCCGCGAATGCGGTCTTCCACGCGCTCGCGGGCAGTCAGCATGATCACCGGGGTTTGTTTACGCGCCCGCAATGCGCGCAGCACGCCAAACCCGTCGAGGCCGGGCAGCATCACATCGAGCACGATTACTGCGTAGTCGCTTTCCAGGGCCAGGTGCAGGCCCTCGATGCCGTCGCGGGCGACGTCCACCGTGTAGCCTTGTTCCGTCAGCCCGCGATGCAGGTAGTCGGCGGTTTTCTCTTCGTCTTCAATAATCAGGACACGCATGACCCCGCCTCAATGTGTGGTCGCCAGCCCGAGGGCCGGAGTGGGTCTGTGGAACAGCTTCTCAAGGTACAAGTATATGACCGGCGTGGTGAACAGCGTCAGCGCCTGGCTCACCAGCAACCCGCCGACCACCGCGATGCCCAGGGGCTGGCGCAGCTCCGCGCCGGGGCCTGCGCCGAGCATCAGCGGGACTGCGCCCAGCAGCGCGGCGAGGGTGGTCATGATGATCGGTCGAAAACGCGTGACACAGGCTTCATAAATCGCATCCGCCGGTGCCAGCCCACGAACCCGTTGCGCTTCGAGGGCAAAGTCGATCATCAGGATGCCGTTTTTCTTGACGATGCCGATCAACAGCACCAGGCCGATCAAGGCCATGATGGAAAAATCCTGGCCCAGCAGCCACAGCATGATCAACGCACCCAGGCCGGCCGAGGGCAGGGTCGAGATGATGGTCAGCGGATGCACGAAGCTCTCATACAGCACGCCGAGGATGATATAGACCGCCACCAGCGCCGCGAGGATCAGCCACGGCTGGCTGGCCAATGAACTCTGGAACGCCTGGGCCGCGCCCTGGAAATTGCCAATGAGGGTGCTCGGCATGCCGATCTCGTTCTTGGCCTGGTCGAGCATGATCACGGCGTCGCCCAGGGCCACGCCCGGTGCGAGGTTGAACGACAGGTTGGCCGCCGGGAACATGCCGTCGTGGCTGATGGACAACGGCCCGACCGTCGGCGGGTCGACCTTGGCCAGTGCCGACAATGGCACCATTTCACCGCTGAGGGGCGAGCGCAGGTAGAAGTAGTTCAGGCTCTCGGCCTTGCCCCGTTGCTGGCTGTCCAGTTCCAGCACCACCTGGTACTGGTTGGTCTCGGTCTGGAATTCATTGACCTGGCGCTGGCCGAACGCATCGTACAGCGCCTGGTCGACATCGGTGGCGGTCAGGCCGAAACGCGCGGCGGCCTGGCGGTCGATGCTGATGTGGGTGATGCTGCCGCCCAGTTGCAGGTCGTTGGACAGATCGCGGAAGGCCGGGTTGGTGCGCAGTTTTTCGGTCAGGCGCTGGGTCCAGGTATTCAGGGTCGCGCCGTCGTTGCTCTTGAGCACGTACTGGTACTGGCTGCGGCTGGGCCCGGAGCTGAGGTTGATGTCCTGGCCGGCGCGCAGGTACAGCACGATCCCCGGTACCCGGGCCAGTTTGGCGCGGATCCGGTCGATAAACTGGCTGGCCGACACATCGCGATCACCGCGATCTTTCAGGGCAATCCAGAAGCGGCCGTTGGCGATGGTCTGGTTACTGCCGGTCACACCCACCGAGTGGGAGAAGTTTTCCACCGCCGGGTCGGCCTTGATGATTTCGGCCAGGGCCTGGTGCTTGGCCACCATGTCCGGGTAGGACACATCGGCCGCTGCCTCGCTGGTGCCAAGAATAAAACCGGTGTCTTGTACCGGGAAAAAGCCCTTGGGGATAAACACGTAGCCGGCCACGGCCAGGCCCAGGGTCACGGTGAAGATGCCGAGCATCGTGCGCGGATGGGCCAGGGCCCGACGCAGGTTCCTCGCGTAGCCGGCCAGCAGGCGTTCGCCAAAGCCCGGTTTGTCGTGGGGAGGGTGGGTGGGGGCGCGCATAAACTGCCCGGCCAGCATCGGCGCCAGGGTCAGGGACACCACCACCGAAATCAGGATGGTCGAGGTCGCGGTCAGGGCAAATTCCTTGAACAGGCGCCCGACCACGCCGCCCATGAACAGCAGCGGGATAAACGCGGCCACCAGCGAAAAGCTGATCGACACCACGGTAAAACCTATCTCGCCGGCGCCCTTGATCGCCGCTTCGCGCTTGTCCAGGCCCGCCTCAAGGTGACGGTGGATGTTCTCCACCACCACAATCGCATCGTCCACCACAAAACCCACGGCAATCACGATGGCCACCAGGGTCAGGTTGTTCAAACTGAAGCCCATCACATACATCAGGGCAAAAGTGGCCACCAGCGACACCCCCAGCACACTGGAGACAATCAGGGTTGCCGACCACTGGCGCAGGAACAGCGCCATCACCGCCACCACCAGCAACACCGCGATCAACAGGGTGATTTCCACTTCATGCAGCGAGGCACGAATGGTCTTGGTGCGATCCGACAGCGAGCTGACCTCCACCGACGCCGGCAGCATCGCCTGCAAGCGCGGCAGTTCGGCCTGAATGCGGTCCACGGTGTCGACGATATTGGCCCCCGGCTGGCGGAAAATCACCAGGTTGACCCCCGGTGTATCACCGGACCAGGCCTGCACGTAGGCGTTTTCCGAACCGTTGATCACCCGTGCCACGTCGCGCAACTGCACCGGCGCGCCGTCCTTGTAGGAAACAATCAGCTCGCCGTATTCCTCAGGATGAAACAGCTGATCGTTGGTCGACAGCGTCGATACGCTGTCGCGCCCATACAGCGCGCCCTTGGCCAGGTTCAGGCTTGACTGCTGCAGCACCAGGCGGATATCGGCCAGGGTCAGGCCGATGGCGGCGAGTTTGTCCGGCGAGGCCTGTACCCGGATCGCCGGGCGTTGCTGGCCGGTGATGCTGATCTGGCCGACGCCGTCGATCTGGCTGATCTGCCGGGCCAGCAGGGTCTCCACGTAGTCGCTCAGTTCGGTGCCGGGCATATTGTTGGAGCTGATACTGAGGATCAGCACCGGGCTGTCCGCCGGGTTGACCTTGCGCCAGGTCGGCAGGTTGGGCATATCGCTGGGCAATTTGCCGGCCGCCGTATTGATCGCCGCCTGCACTTCCTGGGCGGCGGTGTCGATGCTCTTGTCGAGGGTGAATTGCAGGGTCAACAGGCTGGAGCCCAGGGCGCTGCTGGAGGTCATCTGGGTCATGCCGGGGATGGCACTGAATTGCACTTCCAGGGGCGTGGCCACCGACGAGGCCATGGTGTCGGGGCTGGCGCCGGGCAGTTGGGCGGTGACCTGGATCGTCGGGAACTCCGCCTCCGGCAATGGCGCGACGGGCAGGCGCGGAAAGGCGATCAACCCCAGCAGCACCAGGGCAAAGGTCAGTAGCAGGGTGGCGACCGGATGGTCGACGCACCAGGCCGATACTGAGCCACGGCCCTTCATGGCCGGGCCTGCGCTTGGGCGGTCTGGACCACTTGCGGCGGCTCCTTGAGCACCTCCACCTGGGCACCGGCCTTGAGGCGCGACTGGCCGTCGCTGACCAGCACATCACCGGCCTGCACACCGGTGACAATCGTCAGGTCGCTGTTCTGGTAGGTCACGTGCACCGGCACCACGTCCACCTTGTCGCCATTGACGCGGTACACGAAGTGCGAGTCCAGGCCGCGCTGGACCACGGTCGGCGGCACCACCAGGGCCGCCTTGTCGAGGGCGGTCTGGATCTTCACCGTGACCAGTTGCCCCGGCCACAGTGTTTGCGTGGCATTGCTGAATTCGGCCTTGGCGCGGATGGTGCCGGTGGTGGCGCTGATTTGGTTATCAATCAGGCTCAGGCGGCCTTCGCCGAGCAGGATGGCGGCCGGGCTGTCGGTGTCGGCGCCGAGGAACGCATCGACACTGGCCGGGTGTTGCGCGGCGATCAGGCCCTGCAGGGTCGGCAGCATCTGTTGCGGCAGGGAAAATTCCACGGCGATCGGGTCGATCTGCGTCACCGAGAACAGGCCCTGGGCATCGCTGGTACGCAGGAAGTTGCCTTCATCCACATTGCGAATCCCCACCCGACCGCTGACGGGGGAGCGAATCTGTGTGTAGGAAAGCTGAACCTGGGCCGCATCAATTGCCGCCTGGTTGCCCAGGGCCGTGGCCTTGAGCTGGTTGACCAGGGCTTGCTGCTGGTCGTAAGTCTGCTTCGACACGCCGTCGTCGATGCTCAGCTCTTTGTAGCGCTTGAGATTGACCTGTGCCACCTGCAACTGCGCCTGGCTTTCGCCCAACTGGGCCTTGGCCTGGTCAAGGCTGGCGCGGATCGCCCGGTCATCAATGCTCGCCAGCAGGTCGCCGGCCTTGACCCGTTGCCCCTCCTTGACCATCAACTGGGTGAGAATGCCGTCGACCTGCGGGCGGATCACCACGCTATGCAGCGACAGTACCGAGCCGATACCGCTGACGAACCGTGGGATATCCTGCTGCGCGACACTGACCACCCGTACCGGGATTGCGCTGGAAGCCGACAGCTTGGTCTTGGCCGGCCGGGTCGCCACCCAGGCCACGACCGCCAGGGCTACGACGGCGAGCACAATCACGGTGGTTTTGCGTTGAATGGGCATGGTCTCGCGGCGTCCGGACAGGGAAAGGGAGGAGCGTAGGCTCTTTATAGCCTGCAAACCCGGTCAGCAAAGTGACCGGTAACTGACAGGGCTGTCAGCAAAGGTCGACCATTCGTACGGGCAGTGGTTAAAGAACCAGGGCGCGCAGGTATACTGCGCGCCAGTGTGGCCCGCAAGTCGGGCCCGCGTCATTTTTTGCACGCTCCGGAGCTTCCATGAATTCCCCGACACAACCGCCTGTTGAAAGCGCCGAACTCGCTGATCCAGACAGCCTCGACAGTGAAGCCAAGCCGGTGATCCCGGCGTTCAAATTCCCCTTCAAGCCGGGTGAGCTGGCCGGGGCGAAAGACAGCAATCAGCCGTGGTACAAAAACGGCGCGAAGAACGGCCACACCAAGACCCCCGGCATGGCGCCGCCAGGCACCCGTCGTTCGATGGGCAAGCGCTGACTGCCTACAGCCATTGCTGACTTTTCGCCTTGTCGGCCCATGACCTTTTCTTGAAAGCTTGCTCGATACCCCTTCGCCGCGCCTGGTTGGCAGCACGGGGTGAAGGAGTGGGGTTTTCAAGAAAGGGATGTCTTCATGGCTTGGGCAAAGATCTTTGTTTTATCCATTGGGGCGCTACTGTCGGGCGCCTTTCTGATAGGGCCGGTGGCCGCCGCGGCGCCGCGCAGCGAGATCCGCTTCGCGATTTCCCCTCTGTTTCCTCCCTATGAAAGCCGCAACGCCCAAGGGCAGTTGGTCGGCTTGAACATCGAACTGGGCAATGCCTTGTGCGCGCAACTCGATGTTCGCTGCATCTGGGTCGATCAAGTCTTCACCCATAGCATCGCAGCCCTTGAAAGCCGGCGTTTCGACGCAATCATGGGCATGGCTTCTACCCCGCAACGCCGGCAGTTGATCGACTTCACCGACGATTTGTATCCCCTGACCACGCACTTGGTGGCGCGCCGTTATTCCGGGCTGATGCCCACGGTACGCGCCCTCAAGGGCAAGCGCGTGGGGGTGTTGACCGGCAGCAATCGCGAAGCGTTCGCCCTGGCGCAATGGGCGCCGGCCGGGGTGATCATCAAGAGCTTCTGGCTCAATGACCAGTTGATCCGCAGCCTGGTGGCCGGTGATATTGACGCGACCCTGCAAGGTACAGCCGAAATTCGCCAGGAGCTGCTCGACACCGAGCAGGGGCAACCTTTCGATTTCGTCGGCCCGCCGGTCACCGGCCAACAGATGGGCACTGCCGTGGCCATCGGCGTGCGCAAGTCCGATCGCGAATTGCGCAGTGACCTTAACCGGGCGCTGGAGCAGCTCAAGCAGAGCGGCGAGCACCAGCGCATTCTGCGAGGGTATCTGCAGGAGGAACTCGACATTGCAGCGGCGCAACCGGGCGATGGGCCGCGCTTTTACCCCAGCGAGCTGACGCTGCCTTTTTCCGAGGCGGTGCGGGTCGGCGACACGTTGTACATCTCCAGTATCTCGGGGTTGGATATTCGCGGTAATCCGGTGAAAGGCGGGACGGGCGCGCAGATGAAGCAGGTGATGAAGAACCTGCACGACCTGTTGGAGCGTCATCATTCGTCGTTGGATCGGGTGGTCAAGTGCACCTTGATGCTGGCTGACCTGGATGACCTGGCCCTGGTCAATGAGGTGTACCTGGGCTACTTCGCCCGTAGCCGCTTGCCCGCCCGCAGTGTACTGGCCGTGCGCAGGTTGCCGCGCAGCGCACGGGTGGCGCTGGACTGTGTCGCCCTGATTGAGGAGTACCACGAGCCGCAGGCGCTGGCGCCGGGCAACTAAATGCGTGGAACATGAGCTGGATCAGTATTTGCTCAACCGGTGCGCTTAGAGTCGGTGCCCCTGCCGACTCCCCCAATAACCCCCGAGCGCGCTTTCCATGAAGATCAATCTCCCGGTCACGGGTCGAAATGTGGACATTGCCCAAGATGCCAACATTCTCTCGACCACCGACCTCGGCAGTTCGATTACCTACGCCAACCAGGACTTTATCGACGTCAGCGGCTACAGCCGCGAGGAGCTGCTGGGTGCGCCACATAATCTGCTGCGCCATCCGGACATGCCGTCGGCGGCCTTTGCCCATATGTGGCAGACCCTCAAAAGCGGTCGCTCGTGGATGGGCATGGTGAAGAATCGCTGCAAGAACGGCGATCACTACTGGGTCAGTGCCTATGCCTCGCCGGTCACCCGCGACGGCGTGGCGGTGGAGTACCAGTCGGTGCGGACCCGGCCCGATGCGCGGCGGGTGATGGCAGCTGAGCGCGTGTATGCCCGTCTGCGCACGGGCACTCGGCGCATGCGGCCGGTGCTGAAGATGCCCTTGAAGTTGTCGCTGGTCACCGGCGCGACATGCGCCTTGACCTGGGGGGCTGGGGTCGGCTTGGCGAGCTATCCGTGGGCGGTGCAAGTGCTGGGCCTGGCGGCGGTGGGGGCGGTGGGGATATTAGGCGTCAACCTGTTGTTGCGCCCCCTGCGGCAATTGAGCGAGCGGGCGCGGCAGATCGCCGATAACCCCGTCAGCCAGGCGATCTATACCGGGCGTGCGGATGAGCTGGGGCAAATCGAATTTGCCATGCAGATGCTTGAAGCCCAGGTGGGCGCGGTGGTCGGCCGGATTGGCGATGCATCGCAGCGTTTGTCCGGGCACGCCGCTGCCCTGGTCGAGCAACTGGACAGCAGCCACAGCAGCACCCTGGGCCAGCAGAGCCAGACCGACCAGGTGGCCACCGCCATCCATGAGATGGCGGCCAGCGTGGCGCAAGTCGCCAACCATGCCCAGCAGGCTTCGAAAGCCGCCGACCAGGCCGGCAGCGAGACCCGCGAAGGTCATCAGCGAGTGGACGAAAGCCGCGATGCGGTGCTGCGTCTGTCCCAGGAACTGGCCAGGGCCACCACGGTGATCCATCAACTGGAAAGCCATAGCGGTGATATTTCCGGTGTGCTGGAGGTGATCCGGGCGATTGCCGAGCAGACCAACCTGCTGGCCCTCAACGCGGCCATCGAGGCAGCGCGAGCGGGCGAACAGGGCCGTGGTTTTGCGGTGGTGGCCGACGAAGTGCGTGGCCTGGCGCAACGTACCCAGCAATCGACCAATGAAATCCAGCGCATGATCAGCACCCTGCAGGGCGGCGCCCGGGATGCGGTGATAGCCATGGAGCAGAGCAGCCAGCATGTCGAAGCCAGCGTCGATCACGCCCAGCGCGCCGCATCGGCCCTGGATGGCATCAGCCAGCGGGTCAACCAGATCACCGCCATGAGTGTGCAGATTGCCACTGCAGTGGAAGAACAGAGCGCGGTCAGCGAAGACATCAATCGCAATATTGTCGGCATCCGTAATGCCGGCGAAGCCACCGTCACTGCCGGCCAGCAGAGCCAGCTCAGCTCGGGCGACGTGGCGGCCCTGGCGGAAGATCTGCGGCGGCTGGCAGAAGAGTTCTGGGGCAAACGCCACTAGGTTGTGGCTGTGGCAAGCCCTGATGCCCTTCAGTTCAGAGAGGGTGCAGGGCAATCAATAACCTGTGGCGAGGGAGCTTGCTCCCGTTGGGGCGCGAAGCGGCCCTAAAATGGGACTGCTACGCAGTCCAACGGGAGCAAGCTCCCTCGCCACAGTACAGCCCCAACCCATTTGACGCGCCTCAGGCAGCGCGCAGCGAGATAAACGCATAGTTGGCCGGCACCTCGGTGGCGATCTGTGCCCCGGCATCCAGTAACTGTTCGGCGATGTCCATGCCGGACACATGAAACACCCACTCATTGGCCATGGCCGGTTGTTCCACCGCCAATTCAATGGCCTGGGCAAACGCGCCCATATCCGGCAGGTACGCGGTAAAGCCATCGCCCTTGAGCGCCGTGGTGCGAATCCCCAGCAGGGCGCACACCGCTTCCTTGGTCTGCACGTCGTCACGGTCGGCCTGGCGTGAGCGGCGGATCAGCTCCGCCAGTTCAGGGTCCACCAGTTCACCCCCGACGATCAGCGCCGGGCCCTGTTCCCAGGAGTGCGGCGGGCAATCCTTGGCGGCCGGGTTCAGTGGGATATGCGGGTTGATCTCCATCGGGTAGATACGACAGACCAGTGGCCGCCGCTCATAGATGCCGCAGCGGTTGTCTTCGTCAAGATTCCGGCAGGGCCCCGCGTTGTAGGCGGCAAAAGTAATGGCCACAAACGCCTCGGTCGTGCCGCTGGGCACCACCACCGAACGCCGTTCGGCATGCTCGCGTTGTTGCAGCGGCAGGCCCAGGCCATTGCCCAGGAAGCCTTCCACCAGGACGATGACATTGCCGCCGTCCGCCGCCCACTGGCGGGCTTCGTCGAGTGTCAGGGGGACATGATGGTCGGTGCAGCATTTGCCGCAACCAACGCAGGAAAAATGGGTATTCATGGAAGATCTGCTACCAGGCCAGGTCAGAGGGCGCTCTTGGACGGTGACGGGTTTTTACCTCTATCCGCCGTTCAGAGACTCTGGAAGCAAGTTATGCGCCAGTGCCGGTCAGTCGTCGCTGACCACGTCGCGCAGCACAAACACCATGCCCGCACTTTCATACAGCTGGCGTGCGCGCAGATTGCTCTCCAGCACCTTGAGGTCCACATAGGGCTCGCCGCGTTGCTTGAACACCTGGAAGCTGTGCAGCAACAAGGCGCGACCCAGCCCCTGGCCCTGGGTACAGGGGTGGATGGCGAGATTCTTGATAAAGGCACTGGTCCAGCATTGGGCCACGCCAAGTATGCCTTCGGCGTTGCTGACCACCAGGCACAGCCTGGGGTCGAACTCTGCGTTGCTGATGAACTGCTGCTGCCAGGTGTCCAGGTTGGCGACATGGCCGCCGCCCTGTTCCTGGGTCATGCGTAACACCGCATGAATCGCCGGGGCCAGTTCGTCGCGGTAATGGTCCAGGCGGATGCCGCCCGGCCATTGCGGCGCGGGCAGGCTGGTGGTGAGGTCGCGGCGCAGCAGTTGGTAATACGCTGTCAATGTTTACAGGCCTTTTTGCGCCACGGTCTGGGCCGCGACCACCAGGCATTTGGTCAGCTCGGGTGACGAAAACTTGGTCAGCACCGAGTCGGCACCGGCCAGGCGGGCTTTTTCGCTGTTCATCGCGCTGTCCAGGGAGGTGTGCAGCAGCACGTACAAATCCTGGAAATCCGGGGTTTCGCGCAGGGTGCGGGTGAGGGCGTAGCCGTCCATTTCCGACATTTCGATGTCAGACACCACCACATTGATCTGCCCGGCGCTGCCTTGCAGTTCCAGCAGCACGTCGATGGCCTCTTTGGCACTGCGAGCGGTGTGGCAGGTCAGGCCGAGGTTGCGCAGGGTGTGCACCGATTGCTGCAGGGCCACCTGGCTGTCGTCCACCACCAGGATGCGCGCATGGCCGAGCACTTCGGCTTCTTCCATGGTCAGGTCGGTCGGTGCCACTTCGATCTGCGCGGGGGCGATGGCGTGGATGACTTTTTCGATGTCCAGCACCTGCACCAGCACCCCGTCGACCTGGGTCACGCCGGTGATAAACGAGCGTGTGCCGCCGGAACCAAAGGGCGGCGGACGGATATCGGTGGTCAGGCAATGCACGATCCGGCTCACCGCCTGCACATGCAGGCCCTGCTTGGAGCGGCTGACATCAGTGACGATCAGGCAACCGCCGTCGGGGTCTTGCAGGGGCATTTCGCCCAGCGCCCGGCTGAGGTCGATCACTGACAAGGCCGCGCCACGCAGGGTGGCGATGCCTTTGACGTGCGGGTGGGACTCCGGCAGCTTGGTCAGCGGCGGGCAGGGAATGATTTCGCTGACTTTCAGCAGGTTGATGGCCATCAGCTTGCCGCTGCGCAAGGTAAAGAGCAGAAGCGAGAGTGAATCTGCGCGGGCTTTGGTGGTGGACATAAAAACCTTCTGTGGATCAGCGATAACAATCTATAGCGGGTTATCGACGTTCGCGCCAAAAACTGTAGGGGCTGGCTTGCCAGCTCCTACAATGCCGATCAGCCTTTCCACACCTGCGGGTTCACCAGATCCTGCGGGCACTGGCCCAGCAGGGCGCTGCGCAGGTTGTCCAGGGCACGGTTGGCCATGGCTTCACGGGTTTCATGGGTGGCCGACCCGATATGCGGCAAGGTCACTGCATTGCTCAGTTGGAACAGCGGCGACTCGGCCAGGGGCTCGCGCTCATACACATCCAGCCCGGCGCCGCGAATGCGCTGGGTTTGCAGGGCTTCGATCAGTGCAGGCTCGTCCACCACCGGGCCTCGGGAAATATTCACCAGGATTGCGCTGGATTTCATCAGGCCCAACTCGCGATGGCTGATCAGGTGCTGGGTCTTTTCACTCAACGGCACCACCAGGCATACAAAATCCGCCTCGGCCAGCAACTGGTCCAGGCTGCGCATCTGCGCGCCCAGTTCCTGTTCCAGTGCGGTCTTGCGGCTGTTGCCGCTGTAGATAATCGGCATATTGAAGCCCAGGCGCCCACGGCGGGCGATGGCCGCGCCGATATTGCCCATGCCGACGATACCCAGGGTCTTGCCGTGTACATCGCAGCCAAACAACGGCGCGCCGACGCTGGCTTTCCACTGCCCGGCCTTGGTCCAGGCGTCCAGCTCGGCCACGCGGCGGGCGCTGCTCATCAGCAGGGCGAAGGCCAGGTCGGCGGTGCTTTCGGTCAGCACATCGGGGGTGTTGGTGAGCATGATCCCGCGTTCGTTGAAGTAGTCCACGTCGTAGTTGTCGTAACCCACGGAGACACTGGACACCACTTCCAGCTTGCTCGCCCCTTCGAGCTGCGCCCGCCCGAGCTTGCGGCCGACGCCGATCAGGCCGTGGGCGTGGGGCAGGGCTTCAGTGAACTGCGCGTTGATATCACCCTGCTTGGGGTTGGGGACGATGACCTCGAAGTCCTGTTGTAGGCGTTCGATCATCGCGGGGGTGACACGGCTGAAGGCGAGGACAGTCTTTTTCATCGCAAGTGAGGCTCATCGACAGGGAAGAATGCCAAGCACGCTAACATTCCTCGCTGCGAATGTCAGGACACCGCTAGACCTCTGTGGGCACAGGGCAAAATGTGGGCGCTGGCTTGCCTGCGATGACGGCAGGTCAGCTACCCAGCCGCACCCCACCCAAACTGCCACTCAGTTCATACGCAACCAGTTCCGCCTGGTGCGCCGCGAGGATCTCCGGCAGCGAGCCGCGCAGGTATTCCACCCAGGTCTTGATCTTCGCATCCAGGTACTGGCGCGACGGGTAGATGGCGTACAGGTTCAGTTCCTGAGAGCGGTAATTCGGCATCATCCGTACCAGGGTGCCGTTACGCAGGCCTTCGATGGCCGCGTACACCGGCAGCAGGCCGACGCCCATGCCGCTGATGATCGCGGTCTTCATCGCGTCGGCGGAGTTCACCAGGAACGGCGAGCTGTTGATGCTCACGCTTTCCTGGCCGTCCGGGCCGTTGAAGGCCCATTTGTCCAACTGGATCACCGGGCTGACCAGGCGCAGGCAGGCATGGTTGAGCAGGTCACTGGGCCGCTGCGCGCAGCCGTTGGCTTTGACGTAGGCCGGCGAGGCACAGACGATGCTGTAGGTGATCCCCAGGCGTTGGGAGACAAACCCCGAGTCCGGCAGCTCGCTGGCGAGCACGATGGACACGTCGTAGCCCTCGTCCAGCAGGTCGGGCACGCGGTTGGCCAGGGTCAGGTCGAAGGTCACGTCGGGGTGGGTGCGGCGGTAGCGGGCAATCGCGTCGATCACGAAATGCTGGCCGATGCCGGTCATGGTGTGCACTTTGAGCTGCCCGGCGGGGCGTGCATGGGCGTCGCTGGCTTCGGCCTCGGCCTCCTCGACATAGGCGAGAATTTGCTCACAGCGCAATAAATAGCGCTTGCCGGCTTCGGTCAGGGCGATGCGGCGGGTGGTGCGGTTGAGCAAGCGGGTTTGCAGATGGGCCTCCAGATTGGAGACCGCGCGCGAGACGTTGGCCGTGGTGGTGTCCAGTTGTACGGCGGCGGCGGTGAAGCTGCCGGCCTCGGCGACACAACTGAAGGCGCGCATGTTTTGCAAAGTGTCCATGGGGTGCTCTCAAGGGAGATGGCAAATTGTGACACGAAGTTACGGGGGCGAGTGAGCCCGACCAATGGATTATCGCCTGAACGGTAATAAAGATTCACAGGAATCCCACCTTATCGCCATTCCCCGTGCCCCCTAGAATTGCCGCACCGTCCCCGCAACACCACCTCAGGAATTCGCAGCAGTGCCGCGTCGCATCAGCAGAGAGCTGAAGACTCTCAGTGTTTGGGCTTTATCGTTAGCAATCAGCGGCTGCATCGGAACCGGAGGAATTGCCCCCCAAGGCAAGCACCTCGCCGCCAATACCCTGGCCACCGACGACGCGATACAGAGCGCCGCCCGGGATGCCCACTGGCCGACCAGCCAGTGGTGGCAGGCCTATGGCGACCCGCAACTCAATCGGTGGATCGACCTCGCCGTACAAGGCAGCCCGAGCATGGCCGAAGCCGCCGCCCGGGTGCGTGAAGCGCGGGCCATGGCCGGGTTGGCCGAGTCGGCCGAGGCCGTGCAGATCAACGGGGATGCCACCCTCAAGCGCCACAACTGGCCCAGCGATCAGTTCTACGGCCCCGGCAAGCTGGACAATTCCACCACCTGGGACAACAACGCTGCCCTGGGCCTGAGCTACGCCCTCGACCTGTGGGGCCGCGAGCGCAATGCCAGCGAGCGCGCCGTCGACCTGGCGCATAGGCGTGTCGCCCAGGCACGCCAGGCCCAGTTGGAATTGCAGAACAATGTGGTGCGCGCCTATATCCAGCTGTCGCTGCATTACGCCCAGCGCGATATCGTCGCCGCCACCCTGGCCCAGCAACAGCAGATCCTCGACCTGGCGCAAAAGCGCCTGGATGGCGGGATCGGCACGCACTTTGAAGTCAGCCAGGCCCAGACGCCGTTGCCGGAAACCCATCGGCAGCTGGACGCCCTCGACGAAGAGATCGCCCTGACCCGCAACCAGCTGGCGGCTTTGGCCGGCAAGGGGCCGGGGGAGGGTGCAACCTTGCAGCGGCCGACCCTGGCCCTCGGTGCGCCGCTGAAATTGCCCTCGGCACTGCCCGCGCAATTGCTCGGCCAGCGCCCGGACGTGGTCGCCAGCCGCTGGCAAGTCGCGGCCCAGGCCCGGGGGATTGACGTGGCCCACGCCGGTTTCTACCCCAACGTCGACCTGGTGGGCAGCCTCGGCTACGTCGCCACCGGCGGCGGCATGCTGGAGTTCCTCACCGGCAAGAAACTCAACTACAGCGTCGGCCCGGCGATCACCCTGCCGATCTTCGACGGTGGCCGCCTGCGTGCGCAATTGGGCGAGGCCAGCGCCGGCTACGACATTGCCGTGGCCCGCTACAACCAGACCCTGGTCAATGCACTCAAGGGCATCAGCGACCAACTGATCCGCCGCGAATCCATGGCCAAGCAGCAAACCTTCGCCGCCGAATCGGTGGCCTCGGCGCAGAAAACCTATGACCTCGCGATGATCGCCTATCAGCGCGGGCTGACCGATTACCTCAATGTACTCAATGCCCAGACCCTGCTGTTTCGCCAGCAGCAGGTCGAGCAACAGGTCCAGGCCGCGCGCTTGAGCGCCCATGCCGAACTGGTGACAGCCCTGGGCGGTGGCCTGGGTGCTGGCAGCGATGCACCGGCACCCGATAAGACACTCCCGAGCAAGACCCCGGCGGCTTTGGCCGTGTTCGATCACTGATCAGGTTCCCCATGACTCCCTTGCCTGCACCGCTGCGTTGGCTGCATTCCCTGGAATGGCGCCGTGGCTTTTTCGACTGGGCGCGCAGTGATGGCGTGACCTGGGTGTATATCTTCAAAGTACTGATCGCCGCGTTTCTCACCCTGTGGCTGGCCATGCGCCTGGAACTGCCGCAACCGCGTACCGCGATGATCACCGTGTTTATCGTGATGCAACCGCAAAGCGGCCAGGTGTTTGCCAAGAGCTTCTACCGCTTCCTCGGCACCCTGGCGGGGTCGGCGGTGATGGTGTTGTTGATCGCCTTGTTTGCGCAAAACACCGAGCTGTTTCTTGGCGCGCTGGCGATCTGGGTCGGCGTGTGCACGGCCGGTGCCACCCGTAACCGTAACTTTCGCGCCTATGGTTTTGTGCTGGCCGGGTATACGGCGGCGATGGTCGGCCTGCCGGCGCTCGCCCACCCGGACGGCGCCTTTATGGCGGCGGTCTGGCGGGTGCTGGAAATCTCCCTGGGGATTTTGTGTGCGACCCTGGTCAGTGCCGCGATCCTGCCGCAAACCAGCAGTGCGGCCATGCGCAACGCCTTGTACCAGCGTTTCGGCACCTTCGCGCTGTTCGTCACCGATGGCCTGCGCGGGCGCAGCCAGCGTGAAGGTTTTGAAAGCAGCAACGTGCGCTTTATCGCCGAAGCCGTGGGCCTGGAAGGGCTGCGCAGCGTCACCGTATTCGAAGACCCCCATATGCGCCGGCGCAATGGTCGCTTGAGTCGCTTGAACAGTGAGTTCATGGGCATCACCACGCGCTTCAACGCCCTGCACCAGTTGCTCGAGCGCCTGCGCAGCGATGCCGCCGACCATGTGGTGGTCGCGATCAAGCCCGGCCTGCAGGATTTGGCCGAACTGCTCGATGGTTTCAGTGGGCGCGCCCTGACCAGCCCCGATGCTGCGCGCCTGGTGAGCCAACTGACGGCCTACAAGGAGAGCCTGCCGGCCAAGGTCCGCAGCCTGCGGGCGATGTTCCAGGAGAGCAGCCCGAGCGATGCCGAGCAGTTGGATTTCCACACTGCCTATGAGCTGCTGTACCGCTTTGTCGATGACCTGCACAACTATGCGCAGACCCATGCTTCCCTGGCCGAGCACAGCCACGCACGGGAGCACTGGGACGAGTCCTACACGCCGAAAACCAACTGGCTGGCCTGTGCCGCGTCGGGAATTCGCGCGTCATTCATTCTGCTGGTGCTGGGCAGCTACTGGGTGGCCACCGCCTGGCCCAGCGGCGCGACCATGACCCTGATCGCGGCAGCCACCGTGGGCCTGTCGGCCGCCACGCCGAACCCCAAGCGCATGGCTTTTCAAATGGCCTGCGGGACGCTGATCGGCGCCGTGGTGGGCTTTGTCGAAATGTTCTTCGTGTTTCCCTGGATCGACGGCTTTCCCTTGCTCTGCGTGATGCTCGCCCCGGTGATCGTGCTCGGCGCGTTCCTCTCGTCGCGCCCGCAATACGCCGGGGTCGGCCTGGGCCTGCTGATCTTTTTCAGTACCGGTTCGGTGCCGGACAACTTGACGATCTACAACCCCTACACCTTTATCAACGACTACATCGCCATGATCATCGGCATGCTGGTGTGCGCCGCGGCGGGGGCGATTATCCTGCCGCCCAACAGCCCATGGCTGTGGCGCCGCCTGGAGCGCGACCTGCGTGAGCAAGTGGTGTATGCCATCAGCGGCAAGCTCAAGGGCCTGGCCTCGGGTTTTGAAAGCCGCACCCGCGACCTGCTGCACCAGGCCTATGGCCTGGCTGCCGGCCAGCCACAGGTGCAACGCAACCTGTTGCGCTGGATGTTTGTGGTGCTTGAAGTCGGTCACGCGATCATTGAGTTGCGCAAGGAACAGGCGATCCTGCCGGTGCACCCGGCGTACGCTCAATCCCAGCCCTGGCGCCAGGCCATCCGGGTCATGGGGCGTTCGCTGGTGCGGCTGTTTTTGCAACCGAGCCAGAGCAACCTGGAGCGCGCCCTGGTGGCGGTCGATCACGCCATCAGCCGCGTGCAGGCCACCGATGAACCCTTCGCCCCGCACTTCGACACCTCGGCCCTGCGCCGGGTGAAAAGCTACCTGCACTTTATCCGCACCTCCCTGCTGGACCCGCAATCGCCCCTGGCTGCCTTCAAGCCTTCCGGAGTCGCCCATGCCTCGTGAAATCGCGTTCCACGGCATCTACATGCCGACCATGACCCTGATGTTTTTTATCGCCGCCGCACTGGCCTGGGCCCTGGATCGCTTCCTGGCGGGCTTTGATTTGTACCGTTTTTTCTGGCACCCGGCGCTGCTGCGCCTGAGCCTGTTCACCTGTCTTTTCGGCGCCATGGCGCTGACTGTCTACCGTTGAGAATGCCCCGATGAAAAAGTTTTTCAGCCTGCTCGCAACCCTGCTGGTTCTGGCCCTGGCGATCTGGATTGGCCGCACCTTGTGGGTCCATTACATGCAGACCCCATGGACTCGCGATGGCCGGGTGCGCGCCGACATCATCAACGTGGCCGCCGACGTCACCGGCGAAGTGGTGGATGTGCCGGTGCGTGACAACCAGTTGGTGAAAAAGGGCGACCTGCTGATGCAGATCGACCCCGAGCACTACCGCATCGCGGTCAAGCAGGCGCAATCTTTGGTCGCCTCACGCAAAGCCACCTGGGAGATGCGCAAGGTCAACGCCCACCGCCGCGCCGACCTCGACGCCCTGGTGATCTCCAAAGAGAACCGCGACGACGCCAGCAACATCGCCGACTCGGCCCTGGCCGACTACCAACATGCCCTGGCGCAACTGGAGGCCGCCGAACTGAACTTGAAACGCACGCAAGTCGTGTCAGCGGTCGACGGCTATGTCACCAACCTCAACGTGCATCGCGGCGACTATGCGCGCATTGGCGAAGCCAAGATGGCCGTAGTCGATATGAACTCGTTCTGGGTCTACGGCTTCTTCGAAGAAACCAAGCTGCCCCATGTGAAAGTCGGTGATAAAGCCGATATGCAACTGATGAGCGGCGAGACCCTCAAGGGCCATGTGGAAAGCATCTCCCGCGGCATCTACGACCGCGACAACCCCGAGAGCCGCGAACTGATCGCCGACGTGAACCCGACCTTCAACTGGGTACGCCTGGCCCAACGGGTACCGGTGCGGATTCATATTGATGAAGTGCCGGAGGGGGTGTTGCTGGCGGCGGGGATTACTTGCACGGTGATCGTCAACCAGGCACAAAATTAAACAGAGGGCATCAGGCACGTCGCCTGCCGGCTCCTGCAGGGGAGGGTTATTGGCCCTGGATATAGGTCTCATGCAGGTGCCGCCACAGCAGTGCGCCGCTGGCCTGTTTCTCGAACACCACGGTGGCCCGGCGATCCGTCTGGCTGGCGCTGTGATCAACCTGATGCTCACGGTAGGTCACCGTGGCACCCCGCGCATGGCGGTCGATGCCGGTCAGTTCACTCAAGGTGATTTTCAATCCGGGCCGCATGCCGCCCAGGCGAGTGAACAGGGCCTGGACCCCGGCGGCATTCACCCGTGCGCCGGTGGCGGGGGCGATCATGCTGAACTCGGGGGAGAAGCGCGCCAGCAGGTTCTGCAGGGTGCCTTCGGGGGCTGTGCCGGCAAACCATTGCTCGATCTCGATGTGGGTCTGGATCACTTCTTCAAAAAAGTCGCTGTAATCAATCATCATTGAGGCTCGCTGGCTGGGTGAAGCAGTGCGCGAACCCTGGAGGTATCCAGGCTCAGCACTGCGAAGAACGGCAGCAATGTCAGGGCTGCCGCGATCAAGAAAGTCATGGTGAAGGAATCCGAGGCCGATAGCACGGCGCTGAGTGCCGCTGCACCGAGGCAAAAGCTCACTTGCCGATTGATATTCCACAGCGCGCTGGCGTGGCCCATGCGTTCGGCAGGAATATCCAGAAAGGCCAGGGTCTGCGCGGTGCTGCTGCACAGGCTGCCACCCAGGCCCATCAGGGCATAGGCGCCCACCAGCAGGGCGGGCTGGGCAGCATTGAGCAGCAGGATGCCGGCGCATTGCAAGGCCATGCCGGCCAGCAGCAATGGCTTGGGCCCGCACCGGCTGAACAACTGCTTGCTCAGGTAGATGGCCAGGGCCGAGGCCAGTGCCCACGGCAGCATCAAGGCCCCGGTGCGTGTCGCGTCGTATCCAAGGCCTCGCAGGTAGAGGATGGCGACCAGGCTGGTGCCGATAAAGACGCCGGGGATAAACAGATACACCAGCATCGCCACTCGCAGCATCGGGTGGCGGATCTGCTTGAACAGACTCCCCAAGGCCAGTGCCGGTCGCGAGGTTGCGGGCACATCGGGTTTTATCCACAGCAGTGCCAGCAGCAGGGTCAGGAGGGCCAATGGCAGGTTGGCGTAGAAAATCCAGCGCCACGACACCGTGTCCACCAGCAAGCCGCCCAGCGCTGGGGAGAGTGCTGGCACCAGCAGCGCCACCGACATCACTCGGGCTGTCAGTTGGTGACGCTGCCCAGGGGCAAAGTGTCGGTACGCCAAGGCCTGGCCCACCGGTATCAGCAACCCGCCCCCCAAGCCTTGCAACAGCCGCCAGCCGATCAGGGCCTGAATCGACTCGGCCTGGCCCACCAGCACCGATGCCATGCCAAACAGCCCAAGGCTCGCGGCGATCAAGCGCCGCTCGCCCAACACTGCGGCGAGCCAGACGCTCAGCGGAATAATCAGGGTCAGGCCGAGCAGGTATGCGTTGCTGATCCACGCCAATTGCGTGACCGAAGCCTGCAGTTCATGGGCGATATCCGGGTAGGCGACGGTGGCGACAAACATGTTCACCAGGTCCAGGGCGAAGCCCAGTAAAAAGATCCAGGCGACTTTCGAGCGGTAGGTCATAGGGGCGATCCAGCGTTTGAGGCTGGCAGGGTAGGCCGGTTGCAGAGCTTGGGATACACGGGTTTGCCTGTTAGTTTGTCAAAAATATTTTGACAAAGGGGGGCTGTGGCCATGGTCAGTCTGGACCGATTCGACACTTTCAAAGCCGTGGTCGAGGCCGGCTCGCTGACGGCCGCCGCCGATCTGCTGGGCCAGACCCGCGCGGTGGTCAGCTTCAATCTCAAACGTCTGGAAGCCGAACTGGGCGTCACCCTGCTCACCCGCAGTACCCGCCAACTGGCGCTCACCGATGCCGGCGAACGTTTCTACCTGCGCTGTACACGCATGCTCGAAGAAGCACGGCTGGCAGTGGAAGAGGCCCGTTCTGAACACGCCCAGCTCAAAGGCACCCTGCGCATCACCACGACTGTTGAATATGCGTTGGCGGTGGTCGCGCCGGCTGTGGAAGGTTTTCGCCGTCTGCACCCGGACCTCAACATCCACTTATCCACATCCTCGACCCATGCCGACCTGATCTCCGAGCGGTTTGACGTGGCGATCCGGCTGGGGCGCATGGTGGACTCCAATCATCGTGCGGTGCAGTTATCCACCTATCAGGTATTGGCCGTCGCGGCGCCTGGTTTGGGTAGCGCCCATACGCTGGATGAACTAGAACGACTGCCCAAGCTGGGGCATGGCCGCCTGACTGAGTTGAGCGTGACCGACCCGGCAGGTGGCGAACATCAGTATCGCTCTGGCCCCAGTGCGCTGGTGGTCGACAGTGCCGCCGTGCTGCAAGCATTTGCCGTGCGCGGGCATGGCGTGGCGGTCCTGCCGCAGTGGCTGGTGCAGGAGGACCTGGACGCGGGGCGGCTGGTACGCCTGTTGCCGGATCATCGTTTCGCGCCTCAGGGGGTGTATGCGCTGTATCCGGACACGCGGCATTTACCGCTGAAGGTGCGGGCGTTTATTGACTTCATGAAATAGCGAAGACCCTGTGCAGAGGGCAAGCCCGCTCGCCACGGTGATCAAAGTGCTCCACCCAGCCCAAATCGCTTCTTCAACACCGTCTCCAACAGCCCCTTGGGCAGCAGCGCCGCCATCAACGGCAGCGCCCGGCTGCCATTCCCCGAACGCAGCAGGCGCGGTGGTTCACTCTGTTGCACGGCCTTGAGCACGTCCGCCGCAAAGGTGCTGGCCGGGGTCGGTTTGTCCTGGGAGGCCTGGGAGCGGGCACGGATGCTTTCGCGCAGTGGCCACCACGGCGATTGTTCATTGATCAGCAATTCGGCCTGGGTGCCGGCGTTCTTGGCAAAGTGGGTGTTGATCGCCCCCGGCTGCACTTCCATGACTCGCACGCCAAACGGTGCGAGTTCCATGCGCAACGCGTCGCTCAAGGCATGCACGGCGGCCTTGGAGGCGCAGTAGGCGCCGGCAAACGGCGTGACCAGCACTCCGGAAACGCTGCCGATATTCACCACCAGCCCTTTGCGCGCGCGCAGGGCGGGGAACAGCGCCTGGGTCACGCCGACGATCGCGAACACGTTGGTCTCGAACTGGCGCTGCAGGGCCTCGGTGCCACCATCGAGCAGCGGGCCCATGGCGCCGTAGCCGGCGTTGTTGATCAACACATCCAGCTCGCCCACCTGTCCGGCCAATTGCGCCAGGGCCGCGCCATCGTTGACGTCCAGTTGCACGGCCTTGAAACCGGCAGATGCGAGGGCCGCGACGTCTTCGGGACGGCGGGCGCTGGCCCATACGTCATAGCCGGCGACTTTGAAGGCATCGGCCAGGGCACGGCCGATGCCGCTGGAGCAACCGGTGATAAGCACGTTAGGCATGGGGCAATCCTTGGTAGTGGTTAGTCGGAGAAGCTGCCTTGCAGGTGTTCGGCGCGAAACTCCAGGGTTTGCGGGCGGTAGCCGGGGCGCAGGGGCGGCACCGGCAGACAGTCTTCCCAGGTGGCGCCGGCCTGCAGTTCGCCGGGGCCGCGATAACGCGGGGCAGCATAGACGTTGTCCGCCAGGTTCACCGTATCACCTGGTGCGTAGGCGGCGACGCGCCAGCGCAGTTCGGTCAGGGGGACGTCGTTGCCGTTGTTGAGCTTGAGCTGCAAGGGGCGGTCGGCGGGGCACTGATCGGGGGCATAGTGGATGCGCAGTTCCAGGCGCGCCAGTTGCGAGGCTTCGCGGTTGTCCAGCCAGACCACCCATATCGCCACGAAGCCCAAACCCACTGCTGCGGCGAGGGAAACCGGCAATGCCTTGGCCGGGTAGCGCAGGAGTAGGACCAGCCAGGTGATGATGAGCAGAACGCCGAAGAACATGGGGGCAGCCTCGTGGGTAGATGAACCATCGTACCGTTGACAGCATGCGGTTGCCTATCGGGTTGCGGTCACCCCCGAACGGACACTCCACGTAACCTTCGCGCTGGAATCAAGGGGGTTGTTCGCTTCACACACCTATATACAGCCACAGACTGACGGTCGTTGTTCTGTGAGCTTTTTTTATACGTGCCGAGAACAACGCCATGACCTTATCCGTACAAAATTTTGCTGTTCCAGCCTACCGCTCCTTCGCTTCTGACGATGAGAGCAGCCCAATGAAGTCCGCCTCCAATACCCAAGCCACCACCGTTGCCGGCAACAGTGCCCTGGACAACCGTAACGCGCTGATACTGACCCTGGCAGGCCTGGAGCAAGGCCTTGCAACGGGCCGTATATCCAATGAGCATATTCTTCCGGCCTTGCAAGCCGCCAAAATACAATTGGCTCCCGATGCGCAACACCCAGGCCCGACCATGGAAGTCAGCCTTGCGCAATACATCACCGCCAATGGCTGGAGCATTCCGCAAAACCGAGAGGGGCTCATCCAACTCAGGCAGACCGTGTCTGCCCTGGCACCGACAAGTCCCTCGAATGCCTACGCAGTCATTACCGAGCGAGCCGCCAAGGCCAATGTCGAAAAAACCAAATTCAAAAAGATTGTGTTGGACACGGCCGTCGCGTTTCCAGATGTGCGCAAAGAAGCCAAAAAGCGTGCAGAAGAAATTGTGTTCGGGTTGACCGGAATCCATGTAGACGCCGACAAGACTTATTTGAATCGGTTTAACAGTTCGCAATCAGGGCAAACCGCTACCGGTTGGGAACACATGAAGGAAGAACCCTCGTCATCCATCAGTTTGACTGACGCCGTGTTGAAGAACTTTTCCGAGTACGACGGGATTCCCGGCACTCTGGACTCGGAAGCGGGCTTGTATAAAGACGGCCCCGGACAAAGCGCCAAAGCAGGCTATGGCGCCCACAACGAAATCCCCCTGGCGCCTTCGGCCTTTATGAAGGCCCTTTGGAAATCCGATTTCCAGACGACCATGTCGGCAAAAATCGACAGCTTCTGGAAAGACCACGCCGATGGCTACCGCACAGTCCAGAAAGGCATATTCATCTATAGGGCAGGCGAGCAACTCAAGGCCCAGGAGGCGAAGTTACCGGCCGAACGAGCGCTGCAGCCGCCCGAGCATCAGCTCACCAGGAGTGACTATAAACGGCTGATGAAGGCGGTTACCGGTGCAGAAATAGCCGAAGACCAGCCCATGACCGTGGAGAAACTGCAGGCAACCTCCCCGGTAACCGGCGATGTCCAGGTTCATGCATTTGATATCAATGGCTTTCAGTCCAGTGATATTTTGCGTTTTACCCTGCCCGCAGAGGGGCTCCAGAAGGATGCCAGCGGGCGCCTGGACGGCGTGCAAATTCTCTATATTCCTGACGCCAAGCCGGCCTTTCTGAAATTCGCCTCACTGGAAAAAATGGATCAATGGGTCAGCGATCAAGGCAAGACGCCCCAGACGCGTAAAGCCCTGGAGTCGCACTTCTCGTTGGCTGATCGGCAGAACAGTGAGTCCGGTGGTTTTGGGACCGCATTCTTTAATGCAATCGTGCCGCTGGGTTCCCTGATCTCTGAGATACGGCCAAAAAACGGCGTCGATTCATCCCTGGAATACCTCAGTACGGATAGCGTCAGCAACCAGGAGGGCAACGTCATTGACCGCAGCAATATCGCGATCAAGGGCGATGTGTTCAGTCACATGGCGGACAGTGGCCAGCAGCGTATGAGGAACGACGCAGACACCGCGATCAAATCCAACAGCGAGGTCACCCGTGACACCTGGCTCAACGACATTTCGGTCGGCGCAGAACTGCTGGTCAAACTGGCCCCGCTGGCTGCTCCGGTCGCCGCCGCTGCCGTCATCACAAGTCTCACGGAAGTGGTATTGGGCACCGAAAAAGAGATTTCGGGCGACACCCAGGCTGAACGTCATGACGGGGCGTCGAAGTCATTCGATGGCATGATCAACACCTTGTTCTCCTCTGCCGGTCTCAGCTCAAATGCCGCGGACCCCTTTGCCCTGCCCAAAGAAGAACCGCTAGCCCCTGAACCCTCCGGGGAGTCCGCGTCCGAACCGGCGCCTGACTCTCCAGGCGTTGAAGCCGATGTGCCCAATCGCCTGCAACCGTCACAAACGGACAACATCAGCGCCTACGCCATTGCCGATGGCGAATCGTTACTGGCCAAGAGCACAGTCAATGCTAGAGGGATTTATCAGTACAAGAACGAGGCGGGGCTAGATCGTTGGTTTATCCTTTACACCGATCAGTCCGGTATCGCCAAGACGTATGAGATTAAAGGTGATTTCAAACTCAGTGACGGCTATGTCCAGATTATTGATCCCCAGACCGGTAAACCCGTACTGACCGTTGAAACAGGTGCCGATAACCAATGGCGCGCGAGCAAGATGCTCGGGGGCAATAGAAAAGGCAAGGGGGTCAACGCTGCCCGCGAGCAGCCTGCCGGGCAAGGCCCGCTGGCATCAAGCTCAGCAACCAATCAACCCTTGGCCAATCATCAGGATTGGCAGTCGATAGTGGATTCGGGCACTTACAACGGCAAGCCGGTTTACATTCACTACACCAGCAAGGCCGGCGCAGAAGCGATCGCTCGCGAGCGAAGCATCAATGATCTGGCGCGTGGTGAAAGGCGTGCGGGTTCAAAGGGCGGTGTGTACGTTAACCCCCCAGGCCAGCAATTTAACAGCGAGAACGTTGAGAACCTGTTGTTTTTAGGGAATGAACGCTATGTGGGCAGTGGCGACTATATGGTGATCTTCAGCTCTGACCAGGTGCCCACGGATTTAGGCCCGGTCACGGCCGGCAGCCAGTTCGTCGAGCTCAAGATGGCCAAAGAAATCAAGCTGACGCCGTCGAACTTTCTGTATTTGGGGCCGAACAATTTCAAGGACTATTTCGAGTGAAGGGAACAACGCTGTGTGGGTGATCGCTGCCAATCTGCAAAGTGGCCCGATCAGAAAAAGCCCCCGCCCAGCCCACTGCGGATAGGGGACGCAACGGGCTGGGCGAGGGCTTTTTGTTTTGCGGTGTTACTGGGCGATGGTTTTCACTGACACACCACGCTCGACGGGAGTCGAGCGCCCGTAGATGTCTTCAAACCGCTCGATATCGTCTTCGCCCAGGTAGCTGCCCGATTGCACTTCGATGATCTCCAACGGGATCTTGCCCGGGTTGCGCAGGCGGTGCACCGAGGCAATCGGGATGTAGGTGGACTGGTTCTCGCAGAGCAGGAACACATTCTCGTCGCACGTCACTTCGGCGGTGCCGCTGACCACGATCCAGTGTTCGGCGCGGTGGTGGTGCATCTGCAGCGACAGGCACGCGCCCGGCTTGACCGAGATGTGCTTGACCTGGAAACGCCCGCCCATGTCCACCGAGTCGTATGAGCCCCACGGACGGTAGACCTCGCAGTGGTTCTGGGTCTCGCTGCGCCCCTGTTCGTTCAGGGTGTTGACCATCTGCTTGACGCCCTGGACCTTGTCCTTGTGGGCAATCATCATCGCGTCCTTGGTTTCCACGACCACGATGTTTTCCAGGCCGATCACCGACACCAGCTTGCCGTTGCCGTGGATCATGCAGTTCTTGCTGTCCTGGATCACCACGTCGCCCTTGGTCACGTTGCCGTTGGCGTCTTTGTCATTGACCGCCCACAACGAGGCCCAGCAACCCACGTCGCTCCAGCCGGCACTCAGCGGCACCACGCAGGCGCGCTGGGTTTTTTCCATCACCGCGTAGTCGATGGAATTGTCCGGGCAGCAGGCGAAGGTGGCTTCGTCGAAGGTCACGGTGTCGGCGGTGTGTTCGCTACGTTCCAGGGTCAGCACGCAGGTGTCGTAGATGTCCGGATCGTGCTTTTTCAGCTCTTCAAGGAAGCGGCTGGCGCGGAACAGGAACATCCCACTGTTCCAGAAATAGCCGCCGCTTTTGACGAACTCGACGGCGCGTTTTTCATCCGGCTTCTCGACGAACTGCTGCACCCGGCTGACACCTTCGGGCAGCAGCGAATCGTTGGTGGACTTGATATAGCCGTAGCCGGTTTCCGGACGGGTGGCCGGTACACCGAACAGCACCATCTCGCCACGCTCGGCCGCCACGGTGGCCAGGGCCAGGGCGCGTTGCAGGGCTTTCTGGTCATCCAGCACATGGTCGGCCGGCAAGACCAGCATCAGTTCATCGCGGCCTTCATTGACCAGCATCATCGCGGTCAAGGCCACGGCCGGCGCGGTGTTGCGGCCAAACGGTTCCATCAGGATGCGCTGACTGTCGAGCTTGCGAGTGCTCAGTTGCTCATTGACGATAAAACGGTGGTCTTTGTTGCAGACGATGATCGGTGCGTCCATGCCTTCGAACACCAGGCGCTCGAGGGTTTGCTGGAACAGCGTGTGCTCGCCGGTCAGGGCCAGGAACTGTTTAGGAAACTGTTTACGGGAAAGCGGCCAAAGACGTGAGCCGCTACCACCGGAAAGGATTACTGGGATCATGTGTTTCTCCTTGAATCGATTTGGGTCAGAGCTACGAAGGTTTGTCGTTTCACTCTTGTTTTTGTCTCGGTCCTGAGTCGACACGCGGACGTTGTGGGTGCAGGCAAACCAGCTCCCACAAGGGGGCGTCTCAACTCAGGGAAATCATCAGCGGGTCGACACGGGGCGCTTGACCCACACTGGCGACAGGTTGCTGCCGGAGCCGGTGACATACAGCACCGCCGCCTCACCACGTTCCAGGGCCACCGGCTTCACATCGCCAACCTTCTTGTCGCCGTCGTACAGCGCCAGGCTGACCTTCACCGGGTTGATCTCGCGCTCGCCACGGCCCTTGGCGGCCACGGCCTTGACCACATCGGTCTTGCCGTCGGCGGTTTTCAGGGTCAGGGCCTTGTCGCTGAGGTTCTGCACGCGCACCAGGGATTTCTGCTTGTTCTTGAACGGCGGTTCTTCGATCAGTTGCGGCTGGCCGCTGGCGCTGTTGACCAGGGTGTAATAATGATCGGCGGCCAGTTTGACCGTGACGTTCTGGCTACCGACCTTGGCGCTGTAGTCACCGCCCGGCAGGAAGCTGAAGTCACTGCTGGCCAGCGGTGCCACATCGCTCAACGCCGTGTTGCCGACGCTGGCGCTGACTTCCTGGTTGCTGGCGTTGAACAGGCGCACGAAGCTCGAGCCTTTCGGTGCGACGGGGCCATAGAGGGCGGCGTCGCCTGCGAACGCGGACATGGATACGAAGCTCATGCCGGCGGCCAGGGCCAGAGTCTTGGCGAGACGACGCGGAGTAGTAGTGAAAGTCATGTGAGTTACCTCTCTTTCAGTTTTGCGCCCGGTCGGGCGTCTCGGATTTTTCGGTTTTAACTGGGGTGTTGCTTGCCATGTTCTGTTGGCGCGTACCGGCTTGTTTGAGCTGCGCGACCCACTCGGGGTCGGCCTCGCCGATTTCGTTGTTCACCGGCAGATAGCGTTCCGGAAACTCCCAGATCAGCACTTGCGGCGGGCTGTTCTTGAAGTCATCGCTTTTCAGGTAGCTGAGCATCGGCAGGATCGGGCCGTGGCCGTCTTCGGAGTAGTTCACCACTTCGCTGCCCAGGGCTTGCTTCAGGGCGCCGACGAAGTTCCAGTTGGGGTTGGCGCTGTAGCTGGTGCCCACCAGGGCCACCGGCATCTCGCTGTCGGCAAACAGCGCGTCGTCGCCTGCGGCCTGGGCCTGCACTGCGTGGGTCACGCGTTTTTGCAGGGGCTCCTTGGGCGGCATCAGGTTTTCGAACAATGGGTCCAGGGGCAGGAACAGGCGCAAGTCACCGCTGTGGGGGGCGATGCCCTCGGCGTCGGTGACAAAGCGCTGGGGCTCGCCGCTGAGCAGGGTCTTGGCGTTGATGGTCCTGGCCAGCTGCTTGGCGGCGACTTCGGCGCCATCCGGGGTCCAGTGGGTGTCGGTGCGCAGGAACACCTGCTGGCCGTGGAGCTTGGCCTGTTGCAGCGGGCCCAGCAGGTCGGGGGCGAGGATCTTGTCAGCGGCAACCCGCGCATGGAAGTCCTGATAAAGCCCGGCATGAATGCTCGCCGGTTGCACTTCACCCAGATGCTCCGGGTACAGGCGCACCTTGGCCGGGACAATCGCCATCACCAACTGCACGCCCTTGGCCTTGAGGGTCTGGCGCACGCCTTCGACCAGGGCGTAGTTGTCTTGCAGGTTCTGCTCTTCGTTGACGGCGGGGTTGAACTCCTCGTCGCTGTACAACCAGTGATCGCGACCCAGCACCACGCCGGGACGGCCTTCGTTGAACAGCTTGTAGTCCAGGGCGGCCCAGAGGTTGGTGCCCAGGCGCTTGATCGGGAACTCGTCGTCGTAATGGGTCTCGACGGCCTTGGCCCAGCGCCCGTTGAGCACGGTGGCTTCGGCGTTGGTATTGAAACCGAAGAAACTGCGCACCGACCACGCGCCCAGGGCCATAAGCAGGGCCATGAACAGCGCGGCGTAGAGGATGCGGAATGAACGGGTCATGGTCGGCTCCCTCAGAACTGGAAGTAAAGGAACGGCGAGAAGCTTTGCGCCGAGAGTTTCAGAATCGAAGCCACAAACAGCAGCAGGATCACCGCGCGCATGGCATAGCGGGGCCAGTCGGCGGTCCAGTAGGCCGGTTGCACGGCGGCGTTGCTGCCGACGCTGAAACCGGGCTCCTGGATGCTGCCGGGGGTGTCGCCAGGCACTGCCTTGATCAGGCTCGGATCAGCCGGCTTGGCCTTGTCGGCCGGGCGATTGTTGTAGAAGTCGCGCAGGCCGAAGAACGCCAGCGTGGCGTAGGCCACCACCATGGTTGCCACTTGCAGGCCCGTCAGGTTGGCGCGGTTGAGTTCCGACAGCGACCACTCGCCAAAGCTGAACATCGCGCCGTACATGCGCCCGGCGACGTGCAGGTTTTCGGCACGGAAGATCACCCAGCCCATCACCACCAGCAGGAAGGTGAAGGCCCAGCGCACCGGGTTGAAGCTGCGTGGCGAGGTGTTGAGGCCGATGGCTTTTTCAATCGCCAGCCACATGCCGTGCCAGGCGCCCCAGACGATGTAGGTGATGTTCGCGCCGTGCCACAGGCCACCGAGCAGCATGGTCAGGAACAGGTTGCGATAAGTGGTCAGCGTGCCTTTGCGGTTGCCGCCCAGGGTGATGTACAGGTAGTCACGCAGCCAGGTGGACAGGCTGATATGCCAGCGCCGCCAGAACTCGGTGATCGACTGGCTGATATACGGCTGCTTGAAGTTTTCCATAAAGCGGAAGCCCATCATCAAGCCCAGGCCGATCGCCATGTCGCTGTAGCCGGAGAAGTCGAAATACAGCTGCGCGGTATACGCCAGCGCGCCGAGCCAGGCGTCGCCGGTGGTTGGGTTTTGCAGGGCAAAGCAATGGTCGGCCACCACCGCCAGGGTGTCGGCGATAAACACCTTCTTGATAAAACCCTGCATGAACCGCGTGCAGCCCTCGGAGAATTTATCCAGGGTGTGGGTGCGGTTGTTGAACTGGTCGGCCAGGTCGCGAAAACGCAGCACCGGGCCGGCAATCAAGTGCGGGAAGATCGCCACGAACGCCGCAAAGTCGATGAGGTTACGGGTGGCCGGGGTGTCGCCGCGGTACACGTCGATGATGTAGCTGATGGACTCGAAGATGTAGAACGAGATCCCGATCGGCAACAGCACGTGGGTCAGGATAAACGGCTCCAGGCCCGCCGATTTCATCATCAGGTTGATGCTGTCGACGCCGAAGTTGGCGTACTTGAAGTAGCCGAGGATGCACAGGTCGACCGCCACGCCGAGCAGCAGCCAGCGCTGGGCCGGCTTGGTGCGCACGCCTGCGGCACCGACCTTGAGGCCGATCCAGTAGTTCCACAGGGTCACGGCGGCGAACAGCGCCAGGAAGTCCACTCGCCACCAGGCGTAGAACACATAACTGGCAATCAGCAGCAGCAGATTGCGATAGCGTTGCCCGCTCAAATAGTACAAGCCGAGAAAGATCGGCAAGAACAGAAACAGGAACACATTGGACGAGAAAACCATCCCGATCTCTCCATGTTTAACCAACAGTCAAGGGCCAACGGCCCCCCCAAACCCCCCACGAAAAACGGGGAGGGCTGTATTGCAATTTTCTTGAAGGAACCGGGTCAGTGTGGGAGCGGGCTTGCTCGCGATTGCGGTCTGACATTCAGCATTGATGTCGTCTGACACTGCGCTTTCGCGAGCAAGCCCGCTCCCACATTTGGACCGAGTACGGTCAGGAACCTTTGTTGCCTTTTTCATGCGCCGGGTCGTAGACCTTGGTCAGGTCGCCACCCAGGCGGAAGGTCTTGAACGGCTGCATCTCGTGCTTGCGCTCCAGTACCTCCGGGGCGCAGGTGTAGAGGGTGCAGAAGGGCTCCAGCCAGGCGAATTTCGAGTCCTGCTCCAGATCCTGCATGTCCTGCTCTTTGCCGTTCTTCTGCTCGAAGAGTTCCGGATCCTTGACCCCGGCCAGCACCTTGTCGCCCAGGCGCTTGAGCGCGCCGTTGTTTTCCGGGCGTACATCCACGCCGTTGACCAGGGCGAAACTGGCGATCATCGCCAGCGGTGGCAGCGCATAGTTGTGGTAGGCCAAGGCCCGTTGCTGGCGCTTGAGTTCGTTGGGCAGGTAGCCCTGGGCGTCGACCTGATTGGCGCCGACCTTGTATTCCTTCACCGCCCAATCGAACAGGTCGCGACGGTTGGTGGCGACGGATGTGGCCATCACCGACCAGGCGGCCCAGTACGAATGGTTGTTGGTTTTTTCCAGGGGCAGGTTGTCCCAGTCGCTGACCACTTGCTCGGCCAGTTTGTTGAACCAGGCTTCGATCAACTGCGATTCCTGTGGGTACCTGGCCAGCGGTTGCGACTCGGAGAACTTCAGGCGCACATAGGCCGACGCCATGCTGCCCAACGCCCATTTGCGCATCGACTTGCCGGTGTGGTTGAAGTCCTTGGACATCAACGCATCGGCCTTGGCCCAGCTCACCAGCCAGTTCAGCGTGCACTGCAATTGCTCCGGGCGACCGTCGCGCATGAACTGCATCACTCGCTTGCTGGTGTCTTTTTCCAGTTTGGTGATGTCGGCGGTGCTGTCGCGAAAGGCTTTTTCCGACTGCACATTCAGGGTCGAGCGGGCTTTGTCGGAGCCTTCGTATTTGCTGCGAAACTGCAGCGAGCCGGTGTAGGGCGTCGGCATGGCGTCGCAGTCATTCTTGAAGTCGCCGGTCTTGAACGCTTCAATCGGCGCGAAGTAGCCCTGGGGCGGACGCAGCGGCGCGGCGGCGTTGGCGTGGCCGGCAAACATCGCCAGGCCGAGCAACGTTGGAATCAATAACTTCTGCATAGGTAACCTCATTGCCCGGCGGAAGCAGTCTGCTGACCACTCGCCGGGAATACGTTGCGTGTGCAAATTTTCGCTTCGACTTTCTGCGCCGCAGCGCCCGCTTCGGGGCCCTGCACTTCCACGGCCAGCAGGTTCTGCGAGGCCCAGTCTTCATCGGTGCGCAGTTCAAAGGCGAAACGCCCGTCTGTCTCGGATGTTTCGGGTTTGTCGATCTTGATGTCCTCGTGGCGCCCGTTCATGTACCAGAGGGTGGCTTGCAGGGTTTTCACCGAGGGATCGGCGAAGCGAATGTCGACCTGATGACGGCTGTTGCGCAGGTCCATGTTCTTGCTGTTAACCATCAACTCGTTCTTGCCCGGCTTGAGGGTGGCGCTGGCGCTCATCTGCGCCGGCTTGCCCTCACAGCCGTTGTCGAGCAGGGCCATCATCTGGCGGTAGGTGGTTTCCTGGTCGAGGCGATACAGCGGTGAGAATTCCCAGATCAGAATCTTCGGTGGGGTCTTCTGGAATTCTTCGCTGCCCAGGTACTGGATCATCGAGCCTTCCAGGCCACCGCCGGGGAAGGCGACGTTAAGGATGTCGGCGCCGATTTCCTGTTCCAGGAAGCCGGCGAAGTTGTAGTTCTTGCCACTGTGGCTGGTGCCCACCAGGGTGATCTGCGGGTTGCCGGAGTCGCCGAACAGGTCGCCGTCCGCCGCTTCGCCCTTGGGCTCGGTGCTGAACTGGTCCATGTACTGGATCGCGTAGCTGGTGCCGCACAGCTGTCCGGCCATGTTGTGCAGGGTGCCGGTCTTGCCCATGCGCCCGGACTTCTTGGTCTCGAATTCACGCTGGGGGATCCCGGCGAACTCGGGCATGGCGCGCACCTTGGCCCCGACGATCTTTGCGGTGCGCTGGGCGCCATACGGGGTCCAGTGCTGGTCGCCACGGAAGTAGAAGTCGTGGGCCGGCTGTTCGTCCGGCAATTGCTCGTTGGTCAGCGGCGACAGGTCCGGCACCACATAGCCCATCTTGGCAAAACGCCCGAGCATGCTTTTGTAGTTGCCCAGGGCCTTGTCGAAATCGAAGCTGGCTTTCTCCTGCGGGTTGAGCTTGTTGCGGTTCACCAGGCCACGGGTCGGCTGGTAGACCACCACCAGTTCCACGCCCTTGCTCTTGAACGCATCGCGCAGTTGCTGCATGCGCTTGTAGCCGGCCGGGGTGGTGTCGAATTCGGTGCGCAGGTCTTCCTGGGTACGGAACAGCCAGTCGCCCTGGGCCTGTACCAGGGTGGTGAAGTTCTGCTGGTAGCGGGTGGTGTAGTTCTTTGCATCGTGGGCCTCGGGGCACAGGTTGCAGCACGGCTCGGCGGTAAAGCTCGGCGCCTGGGCTTCATCGGCGCGCACGCCGCTGCTGGCGGCCAGGATGCCGAGGGTCAAACCCGAGAGGCTGAGTAGCTTGATCATGTGTGGGTGCATAAAGGTCATCCTCAGTCCTGCAATGGGGTCTGGCGTTCGACAGGGTCGATCAGCACGGCTTTTTTCTGGCGTACCAGCAAGTCGAGAATCTCTTCCTGGCGCTCACCTAGAACGCCGGAGAAGCTGATGCCACTGGATTTGGTCGGCGCGAGCATCGACACGCGGTACAGCTCGATGCTCAACGGCGAGTCGATGGACAGCGGCCCGCTGCCATTGGCCGCCAGCTCGCCGCCAACCACGATCAGCGAGACCTTGGTGTCGAACGGGTCGAGCGCGATGTCGCGGTCGGTGTCGGTCAGGTCCTTGATATGGCCGTAGACCCCGGTCAGGCCGTTGGCCATGGCGAGGTTCTCGTACAGGCGGATGTTCACGCTGTTACGGATACGGATGCCGTGGCGACGGTTGCTGATCACCTTGTTGCCCCACAACAGGTTATCGCCGCTCTCATAGAGGGTGATGCCGTCGGTGTGGTTGCGGTAGATCTCGTTGTCGGCGATCAGGTTGTTCACGCTGTTACGGTCGATCACCAGGCCCGACAGCTTGTTGTCGTAGCTGCGGTTGTTGAAGATGAAGCTGTCGTTGACCTCACGGGAAATAATGATGCCGTGCTTCTTCTTGGTGCCGTACACGGTGTTGTCGGCAATGATCAGGCCGTGGGAGCGGTCGTGGGGGTCGATGCCGTAGACGATGTTGTCTTTGTAGGTGCTGCCCTTGATCACAAAACCGGTGGTTTCGTAGCAGTAGAAGCCGTACCACATGTCCGAGAATTCGGAATCGACAATCCAGCCGGTCGGCTCCGGGCGCTTGAGGACCTTGGCCATGTTCGGCGTGTACTGGGAAATACTCACGCCGTAGGACTTACTGTTGGCATAGCCGAAGCTGGCCATCTTGCTGTTGACGATATAGGTCTGGGTACCGCCCCAGGCCAGCAGGAACGGGCGGAATTCCGTGGGCGAGCGGAAGGTCGCCGGGCCGTTGGTTTTCTCGCGCCAGCCGGTGATCCTGGTGTCGCGCACAAACAACTGGCCGTCGTTGACCAGGAACGAGCCGGCTTCCTGGGACAGGCGCAATTCCTGGGTCTGCCCGTCGATTTCGAGGATGCCTTTTTCGCCGACCACAATCGGCAGCCTGGCCAGGAACACGCCGGGCGAGGTTTCGCTCAGGTATTGCTTGGGCACCTTCTTGAGCAGGTCCTTGAGGTTCATGTAGCCGTCGTCGATAAAGATCGCCTGGGGAATGCCGTGCTGGCGCACCACCCATTCGGCCATCTTGTTGTCGCCGCCGATAAAGTCCTTGAGGGCGTTTTCCTGCATCATCCGGCGCACGCTGACCTTGCCGGCCTTGCTGCGCACGATTTTTTTCGCCACGGCTTCGGCGGTGTAGCCCGAGAGGTCCGGCAGCGGCGGCTTGGCCATCTCCAGCGGCGCCGTAGGCGGGCTGGTGATGGTGTAGGTCTTGGCCTGTTGCAGTTCCTTGGCGAGGGTGGGCGCCTTGACCTGCGGCTCGACATTGGCAAAGGCCGGGGCGCACGCCAGCAGCATTGCCGCAGCGAGCAGGGCCGAGCCTTTGAGGGCGTGAGGATTCATTGCGCAGGCTCCCATCAGAAACGCCAGATCACATCGACAAAGGCGCGGTGCATGTACGAGTCGACTTGCTTGCCATAGGCGTCGCCCGGTTTGAACACACCGCCACGAAAGCGCACCAGGGCCGACGGTTCGTCGATCGACTGGCTGAGGGCGGCGGGCAGCAGGCCCTTCTTGAAGTACTTGGTGACCACCAGGTCCATCTCCTGGCCAAGGTCTTTCTTACCGTCTTCCAGGGGCAGGGAGGCGCTGGACAGCACGGCGCCGGTGACGTCGTCGTAGTTGTTCTGCACCGCGTCGATGCCATTGCTGCCCACTGGCTTGTTGCCGTCCACACGCCAGAACTTGTGGTAGACCAGGCTGGCGTCGTAGTCATCGCGCAACTGCCAGGAACCGAACAGGCTCATGGACTGCATATTGTTCATCTCGCCGCGAAACGCCTCGCCAAAACGATGCATCCGCGATTGGGTGCCGGTGAAGTTCGAGCGGTTGCTTTGCAGGCCGTTCTGCTCGTAGTCGGCACTGGCGCGGGCATAGGCCGCACCCACTTGCCACTGCGGGTCGAGGCGCAGGCGCACACCCAGGTCGGTGGCCCAGCCATCCACATCGGTATTGCGCTTGGCGTTGGCCGGGCGGCTACCGTCGGCGTTCAGCGCGTTGACGTTGCTACGGTCGCCCTGCATGCCGGTGACGCTGGCCCAGTAGTTGACGGTGTTGGTGTTGCGCCAGTTATAAGCGTCGCTGTTGGCCTCAATGCCGAGCCAGGTCAGGTCGCCGTTCTGGCGCTTGTCCAGCGAATCGGCGGCCACGCCCGGTTGCGGGTAGTCGAGCTTGCCGTCGTCATGGCTGTGATGACCGCGCACGCCAACCCAATGGCCCGGGGTCCACTGGTAGGCCGCGTCGGCGTAGAAGTGCTGGCGGTCCTTGTCTTCGGGGGACAGTTCCTTGAGGTCGGTGCGGTACTCGCTGAAGCGTTCGGCGGCGCCGACATTGGCCTTGAGCAGGGTGGTGTCGAAGGTCCAGTTCAGCGCTTCGATGTTGGTGTCGCGCCATTGCCCGTCATCATTGCGCAGGCGCTGGCGGCCCAGCTTGAGGATCTCGCCGGGGTAGGGGGTGAAGCCGCTGTAGCCGACCCAGAACTCACGCAGGGCCAGGTAGTTTTTCTTGGTCTTGCGGTCGTTGTTGCTCGATTGCTCGGTGGTGTCGCCATCGGACTGTTGCAGGGTGTCGGTCTCGATGATGTCGCTGGACGCCACCGCCTGGCCCATGGCGTAGGCGCTCCAGGCGCCGCTTTCACCGTAGATCCACGGGCGCACATCCAGGCCGATGCCGTTGACGTCGCCGCCTTTTTGCGTGCCCAGGTCGCGGTCGTCTTCGGACTGGCCGGTGACTTTCACGTCCAGGCCGAAGTTCTTGTCTTCGGTCAGCGCGGCCAGGGTCGGGCACGACCACAGCAGGGCGAAGGTCAGGCCAATACCGGCCTTGACGAATGGATTGAGTTTCATAGGGATTCCTCGCCGTCTTCTTCTTGCAGGGCGTGCAGTTGCAGCGTGCTTTGGCTCAAGGCACCACGGGCGGCCAGCTCTTGTTGCAGCAGGCGCTGGCCCTCGGCGCGCTGGGCGGGCGGCAGTTGTTGTTCGAGTTGCGCGGCCAGTTCATTGGCCTGCGGCGTGTCCTGGCGCTTCGCCAATTGGCTGAACACATAGGCGTTGAGCGGGTCGGGCTGGGTGCCCTTGCCTTGGGAAAACAGCTGGGCGATAGCGAAGTCGGCGCTGTTCTGGCCGTTGCGCGCCGCCGTCAGCAAGTGATCCAGGGCTTTTTGCGGGTAGACCTGGCCCAGGTAGCCACGGCGGTAGATCTGGCCGAGGTAGTAATCGGCGGCCACTTCCCGGCCCTGGGCATTTTGGAAGTGGGCTTCGGCGGCCTTGGCATCGGCCGGCACCCACTTGCCTTCGTAGTAGAGCTTGCCCAGCAGCAACTCGGCGCGGGGCTGGTCGGCAGCGCGGCCGTTGTCGAGGTACTTCATCATCTGCTCGACGTCGCCCAGTTCCGGGAAGTCGTAGAGCAGTTGCGCGAGGCTGACCCAGGACGCCGGGTAGCCAGGGGCGATTTTTTCCAGCAGGGCCTGGGCGCTTTTTTCATCGGTCTTGCCCAATGAGGCATCGCCCAGCACACGGGCCACACTGTCGACCCGCTGGGCGCTGACGGTGCCACGGCTGTAGCCGGCTTCCATCTGCTTGAGCAGTTCGGCCTGTTGCTCCGGTTGCTCGCGCTTCTGGTAGATAGTGGTCAGTTCGACGTAGCAGATATCGGTGCTGTTCAGCGCGGCCTTGCAGATTTTTTCGATGTCATCCAGGTGCTGATCGTAGGTGCCCTGGGTGCGGTACAGCAGCACCTGTGCCAGGCCGGCTTCCGGGTAGCCGGCGGAGCGCCAGGTATCAATCTGCTGCTGCGCGTTGACGCTGGGGAAATCGTGGGGGTATTGCAGGTACAGCATGGCCAGCGGGATCAGGGTGTTGCCTTCGCCATTGGCAAAGGCTTTTTTCAGCAGGCCTTCGGCTTCGCGGTGCTCGGCTTCGGTGGCGCCGGGCTTGGCCACCAGCAGACGACCGAGACGGGCCTGGGCGCGGGGCGAAATATCGGCGGCCGCACGGTAGGTGGCTTCGGCTTGCTTGATCTGCGCCGGGTCACGGCTGCCGACCTGGATATCGGCCAGGCCGACCTGGGCTTCGCTGTAGCCCAGCTCTGCCAGTTGTTGGTAGTTCTGCGCGGCGGTGGCGGTGTCGCCACGCTTGAGGGCTTCATTGGCCAGGCGCTGGTCGGGCAGGCCGGCGCAACCGGCCAGTGTGACGGCCAATGCCAGCAGCGCCACAGGTCGCAAGGGGGAGCGAGCTTTTGTGGGAGCTGGCTTGCCTGCGATGGCATCGCCGCGGTGTATCTGCTGCACCGAGTCGATGCTATCGCGGGCAAGCCCGGCTCCCACAGAAGTGGGCTCCCACAAGGATTGTGTTGTTCTTGAAATAGGGTTCACAGGCAAATCCTCGCTTACAAACCAGCAGCCATGGCTTTATCAATCAGCCAGTTCAGGGACGGACCACGGTCGCTGGTCACTTCCACGGGGCGGCCGGCATAGGCGCTGTCCAGCGGGGCATCGGGCTTGATCTGCACGCGGATATCCGAGGACAGGTCGGCGCTGTTGAGGCTGGTGCTGCTGACGATGGTGCCGGTGCGGGTCTGTTCTTCATCGGCGACCTGGAAGCTCACCGGGGTGCCTGGGCGCACGTCGCCGAACTGGCGATAGGAGAAGCGCGCCTCGACATTCGCCTGGCTGCCGCGCGGCACCAGTTGGAAGATCACATCACCCTTGCTCGCGTATTGACCATCGGCCACCAGTTGCTGGGCGACGATGCAGTCGCAAGGGGAGGTCAGGGTGCCGGTCATTTGCTTGCCGAACAGCTCTTCGACCTTGGCCGGTTGCAGCTGGTCTTCGTCCAGGTGGCCCTTGAGCACATCCAGCATGCTGGTGCTGAAGGTCGCCAGTGGCGCGCCTTTGGCGGCAACGCCGTTGTCTTTGATCAGGCTTTGCACGGTGCCGTCGCGGGGCATCGTGACGTTCATCCCCGGCACGCTGACCAGGCCGGCCTGGGCATGACTGACGAAGTACATGCCATACACCGACTTGAACACAAACCCGAATGCCGCCAGGCCCACCAGGAAGATCGCCAGGCTGAACGTCACGGCGCGCAGGCGACCAAAGGCGCTCATGCCGCTGCCGCTGTCCTTGACCTTGCGTGCCTTGGTGAAGTTGTCGCGCTGCAGGGTCGCCAGTACATCGCCCATGGTCACGATATCGCCGGACAGGTGCGAAGTGATCAGGTGCCGCAGGGTGGAAATATCCTGGGCATCCAGGTTCTGGAACTGGCAGCCGGTGCGGCCGGTCTGGCGGTCGTGGGAACGGATCAACAGCTCCACGTCCATCGCCAGGCCGAGGTTGTCGATGACAAACTGCAGGCGCGCTTTATGCACATCGCCGACCTTCAGCGGTTGCTGGGCGGCATTGAAGGCCAGGCCGCCGGCGGACAGGTCGATGACCCGCACTTCCATGGGCGTGCGGTCGGCACCGAAGAAGCGCAGCTTGGCCGGGATTTTCACCCGGGCGTGTTGGCGCTGGGCTTCGGATTCGTGGACAACGTTGGCGTTTACTTGACTGTTCATCAGGGCATTTCCTTAAGTTAATTCAGGCTTGGCAGGGTCAGACCATCATCAGCAACACGGCGACGAAAATGCTGCCGGCGGAGAAGGTCATGGTCCGAGACGACCAGGTGTTGAACCAACGTTGAAAGCTGGCCAAATCGCGGGTCAGTTTGGTGTCCTGGCGGGTCCAGGACTGTTGATCGAGGCGGAAGAACACGTAGATCTTCACCAGCGCGCCCATGATCTGGTTGTAATAGAGAATCACCGGGTAGGCGGGGCCGATCTTGTGTCCCGAGCACGACAGCAACAGGGTCAGGATCAGGCGGGTGATGCCGATCCACAAAAGGTAAGCGAGGATGAACGCACCGCCGTACTTGAAGGTGGCGATGATCGCCACGGTCAGGCCGAGCAGGGAGGTCCACATCGACACGCGCTGGTCGAACAGCACCACGCTGGTGAACAGACCCAGGCGGCCCATGCCCAGGCCCAGGGCCCGGGAGTTCTGGCGCAGGTTGTTGCCGTACCAGCGGAACATCAGCTTGCGGCTGGCCTTGATAAAGCTCTTTTCCGGCGGGTGTTCCACGGTGTTGATCGCCGCATCGGGCACGTAGAAGGTGTCGTAACCCAGGCGCATCAGGCTGAACCAGCTGGACTTGTCATCGCCGGTCAGGAATTTGAAACGGCCCAGGCGCCAGTGTTGCAGCGAGTCGCTTTCCACGTCGGCGATAAAACCGGGGTCGGTGACGACGCTGGCACGGAACACCGACATGCGTCCGGTCATGGTCAGCACGCGCTTGGACAGGGCCATGGAGCACATGTTGATGTGGCGTTGGGCGAAGCGCAGTTTGTGCCACTCGCTCATGATGTAGCCGCCGCGCACTTCGCAGAACTCGTTGGTGGTCAGGCCGCCGACATTGCCGAACAGCTGGAACCACGGCACGGTCTTGCGCACTACGCCTTCGGCGAGCACGGTGTCGCCGTCGATCACCGCCACCACGGCGCGGTCGTCCGGCAGGTGGCGGGAGATCGCCCGAAAACCGAAGGCTAGGCCGTCGCGCTTGCCGGTACCGGCGATACGTACGAAGTCGAGCTTGACGTGAGCCGGTGGGTTCATCTTTTCCCAGAGGCTCTTGACCAGCAGCTCATCGGACATTTCCACCAGGGAGCAGACCACAGTGGTGGGGAAACCGCACTCGATGGCCTCGCGGATCACCGAGCTGTAGACCTGGGCCGTGGTCAATGCGTCGATACGAAAGCTGGTAACCATCAGGAACACATGGGACGGGTCCGCCGCCTTGCCCAGCTTGCGCACTTTGCGCCGCAGGTGCGGGTAGACCACGTACAGGAACAGCATGCCGCGAAAGAAATGCGTAGCACCCATCGAGTAGCGCCAGATACCCACGGCGCCAATCAGGAAAATAAAATTCTTCGACTCGGAGTCGAACGTACTCGCCGGCAGCAGCAGGGCGAGTCCCATCAGCAGGCTCAGAAAGACCAGCCAGCCGGCGGATTGGAGCAGTACGTGTTTTAACTTGGACATAAGCGTCATCCGAAGGTGAAGAAGGCTTCAAGCTGCAAGCGCTGGGGATCAGGACACTTGCAGCTTGAAACTTGCCGTTGCTGTTACCAGCAAATGCCTTCGGTACGGCCACTGACGCTGGTGGCCTGGGACATAAAGCCCACCAGGTCGACCACTTGCTTGCCGTGCGGGGCTTGCTGGGCCAGGGCGCGGAATTTCTCGTCGCGGTTGCCGAGGATGATCACGTCGCTGTTGTTGATCACATCGTCGAAGTCTGAGTTGAGCAGGGACGACACGTGGGGAATCTTGCCTTCGATGTAGTCCTTGTTGGCCCCATGCACACGGGCGTATTCGACGTTGCTGTCGTAGATGCTCAGGTCGAAGCCCTTGCCGATAAGCATTTCCGCCAGTTCCACCAGTGGGCTTTCACGCAGGTCATCGGTGCCGGCCTTGAAGCTCAGGCCCAGCAGGGCGACCTTGCGCTTGTCGTGGCTGGAGACGATGTCGAAAGCGTTCTGCACCTGGGATTCGTTGCTGCGCATCAGCGAGTTGAGCAGCGGCGCCTCCACGTCCAGGGTGCTGGCGCGGTAGGTCAGGGCGCGCACATCTTTTGGCAGGCACGAGCCGCCGAAGGCAAAGCCGGGGCGCATGTAGTACTGGGACAGGTTGAGGGTCTTGTCCTGGCAGACCACTTCCATCACTTCGCGACCATCGACGCCTACGGCCTTGGCGATGTTGCCGATTTCGTTGGCGAAGGTGACTTTGGTGGCGTGCCACACGTTGCAGGTGTACTTGATCATCTCGGCAACGGCGATGTCCTTGCGGATGATCGGCGCATCGAGTTCTTCGTACAGCGATTGCAGGACATCACCGGAGGCTTTGTCCAGTTCACCGATCACGGTCATCGGTGGCAGGTCGTAGTCGGCGATGGCCGTGGATTCGCGCAGGAACTCCGGGTTGACCGCGACACCGAAGTCGACGCCGGCTTTTTTGCCGGAGCAGTCTTCGAGGATCGGGATCACCACGTTGGCCACGGTGCCGGGCAACACGGTGCTGCGCACCACGATGGTGTGGCGGGTGGTCTTGTCACGCAGGACAAAACCGATCTCGCGGCATACCGCCTCGATGTAGTTGAGTTCCAGGTCGCCGTTTTTCTTGCTCGGCGTGCCGACACAGATCATCGACAGGTCGGTATCGCGGATGGCGTCGGCGAAGTTGGTGGTACCGCGCAAGCGGCCGGTGGCAATGCCCTGGCTCAACAGTTCGCCCAGGCCGGGTTCAACGATGGGGGATTTGCCCGCGTTGATCAGGTCGATCTTATCCTTGGAAATGTCTACGCCGACCACTTCGTGGCCCCGTGCAGACAGGCAACCGGCACATACTGCGCCCACGTAACCCAAACCAAATATGCTGATGCGCATCGCATTTACCTCTATCTTTATCACGCCATTAGATGGCTGGAGTTCATGTTTTCAAGCGTCACTCATGCACTAGGTAATGCGGTGAATAGACACAGCATTGCCATGTACAGGCATGTTAAAAGTCGAGTGACTAACTAATGCACTCAAGTTGTGCGCAACTTGGCCTTATTGTTGGGGCTTGCCCTGAAATGCAGCCAGCCTTCGGTGAGAAGGGTCTGGCGTCAGTGCCGCAACGCCTTGATATGGACATAAAGCCCTTATCTATCAACGCATCGGGTTGTCTCACTGACCCATTTGGGTAGGCTCAGCCTTGGCCTTGTAGGGGATGGTCATGCAACCTTATCGCCCGCCCTCAACTAAACAGTTGTTAATTAGACCGAAGGGTCAAAGTTGAATATGACAACTTTGCTACTTCCGTTGGTCGCTGTGTAAGTCATATCGCACAAGAACAGAGATAATCGTTACCGGTGGTATGAGCGGCACTGAAGGACATAGTTCCTGGCCGCTCATCCTGTTTCTGGAAATTTCTTGAAATATTAGGAAAGATGGCACTAGTACTATATTGATAGCACTTGCGGATTGGGCTAGTGGTTATAGGGAGTTGACGCGGGGATATAGTTTTGTGCCACTACTGTTTGAAAAAAGTGGTGCCACTACGAAAAATTCTGACGAATGTCGAGTGAAAGAAACGTTAGGAAATCTGAAGAAATATTTTTGACGTCAAAGTAATGACGATTCCGCATTTGAAATACGGAAAAAATGTGGGAGCAGGCTTGCCAGCTCCCACATCGGATTTGCGCTGTACTGGCGACCTACTCCGGTGCGTGATCGCGCAAAAATACCAGGTTATCCGGCTTGGACTGCTCGGCACTGAAGCGATAACCCTGGACATCAAACTGCTTGAGCTGCGCCGGGTCGTTGATGCGCTCTTCGATGACAAAGCGGCTCATCATGCCCCGGGCCTTCTTGGCGTAGAAGCTGATGATCTTGTATTGGCCGTTCTTCAGGTCCTTGAACTCGGTATTGATGATCCGCGCGTTCAAGGCTGGGCGCTTGACCGCCGAGAAGTATTCGTTGGAGGCCAGGTTCAGCAGCACATCATCGCCCTGCTCAGCCAGGGCCTCGTTGAGCCATTCGCTGATCCGCGTGCCCCAGAAGGCGTACAGGTCCTTGCCACGGGCGTTGCCCAGCTTGGTGCCCATCTCCAGGCGGTACGGCATCATCAGGTCCAGGGGACGCAGCAGGCCGTACAGGCCCGAGAGCATGCGCAGGTGGTCCTGGGCGTAAGCGAAGTCGGCGTCGTTGAAGGTCTGGGCATTGAGGCCGGTGTAGACGTCGCCCTTGAAGGCCAGCAGCGCCTGCTTGGCATTGGCCGGGGTGAAGGCCGGGGTCCAGCTGCCGAAACGTGCGGCGTTGAGGCCGCCGATCTTGTCGGAAACATGCATCAGTTCGCTGATCTGCGCCGGGCTCAGCTCGCGCAACTGCTCGATCAACTCCTGGGAGTGGTCGAGGTATTGCGGCTGGGTAAAGCGCTGGGTTACCGGCGGGGTCTCGAAATCGAGGGTTTTGGCGGGGGAAATCACCGTCAGCATGAAGTCGTCTCCTGTAATCGTCGGGGGATTCTAGGGGGTTGGGGCGTTGGACTCCACCTATCACGCCAATAGCTGCCATACGGTTATCCCTGTGGGAGGATAGTGATCGGCTATAGTGGCCGACGAATCAGGAGGGGGAGACCTGTTGTGCGAATTGCGCTTTTAGTGTGCGCCTGGCTGACGTGCCTGGGCGCCCAGGCGGCCAGTGTGGATGTCGCGACCCTGGACCGTGGCACCTGGCCGGAAAAACTCAGCAGCCCGGCGCTGTTTGATGTGGCATCACGCGCCGAAATCCTCATGTTCGCCAACGCGCTGCTGGCCAGCGAGGCCCTGGATGAACCGGCCCTCAAGCAGCGCCTGGGGCTGAAGATCGTCAACCAGGGCGCTATCGACGACCTGCGCCGCCACCTCTGGCAGCGGTTGTTGGAGAACTACATGTTCGCCCAGCAAAGCTGCGAACAGGACGCCTCGTTCTGCTATCTGGTGGACAACCTCGACGACCTGCGCGATCAAGCCGGCAAGTTCGAGGTGAGCGAGCAATCTTTCTATATAGGCTGGGCCGGTCCCAGTCGCGCGTTTCACCAGCGCTACCTGGATGAGCTGCTGCGCAAGGCCGCGCTGTTCCCGCAGATCGGCAGCGAAGTGGCGCGTTTTGGGGATTTCGAGCGCAATGGCGATGAACTCAACGACCGCCTGTTTTTACTGACCTTCGATGGCGGCCCGTCACCGCTGGGCGGTCAGACCGACTGGCTGGCCGACTACCTGCGCAAGCAGAAAATGACAGCCACCTTCTTTGTCCTGGGCAACAGCCTGCAAACCCGCCTGGAAAAGACCTCGGCCGTCGATGTGCAGGGTTTGTACCAGGGCCAGTGCGTGGGTATCCAGGGCTGGCAATACCGTTCCCACAGCCATTGGGTCGACTGGCAAAGCTCGATCACCCGCAGTGCGTCGCTGACCCAGAACCTGCTGCCGGAAAACTACGTGCCGCTGTTCCGCCCACCCTATGGCCAGCGCCGGGCTGACAGCCAGGGCTTTTTCCAGGCCCAGGGCCTGCAAGTGGCATTGTGGGATATCGACTCCCAGGATGAACCGGGCCTGCTCAAGGCCGACGAGTCGGCCCAGCGGATGCTGACGCTGATGTTGTTGTGGCGTAAAGGGGTGATTGTGTTCCACGACACCCAGGACAAGGCGCGGGTCGCATTGCCGCTGTTGCTACAGGCAACGGCGCAAAGTGGGCTGGGTTGGCAGGATTGTCGGGAAGCGTTTCGCTGAAAAGGGCAAAAGCCCGGCCCTGTTGGGGATGAGGGTTTTTTGGGGTGATTTGCTGCGACATTTCGATGCAGGCGGACTTCCGACTTTAGCGGGGTGCGTGGCGGCCCGCCAGTGCTATTCGTCATCCTGAAAAATAAACTTCAAAAAAGCGTCAAAGTGCTTTTTCCTGTCATGGGTTTTGCGGTATTACGAAGTCAGATCGCCGAAACCTGCACCACAGGTGGCGTCTTCCCAGACTCCCTTTGCGGTGTATTCGGCGCTCGAATCGAGGCGCAGCACTGTTGTGGTATTGCGTCGACTGGCTCCCACAAAGGTGACCGAGTATGGATGATCATGGACGTAACCCTTCTTCCGACCAGCCAATCCTTTATGTGCTTGATACCAATGTATTGATTCACGATCCAAACGCGTTGCTCAATTTCGAAGAACACCACGTCGCCATCCCGATGATCGTGCTTGAAGAGCTCGATAAACTCAAAAGCGGGCACCACAGCGTTGCCGCCGAATGCCGCCAGGCGATCCGCCTGATTGACAAGACCCTGGGCGAGGCCTCGCCCGATGATGTGGAAGTCGGCGTCCCGATCCAGCGTGGCAAGAGCGGGCCCAAGGGCTTGCTGTCGATCCTGATGAGCAAGCGCAGCGAGCCCAACAGCCTGCTGCCGGAAAACCTCAACGACAACAAGATCATCAACCAACTGATCGACCTGCACGCGCGCGACAAGGACCTGCGCCTGGTGCTGGTGACCAAAGACATCAACATGCGCCTCAAGGCACGAGCGTGTGGGATCGCTGCCGAGGACTACAGTACCGATCAACTGGTCGACGATGTGTCGATGCTGTCCCGTGGTTATCACACCATGACCGGCTCGTTCTGGGACCGCGTGAGCAAGGTCGAGACCCGCCAGGACCATGGCCGCACCTGGCACCAGGTGCAACTGACCGACAACCTGCCGGCGGTGCATATCAATGAATTCATCATCGACGAACAGGGCTTCGTGGGCTGGATCAAAGAGATCCAGGTCGACAAGCTGCTGATCCTCGATCTGCATCAGGAGCCCCTGTTGCACCAGGAAGCCTGGGGCCTGAAACCGCGTGATATCTACCAGAGCCTGGCGCTGTACGCGCTGCTCGACCCGGACATTCACCTGGTAAACCTGACCGGCGCGGCGGGTTCGGGCAAGACCATCCTCGCCCTGGCGGCTGCCATCGAGCAGACCATGGTCACCAAGCGTTATCGGCGCATCATCGCCACCCGTAGCGTGCAGGGCCTGGACCAGGAGATCGGCTTTTTGCCCGGCACCGAGGCAGAAAAAATGGAGCCGTGGCTGGGGGCGATCACCGACAACCTCGAAGCCTTGCACATGGATGACGAAAACACCCATGGCAGCGTCGACTACATCCTCAGCAAAGTGCCGTTGCAGTTCAAATCCCTCAACTACATTCGAGGTCGCAGCTTCCAGCAGAGCCTGATTCTGATTGACGAATGCCAGAACCTCACGCCGCACCAGATGAAAACCATCATCACCCGTGCCGGCGCCGGTTCCAAAGTGGTGTGCCTGGGCAACCTGGCACAGATCGACACCCCCTACCTGTCCGCGACCAGCTCCGGGCTGACCTACCTGACGGAACGCTTCAAGGATTTCCCGAACGGCGTGCACATCGCCTTGCAGGGTGTCCCTCGCTCGATTCTGGCCGAATACGCCGAATCCCACCTGTAATCCGAAACCGGGCGATGCCTCCATCGCCCGGTTCACCTCAGTTCCTGTGGGAGCCGGGCTTGCCCGCGATGGCGTTGGTGACTGACACTGCGCTATCGCAGGCAAGCCTGCTCCCACCTTTTGATCTGCGTTGGGTTTACAATCGGGGCTTCTGATCAGGAGTATCCCCGTGCTGACTCATCTCGATTCCCAGGGCCGTGCCCACATGGTCGACGTCACCGATAAAACCGTGACGTTCCGCGAAGCCGTGGCCGAGGCGCGGGTGCGCATGCTGCCCCAGACCCTGCAAATGATTGTCGACGGCGCCCATCCCAAGGGCGACGTGTTCGCCGTGGCGCGCATCGCCGGGATCCAGGCGGCGAAAAAGACCAGCGACCTGATCCCCCTGTGCCATCCGCTGATGTTGACGGGCGTCAAGGTTGAGCTGGCAGCCGAAGGGGAAAATACCGTGCACATCATCGCCCGCTGCAAGCTGTCCGGGCAGACCGGCGTGGAAATGGAAGCACTGACTGCCGCCAGTGTTGCCGCGTTGACGATCTACGACATGTGCAAGGCGGTGGACCGTGGCATGACCATCGAGAACATCCGCCTGCTGGAAAAGCTCGGCGGCAAAAGCGGGCATTTCAAGGCGGACCAGGCATGAGCATCAACGTACTGTTTTTTGCACGCTACAGCGAGGCGATAGGCCTGGACTCCCTGGAGGTCGAAGGCGACTTCGCTACGGTCGATGCCGTGCGCCTGGCACTGGCGGCTGATGCGGGCTTCGAGGTGCTCAACGAGACCAGCCTGATGTGTGCGCGCAACCAGGAACTGTGCTCCCTCGACGAGCCTTTGCAGGCCGGTGACGAAGTCGCCTTCTTCCCGCCCGTGACCGGAGGCTGACCATGGCCATTCGTGTGCAAGCCCAGCCCTTTGACCCCGGCGCCGAAGTCAACGGCATGCACGCGGCCAACGTGGGTGTGGGTGCGGTGGTGAGCTTTGTCGGCTATGTACGCGATTTCAACGATGGCCTCGATGTGGCGGGGATGTTCCTTGAACACTACCCCGGCATGACCGAAAAAGCCCTGGCCAAGATCGCCGTCGAAGCCGAGCAGCGCTGGCCGCTGCTCAAGCTCGAAGTGCTGCACCGCATCGGCGCCCTGGAGCCCGGCGAACCCATCGTGTTCGTCGCGGCCGCCAGTGCCCACCGCCAGGCGGCGTTTGATGCCTGTGCGTTTGTGATGGACTACCTCAAGACCCGGGCGCCGTTCTGGAAGAAGGAGAACACCAGTGAGGGGGCGCGGTGGGTTGAGGGGCGAGAGAGTGATCATGCGGCGGCGGGTCGCTGGAAAGCCTGATTGTTTATCATTGGGTGGCGCTTGCAAGAACACGCAGTCATGGCTGTGGTTTATAGTTATAAAGGTTCATTAAGTTATTTCTATTTCAGCTAATTAACTGTCATTTTTAACAGTTACTTTCTCTTTTTTCCTGGTCTCTAATCTCCCTAAGTGTTCGATATCTAAGTTCGTGGAATTTCAGCTCGAATTTGGTTTCGAGAAAGTTCGCGCTACGGCGATGGATGTGGTTTTTGGAGAACGAGATGATCAGGCAATCACATAATATGCGGCTTGTGCATTTTAAGGTCAGGTTTGCTGATGGCACTGACTATACGGATGCACTTTATGCCAATGGGCATCATCAAGTTGAAGTTGTAGTTGAGGTTTTAAAGCAGGTTTTGGGGAAAAAAGGTGTCTGGAGTCAAGCCTCCTTAACCGATAGTGAGCGAGCGAGTGTAAAAATCGTACCTGTTTCTATCGCGGATAATGCCAGTGTAGGCAGCGGGTGGAGTTGCGATACGCAGAAGAACGAATATGATCCAGGACTCTGGAATCGTACTGGGGAAGAACTCGGCGAGAGTCTGCCAAACAATACGGTTGTTGACGCGGGGGTAGAGATTGTCAGGCGTTATATGCGCGTTGAGGAAAATGTCTCTCTCAAGGCTGTACAGTTCATGGCGACTATTGTGTTGGACGGAGAGACGGTTACTAACAGCTATTCCGAATATCCGACTGATTTTAAGTCGTCGGTATTTATCAAGCCCACGGTGCCCCCAGTATTGCTTTCTACAGAGCTTGATTTGATTGTTGATTATGATGCTTTAAATATTACAGGGCTTCTTGATATTGATGTGTACTATTGGGAAGGTGTTAGTGGTTTGTGGTTTGTTCATAATTATGGGTTGAATGAGTCAGTGGAGGTGCCAAATGAAGGGACCTCCTTTCAGACGTCTTATGGACTTTCGGGTAATTATAAAGGAGGAGTTTTCTCTGGGTCTTCGAGCAGTACTTTACGGTTGAGTATGGTTCACCAGTATCTTCCAGTTGTAAATCCAGGTGAGGATCCAGTGATTCATCGGATAAGTAATCGTGTTATGTGCGCGGTTAAACTTACTACACAGATTCCGGACCTTCCGCATGAGGTTTTGAATAGCAAGTGGCGGTTGCGGGATAACTATGGGAATCTTCATGTATTTAAAATAGTTCCCTATGAAAGTGGCAATCGTCTGACGGTGGAGCCCGTTAAGTTAGCAAGGCGACCTCAGCACTTCCACATCGTCCTTGCTAATGGTCAGGATTCTACTGACGCGCTGTATGCCAATGGCCGGCATCAGTGCAAAGTTCTTATTGAAGTCACTATGGTGCAGGAAGGGATTAATGGTAATTGGGAGAGCACGCTCCTGCGGGAGGATGAAAAAGCCAGTGTAGCGGTCACATTATATTCTCCAAATGTGAACCAGCCTCTACCGGGGGGGTGGTCCTGCGATACCGTGAAAAATATATATGATACCGGACTTTGGATTCGAGAGATACAAGACGCAGAGGGGGGCGGAATTGGGGAGAACACTACGCAACAAAAGAGTGGGGCGCTGGATACTATAGAGATAGTTGAGCGATTTATGCGTTTGGAAACCGGCGCTTCAATGGAGAGTCGGAGGCTTATGGCTAAGATAATTATAGATGGTAAAGTTTATACCACGAATTTTAACGAAGGGGATTCAAAGTTTAATGCTTGGGTGAATATCTCGCCTCGGCAGCCTTATCGAGTGAGAGTTCGTGATCTTATACTTACTGTGGATCACGCTTATTGGAATCACAATACGAAGACCGATATTGATGTTTGGTATTGGTTGCCCCCGCCTGGGGTGAGGTTTATCTCCCAAATGGGGTTAGACGCACCCATGTGGGTCCCTTGGGAGGGGCGTTACTTTCAGACGTCTTTTGTTAATGGGTCCGGTGGAGTTGATAGAAAAGGCGGAGTTGTAGTGGGCCACGATAAGCCTGGGTCAAGCCCCTCTCTTGATGAGATACATGAAAACTTGTCAGATAATTATCATATTCTGAGATTTAATCGAGTAAATACGATTATGCGTGCGTTATGGGTTTCCATTGAGCTCCCCATGTTTGAAGGGGAGGGCAACACACCTTGGCGACTAGTCGATAATTATGGCTGCATGCATGTATATACTATGCGTGGAAGTAGGCAAAATATTGAGTTGTTGGATTATGAGAGCTGATTAGATTTGTGCGTCTCGTCTTCAGAACAGGTGCTTACCATGAATGTCTATTCCAACGCATTTAATTTTTCCTCGTACTTGAACGGTTCCGTCGATCCACGAACAGGTCAGTATGGTGCCCAAATCAATTTGGCTCAATTATCTCCTGAGGGGCCTCTCGAGGTCAGTCGCAGTATTGTTTTGTTATTTTCAATGTTTGAGCCTGGCCGTGTACCTTATGGGTTGGGGTGGCGCCTGAGTAATACGGAATTTGACCTTTCCAGTGCGCAACTCACGTTGATTAGCGGCGAGCGATTTAAGACGCAAGGTATGCCTTCTGTTGGCGGAACGATGGTTTTCAAGGATCGAAAACTTAAAGATCTAGTGGTAAGGCGAACGAATGAAACCACGCTGCATGTGATTTGTCGGGATGGCACGATTGAAGTTTTGGAGCGTACCAGTAGTACGCTCCCTTATAGAATTACTTCCATAAGATTTGAAAATGGTGAGGTCTTCAGATTCGGCTATGCCCCAGGTGGTTCTCTTGAGCGTATCCTCAATCACAAACAGGAAGAGTTGCTGCTACTGACCTACGCGAGTGGGCGCCTGCAAACGGCTGATAGACGTGTCGAGGGGGGGCGTTATGCGCGTACGCGATTTACACAGATCAATGATCGCCTTACAGGTGTCACTGCGCCTTACGATCGTAGTGGTGCGCCGGGGGTTGCTGCCTATACGTTTGTATACAGGACGCCGTTTCGTAATGGCTTGGTTGCGATTGAGCGGGTGCAAACGCCGATGGGCGGAACTGAGCAGATCAACTATACCGAAAACGGTCATCAATATGGCAACAACCAATTCATCCCCCGTGTGTCCAGTTGGACGCAGACTCCAGGTGCCAATCAACCTCCAATGATCCGGACTTATGATTACAGTCCAGGGCAGAACTTCACGGGGTTCCCTTATGCGGGTGGTTTCAAAGAGGGTGAGGACAACCTGTATCTGATTAGCGGCGCCTATGACTATTGGACTGAGGAGAAAAGCATTGACGCGGCCAATAACAATACGGTCTTGAGCGTCACTCGTACCACCTACAATAAGTTTCACCTGTTGACCGAAAAGCAGGTCCTACGCGAGGGAACGCGCAGTAAAGTAAATATCACCTATAACACGCTCCCCGGTCTATTTCCCAGCCAGCCCGCGAACTTCCAACTGCCCAAAACCGTTACCAATCGCTATGAACTCGTAGCTGGTGGCACCTCGAGGGAAGAGATCCAGCAGATCGAAACCGATGATTATGGCAACGAACTCAGCCGCACCGAACCCTCTGGCATTCGCACCGAATACAGTTATTACCCGATTGCCGGCGAAAGCGGCAAATGCCCGGCGGACCCCCACAAATTGTTCCAGCGCTACCTCAAACAAGAGCGACTCGTACCTGTAGGAGGCACGCCTACCGCGCGACTCACGGAATATACCCATACGCGCGTCCCCCAGACGGGCAGTAGTTATTTTGTGCTACAGCAATCGAGCAGCCAGGCTGGTGTGCTAGTGATGCAGCAGACTTACTACGAAACCCCTGTGGCGCTGGCTGGCCGGTTGAAGAGCAGCACCAGTACGGTCGGCGGGCAGCTGTTGACCAGTGATTTCAGTTACGTCATTGAAGGCGATAACCTGATCGAAACCCGACGGTTGAAAGGGCGCGAAGAACAAGGAAATCAATGGCTTGAGGCAAAACGCACGCTTTCGATGGTCAGTCGACGCCTGTTGTCGTTAACGCGAGATGGCGGCAGCACGATGGGCCTGGCGTACGACGTCAATGGCCGGCTGACCGCAGAAACCGTAGCTCTTGGAGCGCCGCAGAAAGCGACCCGGCAATACGCTTACCATTTTGCCGAAGAGAATAAGCGTGCCCATCTGATTACCGCGGACGCGCAAGGTAACAAGACGATTACCTACTACGACGGTGCCGGACGCCAGGTGTCCGAAGCACAATTGATCGGCTCGAGCCAGGAGCGAGTCGCCTGCACTTGGCGTTATGACGCGCTTGGGCAAACTGTGGAAGTGGTCAAGAGCGACTACGTGACCAACGGGCAACGCTCGTTGCGCAGCGTCCACTCCTACAGTAAGTGGGGCAACGCCAGCCGCGTCACCCACGCCGATGGCCGTGTTGTCATCAACGAGTATGACCCGCGGCTCAATCTTACCGAGGAGGGCGTGGTTGGCGGTGAACGGCTGTTGACCTATTTCAATACGCATAACCAGCCAATGAAGGTGGAGCGCCTGGATGCCAACAATAATAAAGTGGAGCTGGCGTCGTATACCTACGATGGCCTGGGGCGCTGCGTGACGGCAGTGGATGTCAATAAAACGTCCACTGAGCTGACCTATGACGTGTTCGACCGGGTGCTGACGACCCTTCAAAAACCAATAGATGGCACTCCTCATCGGCTGCGTAAAACGGATTACGCCCCCGGCACCAGCAGTGAATTGGCCAGTGCTTTTACGGTCGACAACAAGCGGCTGGGGGCCCGTACCTACGATAGCCTCGGCAGAATGACCAGCCAGACGCGTGGGGCATTGGGGCAGGCCACGACCTGGGAGTACAAGGCCGGAGAGATGGAACCGTTCACCATGGTTTCCTCCCGTGGGGTTCGCCAGACCCTGACTTATGACACAGAGTTGGATGTGCCGACTCGGATTGAGATGTCGGGCCATCCGGCGAGCACCTACCGGCATGACCCGGTTACCGGTGCTATGACACGTTCCGAGACCAATGGCTTGATCCATGAGTTCGTTATGGATGCCAACGGCCGTCCTGAAAAGGATATCCAAACCGCCAACGGCAACGTCCTGACCTCGCAGTATGGCTATTCCCCTGGCGGGCGCCTGCTGCAGCAAACTTCCGCCGACGGCCAGTCCAGCCAGCTTGAGTACGATGTGTTCGGGCGGTTCTCCAAGATGACCACTGGCGCCATGGTCATCGAGCAAACCTACGATACATTGGGCCGGCCGCATGTCCTGAGCACCGCCTATGAAAGCACGCGAGTCGTTACCAAGCTGTCCTATGACTCGCTGGGTCGGGAAGCCGAGCGCCGCTTCGAGCAGAACGGTGCGCTGTTCCAGGTCATGACCAGCACGTATCACCTCAACAGTATGTTGGCGACACGGGAACTCAAGGACGCCGGCTCACGCCTGGTGATCGGCGAGACCTTCACCTACGATGCCTTTCTGCGGCTCAAGACCTATCGCTGCACGGGGCCCGAACACCCCAAGGATCATCTGGGGCGTGGCATTGTCGGGCAGGATTTCAGCTTTGACAGCCTCAATAACATTACTCGGGTTGTCACGACGTTTGCCGACAGCACGCAAGACACCTGCGAGCGTTATTTTACCGGTGCCGATCCCACTCAACTGACCCGGCTGACCCACACACGCCCGGCGCAGGATGTCACCCTGACGTATGACGCGGCGGGCAACTTGCAGGCACACCCGGCGGGCCAGGCCTATACCTACAATGGTTTTGAGCAGTTGACCACAGTGCAGGCCGGTCCCCTCAAGTACAGCTACCAATACGATGCCGAGGCCCGTCAGGTACTGGCGTCCCGGGGCAGTGAGCCGCCGGTGATGCTGGCATACGCCGGCGACCGGCTGGAGACTCTGGTTGAAGGCAATAAAAAGATCCGCTACGCCGACGGCGGGGATGAGGTGATGGCACGCAGCGGGGGCGTCGACGGGCTGCAACTGCATATGAACGATGCCAGCGGTAGCGTGCGCGGCGTATCGGCCCCAGGCCAGGCCCATGTGCGGCGACACTACACGCCCTACGGCGATACGAAAATCCCGCTGGATGACGGCAAGGTCCGTAGCATGGCTGATCTGCAACTGCCGGCGTTGAATGGTCAACGGCTGGATGCGGCGATCAACCTCTACTTTCTCGGCAACGGTCAACGGGTCTACGATCCTCACCTGATGATGTTCTTGCAGCCTGATCCGCTGAGCCCTTTTGACGAGGGGGGGATCAACAGCTATGCCTACTGTGCTGGTAATCCGGTCAACCTAATGGACCCCAGCGGGTTGTTGCCGAACTGGTTGAAGTGGGTATTGACCGGAGTTGCGCTGGTGTTGTCGATAGTGACGGTAGGTTTTGCGGCTCCCGGATTTGTTACCGCGGTAGCGGCATATGCGGCGGCAGCTGGAACGGCGGCGGCATCTGCGGCGGGGATGGTTGTTGCTTCCAAGGCGGCGCTGCTGGGGGCTGCATCGTTGGGGGTGGTTGGGGGAACGCTTAGTGTCGCAGCCTTGAGTATCGCTGAGGTCGACAGGGCGATGGGTTGGGACCGTTCGCACCACATCCAAAACCTGGGGTGGGCATCTTTCGGGTTCTCTGTGGCGTCATGGGTAGTTAGCTTTGCGGGGGCCTACACGTCGGCAAGTATGGCCTACACTGCGGCTCTCAAGGCCAGCACGGCCAAGGACTTTGTCAAGTACAGCAGCTTTTTTGACGCCCCACTGGGGGCCAGCTTTCTGGCGGCTGGCAAGCGGATGCTGGGCTTGAGCTATAAGTTCACCGATAAACAGGGAATCACTAGCTTCAGCAAGGTTTACGGGGTCACCCGTTTCGTATTGAGAAGTACCAACTTTGGTCGCTCGGTAGAGGCCAGAACCACATCGGCAGGCTCGGGTGGTGGCGATCCTGCCCAACCCGTGCCAGGTGCTCCCGGTTCGGCCCATCCCCAGCCGCAAGCCACGGGCAGTCGCCTGGTGGATATGCCGGCCAGCAGTGCAGGCTATTACCAGGCATTCAGAGACGAGGCGTCGCGCATTCGCCAGCCCATCATTGCGCAGTTGTATCAAGGATGATCCAGCAGGGCACCGTGCCTGCAATCAACCCAGGCGCCGGGGCGATAACATCGCCTCCGTCAGGCCGGCACGCTGCAACGCCTCGGGTAACGCCAGGTGGCGAACCAATGCCGCACTGGCCTGGCCCATCGCCGGTGAGGTCTGGATGCCATAACCGCCCTGGGCCGCGACCCAGAATAAACCCTCGACCTGTGGATCGAACCCGCACACCAGGTCGCCATCGCTGACAAAGCTGCGCAACCCTGCCCAGGTGCGGGTCGGGCGGCGGATGCTCAGGGTGGTGGCTTGTTCGATGTGATAGATGCCCGTGGCAATGTCCAGCTCTTCGGGTTGCACGTCGTGGGGCGCCACCGGGTCGGCATTGGCCGGTGAGCCGAGGAACATGCCGGCGTCGGGCTTCATGTAGAACGAGCCGTCGAGGGCCGCCAGTTCCGGCCAGGTGTGGCTATTCACCTCGGCGGGTGGCGCGAAGATAAAGGCGCTGCGCCGCTTGGGTTGCAGGCCGATCTTCCGCGCTCCGGCCAGCTCGCCAATGGTGTCGGCCCAGGCGCCGGCGGCATTGAGGATCACCGGGGCGCTGAAGCGTTGTTGCGAAGTGCGCACGTGCCACTGGCCCTCGCCGTCGCGGGTCAGTTTCTGCACTTCATTGTCGGTGTGGATTTCTCCGCCATTGCGCCGGATACCACGTAGATAGCCTTGGTACAGCGCGTCGGTGTCGATGTCGCAGACCGTCGGGTCGTAGATCGCCCCGTGGACTTTTTCCGGGCGCAGGATCGGCAGCCTGTGCAGCGCCTCCTCGGCACTCAGCAGCTGCGTCTCGGGTACCAGGGCCTTGGCACTCAGGTATTGGCGCTGCAGTTCGTCAGGATCGCCCAGCAGGTCCACCAGCAGTTCGCCACGGGGCGTGAGCAACGGATGCTCGCTGAAACCAGCGGGCGGGTGATCGAAGAAGTCGCGGCTGCCCAGGGTCAAGGCGCGCACTTGCGGGGTACCGTAGGCGGCGATATACAGCGCGGCCGAGCGGCCAGTGGAGTGATAGCCCGGCATGGACTCACGCTCCAGCACGATGACGCGGGCGTGTCGGGACAGCCAGTAACCGGCGGAGGCACCGGCAATACCGCCGCCGATGATGATGTAGTCGGCCTGGTTCATGTGTTCCTCCTTGAATGTGAAAGCGCTGAAAGCAAATGTGGGAGCGGGCTTGCTCGCGAATGCGGTGTGTCAGTCTCTGGACATATTGACTGATTCACTGCGTTCGCGAGCAATCCCGCTCCCACATCTTTTACCGCATTCCAGCTTAAGGGCGTTTACGCTCTACGGGACGCAGCAAGTGCGTCGGCGGCGTTTCGCAGCTGATCTTGCGGCCCAGCAAGGTTTCGATCGACGGCAATTGATACGAGTCGTCTTCCCCGGCAAAGCTGATCGACACACCGGCAGCGCCTGCACGCCCGGTACGGCCGATACGGTGTACGTAGTCGTCCGGCACTTCCGGCAGGGTGAAGTTGATCACGTGGCTGATGCCGTCGATATGAATCCCGCGGCCTGCCACATCGGTGGCCACCAGCACGCGGATCTTGCCTTCGCGAAAGCCTTCCAGGGTCTTGATGCGTTTGTGCTGCGGCACGTCGCCGGACAGTTGCGCGGCATTGACGCCGTCGCGAACCAGGCGTTCTTCAATGCGCCGCACTTCGTCCTTGCGGTTGGCAAATACCATGACCCGCTCCCAACCGTTGTCGTTGACCAGGTTGTAGAGCAGCTTGTATTTGTCGGCACCGGCCACCGCATAGATATGCTGTTCGACGTTTTCGCTGGCGACGTTCAGCGCCTCGATCTCGACGATGGACGGGTCGGTGGTCCACTGCTTGGCGAGGTTCATCACGTCTTCGGTGAAGGTCGCGGAGAACAGCAGGGTCTGGCGTTCGTTTTTCGGTGGGGTCTGGCGAATGATCTGACGCACTTGTGGGATAAACCCCATGTCGAGCATCCGGTCGGCTTCGTCCAGCACCATCACTTCAACCATGTCCAGGTGCACGTCACCACGCTGGTTGAAGTCCAGCAAACGGCCCGGGGTGGCGACCAGGATGTCGCAGTGCCGCGCTTCCAGGTGCTTGAGCTGTTTGTCGAAGTCCATGCCGCCCACAAACGTCATGACGTTGAGGCCGGTGTACTTGGTCAGGTCGGCGGCATCCTTGGCGATCTGCACCACCAGCTCCCGGGTCGGGGCGATGATCAGTGCCCGTGGCTCGCCCATGTAGCGCTCTTTGGGCGGCGGGGTTTGCAGCAGCTGGGTAATGATCGAGATCAGGAACGCTGCGGTCTTGCCGGTACCGGTCTGGGCGCGGCCAATGGCGTCTTTGCCGGCCAGGGTGAAGCCTAGTACCTGGGCCTGGATCGGCGTGCAGTATGGAAAGCCCAGGTCCTGGATGGCATGCATCAGTTCCGGGGCCAGCTTGAAGTCGTGAAAGCGGGTCTTGCCCTCTTGGGGCTCAACCACGAAGTCTTCCAGTTTCCACGGCTTTACCACCGGTTTTGGCGCACGTTCGCGGCGCGGTTTTTCTACGCGCGGTGGTTCTTCTACGGGCTGGGCGGCTGGAGCCGGGGCGGCAGGCGTGGCAGGCGCTGGTTTTGGCGAGGCAACGGGCGCGGTTCGGCCAGGCTGTTTACCGTCATTGCGGCTGCCGGAAGTTTGGGCCGGGGCGCTGGGAACAGGGGCGAGTGGTTCAGCCTCGCTTTTACCGAACATCTTCTTGAGTGCTTTGAGCACGGTCATCTCATCAATTGGTTAAGGAATGTACGCCGGCCAGTGTAATGCAAGAATCGGGCGCGGCGTAGTGCGTTGGACACGCGGCTACACAATGGCGGTCTTTTAGCCAAGGCGTTGGCTTAGCCATTGACCGATATCGCGGATCTCTTCGGGTAACACTTCGTGACCCATTGGGTATTCTTGCCATGTCACGGTGACACCCTGCTGCTTTAAATGCTCATAGGCGCTGCGGCCCATGGCGTTCTGCACCACTTCATCGTACTGGCCGTGCAGGCACAGGGCCGGAATGCGCTGCTGGCTGGCGGACAGTTCCAGTTCATCGCTGAACGTCGGTGCATAAGTGGAGAGGGCAAGCACGCCACCCAAGGCCCCCTGCCATTTCATAAAGGCGGCGTGCAGGACCACCGCGCCGCCTTGGGAGAAGCCGGCAAGGAAAATGCGCGAGGCGTCTATTCCGCTGGCTTTTTGTTGGTCGATCAAATCAATGACCATTTTTGCCGACTCATCCAGCTGTTCACGGCTGATGGCCCGTGCCGGGGTCATGGCCAATATGTCGTACCAGCTTGGCATCTCGTAGCCGCCATTGATGCTCACCGCACGGGTCGGAGCCTGGGGCAATACAAAGCGCGTGGACAGCAAGGTTTCCTGCAACGCCTCCGCCACTGGCAAGAAGTCGTAGCGATCGGCACCCAGGCCATGCAACCAGATTACGCAGGCGTCTGCGGGCTTGGCGGGCTGAAGAATCAAGGGGTCGGTCATGTTTGCTCCATAAATGTGCGTGCGCGCCGAAGAGATGCGACAAGGCAGTTCGTGCAAGGCGGCTCAGTTAACAAGATGTCGCATGGTTGACTGTTTTGCGATTGATCCTGGGCTGAAACGACTCAGCTGACACTCTGGTACGGCGCTTGCTATGTGTAGGTCGATGTCAGAACTATCCGGGGACGGTAACACTATCAGTGACTACCGCCTCTGGGATAGCCGCTGCAATGACAGCGACAGCCTCTTGCTGCTTGACCCCAAAAAAAGCCAACACGGGTCGATATCGCCTCATAAGGGTGCGCAGAGGTTCGAGCTCCGACACAACAAGAGCAACTGGAGGTTTGAATGAAGGTATTGAAGTCCACCCTGGCCATCGTGACTGCGGCGACCGTATTGGGGATCAGTGGTCTGGCCCAGGCCGGTGCCACCCTGGATGCAGTGCAGAAGAAAGGGTTTGTGCAATGTGGCGTCAGCGACGGCCTGCCGGGTTTCTCGGTGCCGGATGCCAGCGGCAAGATCCTCGGGATTGACGCTGACTACTGCCGCGCTGTGGCCGCTGCGGTGTTCGGCGACGCGACCAAGGTCAAGTTCAGCCAATTGAATGCCAAGGAGCGTTTCACCGCGCTGCAGTCTGGCGAAGTCGATATCCTCTCGCGCAATACCACCATGACCAGCTCCCGCGATGCGGGCATGGGCCTGAAATTCCCGGGGTTCATCACCTACTACGACGGCATCGGCTTTTTGGTCAACAACAAGCTGGGCGTGAAAAGTGCCAAGGAACTGGACGGTGCAACCATCTGCATCCAGGCCGGTACCACCACCGAGCTGAACGTTTCCGACTACTTCCGTGGTAACAACCTCAAGTACACCCCGATCACCTTCGACACCTCCGATGAAAGCGCCAAGTCCCTGGAGTCCGGGCGCTGCGACGTGCTGACCTCCGACAAGTCGCAACTGTTCGCCCAGCGCAGCAAGCTGGCCGCGCCGAAAGACTACGTGGTCCTCCCGGAAACCATTTCCAAGGAGCCCCTGGGCCCGGTCGTGCGTAATGGCGACGACGAGTGGCTGGCCATCGTGCGCTGGGTGGGCTACGCCATGCTCAACGCTGAAGAAGCCGGTATCACCTCGAAAAACGTCGAGGCTGAAGCCAAGGCCACCAAGAACCCGGACGTTGCCCGTTTGCTGGGCGCTGACGGCGAATACGGCAAAGACTTGAAAGTGAAGAAGGACTGGGTGGTCCAGATCGTCAAGCAGGTCGGTAACTACGGTGAAGTGTTCGAGCGCAACCTGGGCAAGAGCACCCCGCTGGAAATCGACCGTGGCCTGAACGCGCTGTGGAACAACGGTGGCATTCAATACGCACCTCCTGTGCGCTGATCGCTGATGGTTCTATCACCCGGTGGGCCAACCGCCGGGTGATGTTCTGTTCCATTTTTTGCGGGGCACTTAATGCAAACTCAAATCGGCGCACCAAAACAGAAGCTCAGCTTCAGTGATCCAAAAGTGCGTGCGTGGCTGTTCCAGATCATCACCATCGTGGCGGTGGTCGCGTTGGGCTGGTACCTGTTCAACAACACGCAAACCAATCTTCAGCACCGGGGCATTACCTCCGGCTTCGACTTCCTCGAGCGCAGCGCCGGTTTCGGCATCGCTCAACATTTGATCGACTACACCGAATCGGACAGCTATGCCCGGGTCTTTGTGATCGGTCTGCTCAACACCTTGCTGGTCACTGTAATCGGTGTGGTCCTGGCCACCATCCTCGGGTTTATCATCGGCGTGGCCCGGCTGTCACCGAACTGGATCATCAGCAAACTGGCGACGGTGTATGTGGAGGTGTTTCGCAATATTCCGCCGCTGCTGCAAATCCTGTTCTGGTATTTCGCGGTGTTCCTGACCATGCCGGGGCCGCGCAACAGTCATAACTTCGGCGACACCTTTTTTGTCAGCAGCCGTGGCCTGAACATGCCGGCGGCCGTCGCGGCCGATGGGTTCTGGCCGTTTGTCGTCAGCGTGATGGTGGCGATCATCGCCATTGTGTTGATGAGCCGTTGGGCCAATAAACGCTTTGAAGCCACCGGCGTACCGTTCCACAAATTCTGGGCAGGCCTGGCGCTGTTCCTGGTGATCCCGGCGTTGTGCACGTTGCTGTTTGGCGCGCCCGTGCATTGGCAAATGCCGGAACTCAAGGGCTTCAACTTCGTCGGCGGCTGGGTTCTGATCCCCGAGCTGCTGGCGCTGACCCTGGCGCTCACGGTTTACACAGCAGCGTTTATTGCCGAGATCGTGCGTTCGGGCATCAAGTCGGTCAGCCACGGCCAGACCGAAGCCGCGCGCTCCCTGGGCCTGCGCCCCGGGCCCACGCTGCGCAAGGTCATCATCCCGCAAGCCCTGCGGGTGATCATCCCGCCGCTGACCAGCCAATACCTGAACCTGGCGAAAAACTCGTCCCTGGCCGCCGGTATCGGCTATCCGGAAATGGTTTCGCTGTTTGCCGGCACGGTGCTCAACCAGACCGGCCAGGCCATCGAGGTCATTGCCATCACCATGAGCGTGTACCTGGCAATCAGCATCAGCATTTCCCTGCTGATGAACGGGTACAACAAGCGCATTGCGCTGATCGAACGGTGAGGACACCCGTATGACTTCCCATACTTTCAAACCTGATATGCCGCCGCCGAACAAAGTCTTTGGCCCGATGGCATGGATGCGCGCCAACCTGTTTTCCAGTTGGCTCAATACCCTGCTGACCTTGCTGGCGTTCTACCTGGTGTACCTGGTGGTGCCACCGATCCTGCAGTGGGCGATCCTCGACGCTAACTGGGTCGGCACCACCCGCGCCGACTGCACCAAGGAAGGCGCCTGCTGGGTGTTTATCCAACAGCGCTTCGGGCAGTTCATGTACGGCTACTACCCCGGCGACCTGCGCTGGCGCGTGGACCTCACCGTGTGGCTGGCCGTGATTGGCGTGGCACCGCTGTTTATCTCGCGGTTTCAGCGCAAGGCGGTCTATGGCCTGGGCTTTCTGGTGCTGTACCCGATCATCGCCTACTTCCTGCTGCACGGCGGGATCTTCGGCCTGACCAACGTCGCCACCAGCCAATGGGGCGGCCTGATGCTGACCCTGGTCATCGCCACTGTCGGCATCGCCGGGGCCTTGCCCCTGGGGATTGTGCTGGCGCTGGGGCGACGCTCGAACATGCCGGCGATTCGTGTGGTGTGTGTGACCTTCATCGAGTTCTGGCGCGGCGTGCCGTTGATTACCGTGCTGTTCATGTCGTCGGTGATGCTGCCGCTGTTCCTGCCTGAAGGCATGGGCATCGACAAGCTGCTGCGGGCCCTGATCGGCGTGATCCTCTTCCAGTCGGCCTATGTGGCTGAAGTGGTGCGCGGTGGCTTGCAGGCGATTCCCAAGGGGCAGTACGAAGCGGCCGCCGCGATGGGCCTGGGCTACTGGCGCAGCATGGGCCTGGTGATCCTGCCGCAAGCCCTGAAGCTGGTGATCCCCGGCATCGTCAACACGTTTATTGCGCTGTTCAAGGACACCAGCCTGGTGATCATCATCGGCTTGTTCGACCTGCTCAACAGCGTCAAGCAAGCCGCCGCCGACCCGAAATGGCTGGGCATGGCCACTGAAGGCTATGTGTTCGCGGCCCTGGTGTTCTGGATTTTCTGTTTTGGTATGTCGCGCTATTCCATTCATTTGGAACACAAGCTCGACACTGGCCACAAGCGTTAGGAGTTTTTTGATGAGCGAAGCAATCAAACAGCCGGTGAGCCCTGAAGGCATTATCCAGATGCAGGGCGTCAACAAGTGGTACGGCCAGTTCCATGTGTTGAAAGACATCAACCTCAACGTCAAGCAGGGCGAGCGCATCGTGCTGTGCGGGCCGTCGGGCTCGGGCAAATCCACCACCATCCGCTGCCTCAACCGCCTGGAAGAGCACCAGCAGGGGCGCATCGTGGTCGATGGCGTGGAACTGACCAATGACCTCAAGCAGATCGAAAGCGTGCGCCGGGAAGTGGGCATGGTGTTCCAGCACTTCAACCTGTTCCCGCACCTGACCATCCTGCAGAACTGCACGCTGGCGCCGATGTGGGTGCGCAAAATGCCCAAGCGCAAGGCCGAGGAAATCGCCATGCACTACCTGGAGCGCGTGCGCATCCCGGAGCAGGCCCACAAGTTCCCGGGACAATTGTCGGGCGGCCAGCAACAGCGCGTAGCGATTGCCCGTGCCCTGTGCATGAAGCCGAAAATCATGCTGTTCGACGAGCCGACCTCGGCCCTCGACCCGGAGATGGTCAAGGAGGTGCTGGACACCATGATCGGCCTGGCCGAAGACGGCATGACCATGTTGTGCGTGACCCACGAAATGGGCTTTGCGCGCACCGTGGCCAACCGCGTGATCTTTATGGACAAGGGCGAGATCGTGGAACAGGCGGCGCCCAATGACTTCTTCGACAACCCGCAGAATGAGCGGACCAAGTTGTTCTTGAGTCAGATTTTGCATTGATGGATGTTTGAGACCAACCCGGCCTGGCGCCGGGTTTTTTTTGCGGCTAGGAAGCGTTGAGTACTTCAGTGTCGCTGTTCACGGTAGAGGTGAAGGCACCGCGCAAATCAGCACCCTCGGCGAGAACTTTTGCGTCTGCCAGCAAATGTGGGTGACGATCCAATAACCGCATCAACAGCACCAAGGGTTTGGGTGCCATCAACTCACCGCGTTCGTACCGAGAGAACGCGTTGTGGCCGCCCCCGAACAGCAATTGCACGGCTTCTTTTTGTGTAAGGTGCCGTTTTCGGCGGATGCGTTTTATCTCGGCGCCGATCATTTTTCGCGCGGCGAGAACCAGCTCATCACCCGCTTCTGCATAGCGATCCGCACTATCGGTATCGGGGTCCCAAAAGCCGTCGCCACAGGCTTTGCATTCCCAGCCTGAAAGAGTGTCGACCCGACGCTCCATGCCCTGGACACTGATGGTTTTGCGTTCCTTCCAAGCCGCCTGACATCCGCCTTTATCACCGCCAAATCGTAATGAGGTGGGTACTTTTCCATAAGACACCTGAGGCCAATAATTACCCTTGAAGGGTAATTTTACTGATCGAAAATTCGCTTCCTTTGCCCGCCTGAAAACCCTGGTGCGTTGCTTCTGTAGGCAACTCCGAATAGGCTGTACGAAAATTCATCCTATGATTGGACGAAAGCACAAAACCCATGCCAGACATCGCCCCTCTGATCAAACGCTCCCTGGTCGACCAGGCCCTGGACCAACTGCGCCAGCGCATCACCCAAGGCAAATGGGCGATTGGCGAGCGCCTGCCCACCGAGCCGGAGCTGTCGGCCGAGCTGGGCATCAGCCGCAATACCGTGCGCGAAGCCATGCGGGTGCTGGCGTTCTCCGGGCTGATCGAGGTTCGCCAGGGGGACGGTAGCTACCTGCGTTCCATGACCGATCCGTTGGGGGTGATGAATGCCATGTCCCAGTGCACCCTGGAGCAGGCGCAGGAGACGCGGCAGATTCTTGAGGTCGAGGCCGTCGGCCTGGCGGCCTTGCGCCGCACCCCTGAGGATCTGCAACGCCTGCACCAAGCGCTGCAGGCCAGTGGCGAGCACTACCACGGCGACCTGGAGCACTACATCCAGTGCGACCTGGTGTTCCACAAGCGCCTGGTGGACGCGGCCCACAACCCGGCCTTGAGCGAGCTGTACCAGTACTTTTCCAGCATCGTCGGCGCCCAGTTGCGCCAGACCCTGAATATCAAGCCGCGTCGCCAGGCAGTGTTCGACCTGCATGTCGAACTGCTCAATGCCGTGGAGCAGCAGGCCCCGGAGCGCGCCAAAGCCCTGTCCCGGCAGTTGATCAATGAACCTTGAACCCGAGAACGCCATGCCCCGCCCAGAAAATGCCCTTGAAGAATTGCTGATCGACGCCGAGGCCGACGACGAGGTGGTCCAGCACAGTCCGCCGCAGGTGCATCGTCCGTGGCTGTTGTTACTGGGCCTGATCCTGGTGGCGTTGAACCTGCGCCCGGCGTTGTCGAGCATGGCACCGCTGCTCAGTGAAGTGTCCGCCAGCCTGGGGTTGTCGGCGGCCCAGGCCGGCCTGCTGACCACCTTGCCGGTGCTGTGCCTGGGCCTGTTTGCGCCCATGGCGCCGATCCTCGCCCGACGGTTTGGCGCCGAGCGGGTGGTGCTGGGGATTTTATTGACCCTGGCCGCCGGGATCATTCTGCGCAGCTCATTCGGTGAGGTCGGGCTGTTCGCCGGCAGTCTGCTGGCCGGGGCCAGTATTGGCATTATCGGGGTGTTGTTGCCGGGTATCGTCAAGCGTGACTTCGCCAGGCAGGCCGGGGCCATGACGGGTGTCTACACCATGGCCCTGTGCCTGGGCGCGGCGTTGGCAGCAGGGGCCACGGTGCCGTTGAGTCATTACTTCGCAGACAGCTGGAACATCGGCCTGGGCTTCTGGATGCTGCCGGCACTGCTGGCGGCGCTGTTCTGGTTGCCGCAAGTCGGGCAGAAACACGGCGCCCACCAGGTGGCGTATCGGGTCAAGGGCTTGCTGCGCGACCCGCTGGCCTGGCAGGTGACGTTGTATATGGGCCTGCAATCGTCCCTGGCCTATATCGTGTTCGGCTGGCTGCCGTCGATCCTCATCGGCCGTGGCCTGAGTGCCACTGAAGCCGGGTTGGCCCTGTCCGGCTCGATCATCGTGCAACTGGCCAGCTCCCTGGCCGCACCCTGGCTGGCCACCCGTGGCAAGGATCAACGCCTGGCCATTGTGGTGGTGATGCTGCTGACCCTCGGCGGCCTGTTCGGGTGCCTGTATGCACCGTTGGACGGTCTGTGGGGCTGGGCGATTCTGTTGGGCCTGGGCCAGGGTGGCACGTTCAGCCTGGCGCTGACCTTGATCGTGCTGCGCTCGCGCGATTCCCATGTGGCCGCCAACCTGTCGAGCATGGCCCAGGGCATCGGTTACACCCTGGCGTCCCTTGGCCCGTTCGCGGTCGGCCTGGTGCATGACTGGACCGGCGGCTGGACGGCCATTGGCTGGATTTTCGCGGTAATCGGCCTGGGTGCAATCGTCGCCGGGCTGGGCGCAGGACGTACGCAGTATGTGCAGGTCACCAGCGAGAAACTCTAGAGATACAGCACTTCCAGGGTTGCCGAGCCATCCAGCGGGGTGTCGGTGCTCAGGTCCAGGTTCTGCCGGGCATTGATCACCGCCTCGACTTTGACCGTGCTGATCAGAACCTGAATCGCCGACGGTCCGGCGACACTGTCTTTGGTTTCGGTGAAACCCAGGTAACTGTTGGCGCCAATCTCGATGGTGTTGAGGTTGGCGGTACGCCAGGCCAGGCCGCCGGTGGTGGACTCGGTGCCGTAGATCAGCGAAGTACTGTCGACCAGCGTTTTTCTGGGATCAAACGTCATGGAATACAGCCCGATGCGATTACCACTGTTGTCGAACCCCAACCCGTAATAGATCTCGCTGTTGACCGTGGCCGAACCGTTGCGATTGTCGCGCATGCGCAGGGCAAAGCGCGCTGGGGCATTGCAGCCGATTCTGACTTGCAACTGCTTGATCGGCAGGCGTGTGCCCTTGTCGAGGTTCAGGTCATGCTGGGAAATCTTGCCGTAGTCGATCATCCCGCCGCTGGACAGCAGCGGGGTACAGGCTGTCGGCGTGACCTGGCCTTTGACGCTCAGGTCCACGGTCGAGGCGGCCAGCGCAGGTTGCGCCGAGACCAGTAACAGCAGGGCGGGCAAAGCCAGGCAGTGCTTGTGCATAAAGAAGGTTCCAGAGGTCAGAGGTAGATGATTTCCAGGGTGCCGGAGCCGTTGATACGCACCACGCTGCGCAGGTCCATGGATTGGGTGGGGGCCAGGTAGGGCTTGATGCGCACCGTGCCGACCAGGTGTTGAGCGGCAATCGGCCCCAGGGTGCTGCCGATGCTGTCGGTAAACCCCATCAGGCTATTGGCGGCGATCGGGATCTGCCGGGCGGTGGCGCTGCTCCAGGCCTGGCCGTTGCTGGTGGAGTCGGTGCGATAGAGGGTGCCCAGGTTATCGGCGCTGAAGTCCGCCGGGTCGATGTTCAGATAGTAGCGACCGATTTTGTTGTGACTGGCATCCACGCCCAGGCCGTAGGCGGTCTCATCGGTGCCGCCGGTGGCCGAGCCGAATCGGTTGTCGTGCATCACCAGGGCGAAGCGTGCGGGGGCATCGCAATTCACGGAAAACTGCAACGTACGGGTGGGCAGCGGGGTTTCTGCAGTGGCGCTCAGGTCCTTGGTCAGCAAGGTGCCGTAATCCACCAGGCCGCCGTTGGATAACTGCGGTGTGCAAGCGACGGGGGCGAAGTGGGCGCGCAGGGTCAGTTCCCGGTAGCGTCCGCTTTGGGGGGCGTCGAAGGTGCCCGACACTTCCCAGGTGGTCGCATCGCGCACGTGGGTCGCGGCCACGTCGGCCCAGGCACTGAGGCTTACTTGCAGGGAAAAGTGCTGGCCTTGCACCGGAGTGCCGCCGACCATCGGCACCACCCCATGGCCTGGACGCCAGTTCAACGCTGTGGCGACGGTGGCGGGAGGCTGGCCGGCGCCCGGTAGTAACCCCAGCTCCACTGCCTGGCCATCCAGCACGCCATCGCTGACTTGCAGGGCGTAGTGTCCATGTTCGGTAAATTGCAGGTATTGCGCATTCGCCGCCAGGGCCCGATAGAACACACCCATATCCGCCGGTTGCGGACAACTCAGGTTCAGGCTCAGGCGGCGTTCGCCGAGCAGGCGCTGGGGGGCGCTGTCGTTTTGTGCAAGGCGGCTCATCAGGCCCAAATCCAGCAAGGATTCACTGAGGGTCAACTGGCACTCGTCATCGGCCAGGGCATTGCCGGCAAGGCCGACGGTAAGCACGACCGCCATCAGTCGCTTTGGGGCGCGGAAAAGGCGCATGGTGATCGTCCTCATAAGGCGTTGCAGCTCGCTGGCGCGGTTTCGAAGTACACCTGGGGATCGCCCTTGGCCGGCAGTTCAAACTGCAGCCGGCAGCGCTCCATCTCTGGTGCGCTGACCCACAATTCGGACTGCTCCAGCACGTTGGGCAGGAACACCTGGCCACCGTCCTGCACCAGGGTCACGAACTCGCCGCTGGCGGTACTGACAGAGGCGCCACGGGGCAGCAACTCCCCCTGCGCGGTGCGCGCGGTGAGCAACACTCGACGGGTCAAGGTCACGCCGAATTCGACCCGTTGCACGGCGCCGCGCCCGGCCGAGATCATGGTCAGGCCATTGTTGATATCGGCATTGCGCGGCAGCGAGCGGGTCTGCACTTCTACCGGGCTGCGGCCATAGGCGCTCACCTGGGGCACCACGGCCTGGCCTTGCCAGTCGGTCCACACCGGGCCGCTGGGCGTGCTCAGCTTGATACCGCCCATGTCGCCCAGCGCCACCACGGCAAAGGTGTCGCGCACCGCATACGGCGACAACGTGACACCGCCACCATGCAGCACCACGCCCCCCCGGGCGCTGCCCTGATAGCTCGAACGCTCGGCATCGGCGCGGCTGTAGCTGAAATCGAGTTGGCTGTAGCGGGGCAGGGCCGAGAGGCCGAGGGTGGTTTCGACCTGCTGGTCGCGGGTGTCGTGTTCGGCGCTGACGCGGTAACTCAATTGATCGTCGATCTGTTCGTTCAGCCCCAGCCCCGTGCGATGTTCGCCACCCGAGTTGCGGACCCAGGCCCGCACGCGGCGGCTCTCGCCCAGAGGCAGGCTGACGTTCAGGTACACCGCGTTGTCCTGCTGCTGGCGCCCGCCCATCTGCCACTCGGCACTGGCCGACAATGACACCCCGCCGACGCTGGTGCCCCAGGACGCCAGGCCGCGACTGCTGCTCTCGCCGTCAGCGCTGCTCGAGCGCGAAACCCCGGCACTGAAAGCCCCCAGCCACGGGTGGGACCAGCCCAGCGTGGCGCTTTGTTGATCGCGATAACGGGAGCGCGGTTGCTGGGTGGTGTCGGGCGCGTAGGTGGCTTCTTCCAGTTCCCGATAGCCCGGTGTCCTCCAGGAATTGGCCACGCTGAACGACCATTGATCATTCAGGCGCTGGGCCCAGGACAGGTCGGTTTGCAGGCCACGGACCTTGTCCCGCGCCTGGGTATCGGCGAGCTGTGTGGACAGCTGGATCTGACTGTCCAGCCACGGCAGCCAACCCAGGCTCAGCCCCGCAGCCCGGTATTCACTGGACACCAGCACGCCGCTGCCCAGGGACAGTTGCGAGTGCACGGCACCGGTCCAGCCCGCGCTGGCGACCCACGGATCGTCGCCCTGGGCATCGCCGATATTGCGCACACGGCCCACCGCCACCGAGTACCCCGGTGCTGGCAACCCGAGGCCGAGCATGGCGGCGGGGACGGTGAAGCGTCGCTCGCCGCCGCTGCTTTCCTTGACCGTGACTTCGACGTCCGAACGCGAGTTCAGGCGCCGTACGTCCGTCAGGGAGAACGGTCCGGCGGGCACCACCGTGGAGTGAATCAACGCGCCGTTCTGCCGCACCTCGACTTGCGCCGGGCTGTTGGCAATACCGTCGATGGTCGCGCTTTGCCCCTGTTCCAGTAGAGCCTGTTCGGTCAGGACCTGGACCCCGGTGATCTGCGCACCGGATAACACCGGGTTGTAGAGGCTGATCTGCCCGGCTTGCAGCACGGCTTGATGGCTGGCAAAGGTGCGCTGGGCATAGGCCTCCAGATGGGTGCTGCGCGACAGCCCATCCTGCCAGGTCTGTACTTGGCGGCTGCGCACGATCCAGTCGCCGGCGTTGAAACCCACCTCGGTATTGGCCGAGCCAAACCGGCTGTTGCCGTCGCCGAAGCGGTTATAGAACCCTGTGAGATCGTAATTGAGCAAGCCGGCGACGCCGCCGGTTTCATAGCCCGAGACGTCCTGTTGCACCGGGCGCAATGCATCGGTCGGCACCACCAGGGACACGCTGAGGCTGGCGGGGGCCGGCTCCACCAGGCTTTGTGGGTACTGCGCGAGAAAATCATGGCAGGGCCCTTCGTCGCCGGGGATCGTCAGGTTGGCGGCGTCCAGCAAGGATCGGTCAAAACACAGTACGCCCTGTTGATCAAAACCCACCTCCAGGCGCCCACGAGGCTGGCCGTTGACCCGCAGGCTCACCGCCTGCCTGCCGGCGGCAAAGCGCGGGGCGTCCAGCAGCAGGTTGGCCAACTGTGGGTCAATGCCGCGCTGGTGCAGGGTGGTGGCGTCGAAGCCGGGCCGTGCTTCGGCCCAGGCTTTGCCCGGCAATAAGGCACAGGCCAGCAGCATCGCGGGGAAGGCAAGGCGAGCGGGGGTGTCGGGCACTGCTTCGCCGTCACGGGAGCTCAATATTGTTTTCACGAAAGGCACTCGATTGAAGGGCGTCTGTGGCGGGGCGGGAACCTCTTGTTGCTCGTCAGATGATCGGGGCTTCGTAGGCGGCAGCCGCAAAGCCGTAGACGGTGGCCGGTTGCAGTCGCACTTTAGTGGCGGGGCCGCCGCTGGCCTGCACACTCAGGGTCTCCCCGGGCAACACGTAGGTGCGAGGCAGCATGGCTTTGCCGTCACCGGGCAGCAGGCGCAGGTCCTGGGCCAGGCGCACCACATACGGGCTGTCGTTGCGCACGTGCAAGGTACTGCCCTGTTGCGACCAGGTCAGGCTGGTCCAGGGCGTGCGATTGAGGGCTAGGCCCTTGGGGTGGATGATCACCGGCAGGTTCTGGCGCACCGTCACGCCGACCTGTGCGTGCCCGGCTTTGGCCGCGGAACGGCCCTGGGGCATACCTTCGAAGATCGCCCGTTTGAGCCGCTGGGTACGCAGCGGTTGTTGGCTTTGCAGGATGAAACGGACCAATTGCGATTTGTCCGGCTCCACCCGTGACAGTGGCGGCGTGACTACCAGCAGGGGTTCGGTGTCTTCGGGAATGTCTTCCAGGGTGACGTGCAACAAGGCGAGCTGGCCGTCGGTGTTGGTCACTGAAACGGCGGCCTCACCCTCGGCTTCGTAAATAATCACCACGGAGGTGTCCGGCACCATGCCGTCGGCCTGGGCCTGTGCGCCAAGCAGCAGCGACAGGGCAAGCCAGCAGGTTGTTGTTTTGAGTAAGGTTGTGGTCATGCCGGGGTCTTCCATTGGGGCAGCGTGAAGAGGTCAGAGGTAACGCAGGTCCAGCACGATGGAGCCATCGAGCGGCACCTCCTGATTCAGGGTCAGGTACTGGGTGAAGTTGATCGACGTGTCGATGCGCAATTGAGTCGTCAACTGGCCGATGAAGTCCGGCTGGCGATCTCCGGGCAGGGCAAAGCCGACATAGGATTTGGGGTACGCATTGGGTTCCGGGCGCCAGGTTTCGCCACTGTCGGTGGAGGCCAGGACCTGCATGGGCTGTGAGTCGCCCTGGGGGTTGCGGTAGGACAGGGCGATGGACCCCAGGCGCTCGGCCGGGACGTGGATGTTTCGGCCCAAGCCATAGAAGAAACCAGGGGCCAGTGAGGATTGCGCGCGGTTATCGAGCCCCACCAGGGCAAACAACATCGGCCTGGTGCATTGCACCTTCAGTTCCAGCAACTGGCCCGGTAGTACGGTGAACTCGTTGGCGTTGAGGGTGTGGGCGGGAATTTTCCCATGATTAACCGTGCCGTCCTCTGACAGCGTCACGTGGCAGGCATCCGGCGTCAGCCGCCCCGTTACCGTGATATCGACAGAAGACGCGGCGAAGGCCGCTGCGCCATTCGTCAGCAAAAGCCAGATCGCCAGAAGGCGAGGGTAGGTGTTCATCGGTGGGCGCCACTGGCCGAAGTAGACACGGCCGATACGAAAGAAATACCCATGCCCGCAAGTCTCAGCCAGGCATGGGCGTCCAAGGGTTACAGGTACTTGACTTCAAGGGTGGCGGAACCATCGAGGGTGACCTCGTTGCTCAGGTCCAGGCCGTCGGTACGGGCAATGCTGGTTTCCACCACCAGTTCCGCCACCAGCTCCTGGATGGAGGCCGGCTGGGTGGCGTCATCCATGGTGGCTGCGGCCATGTACAAACCTGGATTCCAGAACTTTTCGCTGTACCAGGTATTGCCGCCGTCTGCGGATGCAATCGGCTGCATCGGTATTCCGTTGGCGACCGCGTTGCGCAGCGTCAACCCGAACCAGCCCAGTTTTTGCGTGCCGTTGATCAAGCCCAGGCCGAACTGGGCCGCAGTGGGGGACGAGCCGGCGCGGTTGTCGATGGCGTGCAGGGCAAATTGAATCGGGGCATCGCACGTGACCCCCAGTATCAGGACGTGGGTGCCGATTTGTGTGGGGCTGTCTGCATGCAAGTCTTTCGCGGAAATCTTGCCATGGTCGACGATTCCGCCATGGTCCATGTTAGGCGTACAGGCGCTGGGTACGATCAGACCCTTGACGGTCAGGTCGACGGTGGAGGCCGCGTAACTGGTGGCAGAGCCAAGCAGCAGCAGGCTGGTGGCGATGGCGGTGAACACGGGTTTCATGGGAGCGAGTTCCTTTCGATTGGGGCTGTGTGTGGCGTTACAGATAGTTGACCTGGACCGTGGCGTGCCCATCGACGGGGACTTCGTCGGTCAGGGTCAGGCCATCGGCAGGCGCAATGTGGGTGTACAGGCGGATCTCCGCGTCCAAGGCGCGGACGGCGATAGGTACCAGGTCATTGCCCCTCGCAACTGCCGTCACCAGGGTGTGGTTGAGCATATTGGTCAGTTCCCACGTCACGCCGCCGTCTCGCGAGGTAATGGTCCGTACCGGGGCACCGTCAGCTATCGGGGTGTAGAGATGAAAGGCGGACCCTCCCAGTTTCTCGCCCTCGGGCGTCATGCCCAGGCCATGCCAGTTGTCGTGGTTGGCCGAGGAGCCGGCACGGTTGTCGACAGTGTTCAGGGTGAAAAGCGTCGGTGCTTCACAGCGCACGCTCAGTAGCATGGATTGATTGGGCAGTTTGGTGTGCTGGTCGGCGTTGAGGTCCTTGGCCGACATTTTCCCGAAGTCGATGGTGCCGTCGCCTGAGATCAACGGTGCGCAGGCGCTGGGCGTAATGGTGCCTTTGACGGCGAGGTCGGTGGTGCTGGCGGCGAATGCCGCCGGTGTGAACAGCAATGTCAGTAGGAGTCTGGAGGCAAAAGCGTTCATAGACATAGGGCCCTTTATCTGGAGTGGTCCAAGCAGCGTCGACCGGTTTAGAGGTACTTCACTTCCAGGGTTGCCGAACCGTCCAGCGCCACCTCATCGGTCAGGGTCAGCGTGTTTGCCGGGGCAATCCAGGTATTGAGCACGATCTCCACGGATGCGGTTTCGAGGGGGTGCGGCAAGTAACCGACATCCGGGACAAAGCTGCCGAATGCAATCAACCGGTTGGGCGCGACATAGTCGTCGTCCCACTGCATGCGCCATGTGCCATCGCGAAATTGCAGCATTTGCGATGGGATGTCGGCGACGGGGTTACGCACGATCACTACATACATCCCGAGTTTTTCCGTGCCATTGATCAGCCCCAGGCCATAGCCTGAGGCATTGGTGCCGTGCGATGTACCTGCCCGATTATCGACAGGGTTGATCGCAAACAGCGTCATGGCCTCGCAATTCACAGTCAGTTGCAGGGTCTTGTCTTCAATTCGTGTTTGTGTGTCCGGGTTCAGGTCTTTGGCCGAGATTTTCCCGAAGTCGATAGCGCCCGGCACGGTGAGGGTGCAGGCGCTTGGGGTGATAAGCCCTTTGACCGTAAGGTCCACGGTGCTGGCGGCAAAGGCCGACGAGGCACTGGCGAGCAACAGGGCGGTGCCCACCAGGTTTAACGACTTGTTCATGTTCAGGTTGTTCCAGTGCAGGTTCGGCTGATAAGGCGCACACGGCAATACCTGCCCTTTGTGAAGGGTGGCTTACAAGGCGGCTTGGCTTATGGGTTTCAGGGCTGCTGCGGGGCGGCGCCTGAGCTCCCTCTTCTCGGGGTAGGCGCAATTTAGCGGGGAGACTGGGCAGGGGAAATACAACTATTACGACAATCGGCGGGAGAGGGAAATCAGTTTGGAGCGTGTCGGAATAAGTTAATTTGTTTTGTAGGAAAGTTGGTTTTTTCGTAGTTTTTGCATCGTCATGACCGCCTTCATAAGGCTACTTTTGTAGTGCGATAGCAGTCGTGTGAAGTGTTCGCACGTCCCCTGGCTGTTGCGTCAGCGTTGCCGGCCTACTACGAGCGCTGGGCGTTGCAGGACCCATCGCAATCATGAGGTGACCATGGAGACTGGCGTATTTTCCAACGCAGTGCTTTCCCGTGAACCGACACCTTCGCCTACACCGCCTGTGCACTGGCAGCACCTCAAGGTACTGGTGGTGGAAGACCACTCCGCCTACCGCATCTTAATGGGGTGGTTCCTCAAACAGCTCGGGCTGGGCCATCAATTGGTCGGCGACGGGCAGCACGGGCTGGCAGCCCTTACCGAACGACGATTCGACCTGGTGATCAGTGATTGTCAGATGCCGCATATGGACGGCTACACCATGAGCCGTGCAATCCGTCTGCGTGAACACGCTAACGCCCAGAGGCGCGTACCGATCATTGCCTTGACCGGTAACCTGGTACATGACGACCCCCAGCGTTGCCGCGATGCAGGCATGGATGCCTGGTTGCTCAAGCCGTTGTCCCTGGGGCAATTGCATAGCGTATTGGCATTGTGGCTGCCAGGCCCGGCCGATGTGCAGGCGCCGGTGCCCGTTTCGGCACTCTGGCCGACCCGTGCCGGCCTGATTGAAACTTTTGGCGATGCTCTTGTAGTGGACCAGATGCTCGCCAGCCTGCTTTGCGAAGCCCGCGAGGACAGTGTCGGCCTGGCTCATGCGTGCCGGACTCTGAATGCGCCGTTGACCGCCGAGCGCTTGCATCGCCTGGTGGGGAGCCTGGCCTTCCTCGGGGTGGCGGACCTGGAGTTGCGAGGCATGCGCCTGATCGAGCGCGTCCATGCCCAGGGCATAGCATTGAGCGCGCCGCAGTTGGAAGCGTTCCAGGCTGACTTGCATACCTACCTCACTTACTTGGGCTCGCTGTGATGCCTTTGTCGATTTGTAGGTAAATGGAAGTCTGTGTTGAAAGTTTTTGGTGTAGGCGTTTTCTTTTTATTTTGTAGGTGTTGCCGAGCTGGCTACCAAACATTGATCGTGATGAAAAAACCGGGAGCTCAGGCAGTTGTTGAAGGGGACCGGCGCAGGTATTTTGCGCGGATTCAAGTTGCCATCATCCGTGGGTATTTATGCTTCGCGTAATTATTGCTGACGATCATCCCATTGTGCGTATCGGGCAGAGAGTGGTAATCGAGGCGAATGGTCGGTGCAAAGTCGTGGGGGAGGCCGATGGCCCCGATGAACTGCTGCGGTTGCTGGAAACCACGCCCTGCGACGTACTGGTGACCGACTTCGCTATGCCGGGCGGCCAGCAGGCTGACGGCTATGGCCTGCTGAGCCTGTTGCACCGCCAGTACCCGAGGTTGCCGGTGATTTTGGTGACCATGTTTGCCAATGTCGCCACCTTGCGCGCCTCCTTTGCCCATGGCGCACAGGCGATCGTCGCCAAAAGTGCCTCGGCCAAGGAGTTGCCCCTGGCTATCAAGACGGTGCACGCCGGCCAGACCTTTGTCAGCGAATGCCTGCGGGTGCAGTTGGTGGAGGCGGGTACGGGCGACCAGTCGCAACAGCCGCAGTTGTCCGGCAAGGAGCGCGAAGTGGTGCGCATGCTCGCCAGTGGCATGACGGTCAGTCAGATCGCCGCGCGGGTCAATCGCAGCATTTCTACCATCAGCAAACAGAAAAGCACGGCCATGAACCGCCTGTGTATTTCCACCGACGTGGATCTGTTCGCCTATGCTCGCAGCTGCGGGATGGTGCCCTAGGTATTCCGCAGATCAATGCCGATGGTGTTGCAGGCCCATGCACACTATCGTAAGTGACTTTCAACCCTTTGCCGGATGCTGCCCATGAGCGACGCCCATAACGCCCTGATCAACGAATTCTATGGCGCCTTCCAGCGCCTGGATGCCGAGGCCATGAGTGCCTGCTACACCGAGGATGTGCTGTTCAGCGACCCGGCGTTCGGCGAATTGCGCGGGCGCGATGCTGGCGACATGTGGCGCATGCTCACCACCCGGGCCAAGGACTTTTCCCTGACCTTCGACCAGGTACACAGTGACGACAACAAAGGCAGTGCTCACTGGGTGGCGACCTACCTGTTCAGCCAGACCGGCCGCACGGTGGTCAACGATATCCAGGCGCGCTTTGTGTTTCGCGACGGCAAGATCTGCGAGCACCACGACCATTTCGACCTGTGGCGCTGGTCGCGTCAGGCCCTTGGCACCAAGGGCCTGCTGCTGGGCTGGACGCCGCTGGTGCGCAACGCGGTGCGCGGCCAGGCGTTGAAAGGGTTGAAGGCGTTCCAGGCCAGTCGTTGATAAGATTGGCGCTCTTTTCGTTTGCCAGAACCTTTTGTGAACAGCCCACCTGAACCTGTCGCGCCCAAACCCTGGTTTGTCTACCTGGTCCGGGCGGCCAATGGCGCGCTCTATTGCGGGATCAGCAACGATCCGCTGCGCCGCTTTGCGATGCACCAGAGCGGCAAGGGCGCGCGGTTTTTTCTGTCCAGCCCGGCGGTGGCGCTGGTGTATACCGAGGCTTGCGCGAGCAAGGGCGAAGCCCTGCGCCAGGAACGCCTGATAAAGAAGCTCAAGAAAAGCGCCAAGGAGTGTCTGGCCCGGGCTTATCAATCTGACTGATCAGTTCCCATCAGGCCAATGGCTAGGCCGCCGGGGTTTTGCGCGATAATCTGGCCGCTCCTTCATCTGGCGGAGTCCGGCATGTCTGAGTTGATCCTGCACCACTACCCCCAATCCCCTTTCGCGGAAAAAGCCCGCCTGCTCCTGGGCTTCAAAGGGCTGTCCTGGCATTCGGTGATCATTCCCCCGGTGATGCCCAAGCCGGACCTGACGGCCCTGACCGGCGGTTACCGCAAAACCCCGGTGCTGCAGGTGGGCGCGGATATTTATTGCGACACCGCGCTGATCGCCCGCCGCCTGGAACAGGAAAAGGCCACGCCGCCGCTGTTTCCCGAAGGCCAGGAACTGCTCAGCCAAAGTTTTGCCGCCTGGGCCGATTCAGTGGTGTTTTCCCATGCCGTGGCCCTGGTGTTCCAACCCGAATCCCTGGCCGTGAAATTTGCCAAGGTGCCACCGCAGTTGCTGCAGGTGCTGGTCGCCGACCGTAGCAAGATGTTCGGCGACGGTAGCGCCGCCCGTATGCCGCTGGAGGTGGCGCGGCACCAGTGGCCGGCAATCATTGCGCGGCTTGAGCAACAGTTGCAGCGTCAGTCAGGGGATTTCCTGTTTGGCGAACCGTCGATTGCCGACTTCGCCATGGCCCATCCGTTGTGGTTCCTCAAAGGCTCATCAGTGACCTCGCCGCTTGTGGATAACTATCCGGCTGCCAGCGCCTGGCTTGCTCGGGTGCTGGGCTTCGGGCATGGCACCGCCAGCGAGATGAATGCCGGGCAGGCCCTGGAAATCGCCCGCGATAGTGCGCCTGCTGCGTTGCCGGATGAAGTGTTTGAAGATCCCAACGGGTTCAAGGTCGGCCAGCAAGTGACCATCGCCGCGACCGACTATGGCGTCGACCCGGTGGCGGGGGAGTTGGTGTTTGCCGGTCGCGAAGAGTTGATCCTGCGCCGCGAGGATGAGCGTGGCGGCACCGTGCATGTGCACTTTCCGCGCCTGGGCTTCTTAATCCGTTAATCAAACCGCTGTAGGCGCGGGTTTGCTCGAATGCCGTTCAGTCAGGCGTGGATCCCCTGTGGGAGCGGGCTTGCTGGTCAGTCAACATCAATGTTTGCTGGGCCGACGTCTTCGCGAGCAAGCCCGCTCCCACATTTGGTCTTCGCTGCGTTGAGCATTGCGTTCGCTTAACGGGTCGGCATTAGGGCTTGCTCGCGCCTACAGGTTCAGGGCGGACAGGATGGCATCCGGGTTGTAGTCGCGGATCTGCGTGCCATTCACGTCCACAAATGGAATCCCGCCGCCTCCCAGGGCCTCATAAGCCTTGCGTCCCTGGGCGTCCTTCTCGATGTCCACGGTCTTGTAGGGGATACCCTTCTGATCGAGGAACCGCTGGGTCTGCTTGCAGTACCCGCACCACTCGGTGCTGTACAGCGTGACCCGGGCAGTGGCGCCTACCTGCTCCGGGACGACCTGCGACGGATTGAACAGTCGCTCGATCTTGCCCCAGTTCTGGATCGCCACCACCACCAGCAACACCAGCAGGACTTTCTTCAGTACCCCGCCGAGCATCAGTTACGGCGCTTGAGCTGGTCGGTCAGTTGGGTCGGCAAGCCCTTGATGATCAGGGTGCCGGCGGCTTCGTCATACTCGATCTTGTCGCCCAGCAGGTGCGCTTCAAAGCTGATCGACAGGCCCTCGGCGCGCCCGGTGAAGCGGCGGAACTGGTTGAGGGTGCGTTTATCCGCCGGGATTTCCGGCGACAGGCCGTAATCCTTGTTGCGGATATGGTCGTAGAAGGCCTTTGGCCGATCTTCATCAATCAGGCCCGACAGTTCTTCCAGGCCCATCGGCTCGCCGAGCTTGGCCTGGCTGCTGGCGTAATCCACCAGGGTCTTGGTTTTCTCGCGGGCGGACTCGTCCGGCAGGTCTTCGCTTTCGACGAAGTCACTGAAGGCCTTGAGCAGGGTGCGAGTCTCGCCCGGACCGTCGACGCCTTCCTGGCAGCCGATAAAGTCGCGGAAGTACTCCGAGACCTTCTTGCCGTTCTTGCCCTTGATAAACGAGATGTACTGTTTGGACTGCTTGTTGTTCTGCCATTCGGACACGTTGATGCGTGCCGCCAGGTGCAACTGGCCCAGGTCCAGGTGGCGCGAGGGCGTCACGTCCAGCTCGTCGGTCACCGCCACGCCTTCGCTGTGGTGCAGCAGGGCGATGGCCAGGTAGTCGGTCATGCCCTGTTGATAGTGGGCAAACAACACGTGGCCGCCGACGGAGAGGTTGGACTCCTCCATCAGTTTTTGCAGATGCTCCACGGCAATCCGGCTGAAGGCGGTGAAATCCTTGCCGCCTTCGAAGTATTCCTTCAACCAGCCACTGAACGGGTGCGCGCCGGACTCGGCATGGAAGAAACCCCAGGCCTTGCCTTGTTTGGCGTTATAGCTCTCGTTGAGGTCGGCGAGCATGTTCTCGATGGCGGCGGACTCGGCCAATTCGGAGTCACGGGCGTGGAGAACTGCGGGCGTGCCGTCGGGTTTTTTGTCGATCAGGTGGACGATGCAATGACGGATCGGCATGGGCTTCTCGGCTGGTTGAGCGGGAGCGGTTGGCCTCCCGGAAAAAGTCGCCAGTGTACCGCACCCGTTGGTCGCGGCGTCGTTTGAAGCGGTTTCGGGAGGCCTCTGACGGGTCATATGCCTTTTTTTCACGGTTTAGAGCGATAAAGCTGACCAAATGGGTAGGTAGAAGCGGATATTTCCCCGTCTCTGTGCTAGTTTTGCCCGGTCTTACGCGATGTATCGGCGTTAAGCGTGCATTCAGCATTTGTCAGGTCGAACCAAACCCCGTTTCAGGCATCTATAACCCCGATCTCTCGCGGTTATGGCCAGGGGTGCCAGGCCATGACGGTCGGGCTCGATGGCTGACACTGCACTCTGCAATCCAAATGAATTTGATAGGGAAGGAACACCACAATGGCTTTGACTAAAGACCAACTGATCGCTGATATCGCCGAATCCACTGATACCACCAAGGTTCAAGTACGTGCCGTACTGGAGCAACTGGCTCAGATCGTTGGTGACCAGCTGGACAACGGCGGCGAAATCACTCTGCCAGGTGTTGGCAAGCTGAAAGTGACCGAGCGTCCAGCCCGTACCGGCCGTAACCCTTCGACTGGCGCTGCCATCGAAATCGCTGCGAAGAAAGTGATCAAGCTGGTTGTGGCCAAAGGCCTGACCGACTCGATCAACAAGTAAGACGCAGCAAAAAAAAACCGTGCACCGGAGCGATCCGGGCACGGTTTTTTGTTGCCTGCGATTTACCTCTAGCGCACCCAGCGCTGGCGCCAGATCTGCTGCTCGTTCTTGGTCTGGAAGGTCCAGGCCACAAAACGGCTCTGTTTCTGGCCCTGGGACATCTCCACTACCTGGCTTTCCAGGGCACCGGCTTTTTTCAGCGCGGTCTCGATGGCAGGCAGGTTGGAGGCTTTTGACACCAGGGTGCTGAACCACAGCACTTTATGGGCGAAATGCGCGCTTTCGGCGATCAATTGCGTGACAAACCGCGCTTCGCCGCCCTCACACCATAGCTCTGCCGACTGGCCGCCGAAGTTCAGTACCGGCAACTTGCGCTTGGGGTCGGCCTTGCCCAGGGCGCGCCACTTACGCTCGCTGCCTTTGGTCGCTTCGTCCATGGAGGCATGGAACGGCGGGTTGCACATGGTCAGGTCAAAACGCTCACCCGGCTCCAGCAGCCCCAGCAGAATATGTTTCGGGTTGGTTTGCAGGCGCAGTTGGATGACCTTGCTCAGGTCGTTGGACTGCACGATGGCCTTGGCGGCCGCCACGGCGGTAGGGTCAATCTCGGAGCCGAGGAAATTCCAGCGGTAATCCATGTAGCCGATCAGCGGGTAGACGCAGTTGGCGCCCATGCCGATATCCAGCACCTTGACGATCGAGCCACGGGGGATCTTGCCGTCGTTGACACTGGCCAGCAGGTCGGCGAGGAAGTGCACGTAGTCGGCACGCCCTGGCACCGGAGGGCACAGGTAGTCAGCCGGGATATCCCAGTGCTGCACGCCATAGAACGCCTTGAGCAGCGCCCGGTTGAACACCCGCACCGCGTCCGGGCTGGCGAAGTCGATGCTTTCCTTGCCGTAGGGGTTGAGGATCACGTACTGGGCCAGTTCCGGCGTAGTCTTGATCAGCGCCGGGAAGTCGTAACGGCCCTGGTGGCGGTTGCGCGGATGCAGAGTGGCCTCTTTGCGTGGCACCACGGGCTTGGCTGTGGCGGCGGTTTTCGGCTTCTTGCGGGGCGGTTTGGGTGTGCTGGGGGCGGTCATGATGATTCTGGTGTTGGCTCAAAGTGGCGGCCATTGTCACACATCCTGAGCCCGCCCCGGGCAAATGTGGGAAGCGGGGTGTTTTCCAGGGCCAAAAAAAAGAGACCCGAAGGTCTCTTTTTTTACGCGGGTTGCCTCTTACAGGCTGGAAATCCGCGCATGTTGCTCCGCCAGCTTGCCCAACGCCTGTTCGGCCTCGGCCAGCTTGGCGCGTTCCTTGTCGATGACTTCGGCCGGGGCCTTGTCCACGAAGGCTGCATTGGACAGCTTGCCGCCCACGCGCTGCACTTCGCCCTGCAGGCGCAGGATTTCTTTGTCCAGGCGCGCCAGCTCGGCACCTTTGTCTATCAGGCCGGCCATCGGCACCAGCACTTCCATCTCGCCGACCAGTGCGGTGGCAGACAGCGGTGCTTCGGCGCCGTCAGCCAATACGGTGATCGACTCCAGCTTCGCCAGCTTCTTGAGCAGGGCGTCATTCTCGGTGAGACGGCGCAGGTCCTCGGCACTGGCATTCTTCACGAACACCGCCAAAGGCTTGCCTGGGCCGATGTTCATCTCGGCGCGGATATTGCGCGTGCCGAGCATCAGGGTCTTGAGCCATTCGATATCGCTTTCGGCAGCCTCGTCGATGCGTGCTTCATTGGCCACTGGCCAAGGTTGCAGCATGATGGTCTTGCCTTCGATACCGGCCAGCGGCGCCAGGCGCTGCCAGATTTCTTCGGTGATGAACGGCATGAACGGATGCGCCAGGCGCAATGCCACTTCCAGCACGCGCACCAGGGTGCGACGGGTACCGCGCTGGCGCTCGACCGGCGCGTTCTCGTCCCACAGCACCGGCTTGGAGAGTTCCAGGTACCAGTCGCAATACTGGTTCCAGATGAACTCGTACAAGGCCTGGGCGGCCAGGTCGAAACGGAACTGGTCGAGTTGGCGGGTCACTTCGGCTTCGGTGCGCTGCAGCTGCGAGATGATCCAGCGATCAGCCAGGGACAGCTCAAAGGCTTCGCCGTTCTGGCCGCAGTCTTCGCCCTTGTCCAGCACGTAGCGCGCTGCGTTCCAGATCTTGTTGCAGAAGTTGCGATAGCCTTCGACGCGACCCATGTCGAACTTGATGTCGCGACCGGTGGACGCCAGCGAGCAGAAGGTGAAACGCAGGGCGTCGGTGCCGTAGCTGGCGATGCCGTCGGCGAACTCGTCGCGGGTCTGCTTCTCGATCTTTTTCGCCAGTTTTGGCTGCATCATGCCCGAAGTGCGTTTCTGCACCAGGGTTTCCAGGTCGATACCGTCGATGATATCCAGCGGGTCCAGGACGTTGCCCTTGGACTTGGACATCTTCTGGCCCTGGCCATCACGTACCAGGCCGTGTACGTACACGGTCTTGAACGGTACCTGCGGGGTGCCGTCTTCATTCTTCACCAAGTGCATGGTGAGCATGATCATCCGGGCAACCCAGAAGAAAATGATATCGAAGCCGGTGACCAGCACGTCGGTGGAGTGGAACTTCTTCAGGAACTCGGTCTGCTGCGGCCAGCCCAGGGTCGAGAAGGTCCACAGGCCGGCACTGAACCAGGTGTCCAGTACGTCGTTGTCCTGCTGCAGCGCCACGTCCGGGCCGAGGTTGTGCTTGGCGCGCACTTCGGCTTCATCGCGGCCGACATAGACTTTGCCAGACTCGTCGTACCAGGCCGGAATGCGGTGGCCCCACCACAATTGACGGCTGATGCACCAATCCTGGATATCGCGCATCCACGAGAAGTACATGTTTTCGTACTGTTTGGGCACGAACTGGATACGGCCATCTTCCACGGCAGCAATCGCCGGCTCGGCCAACGGTTTGGTCGACACATACCACTGGTCGGTCAGCCACGGCTCGATCACGGTGCCGGAGCGGTCGCCTTTTGGCACTTTCAGGGCGTGGTCGTCCACGCTGACCAACAGGCCGGCGGCATCGAATGCGGCAACGATCTGCTTACGTGCTTCGAAACGGTCGAGACCGGCGAACTCAGCCGGGATCCTGCCGTCGATGCTGTCGTTCAGCGTGCCGTCGAGGTTGAACACCTGGCAAGCGGGCAGTACGGCAGCGTTTTTATCGAAGATATTCAGCAGCGGCAGGTTATGGCGCTTGCCGACTTCATAGTCGTTGAAATCGTGGGCCGGGGTGATTTTCACGCAGCCGGTGCCGAATTCAGGGTCGCAGTAGTCGTCCGCGATGATCGGGATGCGGCGGCCTACCAGCGGCAGCTCGACGAACTTGCCGATCAGTGCCTGGTAACGCTCGTCGTTCGGGTTAACCGCTACGGCAGCGTCGCCGAGCATGGTTTCCGGACGGGTGGTAGCGACGATCAGGTAGTCGTTGCCTTCGGCGGTCTTGGCGCCGTCGGCCAGCGGGTACTTGAGGTTCCACAGGAAACCCTTCTCGTCGTGGTTTTCCACTTCAAGGTCGGAAATCGCTGTGTGCAGCTTGGTGTCCCAGTTGACCAGGCGCTTGCCACGGTAGATCAGGCCATCTTCATGCAGGCGCACGAAGGCTTCCTTGACCGATTCCGACAGGCCATCGTCCATGGTGAAGCGCTCGCGGCTCCAATCCACCGACGAGCCGAGACGACGGATCTGACGGCTGATATTGCCGCCGGAATGGTCTTTCCATTCCCAGATCTTCTCCAGGAACTTCTCGCGGCCCAGGTCGTGACGGTTTTGGCCAGTGGCTTCCAGTTGGCGCTCCACCAGCATCTGGGTGGCGATACCCGCGTGGTCGGTGCCTGGCTGCCACAGGGTGTTGCGGCCCTGCATACGGCGGAAACGGATCAACGCATCCATGATCGCATTGTTGAAGCCATGGCCCATGTGCAGGCTGCCAGTGACGTTCGGCGGCGGAATCATAATGGTGTAGGACTCGCCCGCACCTTGCGGAGCGAAATAGTTCTCGGACTCCCAGGTCTGGTACCAGGAAGTTTCAATAGCGTGCGGCTGGTAGGTCTTATCCATGCGCGGCGGGACCCTAGTTGGCATTTATTCAGGAAAGCCGGCAAGTATAACGAGGGATAGGGGAGAGGGCGAGACGAAGAGAGGGGCTAAGGCTGGCGCGGGTCAAATGTGGGAACGGGCTTGCCCGCGATAGCGGTTTGTCAGTCATCGACAAATCGACTGATCCACCGCCATCGCGGGCAAACCCGCTCCTACAGGGGATATCTATGTGGCTTAGGACTGGTACTGGCTAAGCAACCGCTCCATCCGCGCATCCATCCGGCGCTTGATCTCGGTTTCGATATGCGGGGCAAAGTCGTCGATCACGTCCTGCATGATCAATTGCGCAGCGGCGCGCAGTTCGTTGTCCAGGTGCAGCAACAGGGCATCGGGGGCTTTTTCGGCGGCGGGCGCTGCCTGGACGACGGGCGGCTCGACTGGCGCGGCGACGGCTGGCTTGGCGCCGACCGTATCGAACAGCAGGGGGATCTGTACCTCTTCTGCGACAGTATCGGTCAGCAGCGGCGGTTGCAGGTTGTCATCACCCAGCAACTGGCGGATCGACTCGAGGTCGTCCAGCAGGTGGTCAGACGGTTTTAGCGGATTTGAAGTGTCCATCATGTGCTCAGAGTCGCTGTAATCGGTGATCTTGCAGAGAATAGCCCTGTTCGCGGTAGAAACGGAAACTCTCACGCGCGGCCTGACGAATAGCCGGATCTTCCACCACCACTTCCGCGACCCGGGCAAACCCCTTGGCGAAGGCTGGCACTTTCAGGTCCAGGTTGACCAGCAGGTCATGGTGATCGCCACAACTGTCGCTCACACCCAGCACCACCTGGCTGTCCGGCTCCGATTCTGCGGGGCCGTGGGGCACAAAGCTCTCGCCCTTGAAGCGCCACAGGCGGGCATCGAGGTCGTCACGCTGGGCGGCATCGCTGCAGTGCAGGTAGATGCGGTGGCCCATGCGCCAGGCCTTTTCCGTGAGTTTGCAGGCAAAGTCCAGGCGAGCCGACGGATCGGCGCTGGGCAATATATAGAAGTCGACTTGGGTCATTACATTTCCAGGCAGGCACGCAAAAACCTGTAGGAGCCTGTAAATCGGCTCCTACAGAGTTGCGTTTAGGCTTTGGCGCGATCCAGCAGGTACTGGGTCAGCAACGGCACCGGACGGCCGGTAGCGCCTTTGTCCTTGCCACCGCTGGTCCAGGCGGTGCCGGCGATATCCAGGTGGGCCCAGTTGAAGTTCTTGGCAAAACGCGACAGGAAGCACGCCGCCGTGATGGTGCCGGCCTTTGGCCCGCCAATGTTGGCGATGTCGGCGAACGGGCTGTCCAGTTGCTCCTGGTACTCATCGAACAGTGGCAACTGCCAGGCGCGGTCGTCGGCCGCCTTGCCGGCGCTGAGCAATTGCTCTACCAGTTCGTCGTTGTTGCCCAGCAGGCCCGAGGTGTGGGAGCCGAGGGCGACGATACAGGCGCCGGTCAGGGTGGCGATATCAATCACCGCCTGGGGCTTGAAGCGCTCGGCGTAGGTCAGGGCATCGCACAGCACCAGGCGGCCTTCGGCGTCGGTGTTGAGGATTTCCACGGTCTGGCCGCTCATGGTGGTCACGATATCGCCTGGGCGGGCAGCACCGCCGCTCGGCATGTTTTCGGCACAGGCCAGGATGCACACCAGGTTGATCGGCAGCTTGAGCTCCAGCACGGCGCGCAGGGTACCGAACACACTGGCGGCGCCGCCCATGTCGTACTTCATCTCGTCCATGCCGGCACCCGGCTTGAGGCTGATGCCGCCGGTGTCGAAGGTGATGCCTTTACCGACCAGGGCGAACGGTTTGTCGGCTTTCTTGCCGCCGTTGTATTGCATGACGATCAGGCGGGGCGGCTGGTCGCTGCCCTGGCCCACGGCATAGAACGAGCCCATGCCCAGTTCTTTGATCTTCTTCTCGTCGAGGACTTCGACTTTCAGGCCCTTGAATTCTTTGCCCAAGGCCTTGGCCTGTTCACCGAGGTAGGTCGGGTGGCAGATGTTGGGTGGCATATTGCCCAGGTCGCGGGTGAACGCCATGCCCGCGGCGATGGCCTGGGCGTGGGTGGTGGCGCGCTGTACTTCAGCCTGGGCGGCCTTGATGGTCAGCAGGGTGATTTTCTTCAGGGCGCGGGGTTCGGCTTTCTGGCTCTTGAACTGTTCGAACGTGTAACCACCGTCCAGCAGGGTTTCGGCCAACAGGCGGGTCTTGCCGTAGCTGTCGCGGCCCTTGACCACGATTTCGTCCAGCGCCAGTGTCGCATCGCTGCCGCCCAGGCCCTTGAGGGTGTTGAGGATGGCGCTGATGATCTTGCGGAACGGGCGGTCGCCCAGTTCGGCATCCTTGCCCACACCCACCAGCAATACGCGGTCGGCTTTGAGGTTAGGCAGGCCTTGCAACAGCAGGCTTTGCCCGACTTTGCCGGCCAGGTCGCCACGCTTGAGCACCGCGCTGATGGCGCCACCGCTCAGTTCATCGACTTGTTTGGCGGCCGCGCCGAGCTTGCGGTCTTCGCCGATGGCGACCACGAGGGTGGCGGTCTTCAACGTTTCGGGGCTAACGCTTTTTACAACCAATTCCATGTTCGGGTCCCTTATATAAGGTCAAAGAGCCTGGAGTCTGTACTCCGGCCTGTGGGCTGGGCCGCCTGTAGACGGCCGCGACAAAGCCCGCAGTTTGTACCGCGCCGCCCGAGCCTGACAACCCTTGACGCCAGCTTTGTGCATGGGTGTGAGCAAGCTCCGTGACAGGCGCGGACAATCACAGGATAATGCGCCATCTTTTTCGCCGGCCCGTGTCAACGGGGCGACTTGATATGCTTGCTTGTTTGGCCGCCTTAGCCTGACAACCCTGGAGTGTCTGGTTTGATCGTCTTCCGTTATCTGTCCCGCGAAGTTCTGCTGACCCTGAGTGCCGTAAGTGCGGTACTGCTGGTCATCATCATGAGTGGTCGTTTCGTCAAATACCTGGCCCAGGCCGCCTCGGGTGCCCTGGATCCAGGCTCGTTGTTCCTGATCATGGGGTTCCGTCTGCCTGGCTTCTTGCAGCTGATCCTGCCCCTGGGCCTGTTTCTCGGGATCCTGCTGGCCTATGGCCGGCTCTACCTCGAAAGCGAGATGACCGTGCTGTCGGCCACCGGCATGAGCCAGCAGCGTCTGCTGGCCATGACCATGGTCCCGGCCACCGGCGTAGCGCTGGTGGTGGCCTGGCTGAGCCTGAGCCTGGCACCCCAGGGCGCCATGCAATTTCAGCTGGTGCTCAACAAACAGGACGCGATGACCGAGTTCGACACCCTCGAGCCGGGGCGCTTCCAGGCGCTCAACGACGGCACCCGCGTGACCTACACCGAGCGCATGACCGACGATCGGGCCAACCTCGGCGGTGTGTTCATCTCCGAGAAGCGCCTGGGCCAGGACAAGAAAGACCGAGGCATTTCCGTGCTGGTGGCCGATAGCGGGCGCCAGGAAGTGCGTCCGGACGGCAGCCGCTACCTGATCCTGGAAAACGGCTACCGCTACGACGGCAGCCCCGGCCAGGCCGACTACCGTGCCATCAAGTACGACACCTACGGGGTCATGCTGGCCCGGCCGGATGTGAGCAACGAGGTCACCGACCGCGATGCCATCCCGACCTCAGCCCTGATCGGCAGCAAGCAACTGCGCTCGATTGCCGAGCTGCAATGGCGTATTTCCCTGCCACTGCTGGTGTTTATCGTCACCTTGATGGCGGTGCCGCTGTCCCGGGTCAACCCGCGCCAGGGCCGCTTCCTCAAGCTGCTGCCGGCGATCCTGCTGTACATGGCCTACCTGACCATCCTGATTTCCGCCCGTGGCTCCCTGGAGAAGGGCAAGCTGTCGCCGACCCTGGGGCTGTGGTGGGTCCACGGCATCTTCCTGGTAATTGGCCTGGGCCTGCTGTATTGGGAACCGATTCGCTTGAAAATGCAGAGCCGTCGCGGCATGAAGGAGATGGCTCGTGGGTAAGTTGGATCGCTACATCGGTAGCAGCGTACTGGTCGCCATCCTGGCGGTATTGGGCATCATCCTCGGCCTGGCGTCGTTGTTTGCCTTCATTGATGAAGTGGGCAACGTCACCGATACCTATACGGTCACTGACGTACTGAGCTACGTGGCGCTGACCGCGCCGCGCCGGCTCTACGACATGATGCCGATGGCCGCACTGATCGGCTGCCTGATCGGCCTGGGCAGCCTGGCCAGCAACAGCGAGCTGACCATCATGCGCGCCGCGGGGGTGTCCATTGCCCGTATCGTCTGGGCGGTGATGAAACCCATGCTGCTGCTGATGGCCACCAGCGTATTGATCGGCGAATACGTGGCGCCACCGGCGGAAACCACCGCCCAGGCCAACCGTGCGCTGGCCCAGGGCTCGGGCGACGCGCAGAGCTCCAAGCGGGGCCTGTGGCACCGCCAGGGCGATGAATTTATCCACATCAACGCCGTGCAACCCGGTGGCCTGCTGGTGGGTGTGACCCGCTATCGCTTTGATGAAGAGCGCCACATGCTGTCGTCGAGCTTTGCCAAACGGGCACAGTTCAATGACAACCAGTGGGTGCTGAGCGATGTCACCACCACCCATTTCCGCAACCCCGGCAAAGGCACCGAGGCCAGCACCGAGGTGATCAACGAGCCGACACAGACCTGGGACATCGCCCTCAAACCGGAACTGCTCAATACCGTGGTGATGGTCCCGGAAAGCCTGCCGATCTCCGGTTTGTGGAGCTATATCCACTACCTCAAAGACCAGGGCCTGAACAACGGCCGCTACTGGCTGGCATTTTGGGTCAAGGTGTTGCAGCCGGTGGTGACCGCTGCCCTAGTGCTGATGGCGATTTCGTTTATTTTCGGCCCGTTGCGCTCGGTAACCCTGGGCCAGCGGGTATTTACCGGGGTATTGGTCGGTTTCACCTTCCGCATTGCCCAGGACCTGCTGGGGCCGTCGAGCCTGGTATTCGGCTTCTCGCCGCTGTTTGCGGTGCTGGTGCCGACCGGCATCTGTGCCCTGGCCGGGTTCTGGCTGCTGCGGCGGGCCGGTTGATCCGCGGTTGTTGAACAAAAAATGCCCCATTCGCAAGAACGGGGCATTTTTGTTATTGGTCGTCAAAGATGACGTCTGGCCTGAGCATCAGGTACAATTCCCGGCTATTTTTCAGCGGGCAATCTGCCTGCAGCCTTTTTGAGTGTTGATCCGTGAGTGATTTGAGTCATATCCGCAATTTCTCCATCATCGCCCACATTGACCATGGTAAGTCGACGCTGGCCGATCGATTCATCCAGATGTGCGGCGGCCTTGCCGAGCGTGAAATGGAAGCCCAGGTCCTGGACTCCATGGACCTCGAACGCGAGCGCGGGATCACCATCAAGGCCCACAGCGTTACCCTGTACTACACCGCCAAAGACGGTATCAAGTACCAGCTGAACTTCATTGACACCCCGGGCCACGTCGACTTCACCTACGAAGTCAGCCGTTCCCTGGCCGCCTGCGAAGGCGCGCTGTTGGTGGTGGACGCGGGGCAGGGCGTTGAAGCCCAGTCCGTGGCCAACTGCTACACCGCGATCGAGCAGGGCCTGGAAGTCATGCCGGTGCTGAACAAGATCGACCTGCCACAGGCCGATCCGGACCGTGTGAAGGAAGAAATCGAAAAAATCATCGGCATTGACGCCACCGACGCCGTCGAGTGCAGCGCCAAGACCGGCCTGGGTGTCGACGAAGTGCTCGAGCGCCTGGTCAAGACCATTCCTGCGCCAACCGGTAACTACGAAGATCCGCTGCAAGCGTTGATCATCGACTCCTGGTTCGACAACTACCTGGGCGTTGTGTCCCTGGTACGCGTGCGCCATGGCCGGGTGAAGAAGGGCGACAAGATTCTGGTCAAGTCCACCGGCAAGATCCACCTGGTGGACAGCGTCGGTGTATTCAACCCCAAGCACACCGCTACCACTGATCTGAAAGCCGGTGAAGTAGGCTTCATCATCGCCGGTATCAAGGACATCCACGGTGCGCCGGTCGGTGACACCCTGACCTTGAGCTCGACGCCTGATGTCGACGTGCTGCCAGGCTTCAAGCGCATCCAGCCCCAGGTCTACGCCGGCCTGTTCCCGGTCAGCTCCGATGACTTCGAGGATTTCCGCGAAGCCCTGCAAAAGCTGACCCTCAACGACTCGTCGTTGCAGTACACCCCGGAAAGCTCCGACGCCCTGGGCTTCGGCTTCCGCTGCGGGTTCCTGGGCATGCTGCACATGGAAATCATCCAGGAGCGCCTGGAGCGCGAGTACGACCTGGACCTGATCACCACCGCGCCAACCGTTATTTTTGAGCTGGCGCTGAAAACCGGTGAAACGATTTACGTCGACAACCCGTCCAAGCTGCCGGATCTGTCGTCGATCGAAGACATGCGCGAACCGATCGTGCGCGCCAATATTCTTGTGCCGCAGGAACACCTGGGCAACGTCATTACCCTGTGTATCGAAAAGCGTGGCGTGCAGCACGACATGCTGTTCCTCGGTACCCAGGTCCAAGTGACCTACGATTTGCCGATGAACGAAGTGGTCCTGGACTTCTTTGACCGTCTCAAATCCACCAGTCGCGGCTATGCTTCGCTGGATTACCATTTCGACCGTTATCAATCGGCCAATCTGGTGAAGCTCGATGTGCTGATCAACGGCGACAAGGTCGATGCCCTGGCGCTGATCGTGCACAAGGATAATGCGCACTACAAAGGTCGCCAGTTGACCGAGAAGATGAAGGAACTGATTCCGCGCCAGATGTTCGACGTTGCGATCCAGGCCGCCATTGGCGGGCAGATCATTGCGCGGACCTCCGTCAAGGCTCTCAGAAAGAACGTACTGGCCAAATGCTATGGCGGCGACGTCAGCCGTAAGCGCAAGCTGCTTGAGAAGCAAAAGGCCGGTAAAAAACGCATGAAGCAAGTGGGTAACGTGGAAATTCCACAAGAAGCCTTCCTTGCGGTGCTCAGGTTGGATAGTTAGGTCCTATGTCACTAAATTTCCCGCTGTTGCTGGTCATCGCCGTTGCCGTCTGTGGCTTCCTGGCGCTGCTCGATCTGCTGTTCTTCGCCCCGCGTCGCCGGGCGGCCATCGCGTCCTATCAGGGCAGCGTCAGCCAGCCCGATGGCGTGGTGATCGAGAAGCTGAACAAAGAGCCCCTGCTGGTTGAATACGGCAAGTCGTTCTTCCCGGTGTTGTTCATCGTGCTGGTGCTGCGCTCGTTTCTGGTAGAGCCGTTCCAGATTCCTTCGGGTTCGATGAAGCCAACCCTGGATGTGGGCGACTTTATCCTGGTGAACAAGTTTTCCTACGGGATCCGCTTGCCGGTGATCGACAAGAAAATCATCGAGGTGGGTGATCCGCAGCGCGGCGATGTGATGGTGTTCCGCTACCCAAGCGACCCGAACGTCAACTACATCAAGCGTGTGGTCGGCCTGCCGGGTGACGTGATTCGCTACACCAGCGACAAACGCCTGTTCGTCAATGGCGAGTCGGTGGCTGAGAAACTCATCGGTGCCGAGCCGAATACCCTGGGCAGCGCCGAGCTGTACGAGGAAAAACTCGGGGCGGTAGAGCACCAGATCCGCAAGGAAATGAGCCGCTACCGTTCGCCGCCCGACAACCAGTGGACCGTGCCTGCCGGGCACTACTTCATGATGGGCGACAACCGCGACAACTCCAACGACAGCCGCTACTGGGATGATCCAAGCATTCCCAAGGAGCTGCTGGGCATGGTTCCGGACCAGAATATCGTCGGCAAGGCCTTCGCGGTCTGGATGAGCTGGCCCGAACCCAAACTCAGCCACCTGCCGAATTTCTCGCGGGTGGGGCTGATCAAGTAATCCATGCGGCGCTGTGAACACAGCGCCGAATGCTTTTCTGGGGCTTGGACATTGGTCCGGCCTCGAGCGATACGCAGCATTGCCAGGATTTGAATTTGAACACAGCGTTAATCGTCGATGGCCTTTGCCGCCACGTACTGAAAGTAGGTAAACCGTGAGCGTTTCTTTGAGTCGTCTTGAGCGTCAGCTCGGCTACACCTTCAAGGACCAGGAATTGATGGTCCTTGCCCTCACACATCGCAGTTTTGCCGGGCGCAACAATGAACGCCTGGAATTCCTCGGTGATGCCATTCTCAACTTCGCCGCTGGCGAAGCCTTGTTCAACCGCTTCCCCCTGGCCCGTGAAGGCCAGCTGTCGCGTCTGCGCGCGCGCCTGGTGAAAGGCGAGACCCTGGCCGTACTGGCCCGTGGTTTTGACCTGGGCGAGTACCTGCGCCTGGGGTCCGGCGAGTTGAAAAGCGGCGGTTTCCGTCGCGAGTCGATCCTGGCCGATGCCCTGGAAGCCCTGATCGGCGCGATCTATCTCGATGCCGGGATGGAAGTGGCCAAGGAGCGGGTCATGGCCTGGCTGGCGTCGGAAATCGACAGCCTGACCCTGGTGGATACCAACAAGGATCCCAAGACCCGCCTGCAGGAATTTTTGCAGTCGCGCGGCTGCGAACTGCCACGCTACGAAGTGGTGGATATCCAGGGTGAGCCGCATTGCCGTGTGTTCTTCGTCGAATGCGAAGTCACCTTATTGAACGAAAAAAGCCGAGGTCAGGGTGTGAGCCGTCGTATTGCCGAACAGGTAGCGGCCGCTGCAGCACTGATTGCCCTGGGCGTGGAGAATGGCCATGACTGATTCAACCGCAACACGCTGTGGCTATGTTGCCATCGTCGGCCGTCCCAACGTGGGCAAGTCCACGCTGCTCAACCACATCCTCGGGCAGAAGCTGGCGATCACCTCGCGCAAGCCGCAGACCACCCGCCACAACATGCTAGGCATCAAGACCGAAGGCAACGTGCAAGCGGTCTATGTCGATACCCCGGGCATGCACAAAGGTGGCGAGAAAGCCCTGAACCGCTACATGAACAAGACCGCTTCGGCGGCGTTGAAAGACGTCGACGTGGTGATCTTCGTGGTTGACCGTACCAAGTGGACCGATGAAGACCAGATGGTGCTGGAGCGTGTGCAGTACGTCACCGGCCCTTTGATCGTCGCGCTGAACAAGACCGACCGCATCGAAGACAAAGCCGAGCTGATGCCGCACCTGAGCTGGTTGCAGGAACAACTGCCGAACGCCCAGATCATGCCGATCTCGGCCCAGCACGGGCACAACCTCGAAGCCCTGGAGCGGGTGATCGCCGGCTACCTGCCGGAGAACGAGCACTTCTTCCCGGAAGACCAGATTACCGACCGCAGCAGCCGCTTCCTCGCCGCTGAACTGGTACGCGAAAAAATCATGCGCCAGATGGGCGCCGAGCTGCCGTACCAGATCACCGTGGAAATCGAAGAGTTCAAGCAGCAGGGCAAGACCCTGCATATCCATGCGCTGATCCTCGTCGAACGTGACGGCCAGAAGAAAATCATCATTGGCGACAAGGGCGAGCGCATCAAGCGCATCGGCACCGAGGCGCGCAAGGACATGGAATTGCTGTTCGATTCCAAGATCATGCTTAACCTGTGGGTGAAGGTTAAGGGTGGCTGGTCCGATGATGAGCGTGCACTGCGCTCCCTGGGCTACGGCGACCTGTAATCAGCCTTTAGTAACACCGCAGGACAAAGTGTGGGAGCGGGCTTGCTCGCGAATGCAATGGATCAGTCACCAGATGCTTTGGCTGACCCACCGCATTCGCGAGCAAGCCCGCTCCCACATTGGATAGTCGTTGTTTTCCAGACCGTGTTCCCGCAGCGAGAACCCCATGTCCCCAACCCCACCCCCCAGCCAACCCGCCTACGTCCTGCACAGCCGCGCCTACCGCGAGACCAGCGCCCTGGTGGACTTCCTCACGCCCCAGGGCCGGCTGCGCGCGGTGTTGCGCAGCGCGCGGGGCAAGGCGGGCACGCTGGCGCGGCCATTCGTGGCCCTGGACGTGGAGTTTCGCGGCAAGGGCGAGCTGAAAAACGTCGGCCGCCTGGAAAGCATCGGCACCTCGGCCTGGCTCAATGGCGAGGCGCTGTTCAGCGGCCTCTACCTCAATGAACTGCTGATCCGCCTGCTGCCCGCCGAAGACCCGCACCCCGCAGTGTTCGATCACTACGCTGCGACTCTGCTGGCCCTGGCCGAAGGCCGCCCCCTGGAGCCGCTGTTGCGCGCTTTCGAGTGGCGTCTGCTCGACGACCTGGGCTACGGTTTTGAACTGAGCAACGACCTGCACGGCGAGCCCATCGCCAGCGACGGCATGTACCGCCTGCAGGTGGATGCCGGCCTGGAGCGCGTCTACCTGCTGCAACCCGGCCTGTTTCAGGGCACCGAGTTGCTGGCCATGGCCGACGCCGACTGGAGCGCCCCCGGTGCCTTGTCTGCAGCCAAGCGCCTGATGCGCCAGGCCCTGGCCGTGCATCTGGGCGGTCGGCCGCTGGTCAGTCGCGAGTTGTTTCGAAAGCCCTGACATCCCCGTGTATGCTGTGCGCCGATTCTTTCCCTTTTCAGGAGCGCTTCCGTGACCACCAGCAATCGCATTCTTCTTGGCGTCAACATCGACCACGTCGCCACCCTGCGCCAGGCCCGGGGCACTCGCTACCCTGATCCGGTCAAGGCCGCGCTGGATGCCGAAGAAGCCGGCGCCGACGGGATCACCGTGCACCTGCGCGAAGACCGCCGGCACATCCAGGAGCGCGACGTACTGGTGCTCAAGGATGTGCTGCAAACGCGCATGAACTTCGAAATGGGCATCACCGAAGAAATGATGGCCTTCGCCGAGCGCATCCGTCCGGCGCATATCTGCCTGGTCCCGGAAACCCGCCAGGAACTCACCACCGAAGGCGGCCTGGATGTCGCCGGCCAGGAAGCGCGGATCAAGGCGGCAGTCGAGCGTCTGTCGCAGATCGGCAGTGAAGTCTCGCTGTTTATCGACGCCGACGAACGGCAGATCGAAGCCTCGCGCCGCGTGGGCGCCCCGGCCATCGAGTTGCACACCGGCCGCTACGCCGATGCCACCACCCCCACCGAAGTGGCCGAAGAACTGCAGCGCATCATCGACGGCGTGGCCTGTGGCCTGCGCGAGGGCCTGATCGTCAACGCCGGCCATGGCCTGCACTACCACAACGTCGAAGCCGTGGCGGCGATCAAGGGCATCAACGAACTGAACATCGGCCACGCGCTGGTGGCGCACGCGCTGTTCGTCGGTTTCAAAGGAGCGGTTGCCGAAATGAAAGCGCTGATCCTGGCTGCCGCTAAGCCCTAATCAACGCTGGGCTTGTGTGGGAGCGGGCTTGCCCGCGATAAGGGCGTTTCAGTCGATACCTCTATTGACTGACACAGCGCCATCGCGGGCAAACCCGCTCCCACACAAGCTTGCTCCCACATAAGGCCTTTCCCACATGCGGCAATGCGAAGCCTTACTGTTTAGCCGGTAGGGGTGTATCGTATTTGCCCTTTGCGGGCCTTGGGCCTGCGCAGATTTGTGAGGTTGTTGTGTCCCGATCCTTTTCCCGTCGACAAATCCTTGGTGGCCTCGTCGGCCTGGCAGTCGTGGGTGTCGGTGCCGGTGGCGCCTATCGCTACTGGCTGGGGAAAGTCGCGGACGCCAGCGCCGGGCGCGATTACGAGTTGATCGCCGCACCGTTGGACGTGGAACTGGTGCCGGGACACAAGACCGAGGCTTGGGCCTTTGGCCCTTCGGCGCCGGGCACCGAGTTGCGCGTACGCCAGGGCGAATGGCTGCGGGTGCGCTTTATCAACCATCTGCCGGTTGCCACCACCATCCACTGGCACGGCATCCGCCTGCCCCTGGAAATGGACGGCGTGCCCTACGTCTCGCAACTGCCGGTATTGCCCGGTGAGTATTTCGACTACCAGTTCCGCGTGCCGGATGCCGGCAGCTACTGGTATCACCCCCATGTCAGCAGCAGCGAAGAACTGGGTCGTGGCCTGGTCGGCCCGTTGATTGTCGAAGAGCGCGAGCCCACCGGCTTCAAGCACGAACGCACCCTGAGCCTGAAAAACTGGCATATCGACGAGCAGGGTGAATTTGTCGAGTTCAGCATCCCCCGCGAAGCAGCCCGTGGCGGTACGGCCGGGCGCCTGTCGACCATCAACGGTGTGCCGCAGGCGGTCATCGACCTGCCTGCCGGGCAAATCACCCGGGTGCGCCTGCTCAACCTCGACAACACCCTGACCTATCGCCTGAATATCCCCAACGTCGAGGCGCAGATCTACGCGCTGGACGGCAACCCCATCGAGCCACGGCCCCTGGGCAAGGAATACTGGCTGGGCCCGGGCATGCGCATCTGCCTGGCAATCAAAGCCCCGCCGGCCGGCGAAGAGCTGTCGATCCGCAATGGCCCGGTGCGCCTGGGCACCTTCCGCTCGGTGGCCAACACCGACGCCCCCGGCGAGTGGCCACCGGCGTTGCCGGCCAACCCGATTGCCGAGCCCGACCTGGCGAATGCCGAGAAGCTCAACTTCAATTTCGAATGGGTCGGCTCGGTCTCGGTCGATGTCGAAAACAGGCCGCCGAGCCTGTGGCAGATCAACGGCCAGGCCTGGGATATCACCGACAAGACCTGCGCCGACCGCCCGATTGCCAAGCTCGAGTTGGGCAAGAGCTATATTTTCGAACTGAAGAACATGACCCAGTACCAGCACCCGATCCACCTGCATGGCATGAGTTTCAAGGTCATCGCCTCGAACCGCCACAAAGTCACGCCGTACTTCACCGACACCTACCTGCTGGGCAAGAACGAACGCGCTCGCGTGGCGTTGGTGGCGGATAACCCTGGGGTGTGGATGTTCCACTGCCATGTGATCGACCATATGGAAACCGGCCTGATGGCCGCCATCGAGGTGGCGTGATGCGTCAGATACGCCCCACGGCGATTATCGACCGCAGCCGCGACCAGGACTTTATGCGCGAAGCCCTGGCCCTCGCCGCCCAGGGCGCGGCCCTCGGCGAAGTGCCGGTGGGCGCGGTGCTGGTGCAGGACGGCGAAATCATCGGGCGCGGCTTCAATTGCCCGATCAGCGGCAGCGACCCCAGCGCCCACGCCGAGATGGTCGCCATCCGCGCGGCGGCCCAGGCCGTCAGCAACTACCGCCTGCCGGGCAGCACCCTGTATGTGACCCTGGAACCGTGCAGCATGTGCGCCGGGCTGATCGTCCACTCGCGCATCGCGCGGGTGGTGTACGGCGCGCTGGAGCCCAAGGCGGGGATTGTGCAAAGCCAGGGGCAGTTCTTTACCCAGGGCTTTCTCAATCATCGAGTGATGTATGAAGGCGGGGTGTTGGCCGAGGAGTGCGGAGCGGTGTTGAGTGAGTTCTTCAAGGCGCGCCGGGCTAAACCCTGACCTCAATGTGAGAACCAGATCAATGTGGGAGCAGGCAAGCCAGCTCCCACATTTTTGATCTGTATTTTCTCAGGGCGATTGGGGGTTACTTCTTGGCGATGATCACCGCACGCATCGGTGCCGGCAGCCCTTCAATCGTCTTGCTGTGATCCTCAGGGTCGAGGAAGTCACTCAGGGACTGATACTTCATCCACTCTGTCCCGCGCTGTTCCTCGACCGTGGTCACGCTCACATCCACGCAGCGCACCTCAGTGAAGCCGGCACGCCGCAGCCATAGCATCAGCGCCGGCACCGAGGGCAGGAACCACACATTGCGCATCTGCGCGTAACGGTCTTCCGGCACCAGTACCTGTTGTTGATCGCCCTCGATCACCAACGTTTCCAGCACCAGCTCGCCGCCCTTGACCAGGCAATCCTTGAGCGCCAGCAAATGCTCGATCGGCGAGCGGCGGTGGTAAAACACGCCCATGGAGAACACCGTGTCAAAACCTTCCATGTTCGGCGGCAGGTCTTCGAACGGGAAGGGCAGGTGCCAGGCGTTGGGCGCCGACAGGTAGCGCTGCACCGCCTGGAACTGGCAGAAGAACAACCAGTTGGGGTCCACGCCAATCACACTGTCGGCGCCGGCGCCGAGCATGCGCCACATGTAGTAGCCGTTGCCACAGCCCACATCGAGGATGCGCTTGCCCGCAAGGTTCAGGTGCGGCGCGACCCGCGACCATTTCCAGTCCGAGCGCCATTCGGTGTCCACATGCACCCCGAACAGGTTGAACGGACCTTTGCGCCATGGGCTCAGGCCCATCAGCGCGGCATGCATCTGCTCACGGGTTGCGTCATCGCAATCGGTGTCGAGGGTCAGGCCGTTCAGCAGGTCGACTTCGCTTGGCAGGATCTTGGGCAATGCGTCCAGCGCACTTTGCCAGCGCGCCAGGTCGCCATGGCCCTTTTCCATTTTTGCATCGAGTTGTGCTTGCAGGCCCTGGGCCCACACGGCCAGGGGAGTGCCGACCAGATGGCGGGCGAGGGGGGACAGATCAATCATGGCAAGGCAATCAACGAGGCAAAGTTAAGACACTGGAACCACGGCACGACTTTCGAGAACCCGGCCGCCAGCAGGCGTTCGCGGTGTTCTTCGAGGCTGTCGGGCTTCATGACGTTTTCGATGGCGCTGCGCTTCTGGGCGATTTCCAGTTCGCTGTAGCCGTTGGCGCGTTTGAACGCTACGTGCAGATCGGTGAGCAACGTATGTTCTTCGGGATCATTGAAGCGCAGTTTTTCCGAGAGAATCAGCGCGCCACCGGGCAGCAGCGATTGGCGAATCCGCCCGAGCAAGGCTAGGCGCTCCTCGGGGGCTATAAATTGCAGGGTGAAATTCAGCGCCACCACCGAGGCCGGCTGGAACTCTAGGGCGAGGATATCGCCTTCGATCACCTCCACCGGCAGCAGCTCCTGGAACATCGAGTCCTGGCCGTTGAGGTATTCGCGGCAGCGCTCGACCATCGCCGCCGAGTTATCCACAGCGATCACCCGGCAACCGTCGGTGCGCACGTGGCGACGCAGGGCCTGGGTCACCGCGCCCAGGGACGAACCCAGGTCATACAGCACGCTGCCCGGCTGGGCAAACTGCGCCGCCAGCACGCCGAGGTTCTCGACAATCGTCGGGTAACCGGGCACCGAGCGCTTGATCATGTCCGGGAACACCCGCACCACGTCCTCGTTAAAGGCGAAGTCCGGCACCTGGGGCAAGGGCTGGGCGAATAGGCGATCGGGTTCTTTGCTCACGGCTGTTCCGGCGACGAAGTGGAAAAGGCCGGCATTTTAGCCAACTTGGCCGAGCGATGCGCGCCTTCTCTGATCTGTGGCGAGCGGGCTTGTTGTGGCGAGCGGGCTTGCCCGCGCTGGACTGCGCGGCAGTCCCATCTAGGGGGCCGCTGCGCGCCCCAACGCGGGCAAGCCCGCTCGCCACAGGGGGAGTCAGGTCAGGGGCGTGCGGCGCGGCTGGGAAAAGGCCGAGGCGGTGATGCCCCACTGGCCCAACCAGTAGGTGATGATCAACAGGTACGGTGCGGCATCGAAGGTCACCACAAAGCGGTTGATGCCGATCAGCGTGTCGGAAAACACAAACAACGCCGCGCCGACGGCCGCCAACTGCGCCGAGCGCTTGGGTACGTCGCTGCTCAGGCGCGCCAGTGCACGCCAGAGCATGGCGCTGATCACCAGCGCATACACCACCACCGGAATCAGCAAGTCGCCCAGGCCGTGGGATATCAGGATGCTCAACAGGATCGCCCCAACCCCCAGGGCCAAGGCCAGCGGTAACAGGGCCGGGCGCCGGCAGTCGCTGAAGTAGGCCTTGAGATACGCCAGGTGCGCGAACAAAAACGCGCCCAGGCCGAAGATAAACAGGTCGCCAGGCCAGGCCAGCAACACATCGCCCACCACGGAGAAAATCAACCCCAGACTGATCCAGCGTCGATAGTCACTGGGCGGCGCATCATGCAGCCAACCCAACAGCGCCAGTACCGGCAGCGGCTTGACCAACAGGCACAGCAAGGTGGCATGCGTGCTCAGGCCGTAGATAAAGGTACCCGCACCCATCAACGCAAGAATCATCCATGGCATATCAGTTCACCGTAATGGCGCAGTCAAAGGTGTCCACCGGATTCACTTCCGGGGCCCAGGGTTGTTGGGAGGTCAGGCGCAGGCGGCCAGTGCCTGCGGTAAAGGCCTGGAAGCGCCAGGTGGATTGCCCGGCGGCACCCACTACGCCGGCGTCCTCGGGGTTGCTGTAGACCTCGGGGCCGAGGCTGCGCAGCACGCCGCCGGCCGAATCCTGGATCGCCCAGCGATAACCGGTGGTGGGGTTGCTCGGCAAGGTCAGGGTCAGGTTTTGCCCGGCCTTGAGCTTGAGCGGGCAGGCGCTCTGTTTTTCGACGGTGACGTTTTGCTTCGGTGCACTGGCGCAAGCCGCGAGCAGGGCGAGGCTTAGCGGAAGAAGCAGGCGGGCAGCGGTCATGAAGGCTCCGTTTATTGGCGACGAAGGGCGAGCATAACCGAAGATGAGACAAGGTGTTACAGCAGGGTTTTGTGTTGAGGCGGCTGACGCCATCGCGGGCAAGCCCGCTCCCACATTTTGATATGTGAACACATTCAAGTGTGGGAGCGGGCTTGCCCGCGATGAGGCCAGTGCCAACGCTACAGATCTATCAGAACAACACCTTCGCCACATCCGCAAAGCGCTTGGCAAAGTGCACCGTCATGCCTTCCTTGAGGTACTCCGGCAATTCTTCAAAGCTGCCCCGGTTGGGCTCCGGCAGGATCAGTTCATGGATCTTCTGGCGCCGCGCCGCAATCACCTTCTCGCGCACGCCACCAATCGGCAGTACGTGCCCGGTCAGGGTCAGTTCGCCGGTCATGGCCACGCCTTTTTTCGGCGGCTGGTTGCGCGCCAGCGACAGCAATGCACTGGCCATGGTCACCCCGGCACTCGGGCCGTCCTTGGGCGTGGCGCCTTCCGGCACGTGCAGGTGCACGAAGGCTTCGTCGAAGAACTTCGGGTCACCGCCAAACGACTTCAGGTTGGAGCTGATGTAGCTATAGGCGATTTCGGCGGATTCCTTCATCACTTCACCCAACTGCCCGGTGAGCTTGAACCCACGATTGAGCGTGTGGATACGCGTCGCCTCGATCGGCAAGGTCGCGCCGCCCATGCTGGTCCAGGCCAGGCCGGTGATGACACCCGTGCCCGACAGTACCTGCTCGTTGCGGAACACCGGCATGCCCAGGGAGCTTTCCAGGTCCTTGTTGCCGATCTTGATCACCGAGTCCGGCTCATCCAGCAGCTTGACCACCGCCTTGCGCACCAGCTTGCCCAGTTGCTTCTCCAACTGGCGCACCCCGGCTTCACGGGCATAGCCGTCGATCAGCGCGCGCAGGGCGCCATCGGTGATGCTCAGGCTGTTCTTGGCCACGCCGGCTTTTTCCAACTGCTTTGGCCACAGGTGACGCTTGGCAATGGCGACTTTTTCTTCGGTGATATAGCCCGACAGGCGAATCACTTCCATACGGTCCAGCAATGGGCCGGGGATCGAGTCCAGGGTGTTGGCGGTGCACACGAACAGCACTTTGGACAGGTCCAGGCGCAGGTCCAGGTAGTGATCGAGGAATTCGACGTTCTGTTCCGGGTCGAGGGTCTCCAGCAGGGCCGACGCCGGGTCGCCCTGGTAGCTCTGGCCCATCTTGTCGATCTCGTCGAGCATGATCACCGGGTTCATCACCTCCACATCCTTGAGCGCCTGCACCAGCTTGCCCGGCAGGGCGCCGATGTAGGTGCGGCGATGGCCCTTGATTTCGGCCTCGTCGCGCATGCCGCCGACGCTGAAACGGTAGAACGGCCGCCCCAGAGACTCGGCGATGGATTTGCCGACGCTGGTCTTGCCCACACCCGGCGGGCCTACCAACAGCACGATGGAACCGGCGACTTCGCCTTTATAGGCGCCGACCGCGAGGAACTCGAGGATGCGACTCTTGATGTCGTCCAGCCCCGCATGGTGTTTATCCAGGACTTTGCGTGCGTGTTTGAGGTCGAGTTTGTCCTCGCCATACACGCCCCACGGCACCGAGGTCGCCCAATCCAGGTAGTTACGCGTGACCGCGTATTCCGGCGAGCCGGTTTCGAGGATCGACAGCTTGTTCAGCTCTTCATCAATGCGTTTCTGCGCCTGGGCCGGCAGCACCTTGCCTTCCAGGCGCTGCTCGAACTGTTCGACGTCGGCGCTGCGATCGTCCTTGGTCAGCCCCAGCTCCTGCTGGATCACCTTGAGTTGTTCCTTGAGGAAAAACTCGCGCTGGTGCTCGCCGATCTTGCGGTTCACCTCGGCGGAGATTTCCTTTTGCAGGCGCGCGACTTCCACCTCTTTGCGCAGCATCGGCAACACTTTTTCCATGCGCTTGAGCATTGGCACGCAGTCCAGCACTTCCTGCAACTCGTTACCGGTGGCCGAGGTCAGCGCGGCGGCGAAGTCGGTCAGGGGCGACGGGTCGTTGGGGCTGAAGCGGTTGAGGTAGTTCTTCAGCTCTTCGCTGTACAGCGGGTTGAGCGGCAGCAGTTCCTTGATCGCATTGATCAGGGCCATGCCGTAGGCCTTGACCTCATCGGTCGGCTCGCTGGGCTGGTGCGGGTATTCGACCTCCACCAGATACGGTGGGCGGTGGTGCTTGAGCCAGGTCTTGATGCGCACGCGGGTCAGGCCCTGGGCAACGAACTGCAGCTTGCCGTTTTCGCGGCTGGCGTGATGCACCTTGACCAGGGTGCCGTACAACGGCAGGGCAGAGGTATCGAAATGCCGCGGGTCTTCGGGCGGCGTGTCCATGAAGAACAGCGCCAGGGAGTGGTGGTCGGATTTGCTCACCAGCTCCAGGGTCTCGGCCCAGGGTTCTTCATTGACGATCACCGGCAACACTTGCGCCGGGAAGAACGGCCGGTTGTGGATCGGGATGATATAGACCTTGTCCGGCAGATTTTGCCCAGGCAGGGCCAGGCCGGTGTTGGACGATGGAGTTTCAGCGTTTTCGGGGTCGGCGTAGTCGTTGAGGTCGATATCGGGGAATTCTTGCTGGTCGCTCATGGGGCACCTGCACAGTGAAGTATGGAGGTTAGATGGGGCAGGTGAGCGGTGGTTTCAATGGCCCGGCGTGGTTAGCAACAAATTGCATGACATTTTCGAAGACCCCTGTGGCACTGGCTGTTTGTGCGACACCCAGAACCCTTCAGCAAATCAGGGGCGATTTTATGCCTGCGTGCGCCGTTTAGACGGTGATCTGTCGTCAAAATAATGTCAGCAAACCTCCCGTATTTATTAGGTTTACTTCTGCTCGGCGAAGACTAATCTGGGTTTTCCAAATGTTCGGCATCGACGGGCATTTATTTGACACCGGGCCGCCAGTCGCGAGGGAAGCGTATGACAAAAGGGCGCTTGAGCTGGGGCGTGGGCACGCTGCCAGGAGGCAAGCGGATGAAATGGCGCCACGCCTTCCAGGCGCGGCTGGCCGGGGTGTTGGCGTTGCTGCTGCTGGTCGTGGTGGGCGCGGTGTATTTTGCCGTGAAAGTGGCCACCACCCGGGCTGTGGAAAATCAGGCCCTGGTGCAACTGGAGACCGGCAGCCGAGTGTTCGAGCGCCTGCTGGACCTGCGCGGGCGGCGCCTGCAATACGGCCTCGACTGGCTGACGGTGGACGAACAGTTGCGCCGTGCCGTCGCTGAGGGCCAGCCGGCGGCGATCCTTGCGGCCCTGCACCGGCAGGGCAGCGGCATCCGTTCCAGCGAGGTGTTTGTGCTGGGGCTGGATGGGCAGGTCATTGTCAGCACCCTGGCTGGCGTGCCGGCGCAGCAAGTCTTTCCCTACGCCGAGGCGCTGCGTCAGGCTCGGCGCAATTCCCTGCATATGCTCGTCGTCTCCCTGGCCGGCCGGCCGTTTTTGCTGGTCCAGGAAGATGTGCTGGACCCGCTGCCCATTGCGCGGGTGGTCATGGGCTTTTCCATGGATGAGGTGTTTGCCGCCGAGTTGCGCTCCCTGAGCAACCTGGAGGTGTCGTTCATGAGCGTGGACAAGGGCCAGCCGGGCGCCTTGTTCAGCACCCAGCCCGTGACCGATCGCCCGGCCATTATCGAGGCGCTACAGGCTTCGCACCCCAGGGCGCTGGCACAAATAAGCGAGTTTCACGGCCAGCGTTTTCTCAGCCAGGTGCTGCCCCTGGCCAACACCGGCGATGGCGGGCAAGTCATGGCCTTGCTGCAAAGCCCGCTGGACCAGGCCCTGCAATCCTTTGCGCCGCTGGACCGGCAATTTCTCGGCATCGCCCTCGCGGCCCTGCTGGTCTCGCTGGTGGGCGCGCTGTTGATGGCGCGCCGCGTGTCGCGCCCGCTCGATGCCCTGGTGCAGGCAGCCGAGCGCATTGGTGGCGGGGATTACCGCACGCCAGTGGCGGTGCGCGGCAAGGATGAATTCGGCCTGCTGGCCCGTGCCTTCAATGCCATGCAAAGCGGCATCGCCGTGCGCGAGCGGCAATTGGCGCACAATGCCCTGCACGATGCGCTGACCGGCCTGCCCAACCGCGCCCTGGCCATGGAGCGCCTGGGCAGTGCGATCAGTGCGCGGCGGCCGGTGGTGTTGCTGTACCTGGGGATTGAAAACTACCGGGTGATCAACGAAGGCTTTGGCCCCCAAGGGGTCGAGGAAATGTTGCGCGAAGCCAGCCGCTGTCTGCTGTCGAGCCTGGCGGCCGGGGATTCGGCGGCGCGCATTACCGGCAGCGAATTTCTGGTGCTGTTGGAAAACACCAAGCTCGACAGCGCCGTGGCCCGCGCCGACCGCCTGTACAGCCTGTTGACCGAGCCGCAGCGGGTGGGTGTCGATGAACTGCGCCACGAAGTGAGCATGGGCATTGCCGCCTACCCCGAAGATGGCCAGCAGGTCGAAGAACTGATCAGCCGCGCGGCCATTGCGCGCCACGATGCGGCCGCGTTGCCCGGCTATCTGCAGATCTATCAACAAGACCGCGACCTTGCCCATCAACGCCAGATCAGCCTGATTCGCGACCTGCGCCGCGCCGCCATCGAAGACGAATTGTTCCTGTGCTATCAACCCAAGCTCGACCTGCGCCACGGCTACGTGCGCCAGGCCGAGGCACTGTTGCGCTGGCAGCACCCGACCCTGGGCCTGGTGTCCCCCGTCGAATTCATCCCCCTGGCCGAACGCTCCGGCAGCATGGCCAGCCTGACCCATTGGGTGATCGAAGAGGCGATCCGTCAGTTGGCAGAGTGGAGCGTGCGCGGGCTGGAGGTGCAGCTGTCGCTGAACATTTCGGTGGACGACCTCGGCGACGAAGGGCTGGCGCCGCGGGTGACCGAACTGCTGGAACTGCATGGGGTGCTGGCCGGGCAGTTGATTTTCGAGATCACCGAAAGCGCGATCATGCACAACCCGGAACAGGCCTTGCGCATCCTCGAGCAACTGCGCGGCTGTGGCATCAGCCTGTCGGTGGACGACTTCGGCACGGGCTACTCGTCCCTGGCCCAGTTGCAGCGCCTGCCGGTGCAGGAGCTGAAGATCGACCAGTCCTTTGTGCGCAACCTCGACAGTACCAGCGGTGACGCGGTGATCGTGCGTTCGACCATCGAGATGAGCCACAACCTGGGGCTCAAGGTGGTGGCCGAAGGGGTGGAGTTCGAACCCAGCCTGAGGCTGCTCAAACAATGGAATTGCGACACCGCCCAGGGCTACCTGATCAGCCGGCCGTTGAATGCCATGGCCTTTGAGATGTGGATGCGCCGGGATCGCAGTACGGTGTGACGGGTCCGGCGCGGTCAAAATATGGGAGAGGGCTTGTGTGGGAGCTGGCTTGCCTGCGATAGCGGTGGGGCAGTGCAACATATGCCAACGGATCCACCGCTATCGCAGGCAAGCCAGCTCCCACATTTGAGTTGTATTTCAAATAAAAAACCCCGGAATTCCGGGGTTTTTTTGTTGCAGCTGTCGCTTAATCCGCCAGCTTGAACGCCATCACATAGTCACCCTGCTTGGTCCCCAGGGAACCATGACCGCCCGCCACGACCAGCACGTACTGCTTGCCGTCCTTGCCGGTGTAGGTCATCGGGGTGGTTTGCGCGCCTGCAGGCAGGCGGCCTTCCCACAGTTGCTTGCCGTTTTTCACGTCATAGGCACGCAGGTACTGGTCGAGGGTACCGCTGAGGAAGGACACGCCACCGGCGGTGGTGAAGGTCCCGCCCAGGCTTGGCACACCCATGCTCAGGGGGATGGGCACTGGCGAGCTGTCACGCACGGTGCCGTTCTTGTGCATCCAGATGGTCTTGTTGTTGGTCAAGTCCACGGCGGCCACATAACCCCAGGCCGGTGCCTGGCATGGCAGGCCCATTGGCGAGAGCATGGCTTCCAGGACCACGCCATAAGGCGTGCCTTTGTTCGGCTGCACACCTTCGGTCTCGCTGACACGCGGGCCCATGGCGGCGATTTTTTCTGCCGGGATCATGGTCGACTTGAACGCCATGTAGCTTGGGTTGACGAAGGCAATCTGGCGCACCGGATCAACCGAGATGCCGCCCCAGTCGAACACGCCGAAGTTGCCGGGGTAAACGATCGAACCTTGCAGCGATGGCGGGGTGAACGGGCCATCGTAGCGCAGGGATTTGAAGTCGATCCGGCAGAGCATTTGGTCGAACGGAGTCACGCCCCACATGTCACGTTCCTTGAGGGGCGGTGGCATGAAGTTGAGGTCGGACTTGGGCTGGGTCGGCGAGGTGTGATCGCCTGCCACTGCGCCTTGCGGTACCGGGATTTCGTTGATCGGCACCACCGGCTCGCCCGTTGCACGGTCCAGCACGTAGATGCTGCCTTGCTTGGTCGAGGCCATCACGGCTTGCTTCACGCCGGCCGCTGTCTTGATGTCGATCAGGCTTGGCTGGCCGCCCACGTCCATGTCCCACAGGTCATGGTGGGTGAACTGGTAGTGCCAGCGCACTTTACCGGTGTCGATATCCAGGGCGGTCAGGCCGGCAGCGTGCAGCTCGGAAGCCGGGGTGCGGTAGCCACCGAACTGGTCCGGGGTCTGGTTGCCCATCGGCAGGTAGAGCATGCCGAGTTTTTCATCGACGGCGAACATCGACCACATGTTGGGCGAGTTGCGGGTGTAGGTCTTGCCTTCGGCAATCGGCGTTGTGTCGTCCGGGTTGCCGCTGTCCCAGTTCCACACCAGCTTGCCGGTGTGCACGTCGAACGCGCGGATTACGCCGCTTGGTTCGTCGGTGGAGACGTTATCGGTGACGTGACCGCCAATGACCACCAGGTTCTTGGTGATGGCGGGCGGCGAGGTGGAGTAGTAACCACCGGGGGCGAAGGTGCCGATGTTGGCGCCCAGGTCGACCTGGCCTTTGTCGCCGAAGTCTTCACACATCTTGCCGGTGTCGGCGTTCAGTGCGATCAGACGGGTGTCGGCGGTCGGCAGGAAAATGCGGCGCGGGCAGGCATTGGCGGCTGGCGCGGCGGCGCCGGTGGCCGGGCTTTGCTCGGTGGCGGCGTAGGCCGCGTCATCGTGATACGACACGCCACGGCAGGTCATATGCGCCCAACCCTTGAAGTTCTCGGCTTTCTGCGTCGAGAGCTTAGGGTCGAAACGCCAGATTTCCTTGCCGGTGTCCGGATCAAGGGCAATCACCTGGCTGTGCGGGGTGCACACGTAGAGCATGCCGTTGACTTTCAGCGGGGTGTTTTCCGCGGTGGTTTCACCGGGGTCGCCCGGGCCAGGCAGGTCGCCGGTGCGATAAGTCCAGGCCGGTACCAGCTTGTGGGCGTTTTCCGGGGTGATCTGCGCCAGCGGCGAGTAACGATCACCGAAACCCGAACGGCCATAGGAGTTCCAGTCGCCATCGGCCTGGGCCGGCGCGGCATTGGTCATGCCCGGTACCGCGTCGCGGTCCAGTTGGCCCTTGATTTCACCGGGGTTGGTGAACTGGCTGGCCACGGCGGTTGCGCCGGCCAGCACCACGGCTACGCTCAGCGCGCCGGTGCCCAGCGGGGCGGGTTGGCCGCGCAGCAGGGGACGGCGGAACCACGGCAGCAGCATGACGATGCCCAGGCCGAACAACAGGGCCAGGCGCGGCACCAGTTGCCACCAGTCCAGGCCGACTTCCCACAGAGCCCACACCGTACTGGCGAACAGCACCACAGCGTACAGGCCCAGCGCCGCGCGGCGCGTAGCCAGCAGCAGAACGCCGGTCAGAGTGATGCCGATACCGGCCAGCAGGTAGTACAGCGACCCGCCGAGCATGCTCAGCTTGATGCCCCCGGCCAACAAGGCCAGGCCCATGATCAGCAGCAAGATCCCCAGCAGCCTGGGCAGCAGGCGGCTTGGGCTTGAAGCACCATCAGTGCTCATAGTGTGATTCTCCGTGACGTTTAAAGTAGTCCCGCGCTTGTTCACTGTAGATGACGTTTGTGCGCGGGCTTGGTTCAGGTCTCATTGCGTTTATTGCGATTCAGAAGGACGCTTGCAGCTTGATCCCGCCGACCAGCGCGTCATCCACCTGGGCAACGGCCCCCGGATGCCGGATGTATTGCAGGTTCGGGCGCACCGTCAGCCAGTTGCTGACATGCACGCCGTAATAGAGCTCGGCGCTGTATTCGGTGTCTTGCACCGGCAGGTAGGCGGCGTCGTCGAAGTCGTAGACCGCACGGGCCTGGTTGCTGGCCTGGGCGTTCTTGCGATAGGCCGGGTTGACGTGCACGCGGGCCACGGCAAAGCCGATATCGTCCTGGGCGCGGGCATCGAACGGGCCTTTGTAGACCACCCCGGCCTGCACATAGTTATCCACAGCGTTGGTCTTCTTATCGTGCATCGTCGCGTTGGCGAACACGCTCAAGCCACGGCTGTTGTCGCTGGCGAGGCGGGTGACCTGCTGCTGCACACCCAGCCACACACCGTGCTTGCTGGAGGCACTGCGATAGGCCTCGCCACTGACGGCGGCGGGCTGGTCGTGGCGGTCCTTGTAGACATCGCTGGCCTTGGCGCTGCTGTAGTAGTAACCGGCGCGGTATTCGCCCGGCAGGCCATGGAACGTTGGCGTCCACACCAGCTCCACCGGCAGCAGGGCGCCCTGGGTGCCGCTGCCACTGAGCTTGAAGCCATTGCCGCGATCGAGGTTGGACGGGTTCTGCTCATAGGCGCCGACCTGCGCGTACAACTCGGGCGTCAGGTGGTATTTGACCCGCAGCGCCCATTGGCTCACGGGCCAGTTGTACCAGATGCCACCGACCCAGTTGCCCACCTGGGAGCCGCAGAACGCCAGGTTCTGGAAGTCACAGGGGAAGCTGTTGAAGTCTTCGCCTTCGCCAAAACGCCCAGCTTTGATATCCAGTTTTTGGTCGAAGAATTTCTGCTGGTACCACATCTGCGTCAGGCGCCAGGTCTGGCCACGGCCCCAGACTTCCTGGGACGAGGTAAAACCGCCGACCCGTGGGTCATTGATGCGGTCATTGCTGATGTTATTGCCACTGCGCTCGGTGATCGTCAGTTGGAACTCGGCGTCGTGCCAGCCGAGGATCTTCTGCAGGTCCAGGTGGCTGCCGAAGGCCCATTGGTCGCTGTAGCGGGCGGTGCGGTCATGGTCCGAGCCGCCATGCAGGTTGCTGCCCATCTCGCCGGTGTAGTCGATCTTGAAGTCGTAGCCTTGTTGAGACAGCGCTGTCCGGGAACCGCCGAAATCACCCAGCATCCACGGTGACTCGCGGTCAAAGGCAGGGGCGGCCTGGGCACAGGTGATCAGGCACAAAGGCAGCAGCGCAGCGCACAGGCGCAGTGTTGGGAAAGCAGGCATAGGCAAGGGCAGGTCTTAATAGTTTTTGGTTTTAGTACGCAAACGGCGACCGGCGGGGCGGGCGCGCATCAGGTTTTTGGGTGGCAGATGAAACGTTTCAGGTTGTTGCCGACAAGGATAAAGCGCCGGCACGGGGAGAGAAAGGGCTAATCGCAAGATGGATTATTTCGGATTTGGTAACAGTCGGCACAGAGACCGCAAAGCAGTGAGGGAGCTGGCTTGCCCACTCCCACAGGGGATCTCGTTTACAGCACGGGTTTGGCTAGACCACACAACTTGATGTGGGAGCTGGCTTGCCTGCGATAGCGTTGGGTCAGCACCGGATAGGCTGGCTGACCCACCGCCATCGCGGGCAAGCCCGCTCCCACAGGGGGGCTCGTTTGCAGTACGGGTTTAGCTAGACAACACAATTTGATGTGGGAGCTGGCTTGCCTGCGATAGCGTTGGGTCAGCACCGGATAGGCTGGCTGACCCACCGCCATCGTGGGCAAGCCCGCTCCCACAAGGGGGCTTGTCTGCAGCACGAGTTTGGCTAGACAACACATAGCTCCCACAGGTTGAACATCCCTGTCTGTCAGAAGGTCGTGCGCAGGCCCACCTGCACGCTGCGCCCCGGTGCCGGTGCGATATCGCGCAGGATCGAGCTGGCATAACGCACGGTCTGGTTGGTCAGGTTCTCGCCGTCAACAAATGCCAGCCACTGGCTGCCACCCAGGTTGAAGCGATAGCCGGCACTGGCGCCCAATGTGGTGTAGCCGTCGGTCCCGCTTTCGTTGTTCGGCACCCGACCCTGGCCAGCAGCATGCTCGATATCAATGCGCGCCTGCCAGCGATCCAGTTCCCACAGCAGGCCACTGTTCAGGCGCAGCGGCGCAATACGGGGCAGGGCTTCGCCGGTCTCCAGGTTGGTGGCGCGGGTGTAGTCGCCCGACAGTTCCAGGGCAAATTTGCCGTAGGCGCTTTCGCCAAGTTTCCAGTGATCCTGGGCTTCGAAGCCGACGAAACGTGCGCGTACGCCGGAGTAGGTGTATTCCGGGATGCCGTCGGCGTCTTCTTCGCCTTCGTCATTCAAGGTGCGACCGCTGTTCAGCAGGCCGATGTAGTTGGAGAAGTGGCTGTAGAACACGCCAAAACTGCCCTTGTGCGTGCCATTGTCAAAGCGCAGGGCCAGGTCGCTGGCCACGGCTTTTTCCTTGGACAACTTGGCGTCGCCCACTTCATAAGTGCCGGTGGCGACGTGGGCGCCGTTGGCGTACAGCTCGTAGAAGGTCGGCGCGCGCTCGGTGTAGCCCAGTGTCGCGGCCAGCGACCAGATGGGCGTGAGGGTATACACCGCGCCCGATGACAGGCTGCCAGCGGTGAAGCTGCTGGAGGTGTTGGCATTGGCAAAGCGCTCGTTGCCCTTGCCGTCCGGGTCGACAGTGGTGTGTTCCAGGCGCCCGCCCAGGCTCAGTTTCAGGCGCTCGGTGGCCTGCATTTCTTCGAGGATAAACAGCGCGCCGGCATTGGTCTCGGTCTGCGGTACGAAGGCTTCCTCGCCCAGGGCGGAAAATTCGCTACGGCTGACCTGGGCACCGACGATGCCGTCGAAAGGCCCCATCGGCTGGTGCCGTGCTTCGATGCGCGCCTCATAGCCCTTGTTCTTGAAGGTGGTACCGGTTTCGCCGCCTTCGATTTCCCGGTGTTCGTAATCGGTGTAGCCAGCGTCGAGTTTGACCGAGGTAAACGGCCCTTGCAGGTTGCGGATTTCGGACGCAAAGGCGTAATGCTCTTGCTGCATGCGGATGCGCACATCCTGTTCGGCGGGCGAGCCGTAGTTGCTGTCGGAGTTGCTGTAGGACAGCCCGGCGTAACCGTCGTCCCAAGTGTAGGAACCGCCCACTGCGCCACTGTCCTGACGCCCATCGCTGTTGCCCAGGCGGCCGTTTTTGCCGGGGCCGTTTTCACTTTGCGGGGCATGGCGGCTGCGGGCGTAACCGGGGATTTTCAGGTCGTTGAATTGCCGTGCGCTGGCATCCAGGTGCAGGGCGAAGCGGCCGTTGCCGGCTTCCAGCTTACCGGCGCTGCTGCGGGTGGTGTCGGCGCCGCCGTAGCGCAACTCGCCCGCGCCATGGATACCTTCGATGGCTTCGGTGGGGATGCGGTTGTCGAAGGTATTGACCACGCCGCCGATGGCGCTGCCGCCGTAGAGCAGGGCGGCCGGGCCACGGACGATCTCAATGCGCTCGACATTGACCGGGTCCAGCGGCACCGCATGGTCATAAGACAACGACGAGGCATCCAGCGCGCCGACGCCGTTGCGCAGGATGCGGATGCGGTCGCCATCCTGGCCACGGATGATCGGGCGGCTGGCGCCAGGGCCAAAGTACGACGACGACACCCCCGGCTGCTTGTTCAGGGTTTCGCCAAGGCTGCCTTTTTGTTGCAGGGTCAGGTCATCGCCTTCCAGCACCGTGGTGGGCGAGGCCAGTTGTTGGCTGCCCAGCGGGTTGCCGGTGATGACTTGGGGTTGCAGTTCCAGGGCGTGGGCCTGGGTGCCGATCAGCAGGGCGGCGGCCAGCGGCGTCAGGCGCCAGAGAGGGGAGAGGGACATCGGGGGTTCCTTGGCAAAGCAGAGAAGGTTTGATATGAATGGTTACAATATAACATCTCTTTTTCGTCCGGGAAGCGGAACTTTTTCAACGGCTATAGTGAACACGGTGCTTCCGCCTGCCTGGCCTCTCGGCTAAGGTGCGCGGCTTCCTCTTTATTTACTTGGCAAAGGCCCGGCATGACCGCATCGAACAACAACCCCCTGCACGGCGTTACCCTGGAACAGGTGCTCACTGCACTGGTGGCGCATTACGAATGGGAAGGCCTGGCCGAGCGCATTGATATCCGCTGCTTCAAGAACGACCCGAGCATCAAGTCCAGCCTCACCTTCTTGCGCAAGACCCCGTGGGCGCGGGAGAAAGTCGAAGGCCTGTACGTTAAGCTGATGCGCACCAAACGCCCGCTGGACTGATCCCATGAAGCGCTTTATCGCGTCAGCGGCGCTGGCCGGCTGGGCGGGCCTGGCGATCCAGCAGTACCTGGTCCTCTACTCACGCTGGATGGCCGATGCCAGCCTGTTGGGTGGATTGGTGAGTTTCTTCAGCTTCTTCACGGTGCTGACCAACACCCTGGCGGCGGTGGTGCTCAGTTATGCACTGGTGAATCGCCCTTCAGCCGGGCGCCGCTTTTTCCTGCAGCCTGCGGTCAGCAGCGGGATAGCGGTGAGTATCGTCGTGGTGGGGCTGGCGTACAGCCTGCTGCTGCGGCATTTGTGGAGCCCCGAGGGCTGGCAGTTTATCGCCGACGAATTGCTCCACGATGTGATGCCGCTGCTGTTCCTGGGGTATTGGTGGCGGTGTGTGCCCAAGGGGACGTTGCGCCTCAGGCACATCGGCTATTGGGCGATCTACCCGTTGCTGTATTTCGTGTACGTGCTGCTGCGCGGGCATATGCTGGGGCAGTATCAGTACCCGTTTATTGATGTCGACACCTTGGGATATCCACAGGTGTTTATGAATGCGGGGGGGATATTGCTGGGGTTTGTGGCGGTGGCGTTGGCGATAGTGGGGCTGGACAAGATCCCCAAGGTAACGAAGGACTAATGTGGGAGCGGGCTTGCCCGCGATTGCAGTGGATCAGTAGCAAATGTGCCGACTGATACAGCGCAATCGCGGGCAAGCCCGCACACATTTTGACCGAGTGAGCCCTATTCTTCGTCGCTGCCCTGGGCTCGCCAGTAGCCCACGGCCTTGACGAATTCGTCGTTGAGCTGGTGCTTATCCAGCAGCACCCGCCGAACCTGGCGTGACAGCTTGGTCTCGGTAGCCACCCAGGCATACAGCGCCCCGGCCGGTGGCTGCAGGTGCTCCACCGTGGCCAGCAGGTCATCGACCCCGCGCATCACCCAGATCACTTCCACATCCGCCGCACTGTCGAGCGTCTGCTTTTCGTGCTCATCGGCAATTTCAATCACTGCCAGCACCTTGCGCCCCGCCGGCAGTTCTTCCAGGCGCCGGGCAATGGCCGGGATTGCGGTTTCGTCGCCGATCAGCAGGTAGCTGTCGAAGATATCCGGCACGATCATCGAGCCCCGTGGCCCGCCGATGTACAGGTGTTGGCCGACGGCAGCCTGCTCGGCCCAGGTCGACGCCGGGCCGTCGCCGTGCAGCACAAAGTCGATATCCAACTCCCCGATGGCCAGGTCGAAACGCCGTGGTGTGTAGTCGCGCATCGCCGGTTGTGGGCCCTCGCCCTTGATGGTGAAGGTCGGGCTTTGCAGCGCGGCCAGTTCGGCGGCGTTCTGCGGGAACAGCAGCTTGATATGGTCATCGCTGCCCAGGCTGATAAACCCGGCCAGTTGCTCGCCACCCAGGGTGATGCGGCGCATGCGCGGGGTGATATCGACCACCCGCAATACCTGCAGGCAGCGGCGTTTGATCTCGTGGGTGACGCGGTGGATGACGGGCTTGTTCATTCACTTTTCCCCTGTACAGGTTGGACGGCCGGGCCATCCACAATGGCTTGGGCGGTGCTGTTGAGCAGCCCCGCAACACGCGTGATTTCTTCCGGGCTCCAGCGCCCGTGGTGCAGTTGCAAGGCATGGCGCAGGTTGTGCACCGCCTCGTGGATCTCGGGTGGCCGGTCGTGGCCGCGCAGCGAACGCTTGCTCACGTCGATGCGCATGCGCACACCGTCCAGGGCAATTTTCTGTTCACTCAAGAAGAGACGTCCGGCGTCGGTGATTGTGTAGCGTTTTTTCCCGCCCTCGGCGTCGCCACTGATCAACTCGCTTTCTTCGAGGAAGGTCAGGGTGGGGTAGATCACCCCGGGGCTGGGGCTATAGGCGCCGTCGAACAGCCCTTCGATCTGGCGGATCAGGTCGTAGCCATGGCACGGCTGTTCGGCGATCAGCGCCGGCAGGAGGATTTTCAGATCGCCCGGGGCAAAGACCCGGGGCCCCCGGCCACCGCGCTCGCGGCCTGGGCGTTTCTCGAAGCCGTCGCGGCCGTCACCGGGTTCACGGTGGGAATGATGGTCTCTCATTGTCATGCTCTCTGTGGGTGTCTAAGACATAACGTAAGATATATCTTATGGATCGAGCAATGCCTTCTGACGAACGGTAGGGCGCCAACCCCGGGTGCTATCACCGGCACCACAGGCTGATTTATAAATGGTCGGTTTAAATAGAGTTGTGGAGTTTTTGCTCTAAAGTAAGTTCTGCTTAGCTATAGCTATTCGTGTACTCCATTTCTTACGGAACGATGTCTTATATAGGTAAGCCGAACTAATGTTGCATGTATTACCGGGATGACAGGTAATACGTGACTTATTGAGTTTTCAGGATTTTTTCTGCCTGCATAGAGGGTTTGATAACTACGCGCTACACGGAAATGGCTGGCTTACCTGAAGTTGGAATCGGCAGATAATTTACTTGCGTCTTAGGACTCAACTTGGAGTTGGGCTTGTGGCGCGTCATGAAGTTTCGATCGAGTCGAATCTTTAACTTACTTAAAGTGACAACAGGTATTTAACGATGCTGAAAAAAACTGCTTTCGTCCTGCCACTGGTCTTGTTGGCTATCGGCTCTTCCAGCGTGTTTGCTGCCGGTGAAGCCACCAGTGTCATCAACATCAAGGCAACCATTCCTACCAAACAGTTCCACGCCCAGCCGGTGGATCCGGATTTCGGTAAGGATGAAACCATGTCCTACAACACCGTCACTGGCCAATTGAGCCAGATCCGTGCCACCTACGCGGTAAAAAATACTGACGGTTCGATCAAGGCCTACATCGAAGGCGGCCCGGCATCCCTGAGCAACGGCACGTCCTCCATCCCCCTGACCACTTCCTTCAACGGCGTGACCCTGACCGGTTCGCCACTGGAAGTCGTGGATGACGCCAGCTCCACCCCGGGCACCCAGGCCGATATGGTGGTTGTGGCCGCCAAGCCAGCCGACACCGACGCAGGCCTGTTCACCACCAACTACACCGTGGTGTTCGATCACGAGCCACGCGTTGCGCCGTAAAGGCGACCTGTTGATCAGTAAGCATCGGCTTATTGCTTAGCCCTACCGATCGACAGGCAGTCGCTGTCGGTTGATCGGTATTCAAGTATTCCCTGTGCGTAATCAGAGTATCCGTTCATGTTCCCGATGATTTTCATCGCGGCAGCGCTCGCCTTGTTGTTTTGTACGGGGGCGTTTGCAGCTGACGCGGCAACTGGCACAACCCCAAGAAGTTTGCTGTCCCAGGCCAAGGGTTTACCGGCTGACTTCGAGGAGCATTTTTTTGATGTGCCGTTGGCGGTACGGGTCGAACTGGATGAGGAGTTCGTCTCTGAGGCGATGATTGTCCTCACCCGCGACGACCGCCTGACCCTGCTGGATTTCACTGACCATGAAGGCAGTGTGATCAAGGATATCGAGCGCGACCGCTGGGGTGACTACCTCAAACAGGGTGTGCCGTTGGGGACCTGCGAAAGTGGCTGCCCGGATCAGTTGCTGGCGGTGCACTACAACCTGGAAAAGTCCCTGCTCACATTGCTCACCGAGAATGCCGAGCGTGAAGGGCAAGAATCGAAGTACTACTCCCTGCCCACGGGCGGCAGCACGGGCCTGATCGTGCGTAACCAGCTGAATATCAGTGGCGGCCAGGGCCAGGACCTGGGTGGACGCCTGGGGCTGGATGCCAGCGGCAGCCTGGGCAATTGGAACCAGGTGCTGAACATGCAGTTCTCGCGCTTGGGCGGCCCGGATGACGATGCCCTCAACCACGCCGTGTACTCGTTGTACTCCCAGCGTGAACTGCACGGTGAGTTCCTGCGCCTGGGCTATTTCACGCCTAACGCCGAAGGCCTGACCCGGCAACTGCGTACATTCGGCGCGAGCCCCGACACCGCCGTGGGCGTGATGTACGGCAGCTCCGACAGCCTGATGATCAGCAATCCCAAGCCGAGCATCTACCCCATTTACGTCACGGCCAATCGCCAGGCCTCGGTCGAGATTTACCGCAACGGGCTGTTGATCAACACCCAGGCCGTTACCACGGGCTTGCAGAGCCTGGACACACGGCCCTTGCCCGGCGGCATCTACGAGGTGGAAGTGCGCCTGGTGGAAGACGGGCAGATCACCAGCACCACCCAGGAGTTGGTGTACAAGCCCAATAACTGGCGCAACCTCGACAACCGCTGGCGCTACAACGTCTTTGCCGGGCAAGAAAGCAAACTGCTCAGCAACTGGGACGAGCAACCCAGTGGCGACCTGACCGCCGGTGCCTCCCTCAACTATCTGGCTCACCCTCGAGTGGTACTGGGGTTGTCCGGGCGCCAGGTCAAGGACAACATGCAGTACGGCACGTCCGTCGACTGGTCCCTGGCCAATAACGCCAGTCTCTACGCCAACATCTACCAGACCGATAGTTACGGCACCGGCGTCGACTTCAACAGCCTCTACAACTACGGGCTGGGCAGTGTGGTGCTCAACCACACCCGCAGTTGGCTGGATAACCGCAACACCTACGAAACCCTGCCCGACGGCACCCGCATTCGCCAGCGCGATATCTTTGTCGGCCAGACCAGCCAGTCGTCGCTGTCAGTGAACCATCGCCTGAGTAACCTGCGTTCCATCAACGCCCGGTTGGCTTATAGCGAAGGCAACGTTCAAGGTCTGGGGCTGGACCTGGGCTGGACCGAACGGGCTCACCTGTTTGGCAATGACGCCAACTGGCGACTGTCGCTGTTCGACCGTCCTGCCAGCTCCAGCACCGGCGACAAGCGCAATCGCGGGGTCGACCTGAGCGTCAGCCTGGCCCTTGGCAGCCCGGGCGAACAATGGTCGGCCAGCATCGGTACACGCACCTCCCGTGACGGTGGCCGCGACAACAACGGCTCGCTGAGCTATCGCCGCGACCTGCAGGATCATGTTCTGCAAAGTGTTTCGGCCACCGCCCTGGTTGACACCTACGGCGTCGGGCTGTCCGGCATGGCCAGCTTCCAGACCGATGCGGTCAATGGTGACGGTTTTGTGCAGCGCTCATCGTTCAATAACGACCTGACCGGTGGCCTCAACCTGGACAGCACCTTTGCCGTCGGCGGGCAGCGGATGGTGCTCACCAGCCAGTATGCCGGCAGCGGTTCGGGGATGATTGTCGACGTTGAAAGCGATGTGGACGACATCGTCCTGCGGGCCGATGACTTGAGTGGCGGCAGCACCATCTTGCGACCTGGGCGCAACTTCATCCCAATCGCCGCCTACAAGGGCAGCTCGGTCAGCTTCGACTTCGACGGCAACCACGCACCTGCGGCCAATATCCAGCCACCGCGCACGGCCTACCACCTGAACAAGGGCGGCGTGGATTATCGCAAGATCAGCGTGATGCGCACCGTCACCGTGCTCGGGCGCCTGGTGGACCCTCAGGGCAAACCGCTCAAGGGCCACCACATTCTCAACCACGCCAGCCGTGGGGTGAGCGAGGTCGATGGGTTTTTCTCCCTGGAAATGAACGCCAGCTCGCCGACCCTCGAGGTGCGGCGTAACAACCAGCTGCTGTGCCAGTTCCGCCTGGATACCGCCAATGCGCACAGTGAAAACGACGTGCTGATGATTGGGGATTTGCGCTGCACGCCGGACACCCTGGCCGACTCCACCTTTACCCAGCAGACCGCAGGTTGAGTGGCATGACGAGATTACCGACCACCATGAAACGCATCAGAACTTTGATCTGCCAGTTGGGAGGAGTAGGCGCTACGTTGTTGTTCAGTTCGACGGCGGTGGCGCTGACCCAGGACATCACGGCCGTGTTTACGCCGGACCCCGGCAATCCGTTTGTGAACCAGTTTCGTAATACAACGCCTATCAGTTCTATTTGCGAGTCTCACATTCCAAACCAGTGCAAGGCGTTGAATATCTTCAGCCTGCGGGAGTGGAACTTTGAGGCGTTATCCAACGGGCCGATCCTGGCCAACCATGAGAATGACCGCCAGGGCTATTACGTAAAAGTGCCATCCGAGTGGCGAGATGTGCTGGTGACGCATAACAGAACCGGGGAAGTCGAGACCGTAAAGATGCGTATTGCCGGGCTAGGTGGCGTCTGGACTGCGGCCAATCCGCCGGGGGTGGCGGCTTGGGCGCAACCTGGACGTGCATGGCATGCGCAATGGCAAAACGCTCCGAGCCCGTGCCGAAGTACTGGTCACCTTAAGTTTACCAATGCCTCTGCCACGTATTTCTGGTTGGTCCCTGAAGGAGCAGGCGCCTGTGGTCGCAAGCCCTCGCTGGATATTCCCAGGTTGCGCCTGTTCCAACTCGAGTATGCCTATGAGCTTAAAACCCCCAATCCGCTAGGCATGTCCAGCGGTGAATACTCTGGCAGCCTCACCTACACCATGGGGCCTGGGGGAGATTATGACTTCGGCGATGTGCTGATTCCGTCGGACAACCAACTGACCTTCAATTTCGCCCTGGAAGTGCAACACCAGCTCCAGGTGGACGTCCCCCCGGGCGGTAACCGTGTCGAACTGGTGCCCCAGGGCGGCTGGCAAGGCTGGGTGAACCAGGGGCGCAAGCCGGCACGGTTGTTCCGTGACCAGACGTTCAATATTTCCGCCTCGTCGCGCTTCAAGATGCAGATGGCCTGCGATCAGGTCGTAGGGGACACCTGCGCCTTGAAAAACACCACGGACGGTCATGAAGTGCCGCTGGACGTCAGCGTCAGCCTGCCCCATGGCCTGAACCGTGAAGACGGCAGCGCGGTGAATCGCCAGCCGCTGCTGCTCAGCGGCGCCGGCACCGAGCAGTTCAATCCGGGCTTCTACGTCAACAGGCGGCCCGGCACCCTGCACTTCGAGGTCAAGAAAGATTACGCCGAGCAGATGCTCAGTCGAGGCGGTAGCACCTACACGGGCCAGGTCTCAGTGGTCTGGGATTCACAAATATGAGCTGCCGTCAGATAGAGGCCGTCAGTGGTAGCGGCATGAATGTAGCGAAGTGGCTAGGGCGTGGCTCGCAGGTGGCGGCCAGCGTGTTACTGGCGTCGCTGGCAATGCCTGCAATCGCTGTGGAGATGAGCATTCATGCTGAGTTTCGGCCGGACCCTGCACAGCCGCACTTGAACAAGTTCGAGAACAAAACGCCCAGTGTTGGTTACTGTGTGTCATTCCCTGCCCAGTGTAAGTCCTTGAACATATTCAGCCTCAGGGCTGCTATTTCGGCTGAGTCCGTGACGCAAATCTCTGCGTTTCATACGGATCAACGGCAAGGCGCAATGTTTAAGGTCCCAACGGAGTGGCAGGATCTGACCGTGGTGCATCGGCAGACTCAGGAGACCGAGACGTTAAAGGTACGGATCATGGGGGTCGGTTCGACATATTCCATTCCCAACCTGATTAGCCTGGTCGGAGGGGGCGTGACCCCTTTGCAGGCTCATCAGAGAATGTGGACCGGCTCCAGTTGGGTGTACCCGCCGCGTACCTGCCTGGGCACCGGGGTGAGCCTTTATGGGACGATAACCTATGGGTTTTTCTGGCGAACACCCGTCGGCTCTCTATGTGCCAGACAGGCCAGGTTCGACATTCCCACCATGCGCTTAAACAGCCTGGAGTTTGCCTATGAACTCATCACGCCCAACCCATTGGGCATGTCTTCAGGGGAGTACATCGGTAGTCATCAATACACCGTAGGGCCCGGCAAGGACTTCGATTTGGGCGACGTGATGATGCCCAGCAGCCCTACGCTGACTCTGAATTTCACCCTGGCGGTGCAACATGACCTCAAAGTCGAAGTTCCCCCCAACGGCAACCGTGTCGAGCTGGTGCCCCAAGGCGGTTGGCAAGCCTGGCTGAATCAGGGCCGCAAACCTGCGCGTCTGTTTCGCGACCAGACCTTCAGCATTTCTGCCTCGTCGCGCTTCAAGATGCAGATGAGCTGTGAGCGGTCTATCGGCGACACCTGTGCCTTGAAGAACACCACCGACGGCCACGAGGTGCCGCTGGACGTCAGCGTGAGCCTGCCCCATGGCCTGAACCGGGCGGACGGCAGCGCCGTGATTCGCCAGCCGCTGCTGCTCAGCGGCGCCGGTACCGAGCAGTTCAATCCGGGCTTCTACGTCAACAGGCGGCCCGGCACGTTGCACTTCGAGGTCAAGAAAGACCACGCCGACCAGATGCTCGAGCGCGGTGGCAGCACTTACTCGGGCCAGGTCACGGTGGTCTGGGACTCGGAACTTTAAATGAGACTGATGAAGATGAAACATCTGTTGGCGCTGTGTGCGCTGTGCTGGTTGCCGATCTCGGCACCGGCCGCTCCCAACATCAATGTCGGGGTGTTCTATGACTACCTGGACGGCGATAAAAGTACCTACCTCAAACGGGTTTTCAACGGCGGTGACAGCACGGCATTTATCAAAGTCTCGGTGATGGAGATCCTCTACAACGCCGACGGCACCTCCGAGGAAGTGGAGCTCAAGAGCAACCTCGAGAACACCGCCCGCGACGGCTTGATGGCCACCCCGGCACGCCTGATCGTCCCTGCCGATGGCATGCAAGGCACACGTTTGCTGTACCTGGGCGAGCGCGACAAAGAGCGCTATTTCCGCGTGCGTTTTGTGCCGGTGATGCCGGAGCCGGAGGACGATTTTGCCGTCTCCAGCGACGAGCGCGAGGCCTATAAAACCAACCTCTCGGCCGGCGTCACGGTACTGGCGGGGTTCGGCACAGTGTTTTTCGTGCGGCCCAAGGTCACGCGCTTTGCCACCCGTATCGACGATCAGCCTACTGAGTATGGGATGCATAACGATGGCAACAGCGTGGTGGTGGTCGACCAGTTCAAGGACTGCGCCAGCGACGGTGCCCAGGAATGTTTGCCCGTCACCAAGAACCACATCCTGCCGGGCCGTGCCTTCAGCTTCCCCAAGCAGGCAGGGCGTACGTATCGCTTCACTCTGGTCGAGGGCAGCGAGAAAAAACCATATGAGGTCAAAGGCTAATGGTCATTGAAAGAGCACATAGGCACGGGCACCGCCCATGCAGAGGCTGCAAAGTCGTGTTGGCAGCGCTGTTACTGGTGGTTGTCACGTTGCTCAGTACCCAGGCCCACGCGATCCGTGAAGAGCAGGTGTTCGAGGTTTCCGTCACCATTCCCACCGCCGACTTTTATGTGCTGCCGATCAACCCGGTGTTTTTGGAGCGTGAGCAAGAAATGGCGTGGAACCTGGTGACCCGCACGCTCAAGCCGTTGCGCGAACACTTCGACGTGAAAAACAGCGCCGGCGGGATTGTCGCGCGCCTGGGCGATCTGCCGGTGCTGTCCAACGGCCGGCGCCTGATCCTGTTGAACGTGTCCTTCAACGGCCAGGTGCTGGACCTGACGGACACCCTGGTGGTGCCCGCCGATCAAGCGCGGGTCGGCAAGCGAGTGCTGTTGGACATTGCTGCCGTCGAGCCGGAGGACGGCTACGTGCCGGGCGACTATTTTGGCAGCGTTAACCTGATATTCGACGCGTTGCGACCGTAAGAGGTGGTTATGAAATACGTTTATGCAGTACTGGGCGCGTGGCTGTGGTCCTTCAATGCCTATGCCGGGCCGGCCATCAATGTCGGGGATTTTTACGATTACTTGAATGGCGACAAAAACACTTATCTCAAGCGCGTGTTCAATGGCGGCACCAGCACCGCGTTCGTCAAGATCAATGTCACCGAAATGCTCTACAAACCCGATGGCAGCTACGACGAAGTACCGCTCAAAAGCCAAGGCGACGGCATGGTGCGCGATGGTCTGATGGCCAGCCCGGCACGCTTGATCGTGCCGGCCAATGCGATGCAAAGCACGCGCTTCCTGTTTATGGGCGAGCGGGACCGGGAGCGTTACTTCCGGGTGCGCTACTTGCCCGTGGCGCCGGAAAAGGACGATGACTTTGGCGTCAACGACGAGGACCGCGCGGCGTATGAGGCCTCATTGACGGCAGGTGTGCGGGTGATGTCGGGGTACGGCACGGTGTTCTTTGTGCGGCCCGAGCACAGCCGTTTCGATACCCGCACCGAAAACGGTGGCCGCACCTACACCCTGCGCAACGCCGGCAACACCGTCGTGGTGGTGGATGAGTTCAAGGACTGTTCGGTAGCGGATCGCACGGACTGCGCCCCTGTGACCAAGAACCATATCTTCCCGGGGCGGGTGTTCAGCTTTGAAAAACAGGCCGGGCGGACCTACCGGTTTTTCCTGGTGGAAGGCAGCTCCGAGAGAGTCGTCGAGATCAACGGCTAGGGCGCGCGGCACAAGGTGTGGCCAGCGGGCTGCAAATAGGGCGTCAGCACCGGCGCCATGCCCTTGAGCACCTGTACCGGCAGCGCCGAGGTAAACGTGAAATTCTGCGCACCGTTGCCGGGGACAAAGGCGGTCAAGGTACCGAAATGCCGGTCGCCGATATAGAACACAAACGTCGCCGTGCGGTTGATTGCCTTGGAACTGAGGACGCGCCCGCCGGCGCCAATGGCTTCGATGCGATTATCCCCGGTGCCGGTCTTGCCGCCCATGGCCAGTGGCGTGCCGTCGGCCAACTTGAAGCTGCCCGACAGCCTTTTTGCGGTGCCCGCGTCCACCACCTGGGACAGCGCACTCCGTAGGGCTGTGGCGACTTCGCTGGGCATCACCCGCTTGCCTTTATCGGGGTGGTTCACCAGCCGGGTTTCATAGGGCGTGCCCGGGGCGAAGTGCAGGCTGTCGATCCGCAGCGTCGGCTCACGTACCCCATCGTTCAGGATCGTCCCTACCAGTTCCGCCAAGGCTGCCGGGCGGTCACCGGAGCTGCCGATGGCGGTGGCCAGGGACGGCACCAGGTGGTCGAAGGGATAGCCAACCGCCTGCCAGCGCTGATGAATATCGAGGAACGCCTCAATCTCCAGCATGGTGCGGATACGGCTGTCCCGGGCGCTTTTGTGGCGGCTCTTGAACAGCCAGCCATAGACTTCCTGGCGCTCGTACTGGCTGGCGGCGACGGCCTGGGTGAAGGTGGCGTCGGGGGTGTTCAGCAGGTAGCCGAGCAGCCACAAGTCCAGTGGGTGGACCTTGGCGATATAGCCTTGGTCCGGCAGGTCATAGGCGCCGGGACCGTAGTCTTGATAGAGCTTTTCCAGGCGCGCATCGGTGAGTTTTTCCGCGGCCTTGGTGCCGGTCAGATGGGAGCGCACAAAGCTGTTGAAGCTCTGCTGGCTGGCCTGGGGCAACAGGTACCGGTGCACGGCGGCCAGGCGAATGGCGGTGGGGTGAATGCTGTCGAGAAAAGTCGCTAGCCGGGCCTGGGTGTCCTTGTTGCGGTACTTTTTCCAGAACCGCAGCAAAAAGGTCTTGCCCTCGCGGTCGGCAAACTGGGCCAGGTATTCCTGGCGGCGCGGGTCGTTGTCGTCCTTGAGCAACTGGGCGCTGTTGCCCGGTGCCTGGTAGGTGCTGTAGCGCACCAGGTCACGCATCAGCCGGATAAACGGCAGGTTGATGGATTCGCGCAGGGCATCACGCAGGGTCGGGTTGCGGCCATTGTCTTCGTTGCGAAAGTTATTGAAGTGATGCAGGCCGCCGCCGGTGAAAAAACGTTCGCCGGGGCTGGCGGAGTACTGCCGGTCGAGGGCCGCGTCGAGCATGTTCGCCAGGCTCCGGTCGCTGTTTTGCACCAGGTAATCCACGGCCCAGCGGGACAGGCGGTCCTGCTCGTCGAACACGACTTTTTTCAGCGCGGCGGGCGTCTGCCCGGCATAGCGCGCGTGCAGTTCGCCGATGATTTGCAGGTAGGTGGTGAGCACCCGCAGCTTGGCGGTGGAGCCCAGTTCCAACTTGCTGCTCTCGTTGATATCGAAGGGTTGGTCGGTGTTGTCGGTTTGCACCCGCACCCGGGCGCCGTCGGGTGTCATTTCGTAGAGGTTGAAGCTGTAGCGCACCTGAGCGGTGCTGGCCGCGGTCAGCAGGCGCGGGCCGAGCAGGCCGAGTTGGCCGGCGACGCTCGGGTCTGCCAGGCGCTTGAGGTACTCGGTGGCCTGGGTTTGCAGATCGCTTTGCAGGGTACTGGTGGCGGCCAGGTCGAGGCGGTCCAGGTCGTACAGCGAACGGTTGAGCAGGGCGGCCAGGCGGCTGCGGGCGACGCTGATGCCCTTGTTGGTTTCGATTGGCCGGAGGGTGGGTTGCTGCTGCCAGTCCCGATAGTTGACCTGACTGGCCAGGGCCGCCGTGGACAGTGCCGGTTCGATCACGCCGTTCTGGGCCAGCAGGCGGATATGGCTGTCGGTGAGCTGCGCCAGTTCATCGCGGCCCTTGGTCAGGTAATGGGACGGGCGGCGCTGGGCAATCATCAGCGACAGCACTTCACGCAGGGCCAGGCCTTTTTGCGCCAGGGATTGCGGGTCGCTGCCGGCGAGCAGGGCGTTGGTCTGGTTGAAGTCCGCGCCGTACCACACCCGCAGGCCCTCGGCCATGCCATGCACTTCGCCATGCCCCGGCACTGCCGACAACGGCACGCTGTTGAGGTAATCGCGCACGAGGTTTTGCCGTGCCTTCAGTGTCTGCGGACCATTCTGATAAGTGCGCACACTGGCGGAAATCATCTGACGAATTTTTTCGCCGCCGGACAGGGTCAGCCCGTCGGGGGAGTGGCGGTACTTTTCCAATTGCGTGGCGAGGGTGCTGCCGCCCGCCGTCTGGCCGGGCAAGTGCAACACTTTGGCGACCTGGGACCAGGCCGCCTTGGCAAAGCGCGGCCAGTCCACGGCGGGGTTGGCCTGGGGCTGGGCGGGGTTGAGCAACTCGCGGTTTTCGATAAACAGCAGGCTGTTGACCACCAGTGGCGGGATATCGGCAAAGGAAGGGTAGAGCTGCTGCGGGTAACTGAACTGGTACAGCGCGGTGCCACGGCAATCGGTGATCGACAAGCCCGCCTGGACTTTCTCGGCATAGGGCACGAACAGGCCGTGGCGAGTGTGGTTCATCAGCGCGTCGGAGAAGCGCGCCTGGGACTGGATCAGGTAATCGCGCTTGAGCAGCCTGGGTAAGAAGTCACCCAGGGCGCTGTAGCCCAGGCGCTGATCGAACGGGCCGGCACCGGGGTAGACGATGGCATCGCTGGGGCCGGGCTGCACGCTATAGGTCAGGGTTGCCGCCAGGCGACTGAACTCCCGCGCCTGCCACTTGGACGTGCGCATTTCCCGGGAAGCGGCAAACCCCAGCGCGATCAGGCCCATTACCAGCAACAACCACAACATACGCCAGGCATAGCGTCGTTTGCGGGGCTTTTGGGGCGGTGGCTGTTCATCCGGGCTGTCGGTTGGCACCGCAGCCTTGACCGAATTGGTTTGCCACGAAGCACCCATAGTCGATTGATCCATTCACGCAGATTGATCGGACTTGTCTGAAGCTTAGACGCTGGTAGGCGTGTAGGAAGGATTTGTGTGGAGTGTGAGATTTTGGCCGAATGCACGTGGCGGGGTGCGGGGGGATCTACCTATCTCTCCTGTGCAGGTGTTTGGGTGGGTGTGCATACCCGTTGTTTACAGCCAGCCCTCTGAATGTCTGCAAACACCGCGAGCGGTGGTCAGGCAAGGGGACAAGCCCCCACGCCAGCACACCGCAGGGAAGGCCCGTCCTAGAGCCATCCCCACAGGTAAATCCGCCAAAGGTAGGGGCATGACTGTGCACCATCCTTGTGCAATACTCGCCGCCGTTTAATGAAGGCAATTCCTACATTGCCCAGGTGATGCTCCTCCGTAAAAGGCGCTTTTGCCGAGAGTTCTCGCTGAATCTTGCTGTTTATTGAGTGAAAAGCCCTGCTCATGGCTTTTTATACTGCACCCCCGCTGAGCGGGCCCGGATTCTAGGGCCAGGCAGGTTTGCCCAAAAGGCAGCCTGGCAGGAGGGCGTCGTGGCGATCCGCCGTGATGCCGGACACTCGGTGGTTCATATCCAATAACAAAATGAGGTTGTACCCCTATGCCTGTTGGCAACCATCTGCCCCATGGCGAGACCGCTCAAGGCGGTCCGCTCAAACGCGAACTCGGCGAACGGCATATTCGTTTGATGGCGCTCGGCGCCTGTATCGGTGTCGGTCTGTTCCTCGGTTCGGCCAAGGCCATCGAGATGGCCGGCCCGGCAATCATGTTGTCCTACATCATTGGTGGCCTGGCGATCCTGGTGATCATGCGCGCCCTCGGTGAGATGGCCGTACATAACCCGGTGGCCGGTTCCTTCAGCCGTTATGCCCAGGATTACCTCGGCCCGTTGGCGGGCTTTCTTACCGGCTGGAACTACTGGTTCCTCTGGCTGGTGACCTGCGTTGCGGAAATCACCGCCGTTGCCGTGTATATGGGCGTGTGGTTCCCCGATACGCCGCGCTGGATCTGGGCCCTGGCGGCTCTGATCAGCATGGGCACGATCAACCTGATCGCGGTAAAAGCCTTCGGTGAGTTCGAGTTCTGGTTCGCCCTGATCAAGATCGTCACCATCATTGCCATGGTTATCGGCGGTGTCGGCATCATTGCCTTTGGTTTCGGCAACGACGGCGTGGCGCTGGGGATTTCCAACCTGTGGGCCCACGGCGGCTTTATGCCCAATGGCGTGCAGGGCGTGTTGATGTCCCTGCAGATGGTGATGTTTGCCTACCTCGGCGTGGAAATGATCGGCCTGACCGCCGGTGAAGCGAAGAACCCGCAGAAGACCATCCCCAATGCCATCGGCTCGGTGTTCTGGCGCATTCTGTTGTTCTACGTCGGCGCGTTGTTCGTGATCCTGTCGATCTACCCGTGGAATGAAATCGGCACCCAGGGCAGCCCGTTTGTGATGACCTTCGAGCGTCTTGGCATCAAGACGGCTGCCGGCATCATCAACTTCGTGGTGATCACCGCCGCGCTGTCGTCGTGCAACGGCGGGATCTTCAGCACCGGGCGCATGCTCTACAGCCTGGCGCAGAACGGCCAGGCCCCGGCGACCTTCGGTACCACCTCCAGCAACGGCGTGCCGCGCAAGGCCCTGCTGTTGTCGATCTTCGCCCTGCTGCTGGGGGTGTTGGCCAACTACCTGGTACCGGACAAGGTCTTCGTATGGGTCACCTCCATCGCCACCTTCGGTGCGATCTGGACCTGGGTGATGATCCTGCTGGCCCAGCTCAAGTTCCGTAAGAGCCTGAGCCCGGCCGAACAGAAGGCCCTGAAGTACCGCATGTGGCTGTACCCGGTCAGTTCGTACCTGGCCCTGGCGTTCCTGGTACTGGTGGTGGGCCTGATGGCTTACTTCCCGGATACCCGCGTGGCGCTGTATGTGGGCCCGGTGTTCCTGGTATTCCTGACCGTGCTGTTCTACGTCTTCAAGCTGCAGCCGACCCAGGACGGTCTTGGCGCGCAACGTTCGGCGTAATCCCCTGACCCCTGGCCTGCCTGTTTGCTTCACAGGCAGGCCAGTCGCGCTTCAGACGTGCATCAACGTCCGTTGCGTGCCCTCGGTCAACTGACGCACAAGGCGGTTCTGTTCGGCCGTTTCCTCGTCGAGCAGTTGCTGGTGGCGGGTCCAATACTCATCCGAGTCCTTGGTCGGAAACTCCTGATTCAGCGCGCCGACTTTGTAAGCGATGGTGCCCTTGACGGTGAAAAACGCTTCCGGCTCGCTGCTGGCCAGATACTCGATCCAGAAGTCGGTCATCAAGATTGCTTCCTGCAACGCCGGTGACTGGCCGAGTGCCCGCAGACTCCTGCGCGCTTCATTGACCACCTCGTCGGTGACGTAAACATCCACGGTGTACAGCAACGCCAGTGGATAAAACGGCAGGTTGAATTCACGGGCCAGTTTGTCCCGCAGGTAAACGGTGACCTCGGCGGGGTCGACTTCAAGCCCGGCCTGCTCGCGCTCAAGAATAAACCGGTCGCAAAAGTGATCCAGCTGGTTCAGGTAAAAGCAGCTCTTGGCCAGCTCCAGCAATGCCCTGTCGGCCAGGTAACTCCTTGGCTGCTGCTTGGCCTGATGGATCCGGTGATGCAGCTCCATGTTGGTAAATGCCAACAGGACGCTGTCGCCGCAATTGCCTGAGCCATAGGTATTGAGGCAGACCGTGTTGCGCAGTTGCGTCGACTCGCCCATGGCGATCAGCAAGGTCCAGACCCGCTCGGTCAGGCGCGCCCTCGATGCCGTGTGGCGATAGGCGTGGGTTCGCTTCAGGTCACGCAGCACCCGGAACACATCATCGGCCCTGGCGGTTTCATTCGCTTTCAACTGTTCCCACAGCTCTCGGCGGGCGGGCACGTCTTGTGCTGCGACGCCTGTCAGCCAGGTGTCGAGGTCGTTTGCCGCTACGGGAGCATGGGCCGGTGTGCGAAGTTGCCCGCCCAGGCGGATGCCGGTATCCAGGCGGTATGTGTCGATGCGCGCCAGGGTCTCGGCGGACAACGGGTTTTCATGGAGCAGGGTGTTGCGATTGGCAGTTTGCAGCCATGGGTTGGTGAAAACCTCTTCAGGGACGCTGGTGATCCCGTTTGCCTGCAAGTGCAGTTCTGTCAGGCTTGGCAGGGCGCTGGCGCCGATGGGCCACTGAGTGATGCCTGTATTGGCCAGGTGCAAGGTATTCATCTGCAGCATCCGGCTGACATCCGGTACGAGGGTCAGGTCCGGATTATCGTTCAGATCGAGTTTCTGCAGGTTGACCATGCTTGCCAGGCGTTGCACAGACTCTGGGGTCAAGTGCAGGTCGTTGTCGTTCAGGTCAAGGTGGGTAAGTGTGGTCATGTCGGTGATCGCCTGGGGCAGTTCAGTCAGGCGACAATCAATGCGCAATGCCTTGAGCTGGGTGAACTTGCCAAGAAACTCCGACCCTGTCGCAGGGAACGCATTGCCGGAAATCCGCAGGTATTCAATGTGATTGAAGCCGGTGGTGCCCGTCAGGAATGACGCAGGAGGCAAGCCTTCGTCGTCCAGTTGCAACTCCAGCGAGGGCACGTTGAATAGCCCGGCGATGTAAAACGTAGCGTTTTCCTGACGCCATGCGCTGCGCAGTTGGTAGGCAATATGGCGTCGCCTTCCGCGGTTCATGCCCAGGGGATCGTTGAGTTCGTTGTCGGTCGGCAACAGGGTTTCACTCCAGCGCGACAGCTCCACATCCATGGCCTGATACTCCGCCTGGCGGCGTTCCAGTTCGAGCAGTTTTTCTGGGTCGGTCATGTTCAATGACTGCAGCAGTCGCCGTGCATCGTCATTGTTGAAATGGGGGTACAGCTCTTGGACCTTGGCCACCAGGTCCGGTGGCCGGGGGCCGCGAAAAGGCCAGATTCGTTGCCATAACGGATACACCAGGAACGAACGGTCAACACCCATCGCCGGTTGCATCCAGGGTTGCAGGTGTGGGATATCCAGCAGGCCCTTGATTTCAATACGGCGGGCGAAGGCCAGTTCGGCAAGCTGGTACTGCAGCTCGGCGATACCGCTTTGGGTGTCAACCTGAATCAAGCTCTGCTCGGCAGCAGACAAGGTACTGAGAATGACCCGCAGCAATCTGTTCGATGGCTGGCCCAGCGGTTCGCCCTGTTGGTCATAGGCCTGATACCCCCGGTTGGTCCTGGCGATCGTCTTGCGTGATGTCCCCACCAGATGCCCTGCCGTTTCCAGCAAGCGTCCCTGGTTGTCCCATTCGCGAATATCAATACGCAGGGTTTTCGGCCAGGCGGGCAGGAGCCGCAGCAGGTACAGGGTGATCCGGTCGCTGTCGGCATTGGCGCAGGCATCCACATACAGGCCTTCGTACGCACGGTTCAGGCGCAAGTCGTGGGCACTTGTGCGCGCCTGTTCCGCCAGGCGCAGGCTCAATTGGTTGTGCTTATGCAGTTGTCTGAGCTCCCGTGACGAGGCCTGGCCCAGGATCGCCTTGACCGTGCTGGTGGGCAGGTCCGGGTGTTTGGCCTTGAAACGCCGCTCTTGCTCGGTGCCGCCGGACTCGCTGCGTCGGTACAAAGACTTGAGGAGTTGCGCCCGCTCCCGTTCGGTGTATTCGACGATCCGGGTGACCAGTTGGACCAGACGCTGCTCGGTGGTCTTGGGGACCTGCCCCAGGAGGCCCTCGATAACGTCATCGTGGGGCACGATGGCCTCGAGCAGCCGGGCACTTTTGAACTGCGCATCGGTGACCGTCACCACCTGGTTGTCGGGCCGCTGGTGCTCGGGGTATTGGTGGGTGACGCGATTATCGCGGTCGACAATCTGCAATACGTGGGTGTCGGGCCATCCGGGCAGGCTGGAAATCACCAGCAATTGCAGGTCCGGACGGGCGAAAGGGTTGCTGGGCAGGGCATACATCGCCTCGATGAACCGGTTGATTTCCTGGTCGATGCGCAAGCGCTTGCACGTATCGGCCAGCAGCGGCGGCGATGCCCGATTGCCACGGTGTATCTGGCGCAATACATGGGGCGGGGTGTCGCTCAGGGCGAGAATGGACGTGGCCATATCCTTGGGGAATGCGTAGTGGTCGCTGCCGAGGCGATAGAGCAGGCTGTGGTCATCCCAGCTCATCGGGTTCTCGCTGGACAGGCGCCAGGCACCTTCACCGTTGTGCTCCAGGGTCGGGGTGTCGACGCCGACCTTTTGCGGGTGCATGAGCCGCCACTTGAATACCCGTCTGTCATAGATGATCCGATACCAGGAGCCAAACAGGGGCAGGTAATGGTCACCGCTGAGGGGAAGCAGGCCCAGGGCGTCGAGCTGCAGTTTGTGTGGCAAGGACAGGGTGTGTTCGTACTGCGCCAGCGAACCGTTGGCCAGCCTGACAAAGCCTGAAGGGCCGCGCTGGTTGCTCATGTAGTCGCCCAGGGTAGCGCGCAGGCCCAGGGCATCGGTTTCGCTGCTCATGCTGAGTAGCTGCCGTTCATGGGGTTGCAGCACTGAGCCAATGGCCAGGTAGAAGCTGTCCACCGCCGGTGACACGGCAATCGTGCCGGCATTGCGCATGTCATAGGCCTCGTAGACGCCTTCGCCGAAGTGGCGCAGTTCCACGGTGAGGTCGTCGGGGCCGCTGGAGACATAAGGGCGGGCGATGGTGTCAGCGATCACTTCGGTGATGACGAATCTGCGTTTGAGACGTTGCTGTATCAAGGCGGAAGCGAACTCCCTGGCCCATTGGTCGGCGTCGTTGTTGAACTGACGGGGGTGATACAGCGCGTCGATGGCGGCGTCGATGCGCAGGGCGGTGCGGTGAGTCTCCAACAGCTCATAAAAGGCCGTCGGCAAAAGCCCGCCACGCAGGTAGGCCTGTTGTTGGCTTGGGCTCAGTGGATGCTGTTCCAGCAGCCGTTGGAGCAGTGCCGGTGACAATGGGCTGTTGAGGTCGCGCATTTTTTTCAGCAGCGGGGTGACGGCCACCAGGGGCTCTGCTGCCTTGACCGGCAAGAAACGCCGGACAGAGGGGGGCGGCAGTTGCTCGCTTTTTTCATAACTGGCGTAGTTCACCAGGGCCGCGAACAAGGCCGTGCGTTCGCGCCGTGCCAGGTCTGCAACGGCACGGCGCACTGCCATGATCCGCTGGGCGGGCGTGGCATCGGCTTGCTCCGTCAGGCCCAGTTGCGAGGTGTCGGGCTGCAGGCTGATGACCAGGTCCAGCAGGGGGGCGGCGCGGTAGCGCGGCTGGCCGCGATAACGTTCGGCCTGGTAACTGCCGTCTTCGTTGCGCACGATTGTCAGGGTCGTCAACCCAGGCACCCGCTGTTCAGTCTTGCCAAAGGTTTCGATCACTGAGCGTTGTGGGTCGCTGATGCTCAACAGGACTGCGGCGGGCCACTCGGGCAGTTGGGTCAGCAGGCACAGCACCACGCTATCGCCATAGGGGGGCAAATAACCGGCTTCGTGGAAGTGTTCGATAATCTGCTGGATCACCTGATCGGCCTGCAGGCGCCGCACGCCTTCGATCAGGTTCAGGGGGGGCGGTGCGCCGCGCCAGACATTTTCCAGGATGGCGCGGGAGGTGGCGGTGCTGCGCAGCATCCGTTCCAGGTCGACCGGGGAGATGATCGACGAACCATTGTGCAGCATCTGTTGCAGCAACTGCGTATCCGACAGGTTTCGGGTGTGGTGCAAGTCGAAGGTCCAGGCTTGCAGGTGCGGGGCAAACACAATCGCAGGCTTGTAGGCGCTGCGGCTGTTCTTGAGCACGTAGCGCTGATTGTGCTGGTCGTGGATGACCTCGGCCACCAGGGTCTGGCGCTCGTGCTGCAGTTTGACGTACTGCCTGCCTTGTACGGTGAACACGCACAGGGCATCGGCACTTTTACCTTCGAGCAGGTATTGCTGGTCATGGGCGTAGTGGCGGGCGTCGGGTTTCCACAATTCATCCACGCCGTCGGGGCGCGTGACCTTGCGCGGGTTACCCAGCTGTTGCAGGTAGTGGAGCATGCGCTGGCGATGGGCTTTGCCGGCAACGCTGATCAAGCGCCCGCTGACGGCCAGATCGGCGACATCGGTCAGGGTCGAAGCGAAGCCGCTGGCGTCGCCCTTGATGGCTTCATCCAGGCCTGCGCTGACGCTGTAGGTCATGCTCCCGAGCACCGCCAGTTGCATGACCCGATTCATCCCCGTGACCCCACCGGGCAGGGGGGTGAGCAACAGTTGCAGGACTTCGTTGGCGATAGCGGCGGTGGCGTCCTTGAGCGCTTGCCAGTCGGCTTCGGAGCGGGTGTTGGCGAGGGTGTCGATATCGGCCTGGCAGCGCTGGATCTGGCGATAAGTCAGGGCTTGCAGCAGGGTTTCGGTGGGGCCGGTGGCAGGGTCGGTGGCGAAATGAATGTCGTTGAGCGTCTGTTCCGGGAAGGCTTTGTGAAAGCCGTCATACAGAAGCCCGGCCAGCCAGTTCATGCCCTCGGGGCGTGGTTCCTGGGTCAGCAACGGCCGGAACAACGACAGGCCTACCAGCGGTAATTGGCGGGAAAACCAGCCGAGGTCGCCTTGCTGGTGACTGTCGAGCAACTGCTGGCGAAAATCAGCCTCGGCCGAGCGTGCGTCGCGGTGGTAGCGGAACGCGCCGCCGGGGCGAAAGGGGAAATAGGACAGCACCGCGAGGCTGGCCACTCTGATCAGCAGCAATGGAACGGGAATCGCACTCTGCCAGGGCACAAAGGGCACGGCAATCACGGGGGTGACGCCGGAGGTCAGGCTCAGGCTCTCGACGACCAGGGGCGGCCCGTTGCCCTCGATCAACGCCGTGAGGCTGTCGTATACTGCCTGGGTCATGCCGTTGTGGGCACGGTTGCGCCAGGCGTCCAGCGCATCGAACCGCAAGAGTGCCAGCGCCGCCTCGCTCATCAACCGGCGCAGCGTGCCGCTCTCGCCGAGTGTGGCCTTGATCTTTACTTGCAACTGGTGGCCCAGGTCCAGCTCGCGGGCGATGGCGATGAACGCCCGGGCGCTGAGGCTGCGATCGCCATCGGGGCCTACCACGCGGCTGGCGTCCACCAGGCTGTAGCCGGAGTCCTGGCGAATGGCGGAGGTAAAGCCGAAATTCACGCAGGCGGCTTCCCACAAGGTCATGCTCTTGACGTGTTCGATTTCGCGCAGATTGCTATCGGAGCGGCGGGGCACGCGGATGTGGCTGCCCGGCTGACGATCCCAGGGCAAGGCTTGCTCGACCTTTTCCAGGTAGGTGGTCTCGAAGCGGTATAACTGCGGGTCGCGTCCGCCGATCCGGTTGCGCAACTGCATCAGGCCGTCTGTCTTGAAGGCCCGGACCACTCGCTCTTTCTCGGTTTCAACCGCCGCCAGGGCTGCGAGAGCGTCGCGTTGCAGCTGCAGAAAGCGTTGTTTTTCCTGGGTGTCCAGGCCATCGAGGGCCTGGAGAACGTTGCGCTGGATCAGCTCCAGCGCCTGTTGTTGGGCCCAGGCGGTACTCGATTGCAGATTGCCAGACAGGCCGTTGAGTAATTGATGAGTCGGCATGTGCTCTACCTTTCACGATAAGTGGAAGGTAGATGGAATCAGCCCGCACCCAGGCTCGGGGGCTAACTATTTAAGGGGCGCTCATCACTGCGCCGGGCCTGGTCCAGTTGCTTGTTGAACTCCAGCCATGCCGCCAGCCCAGCCATCAACGCCAGGCCCAGCAGTGCACTGAATATCTGCATAGGCCAGGCGTCGTCGACCTGGGCGTTGAGCATATCCGCCAGCGGCGCCAGTAAGACCCCCAGGCAGAACACTTCCAGGGAATAGCGACCCATGCGGCAGCTTTGTTGCGCCAGCCAGTTTTGTGTCCAGGCGCGGCCGGGCAGCAGCTTGGCGGTGACATAGGCCAGGGCGAGGAAGTGCAGCAGGCGCACCGGCGACAGATCGGTCTTGCTGATCGGGTACAGCAGGTTACTCAAGGCGGCGGGCATCAGCTCATCGTGGATCTCGGGCCAGCGCCAGGACACGGTAATCACGCCGGCCAGCAGTGTGTAGGTGGCGGCGGCAAGAAACAGCGGTTGTCGCTGCAACGGCCGGGTCTCAGGTGCATGGGGCTGCCCGGCGCGGATTGCCGCCGCGCCGCCGAGCACGAACAACAACTGCCAGGTCACCGGGTTGAAGTACCACACGCCATCGGCAATCGCCGCCAGGTTCCAGCCCAACTTGGGCGCCAGCAGGTACACCACCAGCGACACCGCCACCACCGCCAGGGGCGCGCGCACCAGTACCGGCAGCACCAGCGGCAAACCGAGCAGCAACACGATGTACAGCGGCAGCGGGTCCATCAGGTTGGGCTTGAAGCGCAGCAGCAATTCATCGGTCAGGGCTTGCTGCGGGTTGGTGATGAAGTGCGTGAGGCCCATTTCCTGGACCAGGTCGCGGGTCTCTACCTTGCTGTTGGCGAAGAAGACGATGCCCATCAGCATCGCCAGCAAGAAAATATGCACCACATACAACACCCAGGTACGGCGCAGGATTTTCAGGCTGACCATCCAAAAACCTTCGCGCTGCAACACTTTGCTGTAGGCCAGTATCGAGGCGTAGCCAGCGAGGAACACGAAGACTTCGGCGGCATCGCTGAAGCCGAAGTTACGCAGGGTGATCTGACCAAGGGGGTTGTGAGGCACGTGATCCCAAAAAATGAAAATCAACGCCAGGCCTCGAAAAAAGTCGATGCGCGGGTCGCGTCCGTTAAGCATGGCTGCGGGCTCTTGAACAGTGGGTTAAATAGTGACCCGTGAGTATCGGCAATGGTCCTGCCGCGCGTCGGGCGGGCGCAGGTTGGCGGTATTTGTAAGCAATTGCAAAGGATGGGTATTACTGAATGTCTCAATTTCGGGATGGGATTATACCGTCGGTCGTCTAACCGTCCCCACCTGTTATTTCTGACAGTAGACGAGGTTTTTTCGGCATGGCTTGCTTGCCCATCGACGGCGATGGGCAACGAGGCGCGATGGTGGCATGGGCAGACTATGGATGGGGTTCTCCACCTACACGGTGATCGGCATCGCCAATACGGTGATCCACTGGCAGCTGTTTTTCGTGCTCCGGGCCGCCTTTGATCTGAGCCAGGCCTTCAGCAATTTCCTGGCCTTTTGCGTGGCGGCGACCTTTTCGTTTTTTGTGAATGCCACTTTCACCTTTGGTATGGCGGCTTCGCTGGGCCGCTACCTGCTGTTCATCTTCTGCCTGGGCAGTTTGAGCCTGGCGGTGGGGTGGCTGGCGGATCGCTGGCGCTTGCCCGGGCTAGTCACCGTGGTGGTGTTTTCCCTGGTCAGCCTGGTGTGCGGTTTCCTGCTATCGAAGTACTGGGTGTTCCGCAGGTCCGCCCCATGAGGCTCTCGCTGATCGTGCCGTTGTTCAATGAGGAGCAGGCGACACACCTGTTTTACCGGGCCGTACGCCAGGAGCCGTCGTTGCAGGATCACGAAGTCGAGATCGTGTTTATCAATGACGGCAGCACCGACCGCACGGCTGATATCGCCAGGGATATCGCGTTGGCCGATAGCGATGTGGTGTTGATCAACTTTTCCCGCAATTTTGGCAAGGAACCGGCACTGTTTGCCGGCCTGGAGTACGCCAGCGGTGAGGCGGTGGTGCCCATGGACGTCGACTTGCAAGACCCGATTGAAGTGGTCGCGCGCCTGATCGAGAAATGGAAGGAGGGCGCCGATGTGGTCCTGGCCAAGCGTCGTGATCGCTCCAGCGATGGCTACCTCAAACGCCACAGTGCCTCGATGTTCTATCACCTGCTCAATCGCATCGCCTACACCCATATCGAAGAAAACGTCGGCGACTTCCGCCTGATGGACCGCAAGGTGGTGGACGTGATCAAGGCGTTGCCGGAGCAGCAACTGTTCATGAAGGGCGTACTGTCCTGGGCCGGGTTCACCGTGGCGATCGTCGAATATGACCGGGTTTGCCGGGTGGTCGGCCACAGCAAGTTCAATGCCTGGAAACTGTGGAACCTGGCGCTGGAGGGCATCACTTCGTTCAGCACCTTGCCCTTGCGGTTATGGAGTTACATCGGTGCCGGTATTTCGTTATTGGCGCTGGGGTACGCGGGGTATCTGATCATCGCCAAATTACTGTTTGGCAATGAGGTGCCGGGGTATCCGTCGCTGATGACGGCGATTCTTTTTTTAGGCGGTGTGCAACTGATCGGGATTGGCATATTGGGGGAATATGTGGGGCGGATCTATATGGAAGCCAAGCATAGGCCGCGGTATGTAGTCGCCAATGTAGTGAAGAACCAGGGGACGCCAGATGAGTCAATTTGATGGGGTGGCTATGGGCGGTGTTGATAACTCGAAGCGAACAAAAATTGATATTTCCCTGGCTCTTATAGCGTTCTATTTTTTTGTGTTGTTGGTTTCAGTGGGGGTGCGGTTTGCCGAGTTGACTGAAACAGGTATATGGCTTGATGAGGCTTTCAGCTTGCTGCTGAGTATGAAGCCGCCTTCTGAAATTCTGTTTCATACGGCCCGTGATGTTCATCCGCCACTGTACTATCTGATGTTACATGAGTGGATCAAGGTGTTCGGTAATGGCGCTTTTGCCGCCCGCAGTCTGAGTGTGTTTTTTGGGGTTGTTTCGGTGGCGCTGGGGATCTGGTTGTCGCACCTGTTGCTCCCTCGACGTGCGGCAATGCTGGCAAGCATATTATTGGCGATCTTTCCGGCGGCCGTTCGCTACAGCCAGGAAGTTCGTATGTACTCGTTCCTGGGGGCTTTGATGCTGGGCGCGACGATTGCATTTATCTACTGGCTTGACCGTCCGCAGAGTAAAGTTCCGCTCACCCTGTACATCCTGCTGATGGTGGCAGGGCTTTATACGCACTATTTTGCGGCTTTATGCCTATTGTCCCATTGGGCCTATATTTCGCTTCTGGCAACGTCTCGACAGATAAAATATAAGTATCTGTGGAGTCGTAGTTGGTGGCTGGCCAATGGTTTGATTGTGATTTGTTTTTTACCCTGGTTGCCCAGCCTGCTAAATCAATTGACGTATTCGAGGTTGGACTGGATCGCCAAGCCGGGTATTAAGGAATTGGTCGAACTGACTTGGTTTTTTCTGAATTTCAGTGAAGGTCAGCAGGTGCCTGTCTGGGGGTTTTATGGCCTGGCCTTGGTGGTGTGGATAGCGTCCGTATTTATTTGTCTGTGGGATGCAAGTGATCGAAAAAATAATGCACTTCTTGTTGTGTATGTATGGTGCCCGATAGCGGCGATCATGCTGGTGTCATTGTTTTGGCCGCTGCTGTATCCACGTTATTTTTTATTTGCCGGGCTGGCGTTGCCTCTCGTCATTGCAATGGCGCTGGAGGGCGTGTCGACACGAAGTAAGTCGGCGTTCGTCATCGGTTTTTCAGCGGTTATTCTGCTTGAGTTGAGTGGTTTGTGGCATGTGTATAACAAGACGTGTACGTGGTGTTATGAAAACAATCAGCTGGGCGCGCTGGCCGATTATGTTGACCACACTTCGCAGCCGGGAGACGGGGTGTTGGTGCTGGAGCCTTTCATGCACTTGTCCATGATCTATTACCTCAAGAACGAACGCCCTGCGATGCAGTACACACCAATAAACGCGGATGGCACATCAGGGCGTCCCAACGGGTATCAGATTTCCACACTGATTCAAGACAGGGCCGATCAGATCTATGTCGATGACCTGGAATCGCTCACAACGGCCTCAGGCCGACTTTGGCTGATTGATGCCCAGGACCGTGGCACCCTCACGCGAAAGCTTCCTGCCCATTGGCAGTTGCTTGGCACCTATAGGGTAGGTAAGGAAAAAGCCCAGCTTATGGCTATTTGCCCGTTGGCGAGTGGCTGCCAGAAACCGCCTCTTCAATGACGGATTAAAACCCATCCATCAACAACACCCGGCAAGGCTTGGCCTGATACGCGTTGATCTGCGGCACCAGCCGGGTGAAGTGTTCGGTCTGGCAGTGGGCATCCAGCGCGGCCTGGTCGGGCCATTGCTCGATAAACACAAAGTGCCCCGGGTCTTTCTGGTCGACGAACAAGTCGTAGGCGATGCACAGCGGTTCCTGGCGGGTTTTTTCCACCAGTTCGGCGTACCAGGGGCGCACGGTTTCCAGGTGTTCGGGTTTGATAAAGTCTTCGGCGATCACTTTCAACACAACAGTTGTCCTTTAAGCCGCTTCTACTTCATGGGGCTCGAAACTGTCGGCCCGCGCCATTTGCCACATCCGCGAATAAAACTCGCCGTTCACTTCACCGGTCAGCAGTTCCCCTGGCTTGAGGAACACATGCAACTGCGAGAACAGCTTGATCTCGGTGGCTGACATGCGCCGTACCAGGTGTTTGGCCGACAACTGCGAAGGGTGATCCAGGCCGGCCGCCGCGAGCATTTCCGCGAGGGCCTTAAGGGTGTTGCGGTGGAAGTTGAACACGCGCTGGGCCTTGTCCGGTACCACCAGTGCGCGCTGGCGCAACGGGTCCTGGGTGGCCACGCCGGTTGGGCATTTGTTGGTGTGGCAGCTCTGCGACTGGATGCAGCCGATGGCGAACATAAAGCCCCGGGCCGAGTTGGCCCAGTCGGCGCCGATGGCCAGGACGCTGGCGATATCGAAGGCGCTGACGATCTTGCCGCTGGCGCCCAGTTTGATTTTGTCCCGCAGGTTCAGGCCCACCAGGGTGTTGTGCACAAACAACAGACCTTCACGCAGGGGCACGCCGATATGGTCGGTGAACTCCACGGGGGCGGCGCCGGTGCCGCCTTCCTTGCCGTCGACCACGATAAAGTCCGGCAGGATCCCGGTCTCGAGCATGGCCTTGGCGATGCCCATGAACTCCCACGGGTGGCCCAGGCAGAATTTGAAGCCCACGGGTTTGCCGCCGGACAATTCACGCAACTGGGCAATAAAGTGCATCAGCTCAATCGGCGTGGAGAAGGCACTGTGGCGTGACGGCGAGATGCAGTCTTCGCCCATCATGATGCCACGGGTCTCGGCGATTTCCTTCGTCACCTTGTGATTGGGCAGGATCCCGCCATGGCCGGGCTTGGCGCCCTGGCTCATCTTGATTTCGATCATCCGTACCTGCGGGTTTTGCGCCTGCACGGCAAAGCGTTCGGGGTCGAAACGGCCGTCGCTGGTGCGGCAGCCGAAGTAGCCGCTGCCCAGCTCCCAGGTCAGGTCGCCGCCATTTTCCCGGTGGTAGGCGCTGATGCTGCCTTCGCCGGTGTCGTGGGCGAAGTTGCCGAGCTTGGCGCCCTGGTTGAGGGCGCGGATGGCGTTGGCGCTCAACGAGCCAAAGCTCATGGCCGAGATATTGAACACCGACGCCGAGTACGGCTGGGTGCACTGCGGGCCGCCGACCACCACGCGAAAGGCGCTGGGGTCGCTCAACGGGGCCGGGCGCATGGAGTGGCCGATAAATTCGAAACCGGACTGGTACACGTCGATCAGGGTGCCGAAGGGTTTGTCGGCGCTTTCATTCTTGGCCCGCGAATACACCAGCGAACGCTGGGCCCGGGAGAAGGGCAGGGCGTCGCTGTCGGACTCCAGCAGGTACTGGCGGATTTCCGGGCGAATGCCTTCCACCAGGTAGCGGATATTGCCCAGGATCGGGTAGTTGCGGCGCACCGCGTGGGGGCTTTGCAGCAGGTCGAACACGCCGATCAGGCTGAGCACGCCGGTCACCAGGGTCATCGGCCAGAGCCATTCGTGTTGGATAAAGGGGAGGCTGGCGAGGGTGAAAATGACACACACGGCAAAGAATGCATAACGGCTAAGCAACGACAGGCTCATACGGTTTCCTTGGGTTCGGACGCTCTATGACCTGTAGGAGCCTGCTCCTACAAGGTTCTATTCTTTATGCGGGTTCACGGTTCAACACGGGGCCCAGCTTACGGTCGAGTTCCTTGCCGGGGCAACCGCAGAGAACCCAAGCCTCTCTTGGTATTGCAATACGTTCTCGTTTAGGTGCATTATTTACGTTACTGTATAACATATTAATCCTGCCCAGATGCCCCGGAGGCCCTATGAAAGCTGGTATTCACCCCGACTACCGCACCGTGCTGTTCCACGATACTGCCGCCGATGTGTTTTTCCTGATCGGCTCCACGGTCGACACGGATCGCACCCACCAACACACCGATGGCAACACTTACCCTTACATGGCCCTCGACGTGTCCAGCGCGTCCCACCCGATCTACACCGGCCAGCAGCGCAAGACTCAGGTCGAAGGGCGGATTGCCGGGTTCAACAAGCGGTTTGCCTCGTTTGGTTCCAGCCCCAAGCCCGCTGAAGCCTGAACAGCAGAGGCGTCACGCCGCTGTCTGCCGGATCGGCAGCACCACCCGAAAGGTGGTGCCCCTGCCGACTTCACTGCTCACCGAGATATCCCCGTGGTGTTTCTTGACGATGCCATAGGACAGCGACAGCCCCAGGCCCGTGCCTTCGCCCACCGGCTTGGTGGTGAAAAACGGGTCGAAGATTTTCTGCAGGCTGTGGGGCGCAATCCCGCAGCCGTTATCCGCCACCTCCAGCCACACCCGATCGCCCTCGACCCCATTGCTGAGGGTGATCGTGCCGCGTTCCGGGCCCATGGCCTGGGCTGCGTTGATCACCAGGTTCATCACCACCTGGTTGATTTGTGAGGCCAGGCATTCAATCTCGGGCAGGGGCTGGTAGTGCTTGATCACGTCCGCCTTGTGCTTGAGTTCACTGGCCACGATGTTCAGGGTCGAGTCGATCCCTTGCTGCAGGTTCGCCCATTGCCATTGCTCGTCGTTATCGACCCGGGAGAAGTTCTTCAGGTCTTTGACGATCTGCGTCACACGGCCGATGCCGTCCTTGGATTCGCGGATCAGGATCGGGATGTCCTCCTTGAGGAAGTCCAGGTCCAACTCGTTGCGCAAGGCGCTCAGTTGTTCAAGGCAGTCACCGGGCGCCAAGGCTGCCTCAGCCTGTTGATAGGCGTCGAGCATGCGCTGCAATTGTTTGAAGTCACTCTCCAGCGTGCCAAGGTTGGAGGTGACGAAGCCCACGGGGTTATTGATTTCGTGCGCCACCCCGGCGGCCATCTGCCCCAGGGAGGCCAGTTTCTCCGATTGGATCAACTGGCTTTGTAGCTGCTTGCGTTCGTCGATTTCCTGCTGCAAGGCCTGGCTGGCGAGGGTCAGTGCCTCGGTGCGTTGTTCTACCAACTGCTCCAGGTGCCCGGTCTTCAGGCGAGCACGACGGGCCATGTCCCATTTGGCCGCCAGGGTATTGGCCATCTGCTGGACTTCGATATTGTCGAAGGGCTTTTTCAGGATCAGCAGCCGGTCGTGGGCCTTGAGACGCGACAGCAACTCTTCCCAGGAGTAATCCGAGTAGGCGGTACACACCACCACTTGCAGGTCCGGGTCGACCTTCCAGAGTTCTTCCATGGTCTGTGCGCCGTCCCAGCCCTGGGGCATGCGCATGTCGACAAAGGCCAGGGCGTAGGGGCGTGCTTGTTGCATGGCGGTACACAGTAGTTGCAGGCCCTCCTGGCCGCCATAGGCCGAGTCAAGTTCAAACGGTGGGGCCTGGGGTTTGGCGGCCTCGCCAAACAGTGCGCTTTCCATTTCGTCCAGTGCCGCGTTCTGTTCCATAGGCGGCATGAGGATCTTGCGAAAGTCTTCGTGGATCGACGGGGTGTCGTCAATCAGCAGGATGCGCCGGTTCGGGGGTTGATTCATGGTCAGGTCTCGGCACGCTCAAGAGGGATTTGCAGGGTAAACACGGCCCCCAGGCCGGGCCCATCGCTGTGTGCGGTCAGGTGACCATTCATTTCGATGGCGGCCAGGGCACAGCTGTGCAGGCCGAAGCCGTGGCCTTCCTTGCGGGTGGTAAAACCATGGGTAAAGATCCGCGTCATGTTCTCTGCGGGGATGCCTTCGCCTTCGTCCTTGACGCTGATCTGCAGGGTGTCGCCCTCCACGGCCTGGACCGTCAGGGTTATCTGGCGTGGCCGGTCGCTGAGGTTGGACATGGCGTACTTGGCGTTGCTGATCAGGTTCACCAGAATCAACAGCAACCGGTGTTTGTCGGCCATGACCTCGGGGACCGGCTGATAGTCCTTGACCACGGTGACATGGTGGCGACTCAAGGCCCCGGAATTCATGCGCAGCGCGTCTTCGACCAGGGCGCTGATATGGACCGGTTCCAGCAGCTTGGAGGCGCCAGCATAGGACTGCTGGGTGGAGACGATGTCCTTGATGTGGTCGACGCTCTTGGTCAACTGCACCAGTTCATCGGCCATGCCTTGCTGCTCGATGGCAATCGCGTCCACCAGTTGATTGAGGTATCCCGGCAACATTTTGCCCTTGTCATCCTCCGTCAGGAAGGTGCCCAGGTCATGGGGATGCTCGTTGATCAACTGCATGGCCTTGCCCAGCCCCAGGGCCTTGCTGGCCCGCAGCTTACGGGTGACCAGGTCGGCGGACACATTCACGCTGTTGAGCACGTTGCCGACGTTGTGCAGCACATTCGTGGCGATTTCCGCCATGCCGGCCTGGCGGGCGCTGTCGAGCAGCTCGCTCTGGGCGTCCTTGAGTTCCCGGGTGCGTTCCTCGACCCGTTGTTCGAGGCTTTCGTTGGCGGCCTGCAGGGCGCGGTTGACCCGGTTGATCTCGGCGAAGCTGCGTAACAGGCGAACAGCCAGGTACACCAGTACCAGCATCAATAACGTCGAAAACACCAGCAGGTAACGGTGGTACTTCTGCTCGGTCAGTTCGGCGACCCGTTGATCCTGGTCGAGTTGGTTGGTCATGACGTCCAAGTGCTCGGACAGCGGGATTGCGGCGATGCGCTCAAGCAAACTGTTGACCACCGGTTGCTCACGCAGAATCAGGGCAATGTGCTTGCTGAGAAGCTCGATAGGGCTCTGGAAATCCCCAGGCAGGTGTTCTTTGTTGATCGCCAGTTTGTTCAACCCGACAAGAATCTCTGCGGCCTTGTCATTATTGGCAACCAGCGCGAACTCAAGACTGCTGAGCAACAAGTCGTAGGTGTCGCTGGTAACGTCTTGCAACTGCAGGCGGCTGTTGTCGTCCAGCAGTCCGAACTGCGCCTGGATATCGTCCTCGGCGGTCGGCAGGAAGGCCAGGGAGTTGCGCAGCAAGGCGTTATGGGATTTGAACTGGTCCACCAGCCGCGCTTTTTCCTCGACCGCCGCTCGATAGTTGTTCTGTTCCCATTGCCATTTGGTTGGATCGGCATGCTGGTGCAGGTGCTCGCGCACCTCCAGCTCGGCCCAGAGGCTGTTCATCTCGTTGAGGGGCGCGACCAGCGGGTCGTAGTTGTGGGTCAGGGCGATCCGCGCCTTGAGCACCTCGCTGTCCCATTGCGCGTTCAATTGCTTGATATGGCGGATCAGGTCCCGGGACGGGGTGTAGTTGCTGCTCTGGTCGGTGGAAGACTTGATGTACAAAAAAACCAGGATCGAGGCCAGCACTAAAGTGACGAAACCGAGCAGGGCCAGGCTGGCGCGGCGAGTCAGCTTCATAGCGGCTTGCCCTCCCACTCGCCGGTCAGTGTCTTGAGGAACAGCGCAATCCGGGCCTTGTCATCCGCCGACGGCGTGCGTCCCAACTGGTACTTGAACATCACGTCGATCGCCTCGTCCAGGGTCTTGGCCGAGGCGTCGTGAAAGTACGGGGCGGTGACGGCGACGTTACGCAGGCTGGGCACTTTGAACACATGGCGGTCTTCCTCATCCAGGGTGACCAGGTAGCGCCCCAGGTCCGCGTCCACCGGGTTGCCGCGGTCCTTGAAGTAGTCACCCAGCACGCCGAACTTCTGGTACATGTTGCCCCCGATGTTGACCCCTTGATGACAGGCAATACAACCGTACTCCTTGAAGCGCAGGTAGCCCTGTTTTTCGTCATAGCTGAGGATGTCGGTGTTGCCCAGCAGGTACTGGTCGAAGCGTGAATTGGGCGCGAGCAGGGTGCGTTCGTACGTGGCCAGGGCATTCTGCACGTTGGCGGCCGTGACGCCATCGGGGTACGCCTGGGTGAATGCGCGTTGATATTCAGGCGCAGCGGACAGCGTCGCGACCACGGTTGGCCAGGTGTTACCCATTTCCACGGGGCTGGTCACCACTTGTTCGATCTGTGCCTCCAGGGTGTCTGCCCGGGCGTTCCAAAACTGTTTGAAGTTCAGGCTGGCGTTGAACACCGTGGGCGTGTTGAGGGCCACGGGCTTGCCGTCGAAGCCCAGGGAGAAGGGTTTGTCATCCGCGCCGCCTTTGTCCAGGCGATGGCAACTGGCGCACGACAGGGTGTTATTGATCGAAAGACGCGTTTCATTGAACAGCCGACGCCCCAACTCGACACGGGCGGCATCCAGCACCGGCGTTCCAGGCAGCGGTTTGAGCGCCTCATCGAGTGGCGCTGCGAGTGCCGTTGAACCGCCCAGCCATACGCCGAATACCAGGCTTATGACCCATACCGACGGGTAACGCGGTGATGTATTGCTCAACTTCAATTCCTTGTGAGCAGAGAATCATTGATCCGGCATCAGATGATGTGGGCCGGTTTGCAGCAGCCGGGCAAAATCCTCGGCCGCCACGGCTTTGCTGAACAGATAGCCCTGGCCCTCCTCGCAGTGCCGGGCCTTGAGGAACTCCAGTTGTTCGACGGTCTCCACGCCCTCGGCAATGATATTGAGGTCCAGGCTCTTGCCCAGGCTGATAATGGCACTGATCAATTGCATGTCCTGGGTGTTCTCGCCCAGGCCACGAACAAACGACTGGTCGATTTTTAGCACATCGACGGGAAAGCGCCGCAGGTAACTGAGGCTGGAGTAGCCGGTGCCGAAGTCATCAATGGCCAGCCGCACCCCCATTTTTTTGATCTCGTGCAGGATGGCAATAGTGTCCTCGACGTTTTGCATCAATACACTTTCGGTAATCTCCAGCTCCAGCAGGGCGGGCGCCAACCCTGTCTGCTCGAGTATGGTCGCAAGGTTGCTGACAAACTCGCGCTGACGGAAGTCGATAGCCGAGATGTTCACCGAGACACAAATGGGCGCCAAGCCCTGGGCTTGCCAGCGTTGCGCCTGTTCGCAAGCCTGGCGCAAGACCCACTGGCTCAAGGGCACGATCAGGCCGCTGTCTTCGGCCATCGGGATGAAGTCCGATGGGTAGACCCAGCCATGAGCCGGTTGAAACCAGCGAATCAACGCTTCGGCGCCGACAATCCGCCCACTCTTCAAGTCCAGCTTCGGCTGATAGTGCAAGACGAACTCATCGCGCTCCAGGGCCAGGCGGATAGCGGCCTCCAGGGTCTGCTGCTGGCGCGCGATGAGGTTCATGTCTTCGATAAAAAAGCTGAAGTTGTCCGGCCCCTGTTCCTTGACGTTACGCATGGCGGTTTCCGCCTTCTTGATCAGCTCCACGGCGTTGAAACTGTCATTGGGGTAAATGCTGATGCCAAGGCTGGCAGTGACACGCAGGTCATGGCCCGCCACATGGCGGGTGCGGCCCAGAGCCTTGAGGACCTTCTCGGCAATGCTTTTGGTTTGCTGGGGGTGATGAATGTCGTTGAGGATCATCACGAACTCGTCGGCGCCATAGCGGAACACCGAGTCGGATTTGCGGACCGTTGCCGCCAGGTCCTCGCCGACCTGTTGCAACACTTGATCGCCCACGGGGTGGCCCAGGGCGTTGTTGATACGCTTGAAGCGGTCCAGGCCAATAAACATCACGGCCAGTTGAGTATCGTGGCGCCGGCCCAGGGCAATGGCCTGCGTCAGTCGGTCGCCGAGCAACGTGCTGTTGGGCAGGCCGGTGAGGGCATCGTATTGCAGCAGGTGCGAGACCTTGAGCAGTTCCTGGACCCGTTCTTCGATCGTGCGCTCCAGGTTCGACACCTTGAGCAGCGCATCCTGTGCCAACTGCCATTTCCAGGTCAGGGCACTGGCCATCTGACGGATTTCCAGATGGTCGAAGGGTTTTTTCAGGATCAGCAACTGATCGCTGAACTTCAGGCGCGCTTCAATCGCTTCGAAGGAGTAGTCGGAATAGGCGGTACACAGGGCGATTTGCAGGTTGGAGTCGATGTTCCACAGCTGCTCGATGGTCTCCAGGCCATCCCATCCCGGCGGCATGCGCATGTCGATGAACGCCAGGGCGTATGGCGCGCCATCAGCCAGCGCCTGGCTCACCAACGCCAGGGCTTCCTGGCCCTGGTAGGCGGAGTCCAGGGTGTAGCGCTGGTGAACCGCGGGTGCCGTACCGAACAGGCTTTGCTCGATACTTTCCAGCGTCTGGTCAGCGATGGCCTCGGCACAGAGGATTTTGCGGAAGTCCTGATGGATAGAGGCCGTATCGTCAACGATCAGAATGCGTCGGTTTGCATGTTTAGGGCGCTGGCTCATGACCCGGACCCATCGGCATGCAACAACATGGAGGGGTGCATAAGGATTCCTTTCCGCAACGGGTGAGAGGAGTGAGTCAATTGCTGACTCTATGTACAAGCGTAGTCGGCTCCCTTGAATTAGTCGGCCAGTTGGCGTCAAATCAACGGCAGCTCACCCTTTGACGTAGAGCGCTGATTGCCTGGGCAAGCACCGCGCAGTCAACGGCAGGTGCAAGGGTTAAATCTAGTTCAAGTTTGAGTAGGTGTCGCCATGGATGAGCAACTCGCTACAACTTCTCCCTACAGGCCCACGGTTTTGCTGGTCGATGATGAAGAGTCGATCCTCAACAGCCTGCGCCGCCTGCTGCGCGGTCAGCCTTATGACGTCTTGCTGGCCGGCAGCGGTGCCCAGGCGCTGGAAATCATGGCGGCCCAACCCGTGGACCTGGTCATGACCGACGCCCGGATGCCGGCCATGGACGGGGCGACGTTGCTGGCCGAAACCCATCGCCTGTACCCGGCGACGTCGCGCATCCTGCTGACGGGCTACGCCGACCTGACGATGATCATCAAGGCCATCAACGAGGGGCAGATCCACCGCTATATCAGCAAGCCGTGGAACGATGATGAACTGCTCCTGATCCTGCGCCAGTCCCTGGAGCATCAGTTTTCCGATCGCGAAAGGCTGCGCCTGGAGCAACTGACCCGCGAACAGAACGATCAACTCAAGGCGCTCAATGCCACCCTGGAAAAGCGCGTCCTCTCGCGCACCAGCGAGCTGCAACAGACCGCCGACATGCTTGACCTGGCCTACGATGAACTCAAACGCAGCTACGTGACCGGCACCGAAGTCTTTTCCCTGCTGGCCAACCTGCGCCTGCCCAAGGAAAAACAGACCAACCGCCCATTGATCGAGCTGATCCGGGTGTACTGCCGAGCCCAGTCGATGGATGAGTCCAGTGTGCGCGACCTGACCATGGCTGCGGCGCTGTACAACGTCGGCAAGTTGAGCTGGACCGACAGGATGATGATCGCTCCCGCCGACCTGTTGCACAGCACCGACCGCGAGCTGTATCGCACCTACCCGACCCAAAGCGAATCGCTGCTGATGACCCTGGAGCCGATGAAGGATGCGGCGCGCATCATCCGCCATCACCAGGAACGCTGGGACGGCAGTGGTTTCCCCGACCACCTCAAGGGCGATGGGATTCCGTTTGGCTCGCGTTTGCTGAAGTTGGCGGTGGACTTTATCGAATTGCAGCGCGGCTTGATTCTGGAGCGGCAGATGAACAGCGACGAAGCGCTGCTGTACATCCGCAAATACGCCGGGCGCCTGTATGACCCGGATATGGTGGAAGACTTCGTCCAGGCCTGTGCGGCCTTCCTCAGCGACGTGACCCTGGGCGACCCGACGGTCAAGGTGCTTGGCACGCGGGAATTGGCCGAAGGCATGATCCTGGCGCGCAATCTCAATGCCGACAACGGCATGCTGTTGCTCAACGCTGGCAAGGTGCTGAACCTGCCGCTGGTGGACAAGCTGATCGCCTTTGAAGCGATGGAAGGCGCCAAGTACAGCGTGTTCATCAAGGAGCCTGACGAACCGCTCCCCGCTCAATAAAAAATCACACAACCTGTGGCAAGGGGGCGACCAGCCTTGTTGTGGCGAGCGGGCTTGCCCGCGCTGGGCTGCGAAGCAGTCCTAATCAGGCCACCGTGTTTTCTCAGTTGGAGCTCGGTGGGTGGTCTGGGGCGGCTTCGCCGCCCAGCGCGGGCAAGCCCGCTCGCCACAACAAACCCGTCATCACAAAAAATCGGCCACAAAGCTGGCAGCGCAGCGCAGGGTCGTGTGATCCTTTGCGGCCTTTACTCCAAGGCGTTTATTTCATGTCCCAGACCATCCGTATCGCCGCCGCCCTGTTGATCGGCAGCGACGGCCAGACCCTGCTGGTGCGCAAGCGCGGCACCCAGGCGTTCATGCAGCCGGGCGGCAAGATCGACGCGGGCGAACAACCGGTGCAGGCCCTGGCACGTGAGCTGTACGAAGAGCTGGGGCTGCGTATCGACTCGGCCCAGGCACACTACCTGGGCCACTTCTCGGCGCCGGCGGCCAACGAGCCGGGGTTTACCGTGGCGGCCGAGCTGTTTGAAGTGCGTATCGACGTGCCGGTAACGCCCGCTGCCGAGATCGAAGAAGTGCGCTGGATCGACCCGGCCGGCGACGGCGGCCTGCAACTAGCGCCCTTGACACGTGACTTGATCCTGCCGTTTTATCGCGCATCGCTGACCACTACTGCCTGAACTGTCGGGCGCAAAGGACTGAGCCGTGATCCCCCTCAATGAACTGCTGATTTTTGCCGCCGCCTCGCTGCTGCTGGTACTCACGCCCGGGCCGAACATGATCTACCTGATCTCCCGCTCGATCTGCCAGGGCCGCAAGGCCGGGGTCACGTCGTTACTGGGGGTGGTCGCAGGTTTTTTTGTGCACCTGTTCGCCGCGGCTGCCGGGTTGACCGCAGTGTTTCTCACGGTGCCGGTGGCCTATGAAGTGCTGAAATGGGCCGGCGCGCTATACCTGCTATGGCTGGCCTGGCAAGCAGTGAGACCGGGCGCCCGTTCGCCGTTCGAGGCCCAGCAACTGCCCGCCGACTCGCCGCGCAAGCTGGTGACCATGGGCTTTCTGACCAGTGCCCTGAACCCGAAAATCGCGGTGTTCTACCTGTCGGTATTCCCGCAGTTCATCACCCCGGAGCACGGTTCGGTCTTCACCCAGAGCCTGATGCTGGGCTTTACCCAGATCAGCGTCAGCTTTGTGGTCAACCTGCTGATCTCGCTGTGCGCCGCGAGCATCGCCGCCTGGTTTATCCACAACCCCACGTGGCTGGCGGTGCAGCGTTATTTCATGGGGTTTGTGCTGGCCGCCCTGGCGGTGCGCCTGATGCTGGAGCAACGGCGCAGCGCGTGAGCAATCAACGGACTGCGCTGACCCCATCCAGGGTCGAAAACGAGGTGTCCTTGGCCGTCAGCAAAAAGTCGCGCATGTACGGCGCATCCAGCATATCCGCGCGGATCCCGGCGTACAGCGTGGCAAACAGACCCCTCTCGCCCAACCGCTTGGCCTTCACATAACCCCGCGAGCTGTACTCGTGCAGCGCCCAGTGGGGCATGCCACACACGCCGCGTCCGCTGGCCACCAACTGCATCATCATCACCGTCAGCTCCGAGGTACGGACCTGGGCCGGCTCGACGTCGGCCGGCTCCAGGAAACGGGTGAAGATGTCCAGGCGGTCGCGCTCCACCGGGTAGGTGATCAGGGTTTCGCTGAGCAGATCCTCGGGCACGATGTACGGCTTATTGGCCAGGGCGTGCTGGTTGGCCACGGCGAGCATCGCTTCGTAGGTGAACAACGGCACATAGGTGATGCCCGCCAGCTCCAGCGGGTCGGAGGTCACTACCAGGTCCAGGTCGCCACGGGCCAGGGCTGGCAGCGGGGCGAAGGCAAAGCCGGAAGCCAGGTCCAGCTCGACTTCCGGCCAGGCATCGCGGAACTGGTCGATGGTCGGCATCAGCCACTGGAAGCAGCTGTGGCACTCGATCGCCATATGCAGGCGCCCGGCGGTGCCGCCGGCCAGGCGTGCGATATCCCGTTCGGCACCGCGCAGCAGCGGCAGGGTGGCGTCCGCCAGTTGCAGCAGGCGCAGGCCGGCGCTGGTGAAGCGTACCGGTTTGGTCTTGCGCACAAACAGCGGCATGCCCATGCGCTCTTCCAGCTCTTTGAACTGGTGGGACAGTGCCGACTGGGTCAGGTGCAGGCGCTCGGCGGCTTCCACCAGGCTGTCGGCTTCGCGCAAAGCGTGCAGGGTCTTGAGATGACGGATTTCGAGCACGGGCTCTCCATGAAGATAATTTGTGACAAGTTCGGATAGCGTGAGTTTGTCTCATGTTGCCAATTCTGTCGACCATGACCGCTGGGCACTCTTCATCAAACTGTCACGTAACTGTGGCAGCGCGCTTGAACAAACTTCATCAGACTCGCGCTCTACTGGGGTTCTGCGTTTCGGTGTTTTTCATGCGCGTGTTGCTTTTACTGGCCGCCTTATTGTTCGGCCTGCCGTCTTTTGCGGCTTCTCGATGTGATGTCAATGTCCCGACTGAGCGGGTCGCCCTGGACCAGGTGAGCCTGGCGTACCAGAGCATCGGCCGTGCTTCCGACCCCGCGTTGCTGCTGGTGATGGGCCTGGGCGGGCAGTTGATCCACTGGCCGGACGAAGTGGTGGTCGCCTTGTGCCAACAAGGTTTTCGGGTGATCCGCTACGACAACCGTGACGTTGGCCTGTCCACCTGGCGCCAGGCCCCGGCCAGCGCCAACCTGACCTTTGAAGTGCTGCGCTACAAACTCGGCCTGCCGGTGGCTGCGCCCTACACCCTGACCGATATGGCCGACGACGCCCTGGGGTTGATGGATGCGTTGCAGGTGCGCCAGTTCCATGTACTGGGCGCGAGCATGGGCGGGATGATCGCCCAGCATCTGGCGGCGATGGCGCCGCAGCGCGTAGAAAGCCTGACCCTGATCATGACCAGCTCCGGCGCCGAAGGCCTGCCCGCGCCGAATGCCGCGCTGGTGCAGCTGCTGTCGCGGCGCAGTGCGCCCAACCGTGAAGTGGCCCTGGAGCAGCAGGCCGACTTGCTGGCCGCCCTGGGCAGCCCCCAGGTTGAGGATGATCGCCAGGCGTTGCTGCAGCAGGCGGCGCAGTCTTACGACCGGGCATTCAACCCCGAGGGTGTGAAGCGCCAGATCATGGCCATCCTTGCCGAACCGAGCCGGGTGCCATTGCTCAACCAACTGCGCGTGCCGACCCTGGTGGTGCATGGCACGGCCGACCCGTTGTTGCCGGTGATGCATGGTGTGCACCTGGCGGCGCATATCCAGGGCAGCCAGTTGCGGCTGATCCCGGGTCTGGCCCATCGTTTTCAGGAAGCGTTCAAGGCGCCGTTGCTGGCGGCGGTGTTGCCGTACCTGCAAGCCCACCGCGAAGAGGCGGCGCATTGGGCGCAGGTTGAGCCCCTGGCCCCCGCCAAGGTTTTATGACGGCCGCGTAGAGGTGTATGGTGCGAACTTTGTGGCGTGTAATGCCTGCGAGGTTGCCTGAATGAGTACTTCCCTGAAAATCGACTTTGTCAGCGACGTGTCCTGCCCCTGGTGCGTCATCGGCCTGCGCGGCCTGACCGAAGCCCTGGACCAACTGGGCGCCGAAGTGCAGGCCGAGATCCACTTCCAGCCCTTCGAGCTGAACCCGAACATGCCCGCCGAAGGGCAGAACATCACCGAGCACATCACCGAGAAATACGGCTCCACTGCCGAAGAGTCCCAGGCCAACCGCGCGCGCATCCGCGACATGGGCGCCGCCCTGGGCTTTGCGTTTCGTACCGATGGCCAAAGCCGTATCTACAACACCTTCGACGCCCATCGCCTGCTGCATTGGGCCGGGCTCGAGGGCTTGCAGTACAACCTCAAGGAAGCGCTGTTCAAGGCTTACTTCAGCGATGGCCAGGACCCGTCCGACCACGCCACGTTGGCAATCATTGCCGAGAGCGTTGGCCTGGACCTCAAGCGCGCAGCCGAGGTTCTGGCCTCGGACGAGTACGCCGCAGAAGTCCGCGAGCAGGAGCAGCTGTGGGTATCACGCGGGGTGAGTTCGGTGCCGACCATCGTGTTCAACGACCAGTACGCGGTCAGTGGTGGGCAGCCGGTTGAAGCGTTTGTCGGTGCAATCCGCCAGATCATCAACGAAGCCAAAAGCTAACAAACACCACCGACCAAATGTGGGAGCGGGCTTGCTCGCGAAAGCGGTAGATCAGCTAAGTATCTCTTGACTGACCCACCGCCTTGGCGAGCAAGCCACATGGGTTCCTGGCCCATCCCTTGCATTACCCCCCTAAAGCCCCGCCGGTAAGCGGCTGGGCACTGCCAGGGGGTGAAACATTACCTTGAATATTCTTGATCTCGACCACAGCCTCACAGCCCAGGCACCCATCGCCCGGCGTCTGGCCAGTGGTCAAGCGACGCGCCTGGACCTGCTCGACCTGGGCCCGAAACTGCGCCTGTGGTCCACCGAAAAAACCTGGAAACGCTTTGTCCAGCGCCTGGCCCAACGGCCCCGGCCAAGCACGGCGCGCCCGGAAATCTTCTTTGTCGGCTCCGGCGACTATCACCACCTGACCCCGGCTTTTCTCGCCGAAGTGCAGGAACCTATCAGCCTGATCCACTTCGACAACCACCCCGACTGGGTACGCCTGGCCCCGCGCCGACACTGCGGCTCATGGGTCAATCAGGCCCTGAAGATGCCGGCGATCCAGCGCATCGTCACCCTCGGCCCGTGCAGCGATGACCTGCATAACCCGCAACTGCGCGGCGGCAATCTTGGCGCCCTGAAGCGCGGGCATTTGCAGTTGTTTCCCTGGCAGCACGCGCCGTCGAAAGTCTGGGGTCGGGTAGGGGATGGCGCCGGCCATGCACAACAGGAAAACCACCTGCACTGGCGCAACCTCGCTGAGCTCGACTGGCCTGCATTCCTTGAGCAAATGATCGCCAGCCTGCCCACCGAGGCGGTATGGATCACCCTCGACAAGGATGTGCTGGCCAGCGAAGACGCGGCCACCAACTGGGACCAGGGCGGCATGCGCTTGACGCACCTGCTGCAAGCCCTGCGTGCGTTGGCGGCGAGCAAGCGGATCCTTGGCATCGACGTATGTGGTGAGTTTGCCCAGCCTGCGTTCAGCAACGCCTTCAAGCGCTGGGAAGCCAAGTCCGACCAGCCGCCGGCCGCACGCTGGAGCGCTGAGGATCTGCTGCGTAACGCCACCACCAATGAAGCGTTGATCAACCTGTTCGAGGAGCTGTTCCCGTGACCCTGACCGTCGTGTTGCTGGTGGCCTTTTCCATCGTTCTCGATGTGATCGGCCAGTTGTGTTTCAAATTGGGCCTGGACCGCTTGCCCGAACTCGAAGGCGGTTTTCGCCTGAATGCCTTCTGGGGCCAGGTGTTTAATGCGCCGTTGCTGTGGGCGGGCATCGGCGCCTATGTCATCGAATTCTTTGTCTGGCTTGAAGCCTTGTCCCGCGCGCCGTTGAGCCTGTTGTTCCCGGCCGCCGCACTGGCTTACTGCGGGGTGGTGTTGGCGGGCAAGGTGATACTGGGCGAAACCGTCAGCCGCCGGCGCTGGCTGGGCACGATGGTGATTACCGCCGGCGTGATGTTGGTGGCTGTAGCAGGAGCACAATCATGAGTTCGCAAGAGATGGCTATCCGTCCGGTTGGCTGGCTGCATGGGCGCCTGGGCACCGTAGTGTTATGGGCGTTGTTGATCCTCACCGAAAGCGCCGGCCAGTTGTTTACCAAGGTGGCTGGCGATCAAATTGGCCAGATGGATTTCAATTGGCAATGGTTGGCGGCGGTGGCGGTCAACCCGGGGATCCTCGCGGCGATCGCCTGCTATATCGGCGCGTTCTTTGTGTGGATGCTGATCCTGCGGCGCAGCAGCCTGTCCCTGGCCTTCCCCCTGAGTTCGCTGGTGTTTGTGGTGGTGCTGCTCGGCTCGTGGTTGGGGCTGGGCGAGCACATCAGCTTCCTGCACTGGGTGGGCGTGGTGGTGATTATTGGCGGGATTGCACTGCTGGCCGAGGGCGAAGAAAACTGAGCCCAGACTGGAATGACGGACAAATATGGGAGCGGGCTTGCCCACGATGCAGGCGCCGTGGTGTATCAGCTACACCGCGGTGATGCTATCGCGGGCAAGCCCGCTTCCACACAATCAATCGAAGGTGTAGCTGATCGCCGTCTGCACCTGTCCCTGGTTCACCTCGCCGGTCTGGCGCACGATGCTGCTGTCCGCCGCTGATCCCAGCAGATGCACCCAACTGGCACTGGCCAGCAACGACCATTTGGGCGCCAGGGGAATCTGCACGCTCTGGGTCAGTGTCAGGTTCTGGAACCCGCCGCTGGCGTTGTACGGGCGAATCCCGGAGCCTGCCGCTTCCTGCTCATCCACCCCGAAAAACGTCTGGGTCTGGCGGCCATCGGCAAAATGCGCGACCAGCCCCGTGCTGCCAATCACCGCGCCGCCCAACGGGTAACCCAGTTCTCCGCCGAGCTTGCCGAGCACGCCGCTTTGCGCGCGGGCACCGCCCACGGCCCGCCCCAGTTGCGCGTAGACCCGCCAGAAGTCCGCTGGCGCGTACTGGATAAACCCGCCGACCTCGGCCATGTCCGATACATCCCGCAGGCCCTTCAGCGGCCCGTTGGCCGTGCGTCCCGCCAGGTAATTGAGGTACGGCCCGGCACTCAAGCCATTGCTGTTGAGCGCACTCCAGGTCAGGCCGTCATCGGTATCGAGGCTGACATCTCCCCAATCCAGGTCGAAGTAGGGCACCGGCACGGTCTGATAGCGGCTGGCGGCGGGTTCCCGTGGCTGATAGCTCAGGCCCAGGCCCACCTCGCCGCTGATGTCGGCCGCTGCTGCCGAACCCATCCACAGCCCCAGGACGCCGGCGAATACCCGCGAAGTCACCCTGAACATATTGCTTGCTCCTCTTGCAAAATATGCGCGCATGAACGCGCAGGCGCAGGGCCCTACGCAAGCACTCATGTTGTTTGTAGCGACCTACAAAAATTGTAGCTTGGGCGCTGGGTATTTCACCGCGACATGCGGCAGAAGCCCGGCCCCATTGGGTTTTGTGCACTTGGCACAGTCCCTGCTCTAACCCTGGTACAAGCGCATCCGCGCTGTCATCTCCAAGGTAAACGCAGATGAATGACTGGCATATCGTGTGTGACTTCGATGGGACCATCACACCCACCGATGTCATCGACAATGTTCTCCAACGCTTCGCCGGCCCCGAGTGGGAAACCATCGAGCAACAATGGCTGGATGGCCATATCGGTTCCCGCGAATGCCTGAGCCGCCAACTGGCATTGATCAAGGCGACACCGGCCGAACTGCTGGCGTATTTCGACACCGTCGAGATCGACCCGGACTTCCCGGACTTCGTCGACCATGTCCTTGGCCTGGGCGCGTCCCTTGAAGTGGTCAGCGACGGCATCGAGCAAGGCATCGCGCGGATCCTTTCGCGCAACTACGTGACCCTGCTGCCGATCATCGCCAACCGCCTGCGCCAGGTTGACCAGAACAGCTGGCGCATCGACTTCCCCCATGCCAGCGACGCTTGCCGCGCGGCCTCGGGCAACTGCAAATGCAAGTCCACCCCGCGTAACAAACGGGTGTTGGTGATCGGCGACGGCAAGTCCGATATGTGCGTCTCGACCACCGCCGATTTTGTTTTCGCCAAGGGCAGCCTGGCCCAGTACTGCCAGGCCCACGCCATCCCCCATCTGCGCTTCGACACCTTTGCCGAACTGCCGGCCTTGCTGGCCAGGCTGCCCCAGGGCATCGCCGCCAACGCCACCCATTTCACTTCCGAAAATCAGGAACTCTTTCATCATGTCTGATATCCGTATCGCTACCGCCGAAGACCAGGTTCTGCTGGATAAAGAAGCCAAATACTGCTCCTACGGCGACACCGTCCACTACATCGACCCGCCGCGTATCTTCAGCCGTTGCGAAGGCTCCTACGTGTGGGACACCGAAGACCAGGCCTACCTCGACCTGCAAATGTGGTACTCGGCGGTCAACTTCGGTTATGCCAACCCGCGCCTGAACAATGCGCTGAAACAGCAGATCGACACCCTGCCGCAAATCGCCAGCCAGTACCTGCACAAGGGCAAGATCGAGCTGTCGGAAATGATCGCGGTGGATGCCAAGAAAAAATTCGGCCTCGATGGTCGGGTGCATTTCAACGTCGGCGGTTCGCAGTCCATTGAGGACTCGCTGAAGGTGGTGCGTAACGCCACCAACGGCAAGAGCCTGATGTTCGCCTTCGAGGGCGGTTACCACGGGCGTACCCTCGGTGCGTCGTCCATCACCTCCAGCTATCGCTACCGTCGCCGCTACGGCCACTTTGGCGAGCGCGCCAACTTCATCCCGTTCCCGTACCACTTCCGTGGTCCCAAGGGCATGACCAAGGAAGAGTACGGCAGCCACTGCGTGCAGCAGTTCGCCCGTCTGTTCGAGACTGAATACAACGGTGTGTGGGACCCGAAAGTCGGCCAGAGCGAGTACGCAGCGTTCTACGTCGAGCCGATCCAGGGCACCGGCGGCTACGTGATCCCGCCGATGAACTTCTACAGCGAACTCAAGCAGGTGCTCGACCAGCACGGCATCCTGATGGTGGTCGATGAGATCCAGATGGGCTTCTGGCGCACCGGTAAGTTGTGGTCGATCGAGCACTTCGATGTGCAGCCGGACGTGATCGTGTTCGGTAAGGCCCTGACCAACGGCCTCAACCCCCTGGGCGGCATCTGGGCCAAGGAAGAGTTGATCAACCCGAAAATCTTCCCGCCGGGTTCCACCCACTCCACCTTCGCCTCCAACCCGCTGGGTACGGCGGTGGGCCTGGAAATGTTCAAGATGACCAGCGAAGTCGACTACGGCGCGATGGTCATGGCCAAGGGCAAATACTTCCTTGAAGGTCTGCAAGAGTTGCAAAAGCGCTTCCCGATCATCGGCGACGTCGATGGCCTGGGCCTGGCCCTGCGTTGTGAAATCTGCGGTCCCGATGGCTTCACCCCGGACAAGGCGACCCTGGACTACATGGTTGACGAGGGCATGAAAGGCGACATGCTGGTAGACGGCCAGAAGCTCGGGCTGATCCTTGATGTGGGCGGCTACTACAAGAACGTGATCACCCTGGCGCCGTCCCTGGAAATCAGCTACCCGGAAATCGACCTGGGCTTGAAGCTGCTGGAGCAACTGCTGACTCGAGCGATGAAGCGGTGAACCCGGCCGATATCGATCTCGGCGAAGGCAACGCCGGCTTCGTTCTCGGCAACGGTCCGGTCGGGGTCTTGTTGATCCACGGCCTGACCGGCACCCCGACCGAGTTGCGTCGGGTCGCCCAGGGCCTGGCCAAGGAGGGCAACTGCACCGTGTATGTGCCGACCCTGGCCGGGCACTGCGGGGGCAACGAAGACCTGCAGGCCACCGGTTGGCGCGACTGGTACGAGGGCGTGCGCAAGACCTTTGTCGGCGTGCAGCAGCGCCATGCGCAGGTGTTCGTCGGTGGCTTGTCCATGGGCGCGGTAATGTCGATGTACCTGGCCTCGGAGTTTCCGGGCCAGGTCGCCGGGTTGCTGATGTACTCCACGACCCTCAAGTACGACGGCTGGAGCATCAACAAATTTGCGTTCATCACGCCGTTGCTGATCCGTATTCCGTTCGGTGTGCGCCTGTTCCGTTTTACCGAGAAGCCGCCCTACGGCATCAAGAACGAACGCCTGCGGGCCATCGTCGAGCGGCAGATGAAGGAGGGCGAGAGCAGCGAGGCCGGGTTGTTGACCATGGAAGGCGTCACTGTGCGCGAGCTGCACTGGATGAATGCGGTGGTGAAGAAACGCATGCCGTCGATCAAGACCCCGGCGCTGGTGCTGCACTCCATCGAGGACGACATCACCAGCCGCTGGAACGCCGACTACGTGGAACGCCACCTGGGGGGGCCGGTGACCAAGATCCTGTTGGACAACTGCTATCACATGATCACCGTCGACCTGCAATACCGCCGGGTGATCGAGTTGAGTGCCGACTTTATCGAGCAGCACACCGGTTCAAAAATGGGCGATGTCTCGTTCTGCGAGCCCGCGCTGGCGGCGGCACAGTAAACATTGATGTTGCCTGAGCCACCGCTATCGCAGCCTCGCGGGGCAAGACAGCCCCTACAGGAGCACTTACAGGGATATTCCGATGTGATCACCGCACACACCTTCCCGAGCATCCACGCCATCGAACGCAGTGCCTGGAATGACTGTTTTCCCCAGGCGTTGGAGGATTGGGATTACTACGTCGCCGTAGAAAACGCTGCCATCGACGACTTCCAGTGGCGCTACCTGGCCCTCTATGAGGACGGGCAACTGCTGGCCGTCGCCCCGGCGTTCATCACCCATTATCGCCTCGATACCACCGTGTCGGGCATCGCCAAACGCTTTACCCAACGCCTGGAACGCTGGTGGCCGGGAGCGTTGCGCCTGGGCTTGTACGCCATCGGCTCGCCGGTGGCCGAGCAATGCCATGCCGGTGTCGCCAGCCATGTGCCCGCTGCGCGCCGCAGTGCGCTGTTGGAGCAATTACTGGTCGCGGCGCGTCGGGATGCCGATGCATTCGGCATCGGCCTGCTGGCGGTCAAGGACGCGCCGAGCCTGGATCAGGACTGGGCCGACAGCTGCAAGACCGCCGGCCTGCATAGCATGCCGAGTTTGCCTACCGGGTTGCTGCCGCTGCCCTACGGCTCAGTGGATGCCTATCTGGGCTCCCTGGGCAAATCCACGCGCAAGGATTTGCGGCGCAAGCTGCGTGCGCCGGGGCCACAGGTGGAGTGGCGGGACAATGTCGATGATGTGTTGCCGGATATCATGCGCCTCTACGAAGCCACGCTGGCTCGCGCCGACCTGCAATTCGAGCGCCTGCCTGCCGGTTATTTCAGCCAGGTGCTCGCCCAGCTTGAACAACGGGCGCGCTGTGTACTTTACTGGGTGGATGGGCAACTGGTGGCGTTCAACCTGGTGCTGCTGGACCAGCACCGGCTGATCGACAAGTTCTTTGCCCACGACCTGGCCCACAGCCGCGAACATAACCTGTACTTTCGCAGTTGGCTGACCAACGTCGACTACTGCATCGAGCACAATATTGCGTTGTACGAGTGCGGGCAGGCCGGGTATGCCAGTAAGCTACGCCTGGGCTGTGAGTTCGCCGGCAATACGCTGTTCTTCCAGCACCGCAACCGGCTGCTCGATACCCTGCTCAAGCTGGTAAAAGTGTTTATTCGCCCGGACCGATCCGACCCTGCCATGGCTGCTGCAATAAGCGAAACCCGATGATCGCCAAAACCCGTCAGAAAGCCCGCCCATTTGCCATTTCCCGCTGGAGCCTGCAGCGCAAGCTGGTGTTGGCGTTCTGGCTGGTGACGGTGATCCCGACCATGATCGCCGCCGAGCTGGCAGCCACCACCCTGTCGCAGATTTTCGACAGCAACGTGCGCATCTGGCTGCAAGAGTCGACCCGCATCGTCAAGGATGAAGTCAGCGACATCCTGCACGACAACGCCCGTGTGGCGCAGATCTTCCTGCGGTATGTGCGTCCGCCTTCCAGCCATGAAGCGATGCGTCATGACCGTTTGATCGCGGACATTGCCCGCGCCACTGATATTGATGTGGTCACGCTGATTCGCAGCAGTGACAGCAAGGTGATGTTCAGCACCGTGGGCGATGATGTGGTGAAACAAATCAGCCTCGCTCCCAATGCCGTGTTGCAAACCGTGCAGGTCGGCGGCGTGGCCACCGGGGCCGTGATTTCCTCGTTCGAGACCAGCCAGGATGGCGTCGACTACGAACTGTTGGTCGGTACCTACCTGGACAGCAGCTTCCTGACCAGCGTCGCCGAGGTGCACTCCCTGGACTTGCGTCTGTACCTGGCCAATACCGAAGGCTTTTCGGAGATCTTCTCTACTCAGCGTTTTGAAGACCACCCGACCCGCGTGCCGAAATCCGTGGAAACCCTGCTGCGCAGCACCAAGCAGCCCAGTGAACAGTTCACCAGCAACTACAGTGGCCTGTACTGGCCGATCTTCAATGACACCGGCGAGTTACAGGGCGTGATCTTCAGCGGCCTGCTGCGCCACACCAGCCTGGTGGGGCTGGTGAACCAGAGCAATCTGTTTGTGCTGATCTTCCTGCTCAGTTCCGCTTTGTCCCTGGGGGCCGGTGTGCTGGTCTCCCGGCACCTGACCCGGCCACTGCGCGAATTGTCCCAGGGTGTGAGCGCGGTGATCAGCGGCAACTACCAGCACCGCGTGGCCGTCACCGGCGGTGACGAGCTGGCGCAATTGAGCAGCACCTTCAACCATATGACCGAGCGCCTGGGCGAGTTGCATCACCTCGAAGCCCAACTGCGCCGCCGCGACCGCCTGCATGCCCTGGGCGAAGTGGCGATGGGCCTGGCCCATGAAATCCGCAACCCGCTGGGCATCATCAAGACCGCGACCCAACTGCTGCACCGTCGCACGGACCTGCCGGAGACCGACAAGCGCCACCTGGAATACGTGATCAGCGAAGTCAGCCGGATCAATGACCTGATCACCGATTTCCTCGACTTCGCCAAGCCCAGCGAACCGCTGCGCAGCCAGCAACCGGCGCGGCCGCTGGTGGAAGAAATCCTCGGTTTCTGCGCGCCGGAGCTGGCCAGCCACGCCATCGACGCCCATCTCGACGACCAGGCGCCGGGTGCGACCCTGTATGTGGACGCCAAGCAATTCAAGCAGGCCTGCCTGAACCTGATCCTCAACGCCATCGACGCCATGCCCCAGGGCGGGCGCCTGACCTTGAGCATCAGCCGTGTCGATCACTACACGGTGATCAGCATCAGCGATAGCGGCCAGGGCATCCCCCCTGAAATGATCGAGCGGATCTTTACCCCCTTTGTTACCACCAAGGCCTCGGGCACCGGCCTGGGCCTGGCGAAAGTCTATTCAATCATGGAGAGTCACGACGCCAGCATCGAATGCACCAGCGAGAAAGATGCCGGCGCCACCTTCAGCCTGTACATTCCGGCCAACGGTGAAGATGACGGCGACGACGAGGACAGTCATGACACATAACATATTGGTGGTCGACGACGAGCCCAAGCTCTGCGATTTGCTGTCGTCGGCCCTGAGCCAGAACCATATCCAGGTGTTTATCGCCGGCAATGGCCTGCATGCGCTCAAGGTGCTGGAGCAGGAGGACATCGACCTGGTGATCAGCGACTGGCGCATGCCCGGCATGGACGGCCCGCAACTGCTGGCCGAGATCAAGGTGCGCTACCCGCAATTGCCGGTGATCGTGATGACGGCCTACAGCACCGTGAAAAATGCTGTGCAGTCCATGCGTAACGGTGCCTACGACTACATTGCCAAGCCCTTCGATATCGACGAGCTGGACATCACCGTGGCCAAGGCCTTGCAGTTTCGCGACATCATGCGCGACAACGCACGGCTGCGTGCCGAACTCGATGAACATGCCCAGTTCGATAGCCTGGTCGGGGAAAGCCCGGCGTTCCGCCGAGTGTTGCAGGCGGTGGATTCGGTGCGTGAAAGCAACGCCACCATCCTGTTGACCGGCGAAAGCGGCACCGGCAAAGAAATGGTCGCCCGCGCCATTCACAAGCATGGCAACCGTGCAGACAAGCCTTTTGTGGCGGTCAACTGCGCGGCGATCCCCGAAGGCTTGCTGGAAAGCGAAATGTTCGGCCATCGCAAGGGTGCGTTTACCGGCGCCGTGGCCGACCGGGTAGGGCGCTTTATGCAGGCCGACAAGGGCACGCTGTTTCTCGACGAAGTGGGGGATATGCCCCTGGCGTTGCAGGCCAAGATCCTGCGCGCCTTGCAGGAACGGGTGATCGAGCCGGTCGGCGACCCGCGTGAGCGCAAGGTGGACGTGCGGGTGATCGCCGCCACCAACAAGAACCTGCTGGAAGCGGTGGCGAACAAAGAGTTTCGCGAAGACCTCTACTACCGCCTGAATGTGTTCCCGATCCCACTGCCAGCATTGCGCGAGCGCGTCGAAGACATCGCCCCGCTGGCCCGCCACTTTGCCCGCAGCCTGAGTGCCAACGCCGGTAAACGCATCACCGGCTTCAGCCCCGACGCCTTGCAGGCCATGGCCGCCTACAACTGGCCGGGGAACATCCGCGAGCTGCAAAACTGCGTGGAGCGCGCGACCATCGTCGCCTCCAGCCCGGTGATTGAAGATATCGACCTGCCGGCCTACCTGTTCGCGTCCCAGCCGACCGAGCGGGATGTGACGACAATCCTCAGCGAAGGCCCAGGCGTGCCCCAGGACCTGGACGCGGCGCTGGCCGAGGTGGAAAAGGCCTACATCCTCGCGGCCTTGCAGGAGAGCAATGGCGTACAGGCGGCTGCGGCGTCGCGGATTGGCATCTCCGAACGCAGCTTCTGGTACCGCTTGAAAAAGCTGGGGATCCAGATCGACAAAATCGTACGCTGAGCCCTGGGAACCACACATAAGCAAATGTGGGAGCTGTCGAGCTTTAGCGAGGCTGCGATGCAGGCAGCTGGGTTTTTCAGGTGTACCGAGTCGACCCCATCGCAGCCTCGCCGGGGCTCGACAGCTCCCACAAGGGATTGGGGAATCACAGGGATCAAATGTGGGAGCTGTCGAGCTTTAGCGAGGCTGCGATGCAGGCAGCTGGGTTTTTCAGATGTACCGAGTCGATCCCATCGCAGCCTCGCCAGGGCTCGACAGCTCCCACAAGGGATTGGGGAATCGCAGGGATCAAATGTGGGAGCTGTCGAGCTTTAGCGAGGCTGCGATGCAGGCAACTGGGTTTTGCAGGTGTACCGAGTCGATCCCATCGCAGCCTCGCTGGGGCTCGACAGCTCCCACAAGGGATTGGGGAATCGCAGGGATCAAATGTGGGAGCTGTCGAGCTTTAGCGAGGCTGCGATGCAGGCAGCTGGGTTTTTCAGGTGTACCGAGTCGATCCCATCGCAGCCTCGCTGGGGCTCGACAGCTCCCACAAGGGATTGGGGATGCACACTGAGCAAATGTGGGAGTTCTCGAGCTTTAGCGAGGCTGCGATGCAGGCAGCTGGGTTTTGCAGGTGTACCGAGTCGACCCCATCGCAGCCTCGCCGGGGCTCGACAGCTCCCACAAGGGATTGGGGAAGCACACTGAGCAAATGTGGGAGCTGTCGAGCTTTAGCGAGGCTGCGATGCAGGCAACTGGGTTTTGCAGGTGTACCGAGTCGATCCCATCGCAGCCTCGCCGGGGCTCGACAGCTCCCACAGGGGATTGGGGAATCACAGGGATCAAATGTGGGAGCTGTCGAGCTTTAGCGAGGCTGCGATGCAGGTAGCTGGGTTTTGCAGGTGTACCGAGTCGATCCCATCGCAGCCTCGCCAGGGCTCGACAGCTCCCACAAGGGATTGGGGAGCCACACTGAGCAAATGTGGGAGCTGTCGAGCTTTAGCGAGGCTGCGATGCGGGCAACTCGGTTTTATGGGGGTACCGAGTGGGTCCAGTTCCCACAGTGGAGCCGTGGAGTGTCAGGCGTGAATTCGAATCCACACACTCACCAGCACCGTCGCCGCCATCAGCCACGCCACCGCGGCCACCGCCAGGGAGGCCTCCAGGCGCATGCGGTCGACCATCACATACAGCGTCGCCAGGTACACAAAGTACGGAATGATCGACCACATGCCGAACACAATAGTGGTCTTCAGGTCGTCCACCGAGCGGCCCTTGCCGACGATGTAGTGGGCGATCAGTGCGAAGGTCGGAAACAGCGGCACCAGGCCGGCGATGTAATAGTTCTTGGTTTTGGCCAGCACCGCCAGGAGCAACACCACCGCCGCTCCGAGGGCGGCCTTGAAGACTAAATCCACGCATGACTCCTTAGTGGCTCAGGCCGTATTTCTTGACCTTGTCGAACAGGGTGGTCTTGGCCATTCCCAGTTCCAGGCTGGCCTGGGTCAGGTTGCCGCCGCTGCGTTGCAGGGCGTCGCTGAGCAGGTTGCGTTCAAAGGCTTCCACCGCTTCGGTAAAGGCCAGGCCATGGTTGTCGGGGCTGGCGCCGCTTTTCTTGAAGGCGGGCAGGCCCAGGGCAAAACGTTCGGCGACGTTGCGCAGTTCACGTACGTTGCCGGGCCAGTCATGGCTCATCAGGCTGGACAGGGTCTGGTTGTCCAGCTCCGGGGCGATGCGGTCGAAGCGCAGGGATGATTGCTGCAGAAAGTGTTCGAACAACTGCAGGATATCTTCGCGGCGCTCGCGCAGCGGTGGCAGTTCCAGGGTCACCACGTTCAGGCGGTAGTACAAGTCGCTGCGGAACTGGTTGGCGCGGCTCAAGTCGTCGAGGTCGGACTTGGTCGCGGCAATCACCCGGCAATCCACCGCCACGCTCTGGTTCGAACCCAGGCGCTCCAGGGTGCGCTCTTGCAAGACCCGCAGCAGTTTGATCTGCAGGTTCATCGGCATGCTTTCCACTTCGTCGAGGAACAGCGTGCCTTCGTGAGCATGCTCGATCTTGCCGATCCGCCGTTTGCCCGCACCGGTAAAGGCGTTGGCTTCGTGGCCGAAAATCTCGCTCTCAAACAGGTTTTCCGGCAGGCCGCCGCAGTTCAGGGCGACGAACTGGTGGGCGTGGCGGCGGCTAAAGTCGTGCAGACAGCGGGCGACCAACTCTTTGCCGGTGCCAGTCTCGCCTTCGATCAGCACGTTGGCCGAGGTGTCGGCGACGTTGGCGATCAACTCGCGCAGGTTCTGCATCGCCGGCGAGCGCCCGATGATCCGGCCTTCCAGGGAGTCACGTTCGGCCAGTTGCCGGCGCAGCGCCCAGACTTCCCGGGCCAGGCCACGCTGTTCGAGGGCGCGGCGCACCACGTCCACCAGGCGCTCCGGAGAAAAGGGTTTCTCCATGAAGTCATAGGCACCGTTGCGCATCGCGCCCACTGCCATGGAAATATCGCCGTGGCCGGTGATCAGCACCACCGGCAGGCTTTTATCCAGGGCCTTGAGACGGGTCAACAGCTCCAGGCCGTCAATGCCGGGCAGGCGGATGTCACTGATGACAATGCCGGCAAAATTCTCGCCGACACGCTTGAGTGCCTCTTCAGCGCTGGCCACGCCGACGCTGGGAATATCTTCCAGGGCCAGGGCTTGCTGGCAGCCGAGCAACACATGGGGATCGTCTTCGACAATCAGCACGGTCAGCTCGGTGTTGGGTTGGCTGTTCATATCGACTCGCCGGGTTGATGGCCTGCCAGGGGCAGGCTCAGGACAAAGGCTGTACCACCAGCGGCCGGATGCTCGACGGCCAGGTTGCCGCCGGTGGCTGCGGCAAGGCTGGCCGACAGGGTCAGGCCCAGGCCCAAGCCTTGCTCGCCGGGTTTGGTGGTGAAAAAGGGTTCGAACAAATGTTTGCGGGTCTCAGGGTCGATGCCATGCCCGTTGTCCCGCACCCGCAGGCGGTATTTGCCTTCGCTGATGTCACTTTCCAGCCACAGCTGCGGGGCGGGTTGGGCGTGCATCGCGTCCAGGGCGTTGCCGATCAGGTTGACCAGGATTTGCTCCAGGCGCGTCTGGTCGATCTGCAACATGGCCTGGCTGAACTGACGGTGTACGGTCAGCGGCAGGCTGTCGAGGCGGCTGCCCAGAACCTGGAACGCCGCATCCACGGCCTTGCCCAGGCTGGCTTCGCCCTGGTCGTCACCCCGCCGGGCAAACGAGCGCAGGCTGGCGGTGATGCGTCCCATGCGGTCGATCAGTTCATTGATGGTCTTGAGGTTGGTGCTGGCAGTATCCAGGGCGCCGCGCTCGAGGAAGCGCACGGTATTGCCGGACAAGGTGCGCAGGGCCGCCAGCGGCTGGTTCAGTTCATGGGCGATGCTGGTGGACATCTGGCCGATGGCCGCTAATTTGCCGGCCTGGACCAATTCGTCCTGGGCCCGGCGCAGGGTTTCTTCGGCCTGGCGCCGCTCGCGGATCTGCGCCTTGAGCCGTTCGTTGCTGGCGCGCAGGTCGGTGGTGCGCTCGGCAATCCGCCGCTCCAGCTGGTTGTTGGCTTCCTGCAGGGCCTCGCGGGCGGCCAGGCGTGTGGCGATTACCTTGCGCCGCTCATTCCAGGCAATCAGCAGGAACGCCACCAGGGCAAAGGCCACCGCAACGAGGATGCCCTGGTTGATCGCGGCCTGGCGCAGGTCGTTGAGCGGGGTGAGCAGGGTGAAATTCCACGGTGTGTCGTTCAGGGGCCGGGTCTGGGCCAGGTAGGTGACTTCCCGGTCGTCGGCCACCACTTCACTGTTGGCCGGGAAGGTCAGTTTTTCGGTGCCGGTGTCGAGCTGTTCGCGGGCCAGGGGTTGCAGTTCGTTGAGGGTCGCCCAGTAATATTGCAGGCTGCGGGCCAGGCGCTCCTTGGTATCGTCGCTCAGCGGGCGCACCGCCTTGAGCCGGCGTGCCGGGTCGCTGGAGAGGATGATGATGCCGTTCTCGTCGCTGACAAAGGCTTCCAGGCGCGCGCGCTGCCAGCGTTCTTCCAACGCTTCGAGGCGCACCTTGACCACTGCGACACCAATGATCTTGCCGTGTTCTTCCAGGCCGTGGGCCAAGTAGTAGCCAGGCTCGCCATTGGTGCTGCCGATGCCATAGAAACGGCCCGGCTGGCCACGTACGGCATTCTGGAAATAGGCGCGGAACGACAGGTCTTCACCGAGGTAGCTGTCGACATCGCGCCAGTTACTGGTGGCCATCACGCGGCCGGTGGTGTCCATCACATAAATCGCCCGACTGCGGCTGCGCCGGTTCAGGCCTTCGAGGTATTCGTTGACCGCTTGCCGGTGTTCCGGGTTCGGGTCGGCCAGCAGTTTGGAGACGCTGGATTCCAGCTCCAGCAGGCTGGGCAGGTAGGTGTACTTGCTGATCTCACTCTCGACCGTGCGCGCATGCAGCTCCAACTGGCGCTCGCCGTTCTCGCCCAGGGTCCGGATGCCGTAGTACTCGCTGGTCCAGAAGCCGATAAAACCCAGGCCGATCATCAACAGGATGATCAGGGGCGGCAGGAACAGCTGGCGAATCAGACGAGGCTTCACGGCAAGGGATGGCGGTGCGGCGCGATAGAGGGTGGGGTCGCATTTCATCACAGATGCCTTGGGTCAACCAGCGCTTGCCTGGACCAGTGTGGGGGGGCGGGCTTGCCCGCGATGACGGTAAGTCAGCCACAGAGGTTGACTGATATGCCGCAATCGCGGGCAAGCCCGCTCCCACAGGGCCCGGTTTCTACAGTGGACGCTGTGTTGTGCTTAGTGCTGCAGGATTTTCTCGAGGAAGTGCTGCGCACGTTCGGAGCGGGCGCTGATATCGCCGAAGAACTCTTCTTTAGGGCAGTCTTCGATGATCTTGCCGGCATCCATGAAGATCACGCGGTCGGCCACTTTGCGGGCGAAGCCCATTTCGTGGGTCACGCACATCATGGTCATGCCTTCCTGGGCCAGTTGCACCATCACGTCCAGTACTTCGTTGACCATCTCCGGGTCCAGGGCCGAGGTCGGTTCGTCGAACAGCATGACGATCGGGTCCATTGCCAGAGCACGGGCAATCGCCACGCGCTGCTGCTGGCCGCCGGACAGTTGGCCCGGGTGCTTGTCCTTATGTGCCGACAGACCTACACGCTCCAGCAATTGCAGGCCTTTCTTCTCGGCTTCTGCCTTGCTGCGGCCCAACACCTTGATCTGCGCAACCGTCAGGTTTTCGGTGATGGTCATGTGCGGGAACAGTTCGAAGTGCTGGAACACCATGCCCACGCGCGAGCGCAGTTTCGGCAGGTTGGTCTTCGGGTCGGCAATCGAGGTGCCATCGACCACAACGTCACCTTTCTGGAACGGTTCCAGGGCGTTGACGCACTTGATCAGGGTGGATTTGCCCGAGCCGGACGGCCCGCACACCACGATCACTTCGCCTTTTTTGACCTCGGTGCTGCAATCGGTCAGCACCTGGAAGTCGCCATACCACTTGTTGATGTTCTTGATAGAGATCATACGGCAAACCTTTTTTGCAGACGCTTGACCAGCAGCGAGGCGGCAAAGCTGATGATGAAGTAGACGACACCGGCAAAGATCAGGAACTCATTGGAGCGGCCGATAATGTCGCCGTTGGAACGGGCGGAGTTGAGGAAATCCACCAGGCCCACGGTGTAGACCAGCGAGGTGTCCTGGAACAGGATGATGCTCTGCTGCAACAGCAGCGGGGTCATCTTGCGGAACGCCTGGGGCAGGATGATCAGGCGCATGGTCTGGCCGTAGGTCATGCCCATCGCTTGTGCCGCAGCCATCTGGCCCTTGGGGATCGACTGCACGCCGGCCCGCACGATTTCGCAGAAGTACGCCGCCTCGAACATCATGAAGGCCACGACGCAGGAGGTGAACGCACCGATTGGCGTGTCTTCGCCGGTGATCCAGCGCAACACGAACGGCACTGCCAGGTAGAACCAGGTGATCACCAGCAGCAGCGGGATCGAGCGGAAGTAGTTCACATAGGCGCCGGCCACGCGGGACAGCAGTTTGCTGGAGGACAGGCGCATCAAGGCCAGGATAGTACCGAGAATGATGCCGCCGACCACGCCCATGACCATCAGCTTCAAGGTCATGACCATGCCGTTCCACAGGCCAGGCATGGCCGGGATAATGCCGCTGAAATCAAATTCCATTATTTGCCCCCCACGGAAATCAGGCCGGGCACAGCGACTTTCTTCTCGACCAGGCGCATCAGCAGCATCAGGCTCATGTTCAGGGTGAAGTAGATCAGCGTGGCCAGGGTGAAGGCTTCAAACAGGTTGGCCGAGAACTCGGCGGTCTGCTTGGTTTGCGCCAGCAGTTCCATCAGGCCGATCAAGGACGCCACGGAGGAGTTCTTGAACACGTTGAGGAATTCCGAGGTAAGCGGCGGAATGATGATCCGGTAGGCCTGGGGCAGCAGCACGTTCCAGTAGATCTGCGACAGGCTGAAGCCCATGGCGCGCGCGGCGGCTTCCTGGCCACGGGGCAGCGCCTGGATACCGGTACGCACTTGTTCACATACGCGGGCGGCGGTGAACAGGCCCAGGCACACGACAACGCTCAGGTAGGCCGAGGTGGTCGGGTTCAAGTCTTGTTTGTACCAGTCCTGCAGGTTTTGCGGCAGCAGGTCGGGCACCAGGAAGTACCAGATGAACAGCTGTACCAGCAGTGGCACGTTACGAAACAGTTCCACATAGCAGGTGGCGATGCCGGCTACGAGGCGGTTAGGCATCGTGCGCATCACGCCCAGTATCGAGCCCAGCAGCAAGGCGACGATCCAGGCCACGACGGCGATGGCGATGGTCCAGCCCAAACCGGAGATGAACCAGTCGAGATAGGTCTCGCTGCCCACGCCGGTGGACTTGAAGAATACGCCCCAGTCCCAGTTGTAATTCATTAGGGTCTCCCCCGAAATCAATCGATGTACAAGCACCCGCTTGGGGAAGATCCATTCCCGCCTGACGGTGAACGTCAGGCACACGCGATCGGCTCGGAAACCGCCAGGTCGAGTGTTCCAAATAATAATGCCAGCAGGTAGTAACAGACGCCTGAGGGAGGGTTGGCTCCCTCAGGAGATAAGGTTAGTTCGGAATCAGGACTTTTTTTCAGCCGTTTTGTCGTCGGCTGCTTTGTCGGTCGGATTGGCGATCAGGGCCTTGAGTTCGTCGCTCATCGGGAACATCAGGTTCAGGCCTTTTGGTGGGATCGGCGAGCTGAACCACTTGGTGTAGATGTTGTTGATTTCGCCAGACTTGTAGGTAGCGACGATAGCGTCATCCACAGCCTTCTTGAACGGTGCATCGCCTTTGCGAACCATGCAGCCGTAGATTTCGAAGGATTGCGGCGTGCCGGTCACGGCCCAGTCGGTAGGCTTCTTGGCCTTGGCCATTTCACCGGCCAGCAGCGCATCGTCCATCATGAAGGCAACGGCGCGGCCGCTTTCCAGCATCTGGAAGGACTCACCGTGGTCTTTGGCGGAGATGACGTTCATGCCCATCTGCTTGTCAGCGTTCATGGACTTGAGGATGCGCTCGGACGTGGTGCCGGCGGTGGTCACGACGTTCTTGCCCTTGAGGTCAGCGAAATCCTTGTAGGTCGAGTCCTTTTTGGACAGCAGACGGGTACCGATTTCGAAGATGCCGACGGAGAAGTCGACTTGCTGCTGACGCTCAACGTTGTTGGTGGTGGAACCACACTCAACGTCCACGGTGCCGTTCTGCACCAGCGGGATACGGGTTTGCGAAGTGACCAGGTTGTATTTGACCTTCAGCTCGCCTTCCTTCATGCCGAGGTCTTTCTCGACAGCTTTGACGATGGCCAGTTGAATGTCGTGGGAGTAGCCCACTGGTTTGCCCGAACCATCCGCAATGTAGGAAAACGGAATGGAGGCGTCGCGGTGGCCCAGGGTGATGGTGCCCGACTCTTTGATTTTCTTCAGCGTGCCGGTCAGTTCGGCGGCGAAGACTGGAGTGCTAATCAGAGCAGCAGCGATAGCTGCGCCCAAAATATGGGGAACGATACGCATCAATACTTCCTCGACATTTGTTTTTTTTATGAAGCCTGGACGGCTCTTTCGATACAGCGAATGCCTGTGACGGCTCCTGAAGCATCTCAGACAAACACGTACCAAGTGTAGAGCATGAGTCGTGCCAGACTGTGATTAAAAATCTAACTGTATGATTTATATGGCGATTAACTTTATATGACGAGGTTTATCCGGTGTTTAAATCCGGCAAACCGAATAGGTGGCGTTACCACGTTCGGAAAACCGAATCTGTAGGCATTGGCTGCCGGCGATCACCGCCCGTTGTTGCAGGCCAGCCAGCTCCCACATTGATCGCATTTCACATCAAGACGTTCATAAAAAAGCCCCTGGGCCTTTCGGCGCAGGGGCTGGATGCATCAGGCTGCTTCGATCTTGCTGCGGTTCTGTTCGACCTTGACCAAATAACGCTGCAGGTTTTCCTGCTCCTCGGGGGTGGTGAACAGCCCGAGTTTGGTGCGCCGCCACAGGATGTCGTAGGCCTGGGTCGCCCATTCCTCGGCGCACAGGTAGTCGACTTCCCGGGTGTACAGGCCGCCACCCAGGTGCTCGCCCAGGTCGGCCAGCGATTGCACGCCTTCGAGCAGGCGCCAGGTGCGGCTGCCATAGGTGGTCGACCAGCGGCGGGCGATTTCGCTGGGGATCCACTCGAACTTGCTGCGAATGTCGGTGGCCAGGGCTTCTGGCGTGCTCATGTCTTCACCGCCGGGCAGGCTGGCCTTGGCGGTCCAGCTCGGCTTGATATGCGGGAAGTAGGGGGCCAGTTGCGCCAGGGCCGACTCGGCCAGCTTGCGGTAAGTGGTCAGCTTGCCACCGAACACCGACAGGATCGGCGCTTCTTCGCCGCTGCCGGACAGTGCCAGGGTGTAGTCGCGGGTAATGGCCGACGGGTTATCCGACTCGTCGTTGCACAGCGGGCGCACGCCGGAATAGGTGTGCACGATATCGTCGCGGCTCAACTGCTGCTTGAAGTGGGCGTTGACCACCTTGAGCATGTAGTCCGTTTCACCTTCGGTGATCGCCACTTTCGCGGGGTCGCCGGTGTACTCACGGTCGGTGGTGCCGATGATGGTCAGGTGATTGAGGTACGGAATGGTGAAGACGATACGCCCATCCTCGTTCTGCAGGATGTGCGCATGGGCGCCTTCGTACAGTTTCGGCACGATCAGGTGGCTGCCCTGGATCAGGCGGATGCCATACGGCGAATCGAGCTTGAGGTCATCCTTGATGAACTTGGCGACCCATGGGCCGGCCGCGTTCACCAGAGCCTTGGCGCGGATCGACAGCAGGCTGCCATCGGCGCGCTCCAGGTGCAGGTGCCACAGGCCCTTGCTGCGACGGGCGCTGACGCAACGGGTCTGGGTGTGGATATGTGCACCCTTTTCCCGGGCGGCCATGGCGTTGAGTACAACCAGGCGCGCGTCGTCGACCCAGCAATCGGAGTATTCGAAGCCCTTGGTGATTTCGCTTTTCAGCGGGCTGTCGGCGCCGAACTTCAGGCTTTTGGAGCCTGCAAGTTTCTCGCGCTTGCCAAGGTGGTCGTACAGGAACAGGCCGGCACGGATCATCCAGGCCGGGCGCAGGTGCGGGCGATGGGGCAACACAAAACGCATCTGCTTGACGATGTGCGGGGCCTTGGCCAGTAGCACTTCGCGTTCGGCCAGGGCTTCGCGCACCAGGCGGAATTCGTAATGTTCAAGATAGCGCAGGCCGCCATGGATCAGCTTGCTGCTGGCAGACGAGGTGTGGCTGGCCAAGTCATCCTTTTCGCAAAGGAATACCGACAGGCCGCGACCGGCTGCGTCTGCCGCGATGCCTACACCATTGATCCCGCCGCCAATCACGGCAACATCATAGACTTCGGCAAGGGGTGGAGCAGGCAAGGTAGAAGGGGTCATCGGCTGGCCTCGCGATCTTTTTTAATATTGGAATTCGAACATTAATGTTCATTTGCGAAAATGGTAGCTCATAAACGCGGGCACAGCCAGCTGACTTCGATTGAAAAAACTCATCGAAGGGCGGGAAAAGGAAAAATTGTGAACATTGAGCCGGATGCTGGCTCAAGAGCGTTGTGGTCTCTGGGCCGCCATCGCTGGCGCCTGGACCTGCGCCAGCGAGCTCAGGGGTCGCTCAGACGACTTCCAGACGAATCTTGTTCTGGCTCAACAACTGCACCAGCGCCGGCACCGGCTGCTGATCGGTGACCAGGCAATCAATCAAACTGATCGGCCCCAGGCGAATCATGGCATTGCGCCCGAATTTGCTGGAGTCCGCCGCGAGGATCACCTTGCGTGCGTTGGCAATGATTGCCTGGGAAACCCGCACTTCCTGGTAATCGAAGTCCAGCAGGCTGCCGTCCTCGTCGATACCGCTGATACCCACCAGGGCGAAGTCGACCTTGAACTGATTGATGAAGTCCACGCTGGCCTGGCCCACCACGCCGCCGTCACGGCGTACATTGCCGCCGGTCAGCAGCACGTCGAAGTCGTCCTTGGCGCTGAGCATCATGGCGACGTTGAGGTTATTGGTGATGATCTTCAGGTGGCTGTGGTTGAGCAGCGCCCGGGCAATGGATTCGGTGGTGGTACCGATATTGATGAACAGCGAGGCATGATCGGGGATCTGTGCGGCAATGGCTTCGCCGATACGCTGCTTTTCATCGCGCATCTGGTCGGCACGCATGGCGTACTCGGTGTTTTCGACACTGGAGTCGTAGGCGGCGCCGCCGTGATAGCGACGCAGCAGATTGGCGTCAGCCAGCTGATTGATATCGCGGCGGATGGTTTGCGGGGTAACAACGAACAACTGCGCCATTTCCTCGATACTGACGTAGCCGCGTTCGCGGACCAGTTCGAGGATTTGTTGCTGACGGGGAGGCAGATTCATTGGGCGTCCTGTGGGCTGCCATACAAAAGTGGCCCATGATGACGCAGGAATCTGCTCCCTGCCAGTTACAACCCGATGTGGGTCCTACGCTTGGCTTATTCAGCGCCTTCGTGAGGTTCCCAGTCACGGGTGCGGCTGACCGCTTTTTTCCAGCCAGCGTAGAGTTTTTCTTTGGCGGGCTCGTCCAGTTGTGGTTCGAACTCGCGTTCGATCACTGCCTTGCCACGCAGCTCATCCAGGCTGCCCCAGAAGCCACAGGCCAGGCCGGCCAGGTAGGCAGCGCCCAACGCCGTGGTCTCGCGCATTTGCGGGCGCTCGACCTGGGTGCCGAGGATGTCGGCCTGGAACTGCATCAGGAAGTTGTTGGCCACTGCGCCGCCGTCTACCCGCAGGGATTTGAGGCGTTCGCCGGAGTCCTGCTGCATGGCGTCGAGCACGTCGCGGGTCTGGTAGGCAATCGACTCCAGGGCTGCACGAATAATGTGATCGACACGTACGCCACGGGTCAGGCCGAACAGCGCGCCACGGGCGTAGGGGTCCCAGTACGGAGCGCCGAGACCGGTGAACGCCGGTACCAGGTACACGCCGTTGCTGTCTTTGACCTTGTTGGCGAAGTATTCGGTGTCGTGGGCGTCATTGATGATCTTCAACTCATCGCGCAGCCACTGCACGGTGGAACCACCGTTGAACACAGCGCCTTCGAGGGCGTAAGCCACTTCGCCACGCGGGCCGCAGGCGATGGTGGTGAGCATGCCGTGCTGGGATTTGACCGCTTTGTCGCCGGTGTTCATCAACAGGAAGCAACCGGTGCCGTAGGTGTTTTTCGCCTGGCCCGGCTCAACGCACATCTGGCCGAACAGGGCGGCTTGCTGGTCGCCGGCAATGCCGCCGATGGCAATCCCGCTTTTGGTGCGGCCATAGATTTCCGAGGAGGACTTCACTTCCGGCAGCATCTCGCGCGGGATGTCCAGGACCTCCAGCATCTTCGCATCCCACTCCAGGGTGTGGATGTTGAAGAGCATGGTGCGCGAAGCGTTGGTGTAGTCGGTGACGTGGGTCTTGCCGCCGGTAAATTTCCAGATCAGCCAGCTGTCGATGGTGCCGAACAGCAACTCGCCGTTGCGCGCGCGTTCGCGGCTGCCTTCGACGTTGTCGAGGATCCACTTCAACTTGGTACCGGAGAAGTACGGGTCGGTGACCAGGCCGGTGGTGTCGCTGATGTATTGCTCATGGCCGTCGCGCTTGAGCTGCTGGCAGATTTCGGTGCTGCGCCGGCACTGCCAGACGATGGCGTTGTAGATCGGGCGGCCGGTGACCTTGTCCCAGACCACGGTGGTTTCACGCTGGTTGGTGATGCCGATGGCGGCGACCTGGTCGTGGTGCAGGCCGGCTTGTGCCAGGGCCTCGACCATCACTGCGCTCTGGGTGGCGAAGATTTCCATCGGGTCATGCTCGACCCAACCGGCTTGCGGGTAGTGCTGGACGAATTCACGCTGGGCGGTACACACCACGTTGGCGTCACGATCAAAAATGATCGCCCGGGAACTGGTGGTGCCCTGATCGAGGGCAATGATGTAGTTCTTATTCTGTGTGTCGGTCATGTCGATTGCCTTGGACGGAAAAAGGAGTGGGTAAGTAGCCTGGGCCGCAAGGGGCAGAAGGGCTCAGGCTACCGCTTTCAAGAAGTTCGGGTATTGCCGCTGGTGGCGGTTTCGGCTGCATCAGTTGTAGCAGCTGCGGCGTTGGGCAGATGGCGGGCAATCAACCCGCGATAGGCCGCAGCGCCGAGGCAGGCACCGACAATCGGTGCAACGATCGGAATCAGGAAGTAAGGAATATCGCGCCCGCCGGTGAAAGCCATTTCACCCCAACCGGCGAAAAAGGTCATCAGCTTGGGGCCGAAATCCCGAGCCGGATTCATCGCAAACCCGGTCAGCGGGCCCATGGCGCTGCCGATCACGGCGATCAGCAAGCCGATCAACAGCGGGGCCAGAGGGCCGCGGGGCAAGCCGTTATTGTCGTCGGTCAGGGCCATGATCACGCCCATCAGGATCGCGGTGATGACCATTTCCACCAGGAACGCCTGGGCCGTATTCAGCAGGGCGTGCGGGTAGGTGGAGAACACCGAGGCCAGTTCCAGGCTGGCTGCGGAGCCACGAACCATCTGGTGAGTTTGTTCGTAATCGAAAAACAGGTTGCTGTAGAGCGTGTAGACCAGCGCGGCGGAGCAAAAGGCGCCGGCAACCTGGGCGATGATATAGAAGGGCAGTTTGCGCTTGTCGAAATCGGCAAAGATGCACAGCGCGATACTGACGGCTGGATTGAGATGAGCCCCGGAAATGCCGGCGCTCAGGTAGATCGCCATGCTCACGCCGATCCCCCAGATGATGCTGATTTCCCACAGGCCAAAGCTGGCACCCGCGACCTTGAGCGCAGCGACGCAACCGGTACCGAAGAAGATCAGCAGCGCGGTGCCGAGGAACTCGGCCATGCATTGGCTGGAAAGTGAAGGCTGTTGAAGAGCAGTTGTCATTGAAAACCTCGATTTTTTTTCTTGTCTGGCGCTGTGCCGCAACGGGCGATGCGCGATTTTCACCGTGGTCAGGATCCCCATCCTGCTCACGGCTTACTGCTCGGACACTGTGGATAGATTCTTACAGCATTCGGAAACGAAAAAATATAGACAAGAAACGCCGCTGTCAAAGGTCGAAAGTGAACGGCCGGTCATTTTCAAACTATTCGCGTGATGAATGATCTCGGCAACCCATCGGCGGGGCTGGCGGCAAGCGTGGCCAGGATCTGCGCGGATTCGTCGCACGACCCCCTGCACTAGAGCGTTTTGCCTGGGTTTGTCCTAGAATCGGCGGTCTGTTTTTCCACGTTTTCCCCAAGCCTGGAGCCTCCATGACACCTGCATTGGACTTGTTGAAAAAAGTTCGCGCCGAACATCGCATCCACAGTTATGAACATGACCCCAAGGCGGCATCCTATGGCCTGGAGGCCGCGGAAAAGTTGAGCCTCGACCCGGCGCAGGTGTTCAAGACGTTGCTTGCCAGCAGCGAAAAAGGTGAATTATTGGTGGCTGTGGTGCCGGTCGTCGGAAGTCTTGATTTGAAGGCCCTGGCTCACGCGGCGGGCGTAAAGAAAGTCGAGATGGCCGACCCGGCGGCGGCGCAGCGCTCGACCGGTTATTTGTTGGGTGGGATCAGCCCTTTGGGGCAGAAGAAGCGCTTGCGCACCTTCATTGATGTGAGCGCAGAGCCTTTTGCGACAATTTTTGTCAGCGCAGGCAGGAGAGGGTTGGAAGTGGAGTTGGCGGCGGCGGTGTTGGCCGAGCATACCCAGGGTAAATTTGCGCCGATTGGCCGGGCGTGATTTCAAGAACGGAGGAATCAGATGTGGGAGCCAGCCTCTGTGGGAGCTGGCTTGCCTGCGATAGCCTCACCTCGCTGTAGCTGACAGCCCGAGGCGCCTGCATCGCGGGCAAGCCCGGCTCCCACACAAGCCCGCTTCCACATTTTTGACTCGGTTTGTTCAGCTGGCGGTGCTGTAGCGCCGCACACCGGACTCCACCTGCGGGATCTGCGCCGCCGTGCTCCCCGAAGCCTGGAACAACACCAGATGCTCGGCCGCCACGCGGATCCCCACGTTTACACCCACCTGATGATCGGCATGGCTGGGGAAAATCGACTCCAGCTGGGCGCCGGTCGGCAACTGCAGGCGGTACAGGGTCGAGGCACCCAGGAAGGTCTTGCCGACGATCAGCGCGTTCAGCGGGCTGTCCGGTGCATACACGATGTCATCCGGGCGCAGCAACACATCCACCGCGCAGCCGGTTGGCCAGGTATAGGCACGATTGCCGCGCAGCTCGCCCAGTTCGGTAGTGACCGACTCCGGGGTGCTCAATTGGCCACGGATGAAATAACCCTGGCCAATAAAACTCGCGACGTAGGGCGTCAGCGGTTCGTGATAGAGGTTGTAGGGCGTATCCCACTGCTCCAGGCGGCCTTCCTTGAACACGCCGACATGGTCGCTCACCGCAAAGGCTTCTTCCTGGTCATGGGTCACCAGGATCGCACTGGTGCCACGGGCCTTGAGGATGTCGCGCACTTCATGGCTGAGCTTGCGCCGCAGTTCGCCGTCGAGGTTGGAGAACGGCTCGTCCAGCAACAGCAGTTGCGGTTCCGGCGCCAGAGCACGGGCCAGGGCCACGCGCTGTTGTTGGCCACCGGACAGTTCGTGGGGGAAGCGCTTGCCCAAGTTCTTCAGGTTGACCAATTCCAGCAGTTCGGCGACCACCCGCTCTTTGTACGGGTGTTTGCGAATGCCGAAGCCGATATTGTCGGCCACGCTCAGATGTGGAAACAGCGCGTAGTCCTGGAACACCATGCCAATGCGACGCTTCTCCGGGGCCAGGGTAAAGCCGGCGCTGGAGATCACTTCGCCAGCCAGGTTGATCTCGCCTTCGTGCACCGGCTCAAACCCGGCAATCGCCCGTAGGGTGGTGGTCTTGCCACAGCCCGAGGAGCCCAGCAGGCAACCGATATCTCCAGCGTTGAGGTGCAGGTTGAGATTCTGCACCACCCGTTGGTCCTGATAGCCGCATGCCAGATTGCGCAGGTTCAGCAGAAGTGGCTGGCTCATGCGTGGTGATACGCCGGTGGGACCAGGAATTCCAGCAGGGCCTTCTGCGCATGCAGGCGGTTTTCTGCCTGGTCCCAGGCGACGGAGCGCGGGTCGTCCAACAGGTCGAGGCTGATTTCTTCGCCGCGATGGGCCGGCAGGCAGTGCATGAACAGCGCATCCGGGGCGGCGAGGTCGAGCAATTCACGGGTGACTTGATAAGGCGCGAACAGGGCCAGGCGCTTGGCGGTCTCGTCTTCCTGGCCCATGGAGGTCCAGACGTCGGTGCTCACCAGGTGCGCGCCGATCACCGCGTCTTTAGGGTCACGCACGATTTGCACGCGGGCGTCGGCCTTGGCCAGGAATTCGGCGCTCGGCTCGTAGCCCTCGGGGCAGGCGATGCGCAAGTGGAAGTCGAACTGGATCGCCGCTTCTATATAGCTGTTGCACATATTGTTGCCATCGCCGATCCAGGCCACAGTCTTGCCCTGGATCGAGCCGCGATGTTCGAGGAACGTCTGCATATCGGCGAGCAACTGGCACGGATGCAGGTCGTCGGACAGCCCGTTGATCACCGGCACTCGCGAGTTGGCGGCAAATTCAGTCAGGGTGCTGTGGGCGAAGGTACGGATCATCACCGCATCGAGCATGCGTGACATGACGATGGCGCAATCGCTGATCGGCTCGCCACGGCCCAGTTGGGTATCCCGAGGCGACAGGAAAATCGCCTGGCCGCCGAGCTGGATCATGCCGGCTTCGAAGGACAGGCGGGTACGGGTGGACGACTTCTCGAAAATCATCCCGAGTACGCGGTTTTTCAAAGGCTCGAACAGTACGCCGCGATTACGCAGGTCTTTAAGCTCAATGCCTCGACGGATCACGCTGACCAGCTCTTCGGGCGTGCAATCCATCAGGGAGAGAAAGTGCCTTGCGCTCATCATTAACTACCTTTTTGCAACAGACCGCAGATACTCAAAGCCTTGTTTATTGTGACAACGGGCGAGACCTGCGGCGAAAGCCGCACGGGGCGACGAAATAGGGGAAGGCGCGATATTGACATTAAATGTCGCGTCTTACCAATAGGCTACGGTTTTTTAGGGATGTTCAAAGGGGCGGGAATTGCACTTTTGAGGCCTGTTTACGGACAGCAGCGGGTCATTTGTACACTGGCGCCGCGACCTTTTGCAATGTGTGATGGCGGCCCCGGGCTGGGTTGCGTCGGTTTCCGGGGCGGTGTGGGCGGTTTCTGAAACATTTGCTCATGCTTGCCCATGGTCTGGCCTGATGCCCATTGATTCACGGGGCGAACGATGCTGGTGCCGCCGCTGGCCGCAGCCCATAGTCAGGCCAAAGCCCTAATAAAGAGACTGGCCATGACCAAGACTCTCCATCACCGTGCCTGCCACCTGTGCGAAGCCATTTGCGGCCTGACCCTGGAAACCACCACTTCGGATGATGGCAGCATTGCCATCACCTCGATCAAAGGGGACGCCCAGGATACCTTCAGCCGTGGCCATATATGCCCCAAGGCCGTGGCCCTACAAGATATCCAGAACGATCCCGACCGCCTGCACCAGCCGATGTTGCGGGTGGGCAGCGAGTGGCAGCCGATCCCCTGGGACGAGGCCTTCGCCCTGGTGGCCGAACGGCTGGCGGGGATCCAGGCGCGGCATGGGCAGAATGCGGTGGCGGTGTATCAGGGCAATCCCAGTGTGCATAACTACGGCTTGATGACCCACAGTAATTACTTCCTCGGGCAGTTGAAGACGCGCAATCGCTTCTCCGCGACGTCGGTAGACCAACTGCCCCATCACCTCACCAGCCACCTGATGTACGGCCATGGCCTGTTGCTGCCCATCCCGGATATCGACCAGACCGACTTCATGTTGATTCTGGGCGGCAATCCACTGGCCTCCAATGGCAGCATCATGACCGTGCCGGACGTGGAGAAACGTCTGAAGGCCATTCAGGCACGGGGCGGCAAAGTGGTGGTGGTCGACCCCCGACGCAGTGAAACGGCGGCCATGGCCGACCAGCACCTGTTTGTGCGCCCCGGCGGGGATGCGGCGTTGCTGTTCGGGCTACTCAACACATTGTTTAGTGAGCACCTGACCCGCGACAGCCACTTGCTGGTGGACGGCCTGGAGGAGGTGCGCCGGGCCGTCGCAGGCTTTACCGCCGAGGCCATGAGCGCCCACTGCGCGGTGCCGGCCGAGCAGATCCGCCAGTTGGCGCGGGATTTTGCGGCGGCAGACAAGGCGGTCTGCTATGGGCGGATGGGGGTATCGACCCAGGCGTTCGGTACCCTTTGCCACTGGCTGGTGCAGTTGATCAACCTGGTCACCGGTAATCTGGACCGGGTCGGGGGCGCCTTGTGCACCGAACCAGCGGTGGACCTGGTGGCCGCCACGTCTGGTGGGCACTTCAACCGTTGGCAGAGCCGGGTGTCCGGGCGTCCCGAATACAGCGGCGAGCTGCCGGTGTCGGCCTTGGCCGAAGAAATGCTCACCGAGGGCGAAGGACAAATCCGTGCGCTGGTGACAGTGGCCGGCAACCCGGTGTTGTCCACCCCCAACGGACGCCAATTGGAGCAGGCCCTGGACGGTCTGGAGTTCATGGTCAGCGTGGACCTGTATATCAACGAAACCACGCGCTATGCCGACCTGATCCTGCCATCGACCTCGGCCCTGGAGAACGATCACTACGACACCACCTTCAATATGTTTGCGGTGCGTAACGTTACGCGCTTCAACCGGGCGATCCTGCCCAAGCCCGAGGGCGCGTTGCACGACTGGGAGATTTTTGTCGGCCTGGCCCAGGCGTTTGCGGTCCGCACTGGCAACCCGCTCAAGCCAACCCTGGCGCCGGCGCAGATGATTGACCTGGGCCTGCGGGCCGGGGCCTATGGCGATGCTTCCTCGCACAAGCTGTCGGTGGCGATGCTGGCCGAGCATCCCCATGGCCTGGACCTGGGACCGCTGAAGGCCAACCTGGCGGGACGCTTGAAAACCGCCAATGGTCGGGTGCAGGCGGCGCCAGCAGTGATCCTCGCGGACCTGGCGCGGTTTGCCGCATTGCCGTTGCCCAAGGTTGATGAGTTGCTGCTGATCGGCCGCCGGCACGTGCGCAGCAACAATTCGTGGATGCATAACTATCACCGACTGGTGAAGGGCAAGCCGCGGCATCAGTTGCTGATGCACCCGGATGACCTCGCCATTCGCCAACTGAGTGACGGCCAGCGCGTGCGGGTCAGTTCGCGGATCGGCATGATCGAGGTGCACGTACTGGCCAGCCTGGAGATGATGCCCGGCGTGGTCAGCCTGCCCCACGGCTGGGGTCATGACCGGCCGGGTGTGCAGATGAGTATTGCCAGCGCGCAGCCGGGGGCGAGTGCCAACGACCTGACGGATGAGCGTCAGTTGGACGAACTGTCAGGTAACGCGGCGTTGAACGGCGTGCCGGTGCAGGTCGCGGCGGCGTGACGCAGTGAGTCTGTCGGGGAGCCCGAGCACCACGCTGGGATTTTGCGTTACAATGCGCCACCGTGCCGACCTGTGAGTCGCAAAGTTCCAGCCGAGGTGTTCCATGGATATCATCGAAACGATTAAAGAGCAGATTGCTAACAACACCATTCTGCTTTACATGAAGGGCGCACCGAATGCCCCGCAGTGCGGCTTCTCCGCGAAGGCCTCCCAGGCCGTCATGCAGTGTGGCGAAAAGTTCGCTTACGTCGATATCCTGCAAAACCCGGAAATCCGCGCCAACCTGCCGAAATACGCCAACTGGCCTACTTTCCCACAACTGTGGGTGGCCGGTGAGCTGGTCGGCGGTAGCGACATCATCACCGAAATGGCGGCTGATGGTTCGTTGCAAGCGCTGATCAAGGACGCAGCTGAAAAAGCAGCGGCCAAGACCGAAGCGTAATTCGCGCGCAATAAAAAGCCCCGCTTCTCATTCGAGAGCGGGGCTTTTTTGTGCCTGTTGGCGCGGTTATTCACCCATCTGCGATTGCAGGTAGTTTTCCAGGGTCACTTTGTCGATCAGGCCGATCTGGGTTTCCAGCCAGTCGATATGCTCTTCCTGATCTTCGAGGATATCTTCCAGCAGTTCGCGGCTGCCGAAGTCGCCCTTGGTCTCGCAATGTGCAATGGCGGCCTTGAGGTCGGCATGGCTCTTGCGCTCAAAGCCCACATCGCTGTTGAGCATTTCCAGGGTGTGCTCGCCGATGTTCAGCTTGCCCAGGTCCTGGACGTTCGGCAGACCTTCGAGGAACAGGATGCGCTTGATCAGCGCGTCTGCGTCCTTCATGGCCTTGATCGACTCTTTGTACTCACGCTTGCCGAGCTTTTCCAGGCCCCAATCGTCATACATGCGTGCATGCAGGAAATACTGATTGATCGCGACCAGTTCATTGGCAAGGATTTTGTTGAGTTGCTGGATGACTGAGATGTCGCCTTTCATGATTGGGGTCCTGCCCTGTATTCGTTGTATATAAGGCGGAGTTTGAGCTGCACAACTACTAGTGTCAAACCTAAGTTATTGAATAATAAATGAAAATTAATCGGAATAAGAATGTTTGTGTTCCGCGTCTTGGCGCTAACTATTTGAATTACAGGCATAAAAAAACCGGACGCTAAGTCCGGTTCTTTAAAACACGCCACTTCAGGCGTGTGTAAATTCTGCCGAGTAGGCGATCGCGGCCTGGGCTGTTTGCAGCGATGTCAGGGTTTCCCGTACCACTTGCTTGGCAAGGCAGGCACATTTGCCACATTGGCTGGCAACGCCGGTGGTTTCACGCACTTCCTTGTAGCTGCAGCAACCTTCATAGATCGCTTCGCGGATTTGTCCGTCGGTGACGCCAGTGCAGAGGCAGACATACATAAGGGAGAACCATCGCGGTTTAAGGCTTAAGTGCGATGGATCTTAATGTTAACGAGAATGATTGTCAAAGTGCTTTCTCAAACCTTTGCCCGCCGTGGGCCCCTCACTGACGAACGGCTTTTTTCAGGTATGATGGTCGGTCTTTACGAAGCGTGATCGCGTCACAGGCCTGTCGTCAATTCACGGCAGACTCAGGGGCGGTCCATTTACTTCAATTACCATCAGGAGATAACCAATGAGCGTACTCGTCGGCAAACAAGCCCCGGATTTCGACGTACCTGCCGTCCTCGGCAATGGCGAAATCGTTGACAGCTTCAAGCTGTCTGAAGCCATCAAAGGCAAATACGGCCTGGTGTTCTTCTACCCGCTGGACTTCACTTTCGTCTGCCCATCCGAGCTGATCGCCCTGGATCACCGCATGGACGACTTCAAGGCACGTAACGTTGAAGTGGTTGCCGTGTCCATCGACTCCCATTTCACCCACAACGCCTGGCGCAACACTGCCATCAATGATGGCGGCATCGGCAAAGTCAAATACACCATGGCTGCCGACATGAAGCACGACATCGCCAAGGCCTACGACGTTGAGTCCGAAGGCGGCGTGGCTTTCCGTGGCGCGTTCCTGATCGACGACAAGGGCGTTGTGCGCTCGCAGATCATCAACGACCTGCCGCTGGGCCGTAACATGGAAGAGCTGATCCGCCTGGTCGACGCTCTGCAATTCCACGAAGAGCACGGCGAAGTCTGCCCAGCCAACTGGAAAAAAGGCGACAAAGGCATGAACGCTTCGCCAGAAGGCGTTGCGGCTTACCTGACCGAGAACGCTGGCAAGCTGTAAGCCAGATTCGCGGTAAAAAAAACCGGCCTGAGAGGGCCGGTTTTTTTATGCGTGGGATTTAGCGACCTGATCAGTCGCTGAAATCTTCCCAGCCGCCCATCTGCTTCCAGCGGTTGACGATGCCGCAGAACAGATCGGCAGTCTTCTCGGTGTCGTAGCGAGCCGAGTGGGCTTCACGACCGTCGAAGTCGATACCGGCAGCCTGGCATGCCTTGGCCAGTACGGTCTGGCCATAAGCCAGGCCAGCCAGGGTCGCGGTGTCGAAGCTGGAGAACGGGTGGAACGGGTTGCGCTTCATGTCCAGGCGCGCCACGGCGGCGTTGAGGAAGCCCAGGTCGAAACTGCTGTTGTGGCCGACCAGGATCGCGCGTTTGCAGCCGTTGGCCTTCAGGGCCTTGCGAACGCCACGGAAGATGTCGGTCAATGCCGCTTCTTCGCTGACGGCCATGCGCAACGGATGGTCGAGCTTGATTCCGGTGAACTCCAGGGCCGCCGCTTCGATGTTGGCACCTTCAAAAGGCTCGACGCGGAAGAAATGGGTGTGTTCTGGATACACAAAGCCCTGTTCGTCCATGCCGATGGTAGTCGCGGCAATTTCCAGCAGCGCATCGGTGGCGCAATTGAAACCGCCGGTTTCTACGTCGATAACGACAGGCAGATAGCCGCGAAAACGCTCGGCCATCGGGTGGCGCGAACCGCCGCCACTGTGTTCCTGTTCGTCGTCGTAATGGTCTTCACTCACGTGTGTTCCTCCAGCAGGCGCCAGCGCAGTGTTTCACCGGCGCGCAGCGGGATAACGGTCAGCTCGCCAAATGGCAGGCTGGTGGGGGCGGTCCAGTCTTCACGGACCAGGGTAATGCGGTCGGTATTCGCCGGCAGGCCGTAGAAGCGCGGGCCATTGAGGCTGGCGAAGGCCTCGAGTTTGTCCAGGGCGTTGCGTGCCTCGAAAGCCTCGGCGTACAGCTCGATCGCCGCATAGGCGGTGTAACAGCCGGCACAGCCGCAGGCAGCTTCCTTGGCGTGCTGGGCGTGGGGGGCCGAGTCGGTACCGAGGAAGAACTTCGCATTGCCACTGGTGGCGGCATCGAGCAGCGCCTCCTGGTGGGTGTTGCGCTTGAGGATCGGCAGGCAATAGAAGTGCGGCCGGATCCCGCCCACCAGCATGTGGTTGCGGTTGTACAGCAGGTGATGCGCGGTGATGGTCGCGCCAACGTTGGCCGAAGCCTCGGTGACGAATTGCACGGCGTCGGCAGTGGTGATGTGCTCGAACACCACCTTGAGGGTCGGGAACAGCTCGACCACACGGCGCATGTGTTCGTCGATGAAGATCTTCTCGCGATCGAACACATCGACATCACCACGGGTGACTTCACCGTGGATCAGCAGCGGCATGCCCACTTCGGCCATGGCTTCGATGGCGGGCAGGATCTTGTCGATACTGGTCACGCCGGAGTCGGAGTTGGTCGTGGCGCCGGCCGGGTACAGCTTGGCGGCATGCACGAAACCGCTGGCCTTGGCCTCGCGGATTTCTGCGGGCTGGGTGCGGTCGGTCAGGTAGAGCACCATCAACGGTTCAAAGCGGCTGCCGGCCGGTCGTGCAGCGAGGATGCGCTGGCGATAGGCGTCGGCTTCTGCGGCATTGCGCACCGGAGGTACCAGGTTAGGCATGATGATGGCACGGCCAAACGTGCGCGCTACATCAGCCACGGTTTGGGGCAACGCAGCACCATCGCGAAGATGAATATGCCAGTCGTCGGGACGCAGCAGGGTCAGGCGGTCGGACATTGGGGATTCCAGGCGGGTCAATCTGGTGGGAATGCTACCGGAAAAGACTCTTGCAGGCACTCGCTATCAAGTTTTGCAGGGCGCGACCGATATCCCTGGGTATGCCTTAACGATGTATGACGCCTTGTTGTGTTGTAGAAACCAGTGGAGCCGCCCGTGCGCCAGCAATATCTAGCCCTGCTCAGCGTGTTCGCCAGCCTGCCTGCGATGGCCCTGACCTTCCAGACGCGCCTGGAAAATATCGAGTGGAAGGTGGAAGGCGACAAGTTCGAGTGCCGCTTGAGCCAGCCGATCGCCGATTTTGGTTCGGGTGAGTTCGTGCGCCGGGCCGGCGAGCAGGCGACATTTCGCTTGAAGGCCTACAACAGCGCGCTGGGCGTCGGCTCCGCAACACTCTTGGCGGCGGCGGCGCCGTGGCAGCCGGGGCGCGGTGATATCAACCTCGGTGCGGTGCGTGCGGGCAGCGGCGATGTGCTGTTCAACAGCTCCCAGGCCCAGGCCGGGCGCCTGTTCAATGGCTTGCTCGATGGCCGCAGCCCGACTGTGCGCCACTATTCCCGGGATGGCGGCTATTCGGAAATCCGCTTGCTGCCGGTGCGCTTCAACAAGGCCTACAGCGATTACCAGTTATGTACTGCGAAATTGCTGCCGATGAATTTCGAGCAGGTCAAACAGGCTGAAGTCGGCTTTCCGGGTGGCGGTATCGACCTCGACCCGGCGGCCAAGGCCAAGCTGTTGGTCATGCTTGAGTTCATCAAGGCCGACCCTACGGTCAACCATATCGAACTGGACGGCCATTCGGATAACAGCGGCAATCGCCTGACCAATCGCGACCTGTCCCGGCGTCGAGGCCTGGCGGTGATGGACTTCTTCAAGGCCAATGGCATTCCCGAATCGCAGATCGTCCTGCGCTTCCACGGCGAGCGCTATCCGCTGGTGCCCAATACCAACCCGGCCAACCGGGCGAAGAACCGGCGGGTGAATATCCATCTCGACCGGGTGCCAGCCCCCGAGAAACCGGCACCCCAGGCCACCGCCCCGGCGAATGCGGCGGCGACCTCGTAGGCATCGGCCATTCGTCGCTCGCCCGACATAATCTGTCGCTTTATCTTCATTTGCTGTCGCGCCCCTGTAATTTCACGGTTTTGATCGGTAGAATCGACGCCTTTCCGTAAAACCCCGTGGAGTGATGGCATGGCCGACGTAAACAAGGTCGTTCTCGCGTATTCCGGCGGCCTGGACACTTCGGTGATCCTCAAGTGGCTGCAGGATACTTATAACTGTGAAGTGGTGACCTTTACCGCTGACCTGGGTCAGGGCGAAGAGGTCGAACCTGCACGAGCCAAGGCGCAAGCCATGGGCGTCAAAGAGATCTACATTGACGACCTGCGCGAAGAATTCGTCCGCGATTTCGTTTTCCCGATGTTCCGCGCCAACACCGTCTACGAAGGCGAGTACCTGCTGGGTACTTCCATCGCACGTCCGCTGATTGCCAAGCGCCTGATCGAAATCGCCAACGAAACCGGCGCTGACGCCATTTCCCATGGCGCCACCGGCAAAGGCAACGACCAGGTGCGTTTCGAACTGGGCGCCTATGCCTTGAAGCCTGGCGTGAAAGTGATTGCTCCTTGGCGTGAATGGGACCTGCTGTCCCGTGAAAAACTGATGGATTACGCTGAAAAGCACGCCATCCCGATCGAACGCCATGGCAAGAAGAAGTCCCCGTACTCGATGGACGCCAACCTCCTGCACATCTCCTATGAAGGCGGCGTGCTGGAAGACACCTGGACCGAGCACGAAGAAGACATGTGGAAATGGACCGTCTCCCCGGAGAACGCTCCTGACAAGCCGCAGTACCTGGAACTGACCTACCGCAACGGCGACATCGTCGCGCTGGACGGCGTCGAAATGACCCCGGCCACCGTACTGGCGACCCTCAACCGTATCGGTGGCGAGCACGGTATCGGCCGTCTGGACATCGTCGAAAACCGTTACGTGGGCATGAAGTCCCGTGGCTGCTACGAAACCCCGGGCGGCACCATCATGCTGCGCGCTCACCGCGCCATCGAGTCCATCACCCTGGACCGTGAAGTGGCTCACCTCAAAGACGAGCTGATGCCTAAATATGCCAGCCTGATCTACACCGGTTACTGGTGGAGCCCTGAGCGTCTGATGCTGCAGCAGATGATCGACGCCTCCCAGGTCCATGTGAACGGTGTGGTGCGCCTGAAGCTGTACAAGGGCAACGTGATCGTCACCGGCCGCAAGTCCGATGAGTCGCTGTTCGATGCCAATATCGCGACCTTTGAAGAAGATGGCGGTGCCTACAACCAGGCTGACGCTGCTGGCTTCATCAAGCTCAACGCACTGCGCATGCGCATTGCGGCCAACAAGGGCCGCAAGTTGTTCTGAAGTACCTGAAGCGACATAAAGAGTGGCCCCTTGAAAAAGGGGCCATTTTTTTTGTCCGTCATTCAGGAGGTCCGGGTTTTGTTTATCCGTGTTTAATGTCTTGCCGATGTGTTTGGGGTGTTGCTGTTTATTAGTTTTGCTTTTGTTTTTTTGTGTCGGGAAGTTGGTGCTTCAGGCATGCAGCCTTGTTTGTGTTTAAAATCATTCGGTTGTTTAGTAGGAAAGAGATGGAGTTCTATTTTATTTGTGGAAATATCTGTCAGATAATTCCAAGTGTTGTTAATGACTGTTGCACCGAGGGAACTTTTTTGCAGGGGCAATGGCCGCGTCAAGGCACGCAGGTCTGGCCCGTGCAAGGGGCATTTCCTGAAAATGGCGTGCGTCATGTTTACTTTTCTAGGGTAAACGGTGCTTTTTTTGCTCAAAATATGTTTGCCCACGGAAAGTTCTGAAAGGCTGAACAATAACCGGCACATCCATATAGGCGTTTTTTTGTAGGTCTATTCTCATAACTTTGTGGGTTGGGTCTCTGCTTGTCCTTACTTGGGGGGGAGTGCTATGCCAAGGAGGAAACGACTAGGCTATTGTGCTGGCTCTGAATAATTCGAACAGCGAAATTGGACTTGCCCATGAATAAAGTGCTGATCGTGGATGATCATCCCGTCATTCGCCTTGCTGTACGCATGCTAATGGAGCGTCATGGTTATGAGGTCGTTGCAGAGACCGATAACGGAGTCGACGCGTTACAACTAGCGCGGGAGCATATGCCGGATATTGTCATCCTGGATATTGGAATTCCCAAACTTGACGGTTTGGAAGTTATTTGTCGCCTGTCTTCCACAAAGCAGGCGCAACCCTTCAAGGTGTTGGTGCTGACCTCCCAGGCTCCCGGTCACTTCTCCATGCGCTGCATGCAGGCGGGGGCGGCGGGCTATGTGTGCAAGCAGCAGGACCTTACCGAGCTGCTGAGCGCAATCAAGGCCGTGCTGTCTGGCTACAGCTATTTCCCCAACCAGGCACTCAACTCGGTGCGGTCCACCCAGGGCAATACCAGCGAAGCGGATATGGTCGAACGGCTCTCAGGCCGGGAGATGATGGTGCTACAGCAGTTGGCCCAGGGAAAAACCAACAAAGAAATCGCCGATGGCATGTTCCTCAGCAACAAGACGGTGAGTACCTACAAGACGCGTCTGCTGCTCAAGCTCAATGCCCGGTCCCTGGTGGACCTGATCGAGCTCGCTCAGCGCAACGGCCTGGTTTAAGAAGCAGGGAGCAACAGGCAGGAAAAGCCTCCATCGCGGAGGCTTCTGTGTGATCGTTTGGCTAGAGATCGAAATCGTAATCGGCCAACTGTTTTTGCAGGCGTCGCTCTTCCAGAAGATTGTCGATGGTGCGGCGTTTGCTCAAATTGGTCTTGGCCACTTCTACGGGCGCCTCGGCTACTTCGTCAGTGTCCGTTGCCACAAAGTCATCTTCTACATCCAGTTGTTCTTTGCCAGTGCTCATAAGGTTAACTCCAGGCTAAGACTGCCGTTGGCGCTCCTTATATCGGCAATTGCGCACCGGGTAAAAAAGATTTTTTCAATCGACTCATCAATAAAAGCAATGACGGCTCAATCGTCAGACGTCTTTTCCTTGTATTCACACAGATCCTCGATGCGACAGCTGCCACAACGCGGCTTGCGGGCCTGGCACACATAACGGCCGTGCAGAATCAACCAGTGGTGGGAGTCGAGCAGGTAAGGCTTTGGCACAAATTTCATCAGTTTTTTCTCCACCTCCACCACATTCTTGCCCGGTGCGATCCCTGTGCGGTTACTCACGCGGAAAATATGTGTGTCCACCGCCATGGTCAATTGGCGAAACGCTGTATTGAGCACCACATTGGCCGTCTTGCGACCCACGCCGGGCAAAGCTTCAAGTGCTTCCCGGGTTTGTGGCACTTCGCCGCCATGCAACTCGACCAGCAGTCGGCAGGTTTCTATGACGTTTTTTGCCTTGCTGTTATACAGGCCAATGGTCTTGATGTACTGCGACAGCCCCTCCACCCCCAGGGCATGGATCGCCGCTGGAGTATTGGCCACCGGAAACAGCTTGGCCGTGGCCTTGTTGACGCCTACATCCGTCGATTGCGCAGACAGGATCACCGCAATCAGCAGCTCGAACGGCGACGAGTAGGCCAGCTCGGTCTTGGGTTCTGGGTTGTCCTCGTGAAACCGACGAAAGATCTCCAGGCGTTTTGCGGCATTCATGGGGCGAGCGGTTCCTTCAGTGTGATTTGCGGCGTTGGGTCCAGGCTTGCCACCCGGCAAGCCACAACCCGAGCAGGATAAACCCTGTGGGGGCGAGGGTGGCGATGCTGCTGCCGAGTAACAAGCGCGAGAGGGTGATTGCAACCAATAGCCCGGTAGCAACGGTGAATAGCTGAAGCTGCGCCCTGCGCTGGTTGGCGGCGAACAGGCCGGCATGTTCAAGCAATACGCATTGCACGCCAATTAACCCCAGGTAAGCTCCCAGGGCCATAGACGGGCCAAAGGCCAGGGCCTGGGCCACCAAGTGTGCGCAACTGACCCAGGTGGTGGCCAGCAACACATTGGCAATCAGCCGCCAATTGCCACTGAGGCGATTACGCACCCAGGCGCAGCTCCAGCCATACAGCGTCACGATCAGCACCCACAGGGCCCAGAAGGCAGCGGCGCCGGCCGGGGTGGCGCTGACACCCAGCAGCGCAGGCAGCAGCAACAGGCTGCCAAGGGCGAATGGTTTAGTCATGGCTGGCAGTCTCCAGCAGCGCCTGACGATGTTCGTCAAAATACCGCAAGGCATCATGGGTTGCGTTAATCACCGCGCGGGAGGTGATGGTCGCGCCCGCCATCTGGTCGAACTGGCCACCGTCTTTCTTCAGCGCCCATATCTGCGGACTTTCCCGCGACAACCCTTTGAACGAGGCAAGCCAGGGATTGCCGGGCTCGCCAATAGGTCCGCCCAATGTGGGGGTTTCTGCGTGGGCCAGGGTCTTTACCCCGAGCAGCTTGGCGTTGTGGTCGATGGCAATCAGCAATTGGATACGTCCACCGTAACCGTCGACCTGCGCGCGCAGCACGACGGCGCTGGGTTTACCGGCCAGGGTCGCGAGGTAACCACCCAGCAGTTGACTGTTATCCAGCATTTCCGAGGCGATACCCAGCGGGCGCTCCAGGGGGTGATTGTCATAACTGCCAGCGGGCAGTACATCCAGCAACGCCCGACTTTGCATCTCACGCTGCTGCGCGGCAATGGGCTTGGTCGTCAGCTGTTGCAGGCCAACGGTCAGGCCCACCGCGCCGACGGCGATCAACAGCACGATCAAGGCTTGCCAGGTGCGCGTCATGCCTTCACCGCCTGCGGCCGTGCCCAGCGCTCCAGGGTCGGCACCGCGAGGTTCATCATCAGTACGGCGAACGCCACGCCATCCGGGTAGCTGCCCCAGGTGCGGATCAGGTAGGTCAGCAGCCCCACGCCCACCCCAAACAGCAAGCGTGCCCGCGCACTTTTCGCGCCCGACACCGGTTCGGTGATGATAAAGAAGGCCCCGAGCATGGTGGCCCCGGTCAGCAGGTGAAACAGCGGCGAGCCATTGGAGTCCGAGCCCGAGCCGTTCCAGCCCAGCAGGCTGATGACAAACAGGCTGGCGAGCATGCCCACCGGCGCATGCCAACTGAATACCCGTTGCTGCAGTAAAAAGACGCCGCCGGCGAGAAACGCCAGGTTTACCCACTCGCTGCCTGTGCCGCCGATCTGGCCGAACGCCGGGTTGCTGGCAAACAGTTCATCAATGGTCAGGCTGTTATTGATGCGCAACGTATCCAGCGCCGTGGCCCGGGCCCAGGCATCGGCGGTCTCGCCGTGCAGGCCGAACACCTGTTGCAGGCCGGCCAGCAGGTCCAGGCCGTGGGATGCCGGCCAATGGGTCATTGGCTGGGGAAAGGCCAGCAGCATCAGCGCATAACCGAGCATGGCCGGGTTGAAGGGGTTCTGCTTGCCGCCATACAGATGTTTGCCCAGCAGCAATCCACTGCTCACAGCGCCCACGCATAGCCACCACGGGCAGTAAGGTGGCAGCGCCAGGGCCAGCAGGACCGCGCTGACCAGGCCACTGAGGTCGCCACCGCCCTGGCCGCGCAACCGGCGCACCCCGGCTTCGACGGCCCAGGCACAGGTGCCGGCCAGCAACAGATTGATCAACACGCCCCAGCCATACAGCCAGAACAGCACCAGCACGCCGGGCGTTACCGCCATCAACAGGCGCTGCATGGCCTGTTGCTGGCGCTCAACAACGTCAGGCCCCGACATGTTCATCCACCAACCGCTGAGCGTCAGCCAGGCGTTGTCTGGCGTCCATTAACGCGTTGGTACTGCTGGCGGGCTGGCGTTCGAGTTTGTTCAGGTCGGCGCGGGCATAGGCCAGGGCGGTCTTCAATTGGCGCAGTTGGCTGTCGATGGGCCGTTTCTCGACACGTTGCAAATCAGGCCTGGGCTGCTCGGAGGCTTCTTCGGCCGTATGCAAGGCTTGTTCAGCGTCGGCCAGGGCTGCGCCCAGGGCGGCCAGTTGTTCGGCATCGGCAAGCGCGTCCTGGGCTTTTTTCAGCTCGGCGCGACGCATGGCCAACTGGATTTTGGCGCGTTTGAGCGCTGGATCTTTATTGGCCTGGGGGATCACAACAGCGGGGGCGTTGGTTTCAAGGGCGGCCAATGCCTGTTCGGCGGATTCAAATTGCTGTTGCAGGATGATCAACTGCGACTGTTGCTCAAAGGTCGGCGGATGGCCGAAGGCTTTCAGGGATTTATGCAGTTGCGCCCGGCTCATCGCCAGGTTGATCTTGGCCTTTTTTAGCGCGGCGTCGATGTCGGCGTCTTTTTGCGCGCGCACGCGCTCGATGGCAGCCTGCAGCGGGTCGCCGTTGCTCTCTGCGCTGGGGGCCGGGCGTTTACTGCGGGCCAGGCGTTCTGCCAGCTTGTGCTCTTCCTCGCGTTGCAGCCTGGCGTTGCGTTGCTCGAAGCGGCGGCGGGCGCGATCACGCTTGGTCCCGCGCTCTTGGCGCTCCTCGGCGGTGCTGGCATAGCCCGCGACAATTGGCAGCACCGTGGCCAGCGGCAAGGGCAGCATGTCGATGCAGTCCACCGGACAGGGCGCGACACACAAGTCGCAACCGGTGCATTCATCCACGATCACGGTGTGCATCAACTTGGCCGCGCCGACAATCGCATCCACCGGGCAAGCCTGGATGCACTTGGTGCAACCGATGCACTCGGCCTCACGGATAAAGGCAATCTGCGCGGGGGCTTCACCACGGGTGCTGTCCAGCTCCAGGGGCGCCAGGTTCAACAGCTGCGCCAGCTCGGCGATGGTTTCCGTGCCGCCTGGCGGGCACTTGTTGATAGCCTCACCCCGGGCGATGCCTTCGGCGTAGGGTCTGCAACCAGGGTGCCCGCATTTGCCGCATTGGGTCTGGGGCAGCAGGGCGTCGATACGTTGAATCAGGCTCATGGTTTGATCATTGCGTTTAAGCCCAGCAACGCCACGGCCATCAGCCCGGCACTGAACAGGTCCACGGGCAGGCCTTTGAAGGGCTGGGGGATATCGTTGTGGTCTATGCGCTGGCGCAAATCGTTGAACAGGCTGAGGGTCAGCCAGAATGCCGGGCCGATGCCCAGGCTATAGATCAGTTGGGTGGTATTGCCAGGGCCCAGGAATACCACGCTGAGCACGCCGGCGTTCGCCAGCAGCGGCAGCCACAACCCGTCGAAGGGCAGTGCGGGCACGCGGCGGGAAAGTACCGTCAGCAATGGCTGGCTCAACAAGAACGCCACCGGCACATAAGCAAACAGCCATACAGCGTCCAGCGCCAAGGGTTGCAACACAAAGTGAACAACCAGGTAGCTGAAAGCGCCGCTGAGGGCGACCAAGAGTGTAGTCGCCAACCCCAGGGCATGCACCCGCCGTCGTTCCAAAGGCGGATCCCCAGGCAGCGCAACACGCAGCAGGTATTGGCTGATCAGGGCAGCGCAGAGAAGGGCGACAAGCAGTTCGGTCATGGTCGAGCCGGTTAAGCAAACAGGGCCTGATTATCCGGCAAGCAGGGAGAGGGTACTAGCGCAAACCGCCCTGTCGCGGCCAATCACCGCGACAGGGTTTTCCGGTTACTTGATGCGCTGGCCAGGCTTGGCGCCGCTGTCCGGGCTGAGCAGGTAGATTTCCTCGCCGCCAGGGCCGGCTGCCATCACCATGCCTTCGGAGATGCCGAACTTCATTTTGCGTGGCTTGAGGTTGGCGATCATCATGGTCAGGCGACCATCGAGCTTGGACGGGTCCGGGTAGGCACTTTTGATCCCGGAGAACACGTTGCGTTGCTCGTCACCGATATCCAGGGTCAGGCGCAACAGCTTGTCGGCGCCTTCCACGGCTTCTGCCTTGATGATCAGCGCGACCCGCAGGTCCACGGCGGCAAAGGTATCGAAGTCGATTTCCGGCGACAGCGGATCCTTGGCCAGCTCGCCATTGCCCACTGGGGCGGCGTTGCCGGTGTCGGTCTGGCTGGCGGTCAGGTCTTCCTTGGAAGCATCCGTCATGGCCTGCACCTTGACCGGGTCGATACGGGTCATCAGCGGCTTGAATTCGTTGAGCTGATGGTTGTTGAGCAGGCTGGTGTGGTCATTCCAGGTCAACGGTGCAACGTTGAGGAACGCCTCGGCGTCGGCGGCCAGCAACGGCAGCACCGGCTTGAGGAAGATCACCAACTGGCGGAACAGGTTGATGCCGGTGGCGCAGATGGCCTGGACTTCATCCTGCTTGCCTTCCTGCTTGTTCAGCGACCACGGTGCCTTGTCGGCGATCCAGGCGTTGGCGCGGTCGGCCAGGCCCATGATCTCGCGCATGGCGCGGGCAAAGTCGCGGGCTTCATAGGCGTCGGCGATGCTTGGCGCGGCCGCCAGGAAGGCGTCGGTCAGCTCTGGTGCGGCGTTGACCGGCACCATCACGCCAGCGTTGCCCTTGTGGATAAACCCGGCGCAGCGGCTTGCGATGTTGACCACCTTGCCCACCAGGTCCGAGTTGACCTTCTGCACGAAGTCTTCCAGGTTCAGGTCCAGGTCGTCGACGCCACGGCCCAGCTTGGATGCGTAGTAGTAGCGCAGGTATTCCGGCGACAGGTGGTCCAGGTAGGTGCGCGCCTTGATAAAGGTGCCACGGGACTTGGACATCTTCTGGCCGTTGACCGTCAGGTAGCCGTGCACGGCGATGCCGGTCGGCTTGCGGTAGCCCGACCCTTCGAGCATTGCCGGCCAGAACAGGGCGTGGAAGTTGACGATGTCCTTGCCGATGAAATGGTACAGCTCGGCGGTGGAGTCCTTGCCCCAGAACGCGTCGAAGTCCAGCTCCGGCGTGCGGTCGCAGAGGTTCTTGAAGCTGGCCATGTAGCCAATCGGCGCGTCCAGCCACACATAGAAGTACTTGCCCGGCTCATCGGGGATCTCGAAGCCGAAATACGGCGCATCGCGGGAGATATCCCACTGTTGCAGGCCGGCATCCAGCCATTCGGCGATCTTGTTTGCCACGGCGTCCTGCAAGGTGCCGCTACGGGTCCAGGTTTGCAGCATTTCCTGGAAATCCGGGAGCTTGAAGAAGAAGTGCTGGGAATCCTTGAGCACCGGGGTGGCGCCCGAGATCGCCGACTTCGGATCTTTCAGATCGGTCGGTGCGTAGGTTGCACCGCATTTTTCGCAGTTATCGCCGTACTGGTCTTCGGTGCCGCACTTGGGGCAGGTGCCCTTGATGAAGCGGTCGGCCAGGAACATTTTCTTTTCCGGGTCGAAATACTGGGTGATCGAGCGGGTGGCAATGTGCCCGGCATCACGCAGTTTCAGATAGATCTGGCTCGACAGCTCGCGGTTCTCTTCGGCGTGGGTCGAGTGGAAGTTGTCGAAATCCACCAGGAACTCGGCAAAGTCGGCGCTATGTTCAGCCTGGACGTTGGCGATCAGTTGTTCCGGGGTGATGCCTTCCTTTTCGGCGCGCAACATGATGGCCGAACCGTGGGCGTCGTCCGCGCAGACATAAATGCATTGATTGCCGCGATGCTTCTGGAAGCGCACCCACATATCGGTCTGGATGTACTCAAGCATATGGCCAAGATGGATGGAACCATTGGCATAGGGCAGGGCGCTGGTGACGAGGATCTTGCGTGGCTCGGACATGGGGCTCGGCTACTTGATGAAACGGAGGTCGGCCACTATAAAGCGCTGGGGAATTTATTTCACCCCGTGAGGCTGTTTCAGGGTTTTCCAATATCGCGAAAGCATGCCCCTCACGCCTCGGAACGGTTAGGATAGCCGCCTGTTTTAGTCTGTCTTTTCCGGGAGTAGCCCATGAGCGCCGTCAATCGCGCAGCGGTGGAAGCCGTTCTTCGCCAGTACACCGACCCCTACCTGAACCAGGACCCGGTCAGCGCCGGCTGTGTCCGGGCCATTGAGGTGCAGGGCGATCAGGTCACGGTCCAGCTTGAGCTGGGCTACGCCGCAGGCCTGTTCAAGAGTGGCTGGGCGCAGATGCTGCAAATGGCCATTGAAGGCCTGGACGGCGTGCGCTCGGCCAAGGTCGACATCCAGTGTGTGATCGCCGCGCATAAGGCCCAGGCACAGATCCCCGGCCTGGCCAACGTCAAGAACGTGGTGGCGGTGGCGTCCGGCAAGGGCGGCGTGGGCAAGTCGACCACGGCGGCCAACCTGGCCCTGGCCCTGGCCCGTGAAGGCGCGCGGGTGGGCATCCTCGACGCGGATATCTATGGTCCCAGCCAGGGCGTGATGTTTGGCATCGCCGAAGGCTCGCGGCCAAAGATCAAGGACCAGAAGTGGTTCGTGCCGATCCAGGCCCATGGTGTGGAAGTGATGTCGATGGCGTTCCTGACCGATGACAACACCCCGATGGTGTGGCGCGGGCCCATGGTTTCCGGGGCCTTGATGCAACTGGTGATGCAGACCGACTGGGGCAACCTGGACTACCTGGTGATCGACATGCCGCCGGGCACCGGTGATATCCAGCTGACCCTGGCGCAAAAAGTGCCGGTGGCCGGTGCAGTGATTGTCACCACCCCCCAGGACCTGGCGTTGCTGGATGCGCGCAAAGGCGTGGAGATGTTCCGCAAGGTCAACATCCCGGTGCTGGGTGTCGTGGAGAACATGGCGGTACACATCTGCTCCAACTGCGGCCATGCCGAGCATCTGTTCGGTGAAGGCGGCGGCGAAAAGCTCGCCACCCAATATGACGTTGAGCTGCTGGCTTCGTTGCCACTGGCGATGGGCATTCGTGAGCAGGCAGATGGTGGCAAGCCGACGGTCGCCGCCGAACCCGATGGGCAGATCGCCATGGTCTATCAGGAACTGGCCCGTCATGTAGGCGCGCGGATTGTCTTGCAGGAAGCCGGTGCCCAGGCAATGCCGACCATCACTGTCAGCGACGACTGATCGACCTGAAGGCAGACAAGCCTCGACCCTGTCGGGGCTTTTTCTTGTCTGGCGTAAACCTTTTGGGAGGGCGGGTGCGCATTTCCCTAATGGGCGGTGTAAGCATTCGCTTACTTTTTCGTAAGTGTTTGGTTTTTTAACCGGACCTGGATGCCTCGAATCACCTGGACATATTTCTATATCATTGAAATATAACGCTTATTTATTTGTGATCGAGAGCGGCGGCGGGGTGTGCTTGGGAATGGATCCCGTTGAACTTGTCTGGGAAGTCTCTACTATCAGCCCTGTGTCCACGGATTGACACAGTCATCACGGAACGATGATTCAGGGAACCTCGCAGGATGCGATTCATCAGGACGATGAAAAGGAACACAGGGACTAGGGAAAAAATGTGGGCGGGTCAAACCGCCCCTTTTTTTTGCCTGCAGAAAAGTAAAAGACCCGCGCGCAAAAACGCAAAAAGGCCCGCAAGGGGCCTTTTAGAGGGGCGCGACGCTGTTAGCGTTCGAGGTCTTTGATCTTGCCTTTAACGCCATCCCACTCTTCCGCATCTGGAAGCGATTCTTTCTTCTCAGTGATGTTGGGCCAGATTTCCGCCAGCTCGACGTTCAACTGAATAAATTCCTGCATGTCCTCCGGTACTTCATCCTCGGAGAAAATCGCAACGGCCGGGCATTCTGGCTCACACAGGGCGCAGTCAATGCACTCATCCGGGTGGATTACCAGGAAGTTCGGGCCTTCGTAAAAGCAGTCCACCGGACACACTTCTACGCAGTCGGTGTACTTGCACTTGATGCAGTTGTCGGTGACGACGAAGGTCATTTCTAGTTTTCTCCTCAGGCGGCGGCAGCGAAACCCCTTCTGGCAGGGCTCGCGAGGTTTGGGAGCGATAGTCTGCAGGCCAGGCTAAAAGCCCGCAGCATCCCAAACCGCGCGAGATTCTATCAGCTTGCACGCGTCTGCGTTAGACCCGTGTCTTCAGTGCATAGAGCAATTCCAACGCTTTTCGTGGAGTCAAGTCGTCCAGGTCAAGCTTTGCCAACTCATCCAGTACCGGGTGGGGCAGGCTGGCGAACATATCGCTCTGCATGGGCACACCCGGTTTGCTGGTGGCCTTGGCTGGGCTTGCAACCACGGTTTCGTGGGGCAGGGCAGTGGTTTCCAGGCGGCTGAGGTGCTCGCGGGCGCGCAGGATCACATCGTTCGGCACACCGGCCAACTGGGCCACGGCCAGGCCGTAACTCTGGCTGGCCGGCCCTGGCAGCACATGGTGCAGGAACACGATGCGCTCGTTGTGCTCGGTGGCATTGAGATGCACGTTAGCCACCAACGGCTCGCTTTCCGGCAGCACGGTCAGTTCGAAATAGTGGGTGGCGAACAGCGTGTAGGCCCGCAGGTGGGCCAGGCGCTCGGCAGCGGCCCAGGCCAGGGACAGGCCGTCGAAGGTACTGGTACCGCGCCCCACTTCGTCCATCAGCACCAGGCTGCGGTCGCTGGCATTGTGCAGGATATTGGCGGTTTCGCTCATTTCCACCATAAAGGTCGAACGGCCACCGGCCAGGTCATCGCTGGAACCGATCCGGGTGAAGATGCGGTCTACCAGGGACAGCTCGCAACTGGCCGCCGGCACAAAGCTGCCGATATGCGCCAGCAGCACGATCAAGGCGGTCTGGCGCATGTAGGTGGATTTACCGCCCATGTTCGGACCGGTGATCACCAGCATGCGGGTATCGTCGTCTAGCGACAGATCGTTGGCCACGAACGGCGTGGTCAGCACTTGCTCCACCACCGGGTGGCGACCCTGGACGATGCGCATGCACGGCTCGCTGACAAAACGCGGGCAGTTCAGGTCAAGGTTCAGGGCGCGCTCGGCAAGGTTGCTCAACACATCCAGCTCGGCCAGGGCCGCAGCGGTGTCCTGCAGCGGTGCCAGCTTGCCGATCAGGTCTTCGAGCAGGGCTTCATAGAGCATTTTTTCCCGGGCCAGGGCGCGGCTCTTGGCCGACAGCGCCTTGTCTTCGAATTCTTTGAGCTCAGGGGTGATAAAGCGCTCGGCACCTTTAAGGGTCTGGCGACGCTGGTAATCAATAGGTGCCTGCTCGGCCTGCTTGCTTGGCAACTCAATAAAGTAGCCGTGCACACGGTTGTAGCCGACCTTCAGGTTGGCCAGGCCGGTGCGGGCTTTTTCGCGGGCTTCCAGGTCGATCAGGAACTGCCCGGCGTTCTCGCTCAAGGCTTGCAGCTCATCCAGCTCGCTGTCGTAACCGGTCTTCAGCACGCCGCCGTCGCGGATGATCGCGGGCGGGTTGTCGATAATGGCCTTTTCCAGCAGCGCAGCCAGTTCCGGGTAGGTGCCGGCCGTGACAGCAAGTTGTTGCAGGTGCGGCGCGTCCAGTTCGGTCATCGCCTGTTGCAACTCGGGCAGCACACCCAGCGCGTCACGCAGGCGCGCCAGGTCACGCGGGCGGGCGTTACGCAGGCCGATCCGCGCAAGAATCCGCTCGATATCACCGATTTCCTTGAGCTGCGGTTGCAGCTTTTCAAAGCGGTAGCCGTCCAGCAGGCAGGTAATGGACGACTGGCGCGCCTGCAATACGGTCAAGTCGCGCAGCGGACGGTTCAGCCAACGGGTCAGCAGACGGCTGCCCATGGCGGTCTGGCAACGGTCCACCACCGACTGCAGGGTATTGTCGCGCCCGCCGGCCAGGTTGGTGTCCAGCTCCAGATTGCGCCGGCTGGCGCCATCGAGCACCACCGTATCGTCCAGGCGCTCATGGCGCAGGCTGCGCAAATGCGGCAGGGCGGTGCGCTGGGTTTCCTTGGCGTAATTGAGCAGGCAACCGGCGGCGCCGATGGCCAGGGTCAGGGTCTCGCAACCAAAACCCTTCAGATCCTGTACGGAGAACTGCTGGCACAGACTTTTCAGCGCCGAATCGCGCTCAAAATCCCACGGCGCACGGCGCTTGGCCCCACGGCGTTTTTCCGCCGGCAGATCCTTTGGCCAATCATCCGGGATCATCAGCTCCACCGGATTGATGCGCTCCAACTCCGCCAGCAGGTTCTCCCAGCCCTTGATTTCCAGGACCGTGAAGTTGCCACTGGTGATATCCAGCACCGCCAGGCCGAACAACCGCTCGTCCCCCAGCACCGCCGCGATCAGGTTGTCCCGCCGCTCATCCAACAGCGCCTCATCACTCACCGTCCCCGGGGTAATGATGCGCACCACCTGACGCTCCACCGGCCCCTTGCTGGTCGCCGGGTCGCCGATCTGCTCACAGATCACCACCGACTCACCGAGCTTGACCAGCTTGGCCAGATAACCTTCCAACGAATGATAAGGAATCCCGCACATCGGAATCGCCTGCCCAGCCGACTGCCCGCGCGCGGTCAGGGTGATATCCAGCAGCTTGGCGGCCTTCTTCGCGTCTTCATAGAAGATCTCGTAGAAGTCGCCCATGCGATAGAACATCAACTGATCAGGGTGCTGGTTTTTCAGGCGCCAGTACTGCTGCATCATTGGGGTGTGGGAGGACAGATCGGAGGTGTTTTTACTCATTGGGTAGTAGGCAAATTCGTTGAAAGTGATGGGGCAAAGGGGGCGCTTGGCCCAGCATTTTTTGCGATGGCGGCAAGGTTAACATGCAAGGTCCGTGCTTCGCAGTTCACAAACGGCCAGTACATCCACATACCCCATGCACAAAATATGCAAATTAGCATTTGCCAACCCCAAAAACTCCCGTCACTATCCCCGTTATGCAAAAACGCAACGTTTCAATCGTCTTAAGAGAGCTGCTCGATCGCGACGGGATCTCCCCCACGGAGCTTCACCGGCGTACCGGCGTGCCTCAATCCACTCTGTCACGGATTCTCAGCGGCAAGATCGTTGATCCGTCGGACAAGCACATCTCGCGTATCGCCGATTACTTCCGGGTGAGCACCGACCAGTTGCGCGGGCGCGCGGGGTCGGCGTGGCAGGATGAGCGCGACCCGATGCATTCGGAGCTCAAGGATATAAGCCTGTGGGACGACGACACGCCCGTTAATGATGACGAGGTGTCGATCCCCTTTTTGCGCGAGGTTGAATTGGCTGCTGGATCAGGAAGATTCGTCATCGAGGAAAGCGAGAAGGCCAGCCTGCGTTTTGGTAAGCGCAGCCTGCGGCATAACGGTGTGCAGTTCGACCAGGCCAAGTGTGTGACGGTACGCGGCAACAGCATGCTGCCGGTGTTGCGTGATGGCGCCACGGTGGGGGTGAATGCCGGCAAGAGCGGGATCGGCGATATCGTCGATGGCGACTTGTATGCCATCAATCACAACGGTCAATTGCGGGTCAAACAGCTCTATCGTCTGCCTTCGGGGATCCGCCTGCGCAGTTTCAATCGTGATGAGCACCCGGATGAGGACTACAGCTTCCAGGATATCCAGGAAGAGCAGATCAGCATCCTCGGTCACGTTTTCTGGTGGGGCATGTACGCCCGCTAACCCTTCTCTGTAAGAAACAGCCCGCCTGAGAGCGGGCTTTTTTTTCGGTGCGCCCGGCAGGGCGCGCTCACTCAGGGGTGGAAGTCCCCCGCACACCCGGCAAGGGGAAGTGCTAGCTAGAGGCAAGGGTTTCGCGGGCGACTGCGAGTCTGAAGGAAGCCCGAG